>NZ_JBEXYS010000001.1:117508-821512 GCF_040631045.1 Streptomyces sp. NPDC005706 | reverse complement strand
TACTCCAAGGAGGCCCTCGGCTACGCCGCCGACGCCGCCAAAGCCGCGGCAGCCGCCTCCGCCTCACTGACCCGCACCATCGCCTACGACAAACAAGCGACCGAGGACGCCGCGGCCGCCGACAAGGCAGCCGGAAAAGCCGAGGGCTACGCCAAGGACGCCCGCGACTCCGCCGACGCCGCCGAACTCGACGCAGCCGCCGCCCGCTCCGCCGCCACCCGGGCCGAACAGGACGCCAAGGACGCCCGCACGGCGGCCGACCGCGCCGACGCAGCAGCAACCGAGGCCGAAGAGGCGGCCAAGGACGCCGCCAAGTACGCCGAAGAGGCCCAAGCCGCCGCCGACCGGGCCGAGAAGGCGGAGGCCGACAAGGAACGCTCCCAGGGATCCGGCACAGGCATTCCCGGTGTGTTCGCCGTTCCGGACGAATCCACCGTCGAGATCGTCAGCTCCAAACAGATCGGCACCTGCCCGCCGATGCCGGAGGCCGCCTTCCAGGGCTGCAACGCGAAGTACGACCTGGTCGTCACCTACGAGGCCGACTTCTACCTGTGCACCGACGACCACGCCGAGGCCACGGCCGACGGATGCCCGAAGGCCGCGTGGCAGTTCCTCAAGCGGGCGACGCTGAAGAACATCGAGATCGACGGCTGGACACACCACTTCTCCGGCAAGGACATCGTCCGCGCCGGATGGCAGAACATCTTCGGTGATGTCGCCGGATCGATCCTGTTCTCCTTCTTCGCCGAAGACCTGATGGACTGCTGGCACGGCGACAAGACCGCCTGCGCCTGGAGCCTCGCCACATACGTTCCGGTCGAGGGACTGCTCACCCCCATCGCGCGTGCCGTCAAGGCGCTCGACGCGTCGGTGAAGACCGGCATCGGCTTCACCGACGCGTGGAAGGCCCTTCGCGCGCTCCCCCTGTCCGAGGAAGCCATCGCCGGGATCGGCGCCAAGGCGATCGAGGCTCTCGGCAAGGCGCGGAAGTGGTGCACCGGCACCGGCTTCGCCGGAACCGGCTTCGCCGCCACCACGCGTGCGTGCCCGACCGGCACCATGGTGCTCGGAATCGGCGACCACTCGGAAGCACTGGCCAAGGAAATCCAGGGGGGATACACCTTCAACGGCGATGCCTACAGGGAAGTGGTCGGCAGGTCCAACGGGAAGCCGATCGCCCTGTGGATGACGGAGGTGTCGAACGTCCTGCGCAACAACGGCAAGGTCGCGGTCAGCCTGAAGGGTTTCGACGGAGACACACCGGCCGAGCAATTCGCGCTCGCCTACAAGGCCTGGCGCTCGGGAGACTGGGCGGCCACTCAGTGGGAGATGGGCCAGATCGGTCTTCACATACAGATGGGCAACTTCGAATGGCGCAACATAACGTTCTACAGCAAGGAAGGTAAAGTAGTGCAAATACCCGAACCGAACTGGGACGCACTGAATGGGTGAGGTGACGCCGGGGTTCACCGGTTCCGAGGTATTCCGGTCCGACAGGTACTTCAAGGTCTGGCAGTACGCCGTCGGTCATCGCAGGCTGCTCCTCCGCAGCAGCCGGGACATGCCGCCGGACACCCGGATCGAGATCTACTTCGCCAACGTCGACCTCATGCTTCTCCGTCCCGGCTACGACGGCCTGGTCATCCGCCGGGCCGACGACGAGGAATGCGCGAAGGTCGGCCTCGACCACGGGGTGGAAGTCAAACCCGGGCGTCTGTACCTGCTGGGTGGCGGCCTCAGGAGCTTCATCGTCTCGGCGCCTCCGCAGTGGCATGAGGACGAGGGCGCGATGGACGATCCTTCATGGTTCGGCCCCATGCGGGGAACGCGCTGAAAACCGGCCGGGAGGCCCCCTTCGTGAAGGGGGCCTCCCGATGCCGTCCGGCCGCTCCCGGTCTCCGGCGCGCCGTCGGCCGCACCAGGGCGGCGAGCAGCCGGGGTTCGCGTGGAACCCGGGCGTCGCGGGCCGGGAGACGGCGCCGCCGGTCAGTGGTGCAGCGCGCCCGACTGCTCCGGTACGTGGGTCGCGACCACCCGGCCCTCGTGGGCGACCTCGTGGCGGCGGTCGACCGCGTAGGCCACGCCCGCGACGCCCAGGCCCAGTACCGCCAGCGCCGCCCCCGCGAGCGCGGGCGACGTCACGCCGAAGCCCGCCGCCAGGGTGAGGCCGCCGATCCAGGCGCCGCCGGCGTTGGCCAGGTTGAAGGCCGCCTGGTTGGCGGAGGAGGCGAGGGAGGGGGCCGCGGCCGCCTTTTCCATGACCATGAGCTGGAGGGGCGAGCCGGTGACGAACGCCGCCATGCCGAGGAGGGCGACGGACAGGGCCGCGCTCCACTCCGCCCGCATGAGCACGGGGAACAGCAGCAGCACCACCGCCAGGGCGGTGAGGCCGCCGAAGAGGGTGCCGCGCAGGGAGTGGTCCGCGAGGCGGCCGCCGAGGAGGTTGCCGGCCGTCGCGCCGACGCCGAACAGCGCCAGCAGCAGCGTCACGTTCGTCTCGGCGAAGCCCGCCGCGTCCGTGAGCATCGGGGTGATGTAGCTGTAGGCGGAGAAGAGGGCGCCGAAGCCCGCCACCGTGGTGCCCAGGGCCAGCCAGACCGGCACCGGGCGCAGCGCGGCCAGTTCGCCGCGCAGGCCGGTGGTGGGGGCGGCGGCCCGGTCGTGCGGGATCAGCAGGGCCAGCGACGCTATCGCCGCCAGGCCGATCGCGCTCACGCCGAGGAAGGTGGCCCGCCAGCCCAGGTGCTGGCCCATGAGCGTGGCGGCGGGGACGCCCGCGATGTTGGCGACGGTCAGGCCGAGGAACATCAGGGACACCGAGCGGGCCTTGCGCTCCGGCGCCACCAGGTTCGTGGCGACCACCGCGCCGACGCCGAAGAACGCGCCGTGCGGCAGGCCGCTGACGAAGCGGGCGGCCAGCAGGGCGTCGTTGCCGGGGGCGAGGGCCGAGAGCGCGTTGCCCGCCACGAAGAGGGCCATCAGGGCGATGAGGACCGTGCGCCGGGACATGCGCGCGGTCACGGCGGCCAGCAGCGGCGCGCCGATGACCACACCCAGCGCGTACGCCGACACCAGGTGCCCGGCGGCGGGGATGGAGATGTGCAGGTCGTCCGCGACGTCGGGGAGCAGCCCCATCATCACGAACTCGGTGGTGCCGATACCGAAAGCGCCGACGGCCAGTGCGAGCAGGGCCAGGGGCATGAAGGGCCTGTGCCTTTCGAAGGGAGAGCGGAGTTCCGTCGCAGCGTATGTTCTCGTACGGAACAAAGTCTCCCGGGCCCGGTATTCCGGCCGGTTACGCGGACGTGTCGAGCTTCACACGGGCGGCGATCGGCAGGTGGTCGCTGTCGGTGCGCGGCAGGGTCCAGGACCTCTCCGGCTGGACGCCCTTGACCAGGATCTGGTCGATCCGCGCCATCGGGAACGACGCCGGCCAGCTGAACCCGAAGCCGCTGCCCGCCGCCCCCTGGGTGGAGCGCAGCTGGGAGGTGACGGCGTTGAGCGCGCGGTCGTTCATGGTGCCGTTGAGGTCGCCGAGCACGACCACCCGCTTCAGCGTCTCGTCGGCGATGGCCTCGCCGAGCGCGTCGGCGCTCTTGTCCCGCTGGCGTGCGGTGAACCCGGCCTCCACCTTGACCCGCACCGAGGGGAGGTGGGCGACGTAGACGGCGAGCGGGCCCTCGGGGGTCGTCACCGTGGCGTGCATCGCGCGCTTCCAGCCGAGCTTGATGTCGACGGCCTCGACGCCGCTCATCGGGTACTTGCTCCACAGGCCGACCGTGCCGACGACCGCGTGGTACCTGTACGTCGCCGCCAGCGCCTTCTCGTACACCGGGACGGCGGAGGCGGGCAGCTCCTCCAGGGCCAGCAGGTCCGCGCCCGAGGAGGCGACGTTCCGGGCGGTCGCGGCCGGGTCGGGGTTGTCGGCGTTGACGTTGTGGGTGGCCACCGTGAGGTCGCCGCCCCCGCCCGCCTTGTCGAAGACGAGGCCGCCGAAGAGGTTCAGCCACACGATCGCCGGGACCAGCACCGCGATCAGGGCGGTCGCCGACCTGCGGACCAGGCCGAGGACCAGCAGCACCGGGATGGCCAGCCCCAGCCAGGGCAGGAAGGTCTCCGTGAGGCTGCCGAGGTTGCCCACCCGGTTGGGGATGCGCGAGTGCACCAGCATCACCAGGGCGATCAGCAGTGCGAGTACGGCGAGCACGATGCCCCGCCGCCAGATGCGCGGGTCGCCGCGCCAGCCGGCGACGAGCCGGTGCGTCAGGCGCCGAAGCCGGGATCCCGGACGCTCGGGCCCCGAGCCGCCGTTGTCCGTCTCCGTCATATACGCCTGCTGCGCCATACCGTCTGCCTCACTGCCTGCCGTGCACGCCGTCGTTCCCCCGCGCTGCTGTCGACCCTAGGGGATGATCGGCTCGTTCCCGCCGTCCCATGACGGCCGTACGGAAGACGAGGACGAACGAGGCGGCGCCCGGGGTTCCGGTTACCCCCCGGTCGGGCGAGGTCTGTGACGAAACGCGCACATTAGACCGGCCGGACCGCGGGACTGACGGGGCGTAGGCCCGCCAGCACCGTGTCCACGATCCGCTCCGACAGCCCTTCGGGCAGATCGGCCTCGGGGCGCATGACGGAGCGGACCAGCATGGGGCCGACGAACATGTCGTTGGCCAGCTCCAGGTCGATGTCCGGCCGGAGTTCGCCGCTCTCCTGCCCGCGGCGCAGCACGTCCATGACCAGCACGCGCCGGGGCGCTATGACGCTCGCGTGGTACGCCCCCCAGATCCTGGGGCTGGACTTCATCTGCGCGTACACGTTGTGCAGGATCGCCGAGGAGCGGCTGACGAGGCCGCGCCGGCGCAGTGCCTCCACCAGCACGACGAGGTCGTCGCGCATGGAGGTGCCGGGGAGTTCGGGGTCGGGGGGTTCGGCGGCGCGGATGACGTCGACGAACAGTTCCTCCTTGCCGCTCCAGCGGCGGTAGATCGTGGCCTTGCCGACCCCGGCCGTGCGCGCGACGCGCTCGATGGAGAGTTCGGCGAGGGGAACGCCCTCCTCCAGGAGCTTCATCACTCCCTCGAGGATGGCGCGTTCCACGGCCTCGCTGCGCGGGCGGCCCCGTACGGGTCCGTCCGGTCGCGGCCGGCTGTCGGCAAGGCTCACGTCGTCCGTCCTTCCACTGTGCTGCGGGAATTGTCCCGCAGCCGCCTCCTCCCCCGTGGAACCGCTGTCCCTCTGGTGCCGGGTCAGTCCGAGGCCGCCACCAACTCGGGCTCGCGCTCGCCCCGCTGACCGGCCGGCGGCCTGCCCGGCAGGAACAGGGCCACCACCACGGCGCCGATGAGCGCGACGCCCGTACCGCACAGGGCGGTGACGTGCATGGCGTGCAGGAAGGCGTCGTTGGCGGGGGTGACCAGGGCCTGGCCGCGCGGGCCGAGCTTCTCGGCGATGCCGAGGGTGGCCTCGATGGACTCGCCGGCCGTGTCCCGCAGGCCGGGCGGCAGCATGTTCAGCTTGCCCTCGACGCCGTTGCGGTAGGCGGCGGAGAGCACCGAGCCGAGGACGGCGATACCGAGGGCGCCGCCGACCTGGCGGAAGGTGTTGCTGAGCGCGGAGGCGGAACCGGCCTTCTCGCGGGGCAGGGCCTGCATGATGACGACCGAGGTCGGCGTCATGATGTGCGCCATGCCGGTGCCCATGAGGAAGAAGACGACCTCCAGCAGCCAGATCGGCGTGTCGGCCTCGAAGGTGGCGAACGCGGCCAGGGTGGCCGCGATCAGCACCAGACCGGCGGTGGTGGTGGCCTTGTTGCCGAACCGGTCGACGACCAGCCGGGCCCGCGGCGCGAAGATCATCTGCGCGGCGGCCAGCGGCAGCATCATCACGCCGGACTCGAGCGGCGAGTAGCCGCGCACGCTCTGCATGTAGAAGACCGAGAAGAACGTGACGCCCATCAGCGCGAAGAAGACCAGCGCGATGGCGGCCATGGCGGCCGAGAAGACCTTGTTCTTGAAGTAGGTGACGTCCAGCGACGGGTGGTCGCTGCGCTTCTCGAAGATCACGAAGCCGGCGAGCACGACGAGCCCGGCGATGATCGTCGCCAGCACCTTGGCGTCGGTGAAGTCGGCCAGCTCACCGCCCTTGATGATGCCGTAGACGAGCAGCACCAGACCGACGACGGACAGGACCACGCCGACCGGGTCGAGGCGACCGGGCTTCGGGTCACGGGAGTCGGGCACCAGCCACACCATCAGGGCGACCGCGAGGATCACGATCGGCACGTTGATGAGGAAGACCGAGCCCCACCAGAAGTGGTCGAGCAGCGCGCCGCCGGTGATCGGGCCGATGGCGATGGCGAGGCCGACGCCGCCGGCCCAGATGCCGATGGCCTTGGGCTGCTCGTCGCGCTCGAAGACGTTCATCAGCACGGCGAGGGTCGCCGGCATCACGAAAGCGGCACCGAGGGCCATCAGGGCGCGGTAGGCGATGAGCTGGTCCGGGGAGCCGGACTCGGCGGCCAGGGCCGAGCCGATGCCGAACACGACGAGGCCGCCGAGCAGCACCTTCTTGCGGCCCAGCCGGTCACCGATGAGGCCGGCGGTGAAGAGCAGGCCCGCGAAGACCAGGGTGTAGCTGTTGATCGCCCACTCGATCTCGCTCTGGGTGGCGCCGAGGCCGGTGGGCGCCGGGGTCGAGATGGTCTTGATGGCGACGTTCAGGATCGAGTTGTCGAGCACCACGATGAGCAGGCTCAGCATCAGCACGCCGAGGATCGCCCAGCGGCGCCGGTGCACCGCTTCCGGTATCCGGGAGGCAGGGACGGAAGTTGTCATGTGTTCGAGCCTAGGGCCATTCCAATACGGAACCGTCTCGTATCTTATTTCTTTACCGAGGCCTTACACACCGGAGTCTTCCGTTCCACGCCTCCGGCGCCGTCCGAAGGGATCACAGGGGGGTCCCCTGGCCCTCGGCGGCACCAAGTGCCACCATGGAGGCGATCCGGGGACGCCGTCAGGGCGCCTCGAGATGACCGAAGGAGCCGTTGCCATGACGCAGCTTTCGGCTGCCCACACCAAGCCTTCCGACGGCAGCAAGGCGCTGTACGGGGGGAAGGGCACCCGCCGCATCACCGTCCGCGACATCGCCCTCGCCAAGGAGCGCGGCGAGAAGTGGCCCATGCTCACCGCCTACGACGCGATGACCGCGTCCGTGTTCGACGAGGCCGGCATCCCGGTGATGCTCGTCGGCGACTCGGCGGGCAACTGTCACCTCGGGTACGAGACCACCGTGCCCGTCACCCTCGACGAGATGGCCGTGCTGTCGGCGGCCGTCGTACGCGGCACCCAGCGCGCCCTGATCGTCGCCGACCTGCCGTTCGGCTCCTACCAGGAGGGCCCGGTGCAGGCACTGCGCTCGGCGACCCGGCTGGTGAAGGAGGCCGGGGTCGGCGCGGTGAAGCTGGAGGGCGGCGAGCGCTCGCACGAGCAGATCCGGCTGCTGGTGGAGTCCGGCATCCCGGTCATGGCCCACATCGGGCTGACCCCGCAGTCCGTCAACGCGATGGGCTACCGCGTGCAGGGACGCGGCGAGGAGGCGGCGGCACAGCTACTGCGGGACGCGAAGGCGGTGCAGGACGCGGGCGCGTTCGCGGTCGTCCTGGAGCTGGTCCCGGCCGAGCTGGCGGCCGAGGTGACGCGGGTGCTGCAGATCCCCACCGTCGGGATCGGTGCCGGACCTGAGACGGACGCACAGGTGCTGGTGTGGACCGACATGCTCGGTCTCACGTCCGGCCGGGTGCCGAAGTTCGTCAAGAAGTACGCGGACCTGCGTGAAGTCATGGGCAACGCGGCGAAGGCGTTCGCCGAGGACGTCGTCGGCGGGACGTTCCCGCTGGAGGAGCACTCCGTCCACTGACGATTCAGTCCACCAGAGCCGATCCGGCACCAGAGCGGCCCCGTCGATTTCCCCCGTCGACGGGGCCGCTCCCCTTTTCCGCGCGGCTCACCCGCCGACGGCGCCGAGCCGCCGCGGCCGGCGCGCCCGCGGGTGACATGCCGGCGCCCGTGCCGGCACCTGTCGTCCGGCTGTCGGCACCTGTAGGTCCGCTGTCGGTGGTTTGTCGGTGGGGGCTGTCACTGTCTTGCCCATGACGCGAATCGATGACAACCCCGCCGGCGGGCGCTCCGCCGTGACCGTACGGGGACTGGTCAAGCACTACGGCGAGACCAAGGCGCTCGACGGGGTCGACCTGGACGTCCGGCCGGGCACCGTGATGGGGGTCCTGGGGCCGAACGGCGCCGGGAAGACCACCCTCGTACGGATCCTGTCCACCCTGATCACGCCGGACGCCGGAGAGGCCGTCGTGGCCGGCTACGACGTCGTACGGCAGCCCCGGCAGCTGCGGCGGGTGATCGGGCTCACCGGGCAGTACGCCTCCGTGGACGAGAAGCTCCCGGGCTGGGAGAACCTGTACCTGATCGGGCGGCTGCTGGACCTGCCCCGCAAGGACGCCCGGGCCCGGGCCGACGAGCTGCTGGAGCGGTTCTCGCTGACGGAGGCCGCGCGGCGGCCCGCGGGGACCTACTCCGGCGGTATGCGGCGGCGGCTGGACCTCGCCGCCTCGATGATCGGCCGGCCGGCCGTGCTCTTCCTGGACGAGCCGACCACCGGGCTGGACCCGCGCACCCGCAACGAGGTGTGGGACGAGGTCAAGGCCATGGTCGGGGACGGGGTCACCGTGCTGCTGACCACCCAGTACATGGAGGAGGCCGAGCAGCTCGCCTCCGAGCTGACCGTCGTGGACCGCGGGAAGGTCATCGCGAGGGGCGGCATCGAGGAGCTGAAGGCCCGGGTCGGCGGGCGCTCGCTGCGGGTGCGGCCGGTGGATCCGCTGCAACTGCGGCCGCTGGCCGACATGCTGGACGAGCTGGGCATCACCGGGCTCGCGTCCACCACCGTGGACAGCGAGACCGGCACGCTGCTGGTGCCCATCCTCAGCGACGAGCAGCTCACCGCGGTGGTCGGCGCGGTCACCGCGCGCGGCATCACCATCTCCTCCATCACCACCGAACTCCCCAGCCTGGACGAGGTGTTCCTCTCCCTCACCGGCCACCGCGCCAGTGCCCCGCAGGACACCACGCCCGCCGACTCCCTCGAGGAGGCCGCCGCATGAGCGCCCACCCGTCTCCCACCGCCACCCTGGACGAGGCGCCCCGCGCCACCGCCTCGGACACCTCGGCCCCGCCCGCCCGGCTCAAGGGCGACACCCCGATCTCCCTCCGCGCGCACCTGCGGCACACCGGCGCCCTCATCCGCCGCAACCTGCTGTGGATCCGGCAGGACCCGGAGTCGATGTTCGACGCCATCCTGTTCCCGGTGATCTTCACCCTGCTGTTCGTGTACGTCTTCGGCGGCTCGATCGGCCAGTCCCTGGGCGGCGGCCAGGACCAGTACGTCCAGTACGTCGTGCCGGGCCTGATGGCCATGATGGGTATGAACATGGCCCAGGGCGTGGGCACCGGCTTCAACCAGGACTTCAACTCCGGCGTCATGGACCGCTTCCGGTCCCTGCCCATCGGCCGCGGCTCCGTCCTCTTCGCCAAGATCGCGGTGGAGCTGATGCGGATGCTGTTCGCGACCGCGGTGCTGATGCTGGTCGCCGTCCTCGTCGGCTACGACGTCCACCACTGGGACGGCCTGCTGGCCTCCGTGGGCCTGTCCGTGGTGTTCGGCTCGGCGCTGATGTGGGTGTTCCTCACCCTCGGCGTGGTGATGAAGAACGCGCAGTCCGTGCAGGCGATGGGCTTCCTGGTACTGATGCCGCTGCAGTTCGGCTCCTCGATCTTCGCGCCGACCGCGTCGATGCCGGGCTGGCTGCGGAACTTCACCGACTACAACCCGCTCTCCGCGCTGGCCGACACCGCGCGCGGCCTGATGGAGGGCGGCCCGGTCGCGCACGACCTGTGGGTGACGCTGATCTGGTCGGTGGGGCTCACCGCAGTGATGGCCCCGGTCGCCATCCACAAGTTCCGCACCAAGAGCTGACGTCGGGCGATGTCACACCAGGGCGGTGGCCTCCGCGAGGGAGAGGCCACCGCCTTCGGCGTACGCGGCGTCGAACGCCGCCCGGTCCAGCACGGCGAGGACGGCCCCCTCGGCGTGCTCGCGCGTCGCCCGCTCGACGGTCGCCGCGACATGGCCCGGGGGCAGCAGCGCGTGGGCGGCGCCCAGGCAGCGGGCGGCGTCGGCGGCGTGACCGCCCCCGTCGACCTGGGCCAGGGCGGCCGCGGCGATGGTCAGGTACAGCGGCTGCAGATGCGGGGCGATGGCCAGGGACAGCGGGTCGCAGGCCCGGGCCAGCGCCTGCCGGATCTTGTCCATGGCTTCGTCGATACGGCCGTCGACGATGTCCACCCAGGCCTCCTGGCCGAGGATGAGGGCGTCGAAGACGACGAAGTGCGCGATCCCGAAACCCTCACGCAGCAGCCGCAGTTGTTCGCGTGCCTCCGCGACCCGGCCGGTCAGGCAGAGCCGGGCGGACAGGAAGAGGCGCGCCATGGGCAGCGCCTCGCTGTTGCTGCCGTCCGTGCGCTCGATGACGTCGCGCAGCAGGCGCTCACCCCGCTCCGGCTCGCCCGTCTCCAGCAGCACGGCGCCCAGGCGGATGGTGAGCACCGATGACTGGGCGCGGGCGCCGAGGCGCTCGGCGTGCGCGACGGCCGCCAGGAAGTCGGCGGCGGCCGCCTCGTACTCGCCCTTGCGCTCGCGTGACTCGCCGCGTGCGGAGAGCGCCTCGGCGGCGCCCCAGGCGTCCCCGAGGCGCTCGAAGATCTCCAGCGCCTCGTCGGCGTCGCGCAGGGCGTCGCCCGCCCACTCGGTGCGGTTGGCGAGGATGTTGGCGCGCATCTGCAGGGTGCCGGCCAGCTCCCACTCGAATCCGGGGGTGTCCCGGCAGGTGCGGACGCAGGAGTCGAGGATGACGAGCAGCCGGTCGACGCCGCCGGTCAGCAGCTCGGCGAAGAACCAGAGCATGCCCGGGGCACGGCAGGTCTGGGGCATCCCTGGTTCGTAGACCCGGGTGATGGCGCGCAGCTTCGCCTGCGCCGCGGGGGTCTGCCAGGTGTCCAGTTCCGTGTCCATACAGGCCAGATGGGACAGGTGCAGTCCGCGCCGGGCCTCGTCGAGCAGTTCGCCGGTGTAGGGGGGCGGGACGTCCGTGCAGCGCTGCCACACCGGGGCGGCGCGGCGCACGGGCTCCTCGAACGGGTCGGGGCCCAGCGCCATGACCTCGTGGCACAGGTTGCGGGCCTCGACGCGCAGATCGCGCATCTGCCAGTACCAGACCAGACCGTGGATGATGCAGAGCGCCTCCTGCTCGTCCCGGCCGGCGATGGCGTGCCGCAGGGCGGTGCGCACGTTCTCGTACTCGAGCTGGAGCCGGTCGACGGCGGCACGCTGTCCGGGTCCACGCAGCAACGGGTCGGTGGTGCGCGCGAGTTCGCGGTAGTAGATCAGATGGGCGCGTTCGGCCTCGGTGCGGCGGCCGGTCTCGTCCAGCCGTTCGGTCGCGTACTCGGCGACGGTCTCCAGCAGGCGGTAGCGCATCTGGCCGTCGGCCGAGGGTGCGGCCACCACGAGGGACTTGTCGACCAGGGAGCCCAGCGCGTCCAGGGCGACCGGACCGCAGACGGCCTCGGCGGCGGCCAGGTCGCAGCCGCCCGCGAACACCGACAGCCGGCTGAGGACGTCGCGTTCGTCCGTGTCGAGCAGGTCCCAGGACCAGTCCACGACGGCGCGCAGGGTCTGCTGGCGGGGCAGCACGGTGCGGCTGCCGCTGGTGAGCAGCCGGAAGCGGTCGTCCAGCCGGTCGGCTATCTGACGGGGTGTCAGCATGCGCAGCCGGGCGGCCGCCAGCTCGATGGCGAGGGGCAGTCCGTCGAGCCGCCGGCAGATCTCGGCGCACGCCTCGGGGTCGTCCTCGACGCGGAACCCGGGCCGGGCCGCCGCGCCCCGGTCGGCGAGCAGCCGCAGCGCGACGGGCTCGGGCAGCGGCTCCACGGGGCGCACGAGTTCCCCCGGCACGCCGAGCGGTTCCCGGCTGGTGGCGAGCAGGGTCAGCTGCGGGCAGTGCGCCAGCAGGCGCTCGGCGAGCTGGGCGGCGGCCTCGACGACGTGCTCGCAGTTGTCCAGGACGATCAGCATCCGGCGCCGGGCGCAGTGCTCCACCAGCCGCTCGACCGGGTCGTCGTGCCGGTCCGCGACGGCCCGCATGCTCTCGGCGCCGGCGCCGTGCAGCACGGTCTCGCGGGCGCCGATCGCGGTCAGCACGGCCTGCGGTACGGCGTCCGGGTCGTCCACGGGCGCGAGTTCCGCCAGCCACACCCCGTCCCGGGCGGTGTGCCGTACCGATTCGGCGGCCTCCTGGGACAGCCGGGTCTTCCCGGCCCCGCCGGGCCCGAGCAGGGTGACCAGCCGGGCGGCGCCGAGGTCGGCGCCGATGGCCGCGATGTCCGGCTCGCGGCCGACGAAGGAGGTGAGCCGGGCCGGCAGGTTGCCGAGGACGGCGGCGGGCGGCGTGGGGCGGGGCTCCGCGGCAGCCGGCGCCGCGGGCGCGGCAGGTGCGGTACGGGTGGTCTCGGTGAGCAGCAACTCGCTGTGCAGCGCGCGCAGTTCGGGACCCGGGTCGGAGCCGAGCCGGTCGGCGAGCAGTTGGCGTACGTCGTCGTAGGCGGCCAGCGCCTGGGCGGGGCGGCCCAGGTCCCTGAGCGCCCGCAGCCGCAGCGCCTGCAGCGGCTCGTCCAGGGGGTGGCTGTCGCACAGCGCGGCCAGCTCGGGCAGCGTCCGCTCGGCGTGGCCGAGGGCGAGGGCGGCGGTGTGCCGGGCGCGCAGGGCGTCCAGGCGGCGGGTCTCCCAGCGGGCCGCCTCGGCGGTGCGGTCCGGCAGGTCGGCGAGGGCGGGGCCGTGCCACAGGGCGAGCGCGTCGTCCAGGACGACGGCGGCCTTCGCCGGGTCGCCGTCGGCCAGGGCGGCGAGTCCCTCGCCGGTGAGCCGGTCGAAGCGGGTGAGGTCGACGTCGTCGGGGGCGGCGACGAGCCGGTAGCCGCCCTCGGCGGAGGTCACGGCACCGGCGCCGAGCGCCCTGCGCAGCCGGCCGATCAGTGCCTGGAGCGCGCCGGCCGCGTCGGCGGGCGGGTCGGCGCCCCACACCTCGTCCACCAGGACGCCCGCCGGGACGGTCCGCCCGGCCCGTAGCGCGAGCACGCTGAGCAGGGCGCGCAGCCGTGCTCCGCCGACCGGGACGGGCGTGCCGTCGGGGCGGTGGGCCTGGGTGGTTCCGAGGAGGCGATAGCGCACGGGTCCATTCTCCCCGGAGCGGTCAGTGCCGGTCACCGGGTTTGCGCGGCGTGCCGTCCGGCACCTCCAGGGTGACGAGGGCGCCGAGGACCCGGCGGAGGCGGTGCGGGCCCTGCGGCGGTGCGTAGTCCTCCTCCGCGAACCACTTCGGGCAGTGGTCGACGGGCTCGCGCGTCACCGAGCCGGGCACCGGTTCCAGGGAGTGCCCCGAGGCCAGGAGCGTCACCTTCCCGTACGGCGGTGACGCGCGCTGGAGTTCGCGCAGGTCCAGGCCGACCGTGAACTCCTGGTGCACCAGGTCGATGGAGCGGACCCGGCCGGTGACCGGGTGCGTGGCGTCCGCGTGGTTCTCCACCCAGGCCTCGGCGCCGTGCCAGTCCCCCTCCGGCGGCCGCCGCTCGTCGAGGGCGACCAGCGGCCAGCCGATCTCGTCGCCCACCGAGAAGGGCTCACCGCAGCAGCCCATCTGCCATTCCTCGTAGAACACCGTCTTCAGTGCCATTCCCCCACCCTCCAGGAACCGGACGGCCACCGCTAAGCGTTTTCCCGGCGTGTCCGCCGCCCGGTACGGTCGGCCTTCCCGACCGCCCCGCCTACAGGAGCCGCCCATGACCACCGCCACCACCAGCCGCGGCGACCGCCGTGTCAGTCCCGTCTTCGTCGGCATCCTGGCCGTGACGGCGGTGACCGGCTGGGCCACCTGGACCGGCTTCGCCGAGCAGCCGGGTGTCGCGGTGTTCCTGTTCGTGACGGCGGCCTGGATCGTCTCCCTGTGCCTGCACGAGTACGCGCACGCCCGCACCGCGCTGCATTCCGGGGACATCTCGGTGGGCGAGAAGGGCTATCTCACCCTCAACCCGCTGAAGTACACGCACGCGCTGCTGAGCATCGTGCTGCCCGTGGTGTTCGTGATCATGGGCGGGATCGGTCTGCCGGGCGGCGCGGTGTTCATCGAGCGCGGCCGGATCCGCGGCCGCTGGCGGCACAGCCTGATCTCGGCGGCCGGCCCGCTGACGAACGTGCTGTTCGCCGCTGTGTGCACGGCGCCGTTCTGGCTGCACGCCCTGGACGGCGTGCCCGGTGACTTCCGGTACGCGCTGGCGTTCCTCGCCCTGCTCCAGGTGACGGCGGCGATCCTGAACTTCCTGCCGGTACCGGGCCTGGACGGCTACGGCGTGATCGAGCCGTGGCTGTCGTACGGCGTGAAGCGGCAGGTGGAGCCGTTCGCGCCCTTCGGGCTGCTGTTCGTCTTCGCGCTGCTGTGGGTGCCGTCGGTGAACATCGCGTTCTTCGACGCCATCGACGCGATCCTGCGCGGCCTGGGCGTCGACGACTTCTCCCAGGCGTGCGGCCACGAGCTCTATCGCTTCTGGCGCGAGGCCCCGGAGGTGTGCACGATCAGCCCGTGACCGACTTGCCCTGCCCCGCCGCGTCCCGCCCGCGCTTGACGTAGTACCAGGTCATGTTGGACGCCAGGCCCGCGAGGAGCACCCAGACGATCCCCAGCCAGCTGCCCTGGGCGAAGGAGACGACCGCGGCGGCGACGGCGAGGACGCAGACGATCAGGGTGCAGAGGGCGATGCGGGGCATGGGGCTGGGCTCCTGTCGGGGGACACTGCTCGGTACTGCTTCGCCGACCAGTGTCCCCCATCGCCCGGTACGGCTCACACGTCGGTGACGCGGAGCCCCGCGTGCGCCTTGTACCGGCGGTTGACGGAGATCAGGTTCGCCACCAGGGACTCCACCTGGTGGGCGTTGCGCAGCCGCCCGGCGAAGACGCCGCGCATGCCGGGAACGCGGCCGGCCAGCGCCTGCACGGTCTCCACGTCGGCCCGGTCCTCGCCGAGCACCATCACATCGGTGTCGATCCGCTCGACCTCCGGGTCCTGGAGCAGCACGGCCGACAGGTGGTGGAAGGCGGCGGTGACCCGGGAGTCCGGCAGCAGCGCGGCGGCCTGCTCGGCGGCGCTGCCCTCCTCGGGCTTCAGGGCGTAGGCGCCCTTCTTGTCGAAGCCGAGCGGGTTGACGCAGTCCACGACGAGCTTGCCCGCCAGCTCCGCGCGCAGCGACTCCAGGGTCTTGCCGTGGCCCTCCCAGGGCACGGCGACGATCACGATGTCGCTGCGGCGCGCGGTCTCGGCGTTGTCGGCGCCCTCGACGCCGTCCCCCAGTTCCTCGGCGGCGGCCCGCGCGCGCTCGGCGGCCCGCGAGCCGATGATCACCTTCTGGCCGGCCATGGCGAGCCGGCGGGCGAGGCCCTTGCCCTGCGGGCCGGTGCCGCCGAGCACGCCGACGACCAGCCCGGATACGTCGGGCAGGTCCCAGGGGTCCTTCGCGGGGGCCTTGGCGGGAGTCTGTGCGCTGTCGGTAGAGGTCATGGGCCGACTCTACGTCCGCGGGGGCGCCGGCACCGGGTCGGGTGAGCAACGGACGGGGCGCCGGCCGTGCCGTCCCCGGGTCGGGCGAATTC
The DNA here is from genome assembly GCF_040631045.1 of Streptomyces sp. NPDC005706. NCBI lineage: Bacteria > Bacillati > Actinomycetota > Actinomycetes > Kitasatosporales > Streptomycetaceae > Streptomyces > Streptomyces sp. NPDC005706. Next base: position 805,689 of record NZ_JBEXYS010000001.1, on the reverse strand, counting down.
GGCGTGAACTCCGGGCCACGGGCGGACGGTTGCGGCAGGATGCGGCCGCATGGACGCCGTACGTGTCGCATTGCTGCGCGAAGTGCTGGCCGGGACCGAGTGGCTGGGAGCCACCCGGCGGTTCGCGGGGGTGCTGCGCGGGTCGGTGGTGTCGCACGGGGGCGGGCTGCTGCTGGTGGGCACGCCCGAGTACGAACCCTGGCACCTGGCCGCGCACCTGGTGGACGAGGCCGCCTGGTCGGGCACCCCCGAGCTGGCGCCCACCCTGGTACGGCACCACGCGCGCCCCGCCGACCCCGCTCACCTGGCCGTCGGGCCCGGCCGGATCGAGGCGGCGCGGCGGGGCGAGACCCTGCTCGTCGTCGCCCCCGAGGAGCCCGCCGAGCTGCTGGAGCGGGTGCACGGGGCGCGCCGGGCCGGGGTGACGGTGCTGGCGCTCGGCGCGGACGGCGGCGAGCTGGCCGCGATGGCCCACGACACGCTGGCCGTGCCCGAGGGCGCGGAGCTGGACCTGGACAGCGTGCAGCACCTGGTCAGCGCGGCGGCCGGCGAGAACAGCTCGCCGCGGGTGCCGCGGGGATTCCGGGACCGGCTGTCCCGGCTGGCGGACATCCTGACGGCGCCGCCCGCCGCCCCCTGGTGAGACGGACCGGGCCCGCGGAAAACCGGTTGCCCGCCGGTCCGGCCCGGCGCAGCATGCCCGGGTGTCCAAAGCCCTCCTCCCCGATCTCGCCCCCTGGAAGGCCTCCGCCGACTTCCGCAGACTCTGGGCCTCCGGCCTGATCAGCAACTTCGGCAGCTTCCTGACCTTCGTGGCGCTCCCGGTCCAGCTCAAGGAGCTCACCGGCTCGGCGGCGGCCGTCGGCGCGATCGGCGCCGTGGAACTGGTGCCGCTGATCGTCTTCGGCCTGTACGGCGGCGCGCTCGCCGACGCCCTGGACAAGCGCCGGCTGATCGTGTGGACGGAGGCCGGCCAGGGCCTGCTCAGCGCGGCCCTGCTGGCCGACGCGCTCCTGCCGCACCCCGCCGTGTGGCCGCTCTACCTGATCGCCGCCCTCTCCTCCGCGCTCGTCTCCGTCCAGCGCCCGGCGCTGGACTCGCTGCTCCCCCGGATCGTCGCCCACGAGCACCTGCCGGCCGCCGCCGCCCTGAACTCGCTGCGCTGGACGGTCGGCGGAGTGGCCGGACCGGCGGTCGCGGGCGTGGTCGTCGCCTACGCGGGCCTGGGCTGGGCGTACGCCGCCGACCTGCTGACGTTCGCCGTGTCGCTGCTGTTCGTCGCCCGTCTCACCCCCTCCCCCGCCTCGCACGAGGCGGCGAGACCGGACCTGCGGGCCATCGCGGAGGGCGCCCGCTACGCCTGGAGCCGCAAGGAACTCCTCGGCACCTACGCGGTCGACCTCGCGGCGATGTTCCTCGCCATGCCGCTCGCCGTACTGCCGTTCCTCGCCGACGAACTGCACGCCGAGTGGGCGCTCGGTCTGATGTACGCGACCTTCCCGCTGGGCGCGCTGCTGGTCAGCGTGACCAGCGGCTGGACCTCACGGGTGCACCGGCACGGCCGGATGGTGGTGCTGTCGGCGGCCCTGTGGGGCCTGGCGGTCGCGGCCGCCGGAGTGGTCCACGAGGTCTGGCTGGTGCTGCTGCTCCTGACCGTCGCGGGCGGCTGCGACATGGTCAGCGGCGTCTTCCGGGGCGCGATGTGGAACCAGACGATCCCCGACGAGCTGCGCGGCCGGCTCGCCGGCATCGAGCTGCTGTCGTACTCGGTGGGCCCGCAGCTCGGGCAGGTCCGCTCCGGCGGCGTCGCGGCGTGGGCGGGCGTCCGGGCGTCCGTGTGGTCGGGCGGGGTGCTGTGCGTGGGCGCGATGGGGCTGCTGGCCCTGTGCCTGCCGGGACTCATGACCTACGACGCCCGGACCAGCGAGCACGCGGTGCGGCTGCGCGAGCAGCGGGCCGCCACCGCGTCCGCGCCGGGGTGAGTCAGTCCTCGTCGGTGTCCCGGCCGCCCGCCGAGGCGTCGTGCCAGCGGGGGTCGGTCTCCCATTCGAGGTTGCGCTCCTGCGCGGTCTCCATCGCGCGCTGCGCCTCCTGCGGGCTGGCGTACGGCCCGAAGCGGTCCTTGCCCGGGCAGTCCGGGCCCTCCTCGACCTTCTTGTGCTCCAGGCAGTAGTACCACTCACCCGGCTTGCCGGCGGTGCGCTTCTTGAACAAGGCCATGGACAGCTCCTCTCGCCACGCACATATTCCCCCATGGCCGCTGGATAGACTCCTTGGCATGTCAGGCCAGTCGCTGCTCGTACCAGGGGAGATCTCCCCCACCCGTTCGGTACCCGGAAACATCCGCCGCCCCGAGTACGTCGGCAAGCCCGCGCCGGCGGCGTACACCGGTCCGGAGGTGCAGACACCCGAGACCGTCGAGGCGATGCGCCTCGCCGGCCGGATCGCCGCGCGGGCGATGGAGGAGGCCGCGAAGCTCATCGCGCCCGGCGTCACCACCGACCGGCTGGACAAGGCCGCCCACGAGTACATGTGCGACCACGGCGCCTACCCCTCGACCCTCGGCTACCGCGGCTTCCCCAAGTCGCTGTGCACCAGCGTCAACGAGGTCATCTGCCACGGCATCCCGGACACGACGGTCCTGAACGACGGCGACATCGTCAACCTGGACGTGACCGCGTACATCGGCGGGGTGCACGGCGACAACAACGCCACCTATCTCGTCGGGGACGTGGACGAGGAGTCGCGGCTGCTGGTGGAGCGGACCCGGGAGTCCCTGAACCGCGCGATCAAGGCGGTCAGGCCGGGCCGGCAGATCAACGTCATCGGGCGGGTCATCGAGTCCTACGCCAAGCGCTTCGGCTACGGAGTGGTGCGGGACTTCACCGGGCACGGCATCAGCTCGTCGTTCCACTCCGGACTGATCATCCCGCACTACGACAGCCCGCACGCGACGACGGTCATGCGGCCCGGCATGACCTTCACCATCGAGCCGATGCTGACGCTGGGAACGTACGAGTACGAGATGTGGGACGACGGCTGGACCGTCGTGACCAAGGACCGCAGGCGGACCGCGCAGTTCGAGCACACGCTGGTGGTGACCGAGACGGGCGCGGACATCCTGACCCTGCCCTGATCCCGGCAGCCCGGATCCCCTTGGAGGCCCGCCCCCACCGGAACGGAAGCCGGTGAGGGCGGGCCTTCCGCTGCCCGCCCCCGCCTGCCCGCTCGCCCGCCGATGTTTTTCCGACACCCTGTCGGTAAACTTGCCGACAGCAGGTCGGCAAACCGCCGTGTGCACGATCCGGGGAGAGTCCATGGAGTCGTTCTCGACCGTCATCCGCACCGCGTCGCACCAGCAGCACGTGGCGGCGGAGACCTCGTCGTTCATGGGCGACCTGCTCGGCGGGCGGCTGGGAGTGGCCGCGTACGCGCGCTACACCGAGCAACTGTGGTTCGTCTACGAGGCACTGGAGGGCGCGGCCGGGCGGCTGGCGGCGGATCCGGTGGCCGGGCCCTTCATCCGGCCCGAGCTGCTGCGGCTGCCGGCGCTGGAGCGGGACCTGGCGCATCTGCGCGGCCCGCGCTGGCGCTCGGAGGTGTCCGCCCTGCCCGCGACCGAGGCGTACGCGGACCGGGTCCGGGAGTGCGCCGAGCGCTGGCCCGGCGGCTACGTCGCCCACCACTACACCCGCTACCTGGGCGACCTGTCCGGCGGCCAGATCATCCGGGACCGGGCGGAGCGGACCTGGGGGTTCGCGCGCAAGGGCGACGGCGTCCGCTTCTACGTCTTCGAGGACATCTCCAACCCGGCCGCTTTCAAGCGGAGTTACCGGGAACACCTGGACGCGGTCGACGCGGACGAGCTGGAGCGGCAGCGCATCGTGTCGGAGTGCAAGCGGGCGTTCGCCCTCAACACCGCCGTCTTCCAGGCCCTGGGCGAGGAGTTCGCGCGGAGCGCGTGACGAGCGGCGCCGGGCGCCCCCGCGAACGGCTAACGCTCGAGGAAGACCCGGCCGCCGACCTCCACCCAGCCGTGCGGCTGGGGTGCGGTGAGGATCTGGGAGCCCCTGCCCTGGGTGATGTTCAGGGCCCGGCCCAGCCGCTCGGTGAGCAGCAGCGCCGCGGCCCCCGTCGCCTCGTCCTCGTCGATGCCGTCGTCGCGTCCGGGGAAGGCGCGGGCCCGGACCCGCCCGGCCGCCTCGTCCTCCCACGCCCAGGCGTAAACCCACTCGCCGGGCGGCGGTACGTCCAGGGCGTCGACCTCGGCGGCGGTGCCGTACTGGCGCAGGGTGCGCGGCGGGGCCCACTCCGCGCGGGCCTCGATCCAGCTGAACTCGCCGTCCAGCCGGACGCCCACCAGCCCGGCGGGCGTGACCAGCTCGGGCACGTCCAGCAGCCAGGCCGTGCCGACACAGGGGTGACCGGCGAAGGGCAGGCGCAGGGTGGGCGTGTAGATGTCGATCACCCCGCGCTCGGGGTCGTCCACGAACACGGTCTCGCTGAAGCCGAGCTTGGCGGCCAGCGCCTGCCGGTCGTCCCGCTCGGGCAGCACCGATCCGTCACGGACGACGCCCAGCTCGTTGCCGTAGCCGCCGTCGGGTCCGCAGAAGACGCGGAGCACGTCGTAGTCAGTCACGAGAAGATTGAATCATCCCTTGACCTTCCCTTTACCTTGCGCTGGCGTCCCCTTTGAGGCGCCGAGATCAAGCCGTGTCTGTGATCTTTCCGTGAGAGCCGAATCACGACCCGGGTGTGTATCGCTGAGGTAAGGCTCAGCTATGTTAGGTCAGCCTCACCACACCAGATCCGCCTTGGAGCCTGCATGCGAGCCGCCCGACTGACCGTCACCGCCGCCACCGCCGTGGCCGCTCTGACCGCCCTCTCGGCCTGCACCGCGAAGAGCGATGCCAAGGACGGCAACGCCATCGAGGTCACCGCCGCCGACTCCAAGTGCGACACCTCGGCCAAGTCCGTGCCGGCCGGCCAGGTCACGCTGAAGATAGAGAACAAGGGCTCCAAGGCCACCGAGGTCGAGATCGTCTTCCCGGACGACCGGATCGTCTCCGAGAAGGAGAACATCGGCCCGGGCACCAAGTACACGCTGACCGCCGAGGTGAAGGCGGGCGCGTACGAGATCGCCTGCCGCCCCGGCATGAAGGGCCACGGCGTCCGGCAGAAGCTCACCGTCACCGGCGGCGGCAAGACGGCCGAGCGCGACCCCAGGCTGGACAAGGCGGTCGCCGACTACCGGCAGTACGCGCAGGACCAGGCCGACGAGACGCTGCCGCGCGTGGAGACCTTCGTCAAGGCGGTCAGGGCCGGTGACGTGGCGGCCGCCAAGAAGGCGTACCCGCTCTCCCGCCTCGGCTGGGAGCGCACCGAGCCGGTCGCCGAGTCCTTCGGCGACATCGACCCGAAGGTCGACGTCCGCGAGGACGGACTCGAGGAGGGCCAGAAGTGGACCGGCTGGCACCGGCTGGAGAAGGCCCTGTGGAAGGACGGGAAGATCGGCGCCGAGGAGAAGACCCTCGCCGGTCAGCTCGTCACCGACCTCGAGGACTGGCAGAACCGGGTCGGCAAGGCGGAGATCACCCCGTCCTCCATGGCCAACGGCGCCAAGGAGCTGCTGGACGAGGTCGCGACCGGCAAGGTCACCGGTGAGGAGGACCGCTACGCCCACACCGACCTGGTCGACTTCAAGGGCAACGTCGAGGGCGCGCAGAAGGCCTACGAGCTGCTGAAGCCGGTCGCCGCCAAGAACGACCCGGCGCTGGCCAAGGAGTTGGACAAGCAGTTCACGGCGCTGAACGCCGTGCTCGACAAGTACCGCTCCGACAAGAACTCCTACGAGTTCACCTCCTACGACAAGGTCACCGGGGAGCAGCGCAAGGAGCTGTCGGACGCGGTGAACGCGCTCGCCGAGCCGCTGTCCAAGCTCGCCGCCGCCGTCGTGAAGTGAGCAGGGGGGACAAGGCGATGACCGAGACCCAGGAGACCGGACGGACCCAGGAGCCCCGCGACGGCAGTCCGTCGCGCCGGGCGCTGATCGGCTGGGGAGGTGCCGGGCTGGCGCTCGGGGCCGCCGCGGCCGGCGGCGGAATGGCGATGGCCAAGGTGGGCGACGACATCGACCCCGCCTCGGCCGAGGCGGGCGGGGCGGTGCGCTTCCACGGCGCCCACCAGGCCGGCATCGCCACCCCCGTGCAGGACCGGCTGCACTTCGCCGCGTTCGACGTGAAGACCGACGACCGCGAGGCGTTCGTACAGCTGCTGAAGGACTGGACGGACGCGGCCCGGCGGATGACCTCCGGGAAGACCGTCGGCGAGGGCGCTTACGGCGGGCTCGCCGAGGCACCGCCGGACGACACCGGCGAGGCCCTCGGACTCAAGCCGTCCCGGCTGACGCTGACCATCGGGTTCGGGCCGTCGTTCTTCGACAGGTTCGGCCTCCACGACCGGCGGCCGGCCGCCCTGGCCGACCTGCCCGCCTTCCCCGGCGACAACCTGGACAGGACCCGCAGCGGCGGCGACCTGTGCATCCAGGCCTGCGCGGACGACCCGCAGGTCGCCGTGCACGCCATCCGCAACCTGGCCAGGATCGGCTTCGGCAAGGTCGCCATCCGCTGGTCCCAGCTCGGCTTCGGCAAGACCTCGTCGACCACCCCGGGCGCCCAGACCCCGCGCAACCTCTTCGGGTTCAAGGACGGCACCCGCAACATCGCGGGAACCGAGAGCGATCGCCTGAAGAAGTTCGTGTGGGCCGGCGACGGGGACGGGCCGGACTGGATGACGGGCGGGTCCTACCTGGTCGCCCGGCGCATCCGCATGAACGTGGAGACCTGGGACCGGACCTCGCTTCAGGAGCAGGAGGACGTCTTCGGCCGCGACAAGCGCGAGGGCGCCCCGGTCGGCAAGGCCAAGGAGCACGACGAGCCGTTCCTGAAGGCGATGAAGCCGGACTCGCACGTACGGCTCGCGCACCCCGACTCCAACGACGGCATCACCATCCTGCGCCGCGGCTACTCCTTCACGGACGGCACCGACGGCCTCGGGCGCCTCGACGCCGGTCTGTTCTTCCTCGCCTACCAGCGGGACGTGCGCAAGGGGTTCATCCCGCTGCAGCGCAGGCTGTCCGCGCACGACGCGCTCAACGAGTACATCCAGCACGTGGGTTCGGCGGTCTTCGCGGTTCCCCCGGGCGTCCGGGACACCGGCGACTGGTGGGGCCGCTCGCTGTTCCAGAAGGAGGCGTAGCCCGTGTTCTCCAACTACCTGATCGGTCTGCGCGAGGGCCTGGAGGCGTCGCTCGTCGTCTGCATCCTGATCGCCTACCTGGTCAAGACCGGCCGCAGGGACGCCCTGAAGCCGATCTGGATGGGCATCGGCATCGCCGTCGCCATCGCGATGGGCTTCGGCTGCGCCCTGGAGTTCGGCTCGCAGGAGATGACGTTCCAGGCGCAGGAGGCGCTCGGCGGCACGCTGTCCGTCGTCGCGGTCGTCCTGGTGACCTGGATGGTGTTCTGGATGCGGCGCACTGCCCGGCACCTGAAGTCGGAGCTGCACGGCAAGCTGGACGCGGCCCTCGCGATGGGCACGGGCGCGCTGGTCGCCACCGCGTTCCTGGCCGTCGGCCGGGAGGGCCTGGAGACCGCCCTGTTCGTGTGGGCCTCGGTGCACGCGGCGAGCGACGGCACCCCGCGTCCGCTGATCGGCGTGGCGCTGGGCCTGGCCACGGCCGTTCTGCTGGGCTGGCTGTTCTACCGGGGCGCCCTGAAGATCAACCTGGCCAAGTTCTTCACCTGGACCGGCGGCATGCTGGTCGTGGTCGCGGCGGGCGTGCTGGCGTACGGCTTCCACGACCTGCAGGAGGCGAGCTGGATCCCGGGCATCAACCACCTGGCCTTCGACATCAGCGGCACGATCCCGCCGGACAGCTGGTACGGCACCCTGCTCAAGGGCGTGCTCAACTTCCAGCCGGACCCCACGGTCGTCCAGCTCACGGTGTGGGCCCTCTACCTGGTGCCGACGCTGACCGTCTTCCTGCTCACCCCCGAGTTCCGCGCCCGGCTGCGCGGCAGCGGGCGGGGCACGGCGGCTCCCGCCGGAGGCAAGGTCCCGGCGTCCGAGTGACCGGCCCGGGCAACGGGACGGCACAGTACGGGAACCGGCCGTCCGCGCACCTTCCCGTCCCGGTAGGGTTCGCCTCCGGGAAGGGGAGGGTGAAGGCACCTCATGAGCAGGGATCGCAGTCGTCGCGGGCTTCGCAGGCGTGACCGGAACGCACTCGTAGCGGCCTCGCTGGCCGCTTTGTCGCTGACGGCGAGCGGATGCGTGGTGGTGCACGGGGAGCGCGAGGTGCTCCCGGCCGCCGGCCGCGCCGAGGCCGCCAAGGCGCTACGGCAGTTCACGGACGCCTACAACAGGGCCGACAAGGCCTACGACCGCTCCCTGGACGCGAAGCACGTCACCGGCGCCCTCGCCGACATCGACGGCGCCCGGCTGAAGGCCGGGCACGCCAACAGCCCGTCGGGCAACGCGAACCACTCGCCGCTGGAGCTGACGGACGCGAAGTTCACGATCCCGAAGAAGGCCGGGTGGCCGCGCTGGTTCGTCGCGGACGCCAAGGGCAACAAGGGCGGCAACGCCCGCTGGCTGCTGGTGTTCACCCGGGACGGCCTCGGTGAGCCGTGGCAGGTGGCGTATCTGACGCTGGTGGCGCAGGGAGACGTACCGGAGTTCAAGAAGGACGCGGACGGCTATGCCGAGGCCGTGCCGGCCGGCTCCGGGGATCTCGCCGTGCCGCCCGCCGAGCTGAGCAAGGGCTACGCGAGCCAGCTCAAGAGCGGCGGGAACACCTTCGCGGACGGCCCGTACACCAGCACCCTGCGCGCGAACCGCGGGAAACTGGCGAAGCGGCCCGGCCTGGTCCGGCAGTTCATCGACGAGCCGCTGACCAGCGGCGACTACGCGCCGCTCGCGCTGCGCACGGCGGACGGCGGGGCGCTGGTGTTCTTCACCACGCACCACTACGAGAAGCAGACCGCCGCCGCGGGCACGTCGGTGCCCACCCCGAACCGGGACGTACAGGCCCTGACCAAGGGCGAGATCAAGCAGTCGCTGACGCTGGAGATCATCGCCAACGAGGCCGCCCTCGACCCGGCGGGCAGCGGCCGGGTGTCGGTGCTGGGGCGGGTCCAGGGGCTGACGGCGGCGCAGGGCGAGTAGCCCGCGCCCGGGCCCGGCGAGGGCCCGGCCCGGTTCAGTGCCGCAGGGGCCAGGCGGTGCCCGCGGGGTCGCCGGTGTGGCGGGCGCAGGCGTCGGTCAGCGTCTCCAGCAGGGTCAGCGGGTCGGGCAGCGGGTGCTCCGGGCCGCGCAGCCAGCGCAGCCCCCGGTCCCCGTCGCCACCGGGCAGCCGGGCGGGCGGTACGAGGACGTAGGAGCCGCGGCAGTGCCAGCGCAGGCCCGGATGCTCGTCCATGGTCTCGGGGTGGCAGTCCAGCTCGCAGGGCCACCACTCGTCCTCGTCCTCGGGGGTGCCCCGGGTGAGGGTGAAGAACATCATGCGGCCGTCGTCGCTCTCGGCGACCGGCCCGACCTCCACACCGGCGTCGAGCAGCCGCTCCAGCGCCTCCCGGCCGGCCTCCAGGGGGACGTCCAGGACGTCGTGCACCATGCCGGTGGCGGTGATGAAGTTGGCCTGCGGCTGGTGCCGGGCCCAGCGCTCGATCTGGGCGCGGTCGGTGGTGGACTGGGTCTGCCAGGCGAACGACACCGGGTGCCGGGCCGGGGTGGGGCAGCCGACGCGGTCGCAGGAACAGCCGTAGCCGGTCCCGGGGTGCGCTGCGGGCGCCAGTGGCAGGCCCGCGGCGGCGGCGTCGAGCAGCAGGGCCTCACGGCCGCCGGGGTCGGCGGTCTCCTTCGGGCGGCGTCCGCGCAGCCACTGGGAGAGTTTGCCCTGCCGGCCGCTACGGCCGCCGAACGTCGCGCTCATCTGTCCCCTCGCCTCGCCTGGTGCGGACAGCATGCCTCATCGTCCCATCTTCCCGCGCTTCGGGGTGCCACCGGGGCCATCCGGAGAAACCGGACGAGACGCGCCTCACAGGAGGTCAGCGTGGGGCCAGGCCGTGCAGGGCGTAGTCGACCAGGGTGTCCGTGTAGTCGTAGGAGATCGGGCCGGTGCGCTGCAGCCAGCGCTGGGCCAGCGGGGAGACGAAGAGCTCCAGGGCGATGCGCGGGTCGAGGTCGGCGCGCACCGCGCCGGTGTCCTGCGCCGAGCGGAGCCGGTCCACGTAGAGCTGGAGCTGGGGCCGCAGGAGCTTGTCGACGAACTCGCGGCCGAGCTGCTCGTCGACCAGGCCCTCGGCGGCCAGCGCGCGGGCGGGCGTCTCGAAGCGCGGGTCGAGCAGTTCGTCCACCGTGGCCCGCAGCACCGTCTTCAGGTCGGCGGCGAGGTCGCCGGTGTCGGGGAGGGTGTACGGCTGCTGTCCCGCCGCCCGGGCCGCCTGCTCCCCGAGGTCCAGGAACGCCTCCAGCAGCACGTCCGCCTTCGACGTCCACCACCGGTAGATGGTCTGTTTGCCGACGCCGGCGCGGGCGGCGATGCCCTCGACGGTGGTCCTGCGGTAGCCGGTCTCGCCGACCAGGGCGAGGGCGGCGGCGTAGATCGCCCGGCGGGACTTCTCACTGCGCCGGGTGGCGTCGGGGGCGGGCTTCTTGACCATGGGCTGACGCTAACAAGCCCGGCGGGCTACCCGGGCGGGTCCTGCGGCGGCCAGGGGTCGCCCCAGTCGGCGTCCCGGGCCGCCCGGTACAGGCCGCCGTGGCGCTTGGTGACGGTCGTACGGCTCAGCCGCTCCTGCGCCTCGCACAGGTCCAGCAGCACCTGCCCCTTGCGGATCTGGGGGCGCCGGACCACCCGGTTCGGGGCCGGCTCGGCGGGCAGCCGGGTGGCGGCCACGTAGGCGAACTTCTCGTCCTCGTACGGCAGGGAGCCGCCCTTGACCTGCCGGTGCAGCGAGGAGCGGCTGACCCGGGCGGAGAAGTGGCACCAGTCCGTGCCGGGGACGATGGGGCAGGCGGCGCTGTGCGGGCAGGGCGCGGCCACCCGGAATCCGGCGCGGACGAGGCGGTCGCGGGCCTCGATGACGCGCTCGTAGCCCGCGGGCGTACCGGCCTCCACGATCACGACGGCCCGGGCGGCGGCCGCGGCGGCGTCCACGAGGGCGGCGCGGTCGGCCTCGGCGAGTTCGTTGAGGACGTACGACACGGTGACGAGATCGGTGGAGTCGAGGGTGAGCGCCGTGCCGATCCGGGCGCGTTCCCAGCGGGCGTCGCGCAGGGCCGGGTTGGCGGCGGCGATCTCCCGGCCGAGGGCGAGGGCGGGTTCGGCCCAGTCGAGCACGGTCACCGGCCGGGTCCCGGCCCAGGTGGCGGTCACCGCCCAGGTCGCCGCTCCGGTGCCGCCGCCGACGTCCACATGGCTGCCGGGTGCCCAGCCGGGCACGGCGTCCGCGAACGCCTCCAGCGCCGAGCGGACCGCCTCGAAGGTGGCGGGCATCCGGTAGGCGGCGTACGCGGCCACATCGGCGCGGTCGCGCAGGATCGGGGCGTGGGTGGGGGTGTCGCCCCGGTAGCTGGCGATCAGCCGCTCCACGGCCCCGGCGGCCTGCCGGGGCGGAAGCCCGTCGAGCAGCGCGGTGACGGAGGCGCGGAGGGCGTCGGCTGGGGAGACTGGGGCGTTCACCCCGCGATTGTCTCAGCTGCCCGGCGGGGGTCGGTCCCGGTGGGAGCGGTGCCGCCGCGGTGCCCGGCAAGCCCGCGGCGCCCGGGCGGACGGGGCGACGGCGCGGGGGTGCTTGCCGCTCACGCCCCGCGGACGGCCCGGGACAGGAGGGTCGCCATGGTCGCTCTCGGTCTGCTGTCCGGCAGGCGTCTGCGGGGGTGGACCGTGTTCGCCAGCAGGACCAGGAAGGTGTCCGTGGCGGGGTCCAGGACCAGGGAGGTTCCGGTGAAGCCGGTGTGGCCCGCCGCTCCCCGGCCCGCGAGCTCGCCCATGAACCACGGCTGGTCCACGGCGAAACCCAGGCCGGGCGGGGTCAGCAGCAGCTCCGTGAAGTCGGGGCCGAGGATGCGGGCGGGGCCGTACGCGCCGCCCCCCAGCAGGGCCCGGCAGAAGACCGCGAGGTCCGGCGCGGTGGAGAACAGGCCCGCGTGGCCCGCCACCCCGCCGAGCGCCCAGGCGTTCTCGTCGTGCACCACGCCCCGCAGCATCCCCCGGTCCGCCTTGGCCCACGGCAGCCGCTGGTCCTCGGTGGCCGCCGCGCCGGGGCACGGTCCGAAGCCGGTCGCCGTCATCCCGAGCGGGCGGGTGATGCCGTCCTCGATCAGTACGTCCAGACGCCGGCCGGTGATCCGCTCCAGGACGAACTGGAGCAGGATCATGTTCAGGTCCGAGTAGAGGTAGGTGCCGGGCGCCGCGGCCGGCGCCTCGGCCCGCAGCATCGCCAGCCGGGCGTCCGCGTCGGGGCGGTCGTACAGCGGGAGTTCGGGGCGCAGCCCGGAGGTGTGGGTGAGCAACTGCCGTACGGTGATGCCGTGTTCGGCGGCGGCGGTGAACTCGGGCAGGTAGGCGCCGACCCGGGCGTCCATGCCGAGGGTGCCGCGCTCGATCTGCTGCACGGCGGCGACGGACGTGAACAGCTTGGTGAGGGAGGCCAGGTCGAAGGGGGTGCCGACGCCGGCCGGGACCCGTTCGGCGGCCGGCAGTTCGACACCGGTGCCGGACTCGGCGTCGTAGGAGGCGTAGCGCACCGCCCAGCCGGCGGCCTCGGCGACGGCGACCACCGGCCCGCGTCCGGCCAGCGCGACGGCACCGGCGGCCCAGGGGCGCACTCCGGCGGTCAGGGCGTGCACCTCGTCGGCCAGGTGCCCGAGTTCCGTGGGGTCGAGCCCGGCTCGTTCGGGTGTGCCGGGGCGCAGTCTCGGCGTGCTCAGTTCTGGTCTCCCTCCGGCCCCGTACGTGCCCTCCACGGACGGCACAGTCCCACGAAGCAGGCCACCGCGACCAACGCACCCGTCAGTTGGACGACGGCCATGGGCACGGCGGTGTGCTCCCCGGCGACGCCGACCAGGGGGGAGGCGACCGCGCCGATCAGGAAGGAGGAGGTGCCGAGCAGCGCGGAGGCGGATCCCGCGGCGTGCCGGGTGCGCAGCAGGGCGAGGGACTGGGCGTTGGGCAGGGTGATGCCCAACGCCGACATGAGCACGAAGAGCGCGGCGGCGACCGGGACCAGGCCGGCCTCGCCGAAGGCCCCGGTGGACATCAGCAGCAGGGCGGCCGCCGCGAGCACGGTCACCGCCAGGCCTACGGCGAGCACCTTCTCCAGGGCGACCCGGCCGACCAGCAGCTTGCCGTTGATCTGCCCGGTGATCATCAGCCCGACCGAGTTGAGGCCGAAGAGCAGGCTGAAGGTCTGCGGGGAGGCGCCGTAGATCTCCTGCACGACGAACGGCGAGGCGCTGACGTAGGCGAACAGCGAGGCGAAGGCGAAGCCGCCGGCCAGCAGGTAGCCGCTGAACGGCGCGTCGGCGAGCAGGCCGCGCATCGCGCGCAGCGCCTCCCCCACTCCGCCCTGGTGCCGGCGGGCGGGCGGCAGGGTCTCGGGCAGCCGCGCCCAGACCAGGGCGGTGAGTGCGGCGCCGGCCACGGTGAGGACGACGAACACGCCCCGCCAGTCCGTCACCCGCAGGATCTGGCCGCCGATCAGCGGCGCCACGATCGGAGCGACCCCGGAGACCAGCATCAGGCTGGAGAAGAAGCGGGCCATGGCCAGGCCGTCGAAGAGGTCGCGTACGACGGCCCGGGCGATGACGATCCCGGCCGAGCCGGCGAGGCCCTGTGCCAGCCGGAGTCCCACCAGGGTCTCGACGTTGGGCGCGAGCGCGCACAGGGCGGTGGCGACGAGGTAGACGGCGAGGCCGGCCAGCAGCGGCCGGCGGCGCCCCCAGCGGTCGCTCATCGGCCCCACGACCAGTTGCCCGAGGGCCATGCCTGCAAGGCAGGCGGTGAGGGTGAGCTGGACGGTGGCGGCGGGGGCGTGCAACGTGCGGGTGACCTCCGGCAGCGAGGGGAGGTACATGTCCATCGCCAGCGGGGTGGTCGCGGTGAGGCCGCCGAGGAGGAGCACGAGGAGCAGACCGGCGGGCGCGGTCCCGGCCGCGGGCCGGGCGGTACCGGCCGAACGCGCCGTTTCCGGTGCCGATGCCGCGGTGTCCTCCCGCATGAGTCCCTCCCTCTCGTGCCGTTCCGGCACCTATGCTCTCAGCTCGTACACACTGCCGAGGTACACATGAGCGAGGGCGGGGCGGGATGGGGCAGCGGAGCGTGCGGTGGGGGATCCTGGCGACGGGCGGGATCGCGGCCGCCTTCGCGGCGGATCTGGTGGATCTGCCGGACGCGGAGATCGTGGCCGTGGCCTCGCGCAGGCGGGAGTCGGCCGAGGCGTTCGCCGAGCGGTTCGGGGTGACCCGGGCCTACGGCGACTGGGAGTCGCTGGCCGCGGACCCGGACATCGATGTCGTGTACGTCGCCACCCCGCACGCGGCGCACCGGGCCGCGGCCGGGCTGTGCCTGACGGCCGGGCGGAACGTGCTGTGCGAGAAGGCGTTCACGCTCAACGCCCACGAGGCCGGGGAGCTGGTGGCGCTGGCCAAGGAGCACGACCGCTTCCTGATGGAGGCGATGTGGATGTACTGCAACCCGCTGGTGCGGCGGCTGAAGTCGCTGGTGGACGACGGGGCGATCGGTGAAGTCCGCACCGTGCAGGCCGACTTCGGTCTCGCGGGCCCGTTCCCGGCGGCGCACCGGCTGCGGGACCCGGAGCTCGGCGGCGGGTCGCTGCTGGACCTCGGGGTGTATCCGGTGTCGTTCGCGCAGCTGCTGCTCGGCGAGCCGGACGCCGTCGCCGCGAGCGCGGTGCTCTCGGCGGAGGGCGTCGACCTCCAGACCGGCGCCCTGCTCTCCTGGGAGAGCGGCGCGCTGGCCTCGCTGCACTGCTCCATCGCCGGGGGCACCGGGACCACCGCCTCGGTCACCGGCTCCCTCGGCCGGATCGACATTCCCGCCGGGTTCTTCCACCCCGAGCGTTTCGTGCTGCACCGGGACGGCCGCGACCCCGAGGAGTTCACCGCGGACCCGGCCGACGGGCCGCGCACCAGCCTGCGGCACGAGGCGGCCGAGGTGATGCGGGCACTGCGGGCGGGTGAGCGGGAGTCGCCGCTGGTGCCGCTGGACGGCAGCCTCGCCGTGATGCGCACGCTGGACGCGATCCGGGAGCGGATCGGCGTGCGGTACCCCGGGGAGGCGGTGACCGCGGCCGCGGCCGCCCGTTAGGCCTGCCGGCTTCCGCCCGGATCCTGCCCGGCTACTGCACGGCTCCAACCGTATGGCGGACAGCCGATTCCGCATGGCGGAGCCGCCGCCTACGCTGCGGAGCCATGACTGACAGGGAATCGAAGATCGCGGTGGTGACCGGCGCCGGTTCCGGCATCGGGCGGGCCGTCGCCGTGGAACTGCTGCGCGCCGGCTGGTCGGTGGTCCTGGCCGGCCGGCGCACGGAGACGCTCGAGGAGACGGCCGCGCGGGCGCCGGGGGGCCCGTGGCTCGCGGTGCGCACCGACGTGTCCCGGCCCGAGGACGTGGAAGCGCTCTTCGCGGCGACCGTCGAACGGTTCGGCCGGGTGGACCTGCTGTTCAACAACGCGGGCACCTTCGGACCCGGCGGGGTGCCGGTCGAGGACCTGCCCTACGAGGCCTGGCGGCACGTGGTGGACACCAACCTCAACGGGGCGTTCCTGTGCGCGCAGGCGGCGTACCGGCGAATGAAGGAACAGGACCCGCGGGGCGGCCGGATCATCAACAACGGCTCCGTGTCCGCCCACACGCCCCGGCCGATGTCGGTCGCCTACACCGCGACCAAGCACGCCCTGACCGGCCTGACCAAGTCGCTGTCGCTGGACGGGCGGCCGTACCGCATCGCCGTGGGCCAGATCGACATCGGCAACGCGGCCACCGAGATGACGGCGCGGATGGAGACCGGCGCGCTGCAGGCCGACGGGCGGACCGCTCCCGAGCCGGTCATGGACGTGGCGGACGTGGCGCGCACCGTGCGGCACATGGCCGAGCTGCCGCTGGAGGCGAACGTGCAGTTCGCGACGGTGCTGGCGACCGCCATGCCCTACATCGGGCGCGGCTGAGGCCGGTTGGGCCGCCGGAATTCGAACATCCGCGGTATTGCGGCCGATCGGCCGCATATGGTCAACTTTTCTCCACAAGAGCTTCACACTTGGAGCGCGGGGGTTCCGTAGCCATACCGAGGGGGGAGACGGCAGCCGTTCCACCGGCCGCAGGTCGGGGGTGGGTCCCGCGGGTGACCGCGAGGTGCGCACCGGCCGGCGGAACGGCTGCCGCGGACCGCTTTCCACGACTCCGCCGGCTTCTTGTGGTTCAGACCCGGTGGCGTCCGCCGGATCCGCTCTCCGGCCGCGCCTCGCCACCGGCCGCCGCCCCGCCCCGGGTCAGCCGCCGGCGCAGCGCCCACGCCCCCGCGCCCAGCAGGGCCGCGGAGCCGGCGGCGCCCTCCAGCAGCCGCCACGACGAGGGGTGCCCGGACGCCGCCCCGGGGGCGCCCGCCGCCTGTGCCGCCTTCCGGGCCGTGCCCGGCGCGGGACTCGCGCTCGCCCCGCCCGCGCTGAGCGGTTCGACCAGCGCGCCCACCGCCATTGCCGAACTCCCGTGCTTGAAGCCCCAGTCGAGCAGCGCGGCGGTCTGCTCGTAGACCGCGTTGCCGCCGACGTGGGGGTGCATCACGGTGACCAGCAGGGTGCGGCCGCCCCGGGTGGCCGCGCCGGTGAAGGTGTTCCCGGCGTGGCTGGTGTAGCCGTTCTTCACGCCGATCAGGCCCTCGTACACATCGAGGCCCCACGCCCCGGTGAGCAGACGGTCGGTGTTCTGGATCTGGAAGGTCTTCTTTCCGCCCGCCGGGAAGTCGGCGGTCCGGGTGCCGCAGTAGCCCCGGAAGTCGGCGTCCTTCAGACCGTGCCGGGCGAACAGCGTGAGGTCGTACGCCGAGGAGAGCTGCCCCTTGTGGTCGAAGCCGTCGGGGCTGACCACCCGGGTGTCCAGGGCCTGCAGGTCCTCCGCCCCGGCCTGCATCTCGGCGACCGTCTTCGCGATGCCGCCGTTCATGTGCGACAGCACGTGCACCGCGTCGTTGCCGGAGCGCAGGAACACCCCCTGCCACAACTGCTCGACGGTGTACGTGATGCCGGGCTTGATGCCGACCAGGCTGGAGCCGGCCGGGACGTCGGCCAGGTCCTCGTCGGTGACCTTGTACCGCTCGGTGCGGTCGAACTTCTTCAGCACGGTGTCCGCGAAGAGCATCTTCAGCGTGGACGCGGGGGCGAGGCGCCGGTGCGCGTTGAACGAGGCGAGCACCTCACCGCTCTCGCCGTCGGCGACGAGCCACGCGCGGGCGTCGAGCTTCCTGGGCAGTCCTGAGGCGCCGCGCACCTGGACTCCGCCACGCGCCAGCCGCTCACCGCCCACGACGGTGGTGGCGGCGGCCGGGGCGGCCGCGGACAGGGGAAGGGCGGCGGCCGTCAGCCCGAGGGCGGCACGCCGGCTGAGCCGGGAACAATCACGCACCCCGGGACCGTACACCGCCTCGAACAGGGGTTTGTCCGCGGTATCCGGGTAGACGACCGGAATTTGCCGTCCCATGAGAATCCCGTGAGTCATCCGCCTTCTCAGCCCTTGCACATCCTTTACCCAGGCCCTCTCAAAGGTTCCTCCCTAGCTTGTGGCCGCGCCCACAGCGGGCGCCAAGAACCTTTCGAGGAACGGGATGTTTGGCATCTATCTCAAGCGCGAGCTGAGCCGCCGCAAGAAGGCCGCTCTGGTGATCGCGATGGGTCTGGCGCTCGGTATCGCGCTGGTCATCACCGTCAGCTCGGTGTCGGCCGGTATGACGCAGGCTCAGGACAAGGTCCTGAAATCGCTGTACGGCCTCGGCACCGACATGACGGTCACCAAGGCGCGTTCGGCTCCCGAGGCGGGCAGCTCACAGGGGCCGAACTTCAAGTTCGACGCCAAGCGGAGCGGCACGTCCACGCAGAGCTCGGACCGGGTGATGACACAGGGCGGGGAGGCCCTGAAGTCCTCGCTGGTCGCGAAGGTCGCCGCGCAGAAGGGCGTGTCGGCGGCGGTCGGCGCGCTGTCCCTGAACGTCACCAAGGTCGACGGCTCCTTCACCCAGGGTGAGGCCAAGTCGTCCACCTCGTCGTCCGGTTCCCAGCAGCAGGGCGGTCCCGGCGGGACCGGCGACGGCAGCGGACAGCCGCAGGTGCAGGGCGGCGGCGCGAACTTCGACGTCAACAGCTACTCGGTGGCCGGCGTCGACGTCACCGACCAGGCCCTCGGCCCGCTGGCCACGATGAAGATCACCTCCGGGAAGACCTTCACCTCGGCGCAGAGAGACGCGAAGGTCGCGGTGGTCGCCGAGTCGTACGCCAAGGAGAAGAAGTACAAGGTCGGTTCGACCGTCAAGATCTCCGGGACCAAGTACACGGTCGTCGGCGTAGCCACCCCGGACAGCGGCGACTCCACCACCGACGTCTACCTGCCGCTGAAGCAGGCCCAGTCGCTGGGCGACGCCAAGAACAAGGTCACGACCATCTACGTCAAGGCGACGGACTCGAAGCGGATCTCGGTGGTGAAGAAGACCATCCAGAGCAACATCTCCGGTACGACCGTCACCACCTCCTCCGACCTCGCCTCCACCGTCTCCGGCTCGCTGTCCACGGCCTCCAGCCTGGCCGCCGGCGTCGGCAAGTGGCTGTCCGTCGCCGTGCTGGCCGCCGCGTTCCTGGTGGCCGCGCTGCTCACCTCCTCGGCGGTGTCCCGCCGGGTACGGGAGTTCGGCACCCTGAAGGCGCTCGGCTGGCCGAGCCGCAAGGTGACCCGGCAGGTGGTCGGCGAGTCGATGGTCAACGGCCTGATCGGCGGCGCCCTCGGCATCGCCCTGGGTCTCGCGGCGGCCTGGACGGTGACCGCGATCAGCCCGAAGCTCACCGCGCAGCTCGGCAGCGGCGGCGGTGGCGGCATGAGCGGCGGCCCGGGCGGCGGCCCCGGCGGTGGCGGCCCAGGGCAGCAGGCCGCGCAGAACACCCTGGAGATCGCGCTGTCCGCACCCGTCTCCATGACGACCATCGCCCTGGCCGTCGGTCTCGCGGTCACCGGCGGACTGGTCGCCGGAGCCATGGGCGGCTGGCGTGCCTCACGGATGCGCCCGGCCGACGCCCTGCGCAGCGTCTCGTAGTCCCCTCCCCCTCTCTTCACGTCCTTTTCGTCACGGAGATCCCATGTACAGACTCACCGGTGTCACCAAGCGGTACACGCGGGGCAAGGAGACGGTGGAGGCGCTGCGCGGCGTCGATCTCACCATCGCCGACGGCGACCAGCTCGTCATCCAGGGCCCGACGGGCGGCGGCAAGTCCACGCTGCTGCAGATGATCGGCGGCCTCGACCACCCCTCCGCCGGCAGCGTCGAGCTCGACGGCGTCGACCTGGGCGCCATCGGCGAGGCGAAGCTGACCCGGCTGCGGGCCGAGAAGATCGGCATCATCTTCCAGGCGTTCAACCTCATCCCGACCCTGACCGCCCAGGAGAACGTGGAGACGGCCCTGGTCCCGCTCGGTGCCCGGCCCGCCGAGCGCCGTGAGCGGGCCGCCGAGGCGCTGCGCTCGGTCGGCCTCGGCGAACGCCTGACACATGTCCCCTCGGAGATGTCCGGCGGCCAGCAGCAGCGCGTCGCCATCGCCCGCGCGCTGGTGAAGAGGCCCAGGGTGCTGCTCGCCGACGAGCCCACCGGCAACCTCGACGAGGGCACCCGTGACGACATCATGGCCCTGCTGGAGGGCCTGTGGCGGGAGCACGGGCTGACCTTCGTCATGGTCACCCACGACTCCTCCATAGCCCGCCGCGCCCCGCGCCTGGCCACCATCGAGGCGGGCCGGATCACGCTGACGGAGCAGGGGGCCGGCGGGCAGCGGGACGCCCCACAACAGCCGTACGCGGAGCAGCGCTTCGGCGGACACGGCCACTGACCGGCCGTCGATCCGCCGGGCCGGCCCGAAGGGCCGCTCGTCACCCCGGCAGCCGGCCGGCCCCGGCCGGCTCCGGCCGGCTCCGTGACGGCGAGCGGCCCTCGGGCGTCCACCCGCACACGCGCCCGCGTACGACGGGCCCGGCCGAGGCGGCTCGTACCCTCGCGCCGGCTACGCCTGCCCGGTCTCGAACCGCGAGATCCGCCCGTCGTCCCCGACGGTGAAGGTCCACCGGGTGCGCATCTCGCCCCAGGTGTCGTTGCGGTAGCGGGCGAGGAGCGTGTGGCCGCCGTTGGACTCGTTGTCGACCTCCATGTGGCCGTGGGAGGAGAAGATCTCCCGGTCGATCCAGTCGGCGAGGTCGCGGTCCGAGCCGTCGTCGGCCATCGTCGCGTCGGGCGCGAGGAGGGACAGGAAGCTGTCGCGGTCGTGGGCGTTGACGGCGTGGACGAACGCCCGCACCGCCGGATCGCGCAGCTTGGCTGGCTGAATGGTCATGGCGTCAGGCTCACACCGGTCCCCCGCCGCCGCCACCCGAACGCCATCCAGGACGCGCCCGGTGGGGTGAGGGGTGCGACGGTGGGAACGCGGAGGGGGACCTGTCGCCTGCTGATGGAGAGTCACCGTGACCTGTTACGACCGACGCGACGTGGGCCTGCTGCTGCTCCGGCTGGGAACCGGCGGGGTACTGGCCGCGCACGGCGCGCAGAAGCTGTTCGGCTGGTTCGGCGGGCACGGCCTGGAGGGCACCGGCCAGTTCATGGAGTCCGTCGGCTACGCGCCGGGCAAGGCGAGCGCGACGGCGGCGGGCCTGGCCGAGGCCGGCGGCGGCGCCCTGCTGGCGCTCGGCCTGGCCACCCCTGCGGCGGGCGCGGCGGCGGCAGGCGCGATGGCCGGGGCGTCGGCGGTGCACATGCCCAACGGCTTCTTCGCCCAGGAGGGCGGCTACGAGCACGCGGCGTCCCTGGGCCTGGCCGCGGCCGGCATCGCCATCACCGGCCCCGGCCGCCTCTCCCTCGACCACGCCTTCCGCCACGTCTTCGACCGCGGCTGGATGGTGCCGGTGGCCCTGGGCGTGACGGCGGCGGCGACGGCCGTGGTGGTGGGCGCCCGGAACCGGCGGCTGCGGCAGCAGAAGGAGGGCGAGCAGGAGGCCCTGTTCGAGGAGTAGGGGCCCTGTTCGTGGAGTAACGGGGTGGCGCCGCGCGGCGGCATGCCAGTCTGCGCGGCATGACCCACCAGGACACCACCGGCACCGCCGACGCCCCCGACACCACCGGGTCCGCCGGTCCCACCCCCGGCCTCTGGCCGGCCGTGGACGAACTCTGGTCCCGTCTGGAGGGCGACTCAGCCGATCCGGTCGGCGGCGAAGCCGAGGAACGCGGCCCACGCTCCCGAACCAAGGGCAAGACCACGGCGGTTCCTGTCCTTCGAGTCCCGCACGTGCACGGTGTGCGGGCAGGTGGCCACCTCCACGCACTCGCCGCCCTGAGCCCCGCTGTAGCTGCTCTTGGACCACCTAAGCCGGTCCGTGACAGCGGCAGTCTCTTCGACGTTCACATCTCTCCCAGCGACTTCTCGATGAAGGCCAAGGACTCACGCGGAGTGAGAGCTTGTGCTCGGATGATCCCATAGCGGGCCACGATCCCACGGACTTCTGTTGGCTCCGTGACGATTGTGCTCCGTCCCTGCGCCTCCAGGTAAGCGACTTGCTCCCCGTCTTCTCGATGCAACACCGTGAAGGGCCCATCCACCGCTGCGTTGTCTTCCCTGTCCAGAGGCATGATCTGGACTTCAACGTTCCGCAGGGCTCCCGCGAGCATCAGGTGCTCCAGCTGACCACGCAACACTGTCCCCCCGCCGAAGGGGCGGCGGATCACCGACTCGTCCAGGACGAAGCCCAGCAGGGGCGCGGGCTTGCGGTCGAAGAGGAGCTGGCGGGCCAGCCTCGCGGCCACTTGCTGTTCGATCGCCTCATCGTCCAGCAGGGGGCGTCCCATGCCGAACACCGCACGCATGTACTCTTCGGTCTGCAGGAGACCCGGCACAGCCTGGTTGGCATAAATCTGAACCTCGGCCGCCTCCGCCTCCAACCGCGCCGCATCGCGGAAGAACACCGGATACTGGGCCCGCGCAACCTCCCCCTTCATCTCCTTCAGCAGCCCACCGGCGTCCAGCAGGTCGTCCACCATGTCGATGAACCTGGGTGGGGGCACCCGTCGCCCCTGCTCAAAGGCCGCGATGGTGGACGGCGAGTAACCGGTCCGCGATCCGACCTCAGTCCGCTCCAGCCGCGTCCGTAACCGGCACAACTTCAACTGCCGCCCGAACACCCGCAGAATCCCCGACCCCGGCTCCGTATCCGCACCCGGCGTTCCCACCTCGGCCGTACCCTCCGGCTCCCGTACCAGCTCACCCACAGCCCGCTCACCTCCGCCGCGCACCGAGCAGCCCGCCCAACTCCCGGCCCCACCGGGGGGACACGGCCCACTCCGCCCACAAGCGCCGCAGGAACACGTACAACGCCCCCTGTCGGCCCGCCACTCGGCATCAACGCTAGAGCCCGCACCCCCGGTGAACAGGCCAAAGCTCGAAAGTTGCGCACATCCGGCGTCAAGAGCACCGATGCGCACTCTGTACGATGCCGTCGCTCGACACGACGTACGCGGGAGTGACCCCAGGGGCCGCCCCCGCCGTGCCCCTGACCAGAAGAGAACACCGCACATGAACCACCTGCCCGCCCCGCCGGCCCCTCCCCGCGCCCGTTGGTGGCTGACCAGCCGGGCCCGCGTCGGCTTCGTGCTCGCCGTGCCGCTGCTGGGGCTGGTCAACGAGTTCCTCGGGTTCTTCATGCTGGTCCTCGCGATCGTCCTGATCTGGAAGGACAACCCCTGGGAGAAGGCCGGGAAGGTGGCCGCCACCATCGGGGCCATGGCCCTGCTCGGCGCGGTCGTGCCGGACCCGCAGGAGAAGGACGCCGGCGGCACCGTGGCGCAGGCGGACGGGAAAGGCGCGGCGAAGGGGCGCACGGTCGACGCGGTGACCACGCCGTCCCCCTCCCCGACGGCCAGGCCCCGGCCGCACGCCGCCGACTACCGGGGTCTGCGGCTGGACAAGGCGCGGGACAAGGCGGAGGCCGCCGGGTTCGGCGTGGGCGACCACAACGCGTCCGACGACGGCAAGAGCATCTGGATGCGGTCGAACTGGACCGTATGCTTCCAGGAGACCGGCTGGACGTGGTCGGACACGAAGACGATCGACTTCGGCGCGGTGCAGACCGGTGCCCCTTGTCCGGAGGAGGACGGCGGAGCCGTCCCGTGGCCGAAGATGCCGGACCTGGTGTGGAAGACCTGGAAGACGGCACGGAAGGCCGTCGTGGACCTCGGTGTCCCGGCCGACCACGTGATGGCGGACACCGCGTACGTCAACGACACGCTGCCCGACGAGGGCGACCACGACAACTGGCGGGTGTGCGTGACCGACCCGTCCGCGGGCTCGGACGTCACCATCGACACCTGGGTGACGCTCGAACTGACCCACCCGGACAACGGCTGCCCGAAGCCGGACCGGGAGGACGGTGACCGGCCGAACCTGCCGGACCGGGACGACGACGGCGACCCCGACTACCGCGACCCGTTCCCCGGCGACCGGAACCGCGACAGCGCCTTCCCCAACGGCTTCCCGCGCGGCTCGGACGGCTCCGGAGGGTCGTCCGGCGACGACGGCCGGGACTGGAACTGCCCGCACACCCGCTGGTGCTGACGGAGCGCACGGCCCGCCCGGCGGAGCCGGGACGTGGCGGAGCCCGGGAGTCGTATCCAGCTCCCGGGCCCCTGGGGATGCCACCCAATTGCGCACGCCGGCGGCGTTTAAGAGGACGGATCAGTCATCATGCGGTCGTGTTCTTCCTTTGAACTACCGCACCGCGTAAGAGGTGCAGGCGAGATTCGAACTCGCATCCGACGGCGTTCGTCCGGCCCCGTTCGATCCGGCGATCGGCGGCGATGCTGAGACTGGAGCGAGAGTCTGAGATTGACCGCGGCTGCCTCTGCCATGTTGGGCCACCCCGGCCCGTTGGTGCCGGGGGGAGGACTCGAACCTCCACTGTCACCGCGTGTTTCAGGCTGAACTTCAGTGTCAGCTTGCGCTCGTCGCGCGAACCGGTCCTCAGTCCGGCCCGCGCCCTTCGCGCACCCCCGCGCTCGCACGCGGGGGCGATCATGGATGCTACTCGTCGGCCGGTGTCAGCCGAACAGGTAGCCGAACACGGCGTCGCCGACCCGCTGGTCGGTGACCTCGGTGCCGTTGGCCTCCTCACGGGCGAACTTCACCGCCTGCTGGAGCTTCTCCACCCGCTCCAGCAGCTCGTTCACCCGCCGCGCCGGGAGCGCTCCGGAGAACTTCACGGTCGTCCAGTACCCGATGGGCACGTCCTCGTAGTACACCTCGACCTGCGCCGGGTGCTTCTCGGTCGCCTCAGCCTTGACGTGGTTGCGGGGGACCTTCTTCGTCCGGATCGTGCGGACCGGGTCCGTCTTCCACCAGTCCGTCGACGGGTCGTGGGACCAGGACTCGGCGGCGTCGAGGGTGGGGAGCTTGCGGACGAACGTATGCAGGTCGGTGAGCTGCTTCTCCAGGAAGAGCAGGTAGCTGACCGGGACGTCGGCGACGACGGTGCGGCCGTCGACCGTGACGTCCGCGCGGGCCGCGCAGTTCGCCCAGTCCTTGGTGGCGGTCACGTCGAAGAGCCGGGTGAGCGACGCGGACATCTCCCGCAGCACGTCCTCGCCCTGCACCTGCACGCGCGTGGACTCGGGCGGCAACTGCTCGCCCTCCTCGTCCTTCGGCTGGTACGTGCGCGAGATGCCGGCCAGCAGAGCCGGCTTCTGCACCTTGTGGTGCGCGGCGGTGATGTCCTGGAGCGACTTGCTCTTGACACCCTTCTCGACAGCGATGATCTGGTTCAGTTTCGCCACTTCGGGCCCCCCTTCGAACAGCCAGGAACGTATCGCAGCGGCTCGAACACCCGCACCTTCTTTATCGTCCACCCGCGCCCCAAAGCTGCCGTCACAGGTCGCCGACACGCACCGGCCCAGCCGCCTACAGCGGCTCGATGTAGGCGCGTTCAGCCTGGTCACGGGGGCACGGTGGCGCCAGCGTAGGCGCCATGAACAGCAAGCCACCCGCTGCCGCCGCCACGGCCCCCGCCGCGATGGCGTCCGCCTCACAGACGCCGCCTCGCGACGGTCACGAGTTCGCCATGCACTTCACCGCCACGCCGCGCGGCGCCCGGCTGGCCAGGCGGCTGGTGTCGCACCGGCTGAACGAGTGGGGGTATCCGTACGGCACGTCCACGAACGAGGCCGTCACCCTCATCGCGGCGGAGCTCACGGCGAACGCCGTGACCCACGGCCGGGTTCCGGGGCGGGACTTCCACGTCCGGCTGTCGCTGCGGCCGGGGACGGTCCGGGTGGAGGTGTCGGACACCCGCACGGAGCGGCTGCCGAGGCTCTCCGCGGCCGTATCGCCCGCCGACTCGGAGTCGGGACGGGGGCTGCTGCTGGTCGACGCGCTCGCCGGCCGCTGGGGCGTCGCCCCACGTCCCGCCGCACCGGGCAAGACGGTCTGGGCCGAGGTCGACCGCGCCGGGGAGGCCCCGCGAGCCGTCAGCCGCGCCGGGCGGTAGGGGCAGACGAGCCGGGCTGTACGCCGGGTTCTGTTCCCCGGGGTCCTCGCGGGCCCCGGGGCGACGGCCATCCATCTAGGACCGGTGTTGCCACCGGCCTCGTGCGGTCTACCCGCGGACTCGGGCGGGCAGCCCTCGAACGTCCGCGCAGAGCGCGTGTTACCGCGCTCCTTTTGACCTTGCTCCAGGTGGGGTTTACCTAGCTGCCCAGGTCACCCTGGGCACTGGTGGTCTCTTACACCACCGTTTCACCCTTACCGAGGGCCTGAGCCCCCGGCGGTCTGCTTTCTGTGGCACTGTCCCGCGGGTCACCCCGGGTGGCCGTTAGCCACCACCCTGCCCTGTGGAGCCCGGACGTTCCTCGGGAAGCCCCTCGCGGGAACTTCACGCGGCCGCCCGCCCGGCTCGTCTGCCGTACCGACCATGCTACCGGGCGCGCGGGGCGCCCGATTCCCACGGTCGGACGAAGTCCGCGGTGTCCAGGTCGAAGGCGAACGGCTCGGGCAGCGAGAGAGCGGGTCACTGAAGTCTCAGGCGGGTACGAAGAGGATCTTCGCCGTTCCCGGGTCCGCCCGGGTGAGGCGGACCCGGAGCCGCTCGCCGAGGGGCAGCCGGCCGCCCTCGACGCGGCCGATGACGGCCGGGGACTCCAGCTGCACGGTGCCGATGTCCGGGTGGTGGTCGGCGAGGTCGACCACGAAGCCCTCGAAGACGTCTCCGACGCGGTCCTTGAGCAGGGCCGCCTCGACGAGGTCGACGCACTCTCGCTCGACCGCGGCCGCTCGGCGGGTGCCCTCGGCCATCCGCCCGGGCAGGGCGTCGAGTGCGGTGCGCACCCAGGCGGGCGGGGTCTCCCCGGCGACGGCCGCGAGGCAGAGTTCCGAGGCGTAGCGGTCGGCCAGGCGGCGCAGCGGGGCCGTGCAGTGGGCGTAGGGGGCGGCGACGGCGGCGTGGGTGGTGATCGGGGGCAGGACGCCGTCCTGGAACACCGTGTAACCGGCGCCGCGCAACAGGGTGGTGCACTCCTGGAGGAAGGCCGCGTGGCGCGGTTCGAGCGGGTCGAGGGTGCGCAGCAGTGCCGCGTACGAGACGTGGTGCGGCCAGTCGATACGCAGGGCGGTGGCGGTGCGGCGCAGCCGGGCCACGTCCCCCACTCTCGACTTCGCTCGAGCGGGGGGACCCCCATCGTCGGGTGCGGCGGGGAGGGTGCGCAGGATGCCGGTGCCGGTGGCGAGCATCAGGTCGGCGGCGGCCATGCCGGCCAGCAGGGAGAGCTGGGCGTTCCAGCCCTCGGCGGGCAGCGGGGCACGGTAGGTCAGCTGGTAGGTGTGGTCCCGCTCGGTGATCTCCTGCTCGGGGACATCGAGTGAGATGCCGCCGCGCTCGGTCTCCAGCCGCTGCCTGGCCCGGCCGATCTCCTTGAGCAGCGCCACCGGCTCCTCCGCGGTGCCGCCGTCGATCTGCCGCTGGGCGCCCGCGTAGTCGAGTCTGGCGCGGCTGCGGACCAGGGCCCGGTGCACGTCGACGGTGACGGTGCGGCCCTCCGCGTCCAGGTCGACCGTCCACAGCACGGCCGGCCGGGTCCGGTCGGGCAGCAGGCTCGCGGCGCCCTCGGTGAGCACGGCGGGGTGCAGCGGGACCCTCCCGTCGGGAAAGTAGAGGGTGTTCACCCGCCGGTGGGTCTCCGCGTCCAGTCCGCCGCCGGGTACGACGAAGGCGGCGACGTCGGCGATGGCGTACCTGACCCGGTAGCCGGTGCCCTGCCGGGACAGGTGCATCGCCTGGTCGAGGTCGGTGGAGGTGGCCGGGTCGAGGGTGAAGAAGGGCAGCTCGGTGGCGTCGTGCGCGGGCGGTACGGGGTTCTTCGCCGCACGCTCGGCCTCCTCCCGCACCTCGGGCGGGAAGTCCTCCGGGACGCCGAGTTCGGCGCGGAGTGCGGCGAGGGCGGCCCGCAGTGGGGCCTTGGGGGCGCCGGTCAGCCGGATCTTGCGGCGGGGCATGTGTCGAGCGTAGGGCGAGGGGGCGTGCGCAGCACCCCGTACGCTGGCGCTGAACCGATGAGAAGGAGTACGCGTGCTTGTCCTGCTGCCGCCCTCGGAAGGAAAGGCGTCCTCGGGCCGTGGCGCTCCGCTGAAGCCGGAGTCGCTGTCCCTGCCGGGGCTGGCCGAGGCGCGGGAGGCGGTGCTGGCGGAACTGGTCGAGCTGTGCGCCGCCGACGAGGAGAAGGCACGCGAGGTGCTCGGCCTCAGCGAGGGGCTGCGCGGCGAGGTGGCGAAGAACGCCGGGCTGCGCACGGCCGGGGCCCGGCCCGCCGGGGAGATCTACACCGGTGTGCTGTACGACGCCCTGGACCTGGCCTCGCTGGACGCGGCGGCGAAGAAGCGGGCGGCGCGCTCGCTGCTGGTCTTCTCGGGGCTGTGGGGCGCGGTGCGCGTGACGGACCGCATCCCCTCCTACCGCTGCTCGATGGGCGTGAAGCTGCCGGGGCTCGGCGCGCTGGCGGGGCACTGGCGGGCGCCGATGGCCGGGGTGCTGCCCGAGGCGGCCGGCCGGGGCCTGGTGCTCGACCTGCGCTCGGCCGCGTACGCGGCGGCCTGGAAGCCCAAGGGTGAGGTCGCCGGGCGGACCGCGACCGTGCGGGTGCTGCACGCGCCGACCCGGAAGGTCGTCAGCCACTTCAACAAGGCCACGAAGGGCCGGATCGTACGGAGCCTGCTGTCGGCCGGGACCGCGCCGAAGGACCCCGCCGAGCTGGTGGTGGCGCTGCGGGACCTCGGTTACGCCGTGGAGGCGCAGGCGCCGGGCACGGCGGGGAAGCCGTGGGCGCTGGACGTGCTGGTGGAGGAGGTCCACTGAACACCGCCGCCCACTGAGCACGGCCGCTTGAGCACCGCCGCCGCATGCCGTTGCAGCATGCGCAACGCTCATTGCGGAGAGTGCCGCTCCTGGGCACGATGAGGTCATGACCTCACCGCTGCCCTCCGCTTCGGCTGCCTCCGTGCTGGATCTCGCGCCCGTCGTGCCGGTCCTGGTGGTGTCGGACGTGTCCGACGCCGTCCCGCTGGCGCGCGCGCTGGTGGCCGGAGGGCTGCCCGCCATCGAGGTGACGCTGCGGACGCCCGCCGCGCTGGACGCCATCCGGGCGATCGCCGGTGCCGTGCCGGACGCGTTGGTCGGGGCGGGTACGGTCCTCACCCCGGAGCAGGTGGACGACTGCGTGGCGGCCGGGGCCCGGTTCCTGGTGAGTCCGGGGTGGACGGACGCGCTGCTGGAGGCGATGCGCGGGTCCGGGGTGCCGTTCCTGCCCGGGGTGTCCACCACCTCGGAGGTCGTGGCGCTGCTGGAACGCGGGGTGCGGGAGATGAAGTTCTTCCCGGCGCAGGCCGCGGGCGGCACGGCCTATCTCAGGTCGCTGGCGGGGCCGTTGCCGCAGGCCCGCTTCTGCCCGACGGGCGGGATCGGTCCCGCGACCGCGCCCGAGTATCTGTCCCTGCCCAACGTCGGCTGCGTGGGCGGGAGTTGGATGGTCCCGGCGGATGCGGTGGCCGCCGGGGACTGGGGGCGCATCGAGGAGCTGGCGCGGGGCGCGGCGGGACTCGGGGACCCGGGCCTCGGCCAGGGCCACTCGCCCGGATCAGGGTCGGACAGGCTCAGGCGCGCAGGTGGGACGTGTCGTTGAACAGCCGTACGCTCGCGTTGCCGTCCGCGTAGTACGCCACCGCGGACAGGGACGCGGCGGAGAGTTCCATGCGGAACAGGGACTTCGGCGGGGCGCCCAGGGCGAGCCGGATCAGGGTCTTGATCGGCGTGACGTGGGTGACCAGCAGGACCGTGCGGCCGGCGTGGGCCGCGACCAGCTTGTCCCGGGTGGCCGCGATGCGGGTGGCCGTCTCGGCGAAGCTCTCGCCGCCGCCGGTGGGGTGGGCCTCCGGGTCGGCGAGCCAGGCGTTGAGGTCGTCCGGGTGGCGCTCGCGGACCTCGCCGAAGGTGAGCCCCTCCCAGGCACCGAAGTGCGTCTCCCTGAGCCCCTCGTCGACCGTCACGTCCAGGCCGAGGCGGGCGGCGACGATGCGGGCCGTCTCCTGGGTGCGGGCCAGGGGTGAGGCCACGACGGCCTGGATCGTGCCGCGCCTCGCCAGTGCGGCGGCCGCCCGCTGGGCTTGTTCCCGGCCCGCGTCGGAGAGGGATGGGTCCGTGCCGCCGCTGCCGGAGAAACGCTTCTGGGGGGTGAGGGGGGTTTCGCCGTGGCGGAGGAGGACGAGGGTGGCGGGGGCGCCGAGGTCGGGGGCGGCGCTCCAGCCGGGTGCCTGCGGCCGCTCGGCGACGCCGGAAGGCTGGGGTGCGGCGGGGCCGGGGGGCTGCTCCCCCACTCCCGGCTTCGCGCGAGCGGCACGGTCGCCCGCGGCCGCGGCGTCGTCGTCACCGGGCGCGGCCACGCCGGTCACGCCCGCACCCGGGGCCAGGGCCGCGGCCGCCCGTGTCTCCGCCGTGCCCGTTGCCCCGCGAACGGCTTCGGCCTCGATGTCGTCGCCGGTCGCGGACCACTGTTCGCCTCGTGCGCCCGCGTCCATGGCCTCGTTGGCGAGGCGGTCGGCGTGGGTGTTCTGCGCGCGGGGGATCCACTCGTAGGTGACCTGGCCGGGCGGGAAGACGCTGTTCGCCTCCGCCGCCAGGGGCTTCATGCCGGGGTGCTTGATCTTCCAGCGGCCCGACATCTGCTCGACGACCAGCTTGGAGTCCATCCGGACGTGCACCCGGGCGGTGGGGTCCAGGGCGTGCGCGGTGCGGAGGCCGGCGAGGAGGCCCCGGTACTCGGCGACGTTGTTCGTGGCGACGCCGAGGTACTCGGCCGCCTCGGCCAGGGTCTCCCCCGTCACCGCGTCGCTGACCACGGCGCCGTAGCCCGCGGGCCCCGGGTTGCCCCGTGACCCGCCGTCCGCCTCGACGATGAACTCCCGCACCGCCCCGGCTCCTTACAGGCCCGACTCGGCGGTGCGCACCAGGATCCGGCGGCAGTTCTCGCAGCGGATCACCGTGTCCGGCGCCGCCGAGCGGATCTCGTTCAGTTCGGTGATCGCCAGCTCCTGGCGGCAGCCCTGGCAGGTGCGGGCGTACAGCTTGGCCGCGCCGATGCCGCCCTGCTGACCGCGCAGCTTGTCGTACAGCTTGAGCAGGTCGGCGGGGACGGAGCCGGCGACGACCTCGCGCTCCTTGGTGACCGAGGCCGCCTCGCCGTCGATCTCCTCGAACGCGGCGTCCCGGCGGGCGGTGGCGTCGTCGATCTTCGACTGGACGGAGCCGACCCGCTCGGTCAGCTCGGCGACCCGCTCCTGCGCGGACTCGCGGCGCTCCATGACCTCCAGGACGACGTCCTCCAGGTCGCCCTGCCGCTTGGCGAGGGAGGCGATCTCGTGCTGGAGGTTGGACAGGTCCTTGGGCGAGGTGACCGCGCCGGAGTCCAGGCGCTGCTGGTCGCGGGCGGCACGCTGGCGGACCTGGTCCACGTCCTGCTCGGCCTTGGTCTGCTCGCGGGCGGTGTCGCTCTCCTCGGTCTGCGCGGCCACCAGCAGGTCGCGCAGCTGCGTGAGGTCCTTGTTCAGCGACTCGATCTCGGCGTGCTCGGGCAGCGACTTCCGCTTGTGCGCGAGCTGCTGCAGGCGGACGTCGAGGGCCTGGACGTCGAGGAGTCGGATCTGGTCGGCGGGCGCGGCGTTCAGTTGGGGGCTCCCAATTGGTTAGAGGTGACGGTGGACGCCGCGTGGGCGGTCCAGGGGTCGGTGACCGTCTTGGAGACATGGACCCGGAGGTCCCAGCCGTGACGGTCGGAGATCTCGTCGAGCTGGGCTGCGGCCAGCTCGCACCAGGGCCACTCGGTGGCCCAGTGCGCCGCGTCGAGCAGCGCGAGAGGACTTCGGGCGACGGCCTCGGAGGCCGGGTGGTGGCGCAGGTCCGCGGTGAGGTAGGCGTCCACGCCGGCCGCGCGGACCTGGTCGAAGAGGCTGTCGCCGGAACCACCGCTGACGGCGATGGTGCGGACGACGGCCTCGGGGTCGCCGGCCACCCGGATGCCCTGCGCGGTGGCGGGCAGCCGCTCGGCGACCCGGGCGGCCAGCTCGCGCACGGTGAGCGGGTGGTCGAGCTCGCAGACCCGGCCCAGGCCCCGGCAGCCCGCCGGGTCGGTCGGGTCCGGCACGAGGGGGCGTACGACCCGCAGGTCGAGCGCGCCGGCCAGCGCGTCGGAGACACCGGGATCGGCGGTGTCGGCGTTGGTGTGGGCCACGTGCAGCGCGATGTCGTTCTTGATCAGCGTGTGCACGACGCGGCCCTTGAAGGTGGACGCCGCGACCGTGGTCGTCCCGCGCAGGTAGAGCGGATGGTGGGTGACCAGCAGATCGGCGCCGAGCTTCACCGCCTCGTCGACGATCTCCCGCACGGGGTCGACGGCGAACAGGACCCGGGTGACCTCCTGGTCGGGGTCGCCCACCACCGTTCCGACCGCGTCCCAGGACTCGGCCCGCTCGGCG
The DNA here is from genome assembly GCF_040631045.1 of Streptomyces sp. NPDC005706. Lineage (NCBI taxonomy): Bacteria > Bacillati > Actinomycetota > Actinomycetes > Kitasatosporales > Streptomycetaceae > Streptomyces > Streptomyces sp. NPDC005706. The sequence continues at coordinate 773,313 of NZ_JBEXYS010000001.1, read as the reverse complement.
GGCCACAGGGTCTCCAGCGCGGCGATGACTTCAGACAGACGGGGCACGGGGAAAAGGCTACCTGGCCGTTCTGTGCGGATGTACCGCGTCCGCCTCTGCCGGACGGCTCAGCACAGGGGGCGCCGCAACCTCAGCTGAATCGCTTCTGCGCCACCCGTATGTGTGAAGCCGCCGTCCACCGCTCCCCTGCCCGTGCGCACAAAACTAGCTTCGTCGCCGGAGGTGACCGAACGATGACGGCCTGTGCGATCGAACCCCCTTCGACCGACCGGTCCGGCGCGGGCGACGGCGCGCCGGGGACGGGGTGCGCCATCACGGCGGACGGCGCGTACGCCGCCCGTCTCGCGCCGGACGGTGACTCCTGGTTCCCGGAGCGCTGGACGCTGGACGGCCCGGAGCCGTACGCGGTGCCGCTGCCCGGCCACCAGCCGGAGGAGCCCGGCACCCAGGTGCAGCCGATGGGCGACGGGCGGGTGCTGATCCACCGGCTGGTGGCAGGGCACCGGCACACGTTCTGCCTGCTGTACCCGACCGGGCCGGGCACCGGTGAGCTGCCGCTGGGCGCGGTGGAGTGCCCGGAGCCCGGCACCCGGCTCACGCTGCTGCCCCCGGCGCCGGGCGGCGCACGGGCCTACGCCCTGGCCGTCGGCCCCGGGGCCACGGCGGTGTGGCTGGTGGCGGGCGGCTCGTCCGGGCCCGAGCGGCTGGCCGAGGTCCCCGGGCGCTGCTCGGGCGGGGTCTGGCTGGACGGCAGCGGGCGGCTGCTCGCGCTGGACCGTGAGCTGGACGGGCGCACCAAGACGGTGGTGGTGGACCTGGGGCGCGGCGGCGAGGTCTCGCCGTTGCTGCAGATCGCTGACGGCAGCGACGACCGGCTGCTGCTGGCCGATCCGGACAGCGGGCTGCTGCTGATTTCCTCGGACGCGCCGTCCCCCGGGCAGGAACGATTGGGCTGGGGGGTCCTGGGCAGCACGCTGCCGGTCCGCTTCCCGGAGTGCCTGCGTGTGCCGGACTGCACGGTGACGCCGTTCGCGATCCAGCCGGGGCAGGTGCTGATGCCGGAGAACTGCGCGGTGGCGCTGCGCGTGGAGGGGCCGTTCGGCGGCTGGGTCGGCACCTGGCGGCCGGCCGAGCGGAGGGTCTGCCATCTGCCCGCGCCGCAGGGGTGGTTGACCGGGTGCGGGCTGTGGACGCGGGACGGGGCGCTGCGGCTGCCGTTCGCCACGGGGGAGGTCCCGTGCGGCGTGGCGGAGCTGACGGCGCCCTGGAGGGAGACGGGGGCGGCGGGGCCGGGGGATCCGGTCCGGGACGGTACGGCCGGCGAGGCGCCCGAGGCGCCCCGGCGGACGCCGGTACCGGACCCCCCGGAACCGGTGGCGGTCCGTCCGGTGCCTCTGCGTGAGGCACCTCTTGGACGTCTTGTAACGAAGTAGTGCCGGTCGGCGCGCCCGCCTGGATCCGGCCGGAGGTGGGTTGGTTACACTCGCCCGGCTGTAAAAGATCATGTTGACGGGGTGAATTCTTCCGATGAGCGACACCAGCACGACTCAGCCGCTGTCTGCCGACTCTCAGGACGCGGACGGCCATGGCCGCCACCGGGGCCCGGTCGCGGCCCAGGACGGTGACACGGCTCCGCGTGGGCGTCACCGCAAGCCGGCCGGGGAGACCGCCGAGGCGGCTGCCTGACGGCAAGGGGTGAGGAGGGGCTTCCCGTCGTTCGACGGGGAGCCCCTTCTTCGTTCCTCGTCGTTCCTTGTCGTTCCTTGTCGTTCCTCGTCGTTCCTTGTCGTTCGTAGTCGTTTCTCAGGAGTGATCGACGACGGTGTCGGCGAGGACGGGTGCCTCGTCCCGGTCGAGGGCGCTCACGGCCACCCGGACGGTGCCCTCCCCGCGCCACATGCGGATCCGCAGGGTCTCCCCGGGGAAGACGACTCCCGCGAACCGGGTGGCGTAGGACCGTACCCGGCTCGTCTCGCCGCCGAGCAGCGTGTCGACGACCGCCTTGAGGGTCATGCCGTAGGTGCACAGACCGTGCAGGATGGGCCGTTCGAACCCGGCGGCCCCGGCGAACCCGGGGTCGGCGTGCAGTGGGTTCAGGTCTCCGGAGAGGCGGTAGAGGAGTGCCTGGTCCTCGCGGACCGGCCGGTCGACGGTCCGGTCGGGCTCGCCCTCGGGCGGGTCGGGGCGGGCGGAGGGGCCGCGGTCGCCGCCCCAGCCGCCCTCACCGCGCAGGAAGATCCGCGCGTCGCCGGTCCACAGCGGGCCGTCGGCGTCGGCGACGTCGGTACGCAGCACGAGGAGGGCCGCGTCGCCCTTGTCGTACAGCCCGGCGACACGGGAGGTGGCGGTGGCGGTGCCCCGCACCGGGACGGGGCGGTGGACCGTGAGCGACTGGCCGCCGTGCAGGACGCGGGCCAGGTCGGCCTCGATGCCCGGCGTGGACAGGCCGCTGATCACTCCCGGCGGTCCGCCGCCCGCGACGGTGGCGAAGCTCGGCAGGACGTGCAGCCGGGACTCCAGGGTGTAGCGCAGCTCGCCGGGGTCGGTGGCGGGAACGCCGGCGCCGATGCCCAGGTGGTAGAGCAGGACGTCCTTCGCGGTCCAGCTGATCTCGCCGGAACGGGGCTCGGCTGCGAGGACCTTGGCGGCGTCGATGGGCATGGGACTCCTGAGCTGAGATCGGCCGCACCGAAGCGCAACGCGTTCGGGTGCGGCGCCCTCTGTATAGCCGAGCGCTCATGGGTTGGGAAGGCCGCCGCCGCCGCGCCGGACCGGCACCCGTGACATTCGTCCTGCCGGAGTCCGTACGCGCGGACCTGCCGTGAGCGGGCGCCCGGTTCGTACGCTGGCCGTCGTACCGCCGCCGCGGGGCGGTGACCATTCGATCGGGGGACGAGAGACATGTCGTGGTGGGCACGGACAAGAGGCGGGCCACGGGAACTGCGCGAGGCGCGGTCCCGCCGGCGGGCGGACATCAAGCGCTTCCGGGCGGCGCGGCAGAACGGCGGGGACGCGGCCGCCGACCAACCGGGGCCGCCGCCCACCGGCTTCGCCCTGCTGCCCTGGCTGCTGATGGGCCTGGGCTCCTTCTCCAACCTGCTCCAGGGCGAGACCCCGAACCCCTGGATCGGCGGCCTGGGCCTGCTCACCTTCAACTCCCTGTACATCTACGTCACCTTCCGCTCCTTCGACCGGGACAGGCGCCGGGCGCCCTCCACCCGGGTCGCGCTGGTGCTGATGGGGCTGCTGACCACGGCCCTGGGGCTCGGGTACGGCGGGAGCTGGCTGATGTTCTTCCCGCTGCTCGGGCTCGCGACCGGTGCCACCCTGCGCGGTCCGTGGCTGGGCCGCGTCGGCCTGCTCCTCACGGTGTACGCGGGCGCCGTCTCCGCCGTCCGCGGCGGCTGGTCGGACGCCACGAACATCGCCTACGCGACCTTCCTGTCCAGCATGGTGACCGCCGCGATCCTCGGCCTGTCCGAGGCCGTGCGGGAACTGCGCGCCGCCCGGGAGGAACTGGCCCGCCGGGCGGTGGAGAAGGAACGGCTGCGCTTCTCCCGCGATCTGCACGACCTGCTCGGCCACACCCTGTCGGTGATCGTGGTGAAGTCCGAGGCGGCCCGGCGGCTGGCCCCGCGCGACATGGACGCGGCGCTGGGCCAGATCGGCGACATCGAGTCGGTGGGCCGGCAGGCCCTCACCGAGATCCGGGAGGCGGTGACCGGCTACCGCGAGGGCAGCCTGGCCACCGAGATGGCCCGGGCCCGCTCGGCGCTGTCCGCGGCGAGCGTGGAGCCGGTGGTGCGCCGGTCCGGGGCCCCGCTCACCCCGGCGGCCGAGGCGCTGCTCGGCTGGGTGGTGCGCGAGGCGGTCACCAACGTCGTCCGGCACAGCGACGCCACCCGCTGTGAGATGACCATCGACAGCACCGTCGAGCACGTGCGGCTCACCGTCACCGACAACGGCACCGGCGGGGCCGCACCCCGCGCCGCGGAGGGCATCGGCGGCACCGGGCTGACGGGTCTGACCGAGCGCCTCGCGGCGGCGGGCGGCTGTCTCACGGCCGGCCCGTCGCCGCGCGGCGGCTTCACGGTCACCGCCGAACTCCCGGTGGAGCCGGCCGAGCCGGCTGCCGTGGGGGCGGCTACGGCGCCCAGGGAGAGCTGACCGCCCAGCTCACGTCGTCGCTCCACGAGGTGCCGCTGTCCCAGGCGTTGGAACCGCCGTTGCTCGCTATGTAGACGGTGTGGCCGTAGTGGCGCAGGTACCGCGTCGGGTAGTTGTACGAGGCGAACGAGGTGCCCTTGCCGCTCCTGCCGGTCTGCGGACAGAAGGTGGCGTCGGCCCGGAACTGGGCGGTGCCGTCCATGGGCTGTCGCTGGATCCGGTAGTCGAAGTGGCGCAGGAAGTCACCGGGGTAGTTCCGCGACTCGAAGGAGACACAGGAGCCGTCGGCCAGTCCCCGGCGCACGATCCAGGTCGCGTCGCTCCTGTCGAGGGCGGAACTGCCGGACGTCACCGGCGAGATGACCGCCGCGTCGTTCTGATGGCGGACGTACTCGGTGGTGCAGCAGGAGGTGGTCGCGCGCAGCGAGATCTCCGAGCCGGGTGTCAGGGTCCCGGTGCTGCCGGTCGGGCCGCCGTAGCCGGCGGAGACGATGCCGGCCTGGACGGCGTTGTCGGCGGCGTCCGTCGGGATGCCGGAGGTCATCACGCCCTCGAAGAAGGAGCCGATGGAGCCGTTGCTGTTGTCGCCACCGGTGCCGAGGACGATCGCGCCCTCCTGGTGCATCGGGGAGTAGCCTCCGGCGGTGGGCTCACCGCCGGAATAGGTGGTCGTGAGTCCGCCGGATTGCGCGTTGCCGTATTTCAGCGCGAAATGGTTCTGCCCGTTGTTCTTCAGCAGCGCGGTCACGAACGGTATGGGTCCGGTGCCGGTGTTCGAGGTGTTCCTGCTGTACCCGGCGTCCGACTGGAACAGCCCGTTCTCCAGGTCGGCCTGCACCCAGGGGCCCTGTCCGTAGCAGGGCGCGAACCAGCACTGGGTGCCGAAGTTGATGGCGTCCATGTGGCCGTTGCCGGTGTCCATGTTGTTGGTCTCGGCGTTGCCGTAGTCGAAGCAGCAGCGGTTGTTGACGTGGGTGCCGGAGGTCACCATGTACATCCCCTCGGCCTGCCCGTTCACGGCCACGCCCGAGGTGGAGTTGTCCCGGTAGCCCATGCCGGCGGAGATCTCCAGGCCGTAGACCTGGTGGCCGCCGACCGTCACCGGAAGGGCGTCCGCGGGCGCCCCCACGTCGGCCGCGCCGGCCCCGCCCGCGCCCTCGATCGTGAGGTCGTTGTGGCGCGGGGACTGGTCGTAGATCTCGGTGATGACGCAGGTGGTGCCGGAGCAGAAGGAGTCCTGGGCGGCCGCGTCGGCGTATCCGCCGGCGGACAGCGGGCCGATGCCGGTCTTCGCTCCGTCCCTGGCGCGCTGCACCTGGTACAGCGGGCCGTTGTACGTGGAGTACAGGGCGCGCACGAGGCTGTGCGCGGCGACGCAGGGCGTGCCGGCGGTGCCGTAGACGTCGCAGGGCAGCGAACTCGCGGCGGCTGCGGGCGGGGCGCCGGTGCCGAACAGCAGCGCGGCGAGGGCGGCGCAGACCGCGAGGACGGACAGGGCGGCGCTTCTCGGCCGCCGCGGGAGGGAGCGCGGAGGAGTGGGGGACACGGGTGCACCTCGGTCGGTCGTGGGGGCAGTCGGATTTCCGTACCTGGTGAGCGGTGGTGCGTGAACGGCCGGTCGGTATACCGGACACCGTTCGACCGAAATACCGAACCAATTCAGCCGTCGAAATACCGAACAATTACCGGAAATGCAGAGGCGATTGTTTGCGCATTACTGAGGGGTCGTCAACCCCTTCGGTACCGAACGAGGGGGAGTCTTTATGGACGGCTCTGGCTACCCTTGGCCCGTGAACGACATCCGAGTCCTGCTCGCCGAGGACCAGGGCATGATGCGCGGGGCCCTCGCCCTGCTGCTCGGCATGGAGGACGACATCGAGGTGGTCGCCCAGGTGTCGACCGGCGACGCGATCGTGGAGGCGGCGCTGCTGCACCGGCCGGACGTGGCGCTGCTGGACATCGAACTCCCCGGCATCAGCGGCCTGGACGCGGCGGCCGTGCTGCGGGAGGAGGTGCCCGGCTGCCGGGTGCTGATCCTGACCACCTTCGGCCGGCCCGGCTATCTGCGCCGGGCCATGGAGGCCGGGGCGGCCGGCTTCCTCGTCAAGGACGGACCGGTGGAGGAGCTGGCCGCGGCGGTCCGGCGGGTGCTCGGCGGAGAGACCGTGGTCGATCCGGCACTGGCCGCGGCCGCGCTCAGCGCCGGGCCGAATCCGCTGACGGCCCGCGAGTGCGAGGTGCTGAAGGCGTCGGTGGACGGGGCGACGGTGGCCGACATCGCCGGCCGGCTCCATCTGTCCGAGTCCACCGTCCGCAACTACCTGTCCGCGGCGATCGGCAAGACCGGCACCCGCAACCGCGCGGAGGCGGTCCGGGAGGCCCGGCAGCAGGGGTGGCTGTGAGCCGCGCGACCACCTCCGAGGTGCGGTGGCTCACCCCCGCGGGCCGGCGTCGCGGGGTCCTTCCCGGCCGCTGACGCGGGGTCAGAAACCCATGGGCGGGTCAAGGATTCGTTAGGGACCCGAAGCAACGGAATAGTTGCCCGTGCATACGAGGTTTACCCGGCACTCATGTCACCCGGGAGGCCGAACTCAATGACGCACACGACGACCGACCAGCCCGGCCGGAGGGCGAGCGGGGCCGTGGTCCCGGTGCTCGCCTTCGCGGGCATCGTGGTCGCGGTGATGCAGACCCTGCTGGTGCCGGTCATCAAGGACCTGCCGCAACTGCTGGCGACCGCCCCCAGCAACGCCACCTGGGTCCTCACCTCGACCCTGCTGTCCGGCGCCGTGGCCACCCCGATCATGGGCCGGCTCGGCGACCTCTACGGCAAGCGCCGCATGCTGGTCCTCAGCCTCGCCGTGATGGTGGCGGGCGCCCTGGTGAGCGCGCTCACCAGCACCCTGCTCACCATGATCGTCGGCCGTACCCTGCAGGGCTTCGCCATGGGCGCGATCCCACTCGGCATCGGCCTGATGCGGGACATGCTGCCGCGCGAGCGGCTCGGCTCGGCCATGGCCCTGATGAGCTCCTCGATCGGCGTCGGCGGCGGCCTCGCCCTGCCCGCCGCCGCCCTGGTCGCCCAGCACACCGACTGGCACGCCCTGTTCTACGGCGCGGCCGGGCTCGGCGCGCTCGCCATCGCCCTCACCCTGCTCGTCGTGCCCGAGTCCCCGATGCGCGCCAAGGGCTCCTTCGACCTGCTCGGCGCGCTCGGCCTGTCCGCCGGCCTGGTGCTGCTCCTGCTGCCCGTCACCAAGGGCAGCGACTGGGGCTGGTCGTCCGGTACGACGCTCGGCCTGTTCGGCGCCTCCCTCGCGGTGTTCCTCCTGTGGGGCCTGTACGAACTTCGCGTCCAGGCGCCCCTGGTCGACCTGCGCACCACCGCCCGCCGCGAGGTGCTGCTCACCAACCTGGCCTCGATCATGGTCGGCGTCAGCTTCTACGTCGTCTCGCTGGTCCTGCCCCAGCTCCTCCAGCTGCCCAGCGCCACCGGCTACGGCCTCGGCCGGTCCATGGTGGTCGCGGGTCTGTGCGTGGCCCCGCTGGGCCTGACGATGATGTTCACGGCGCCGGTCTACGCCCGCCTGTCGGCCCGCTACGGCCCCCGGACCACCCTCATCATCGGTCTGCTGATCATCGGCATCGGCTACGGCGGCGGCCTCGGCCTGATGGACGCCGCCTGGCAGACGATCATCACCTCGGTCGTCCTGGGCGCCGGCATCGGCCTCGCCTACTCCTCCCTGCCCGCGCTGATCATCGGCGCGGTCCCGGCCTCGGAGACCGGCGCCGCGAACGGGCTCAACACCCTGATGCGGTCCATCGGCACCTCCGTCTCCAGCGCCGTCATCGGCATGGTGCTGGCCAACACGGCGAACGACGTGGGCGGCGTCGCGGTCCCCACCATGCACGGCTTCCGCGTCTCCTTCCTCATCGCCACGGCCGCCGTCGCGGTGGGCCTGCTGCTCGCGGTGTTCCTGCCCCGGGCGCCGCGCCCGGCCCAGCACACCCAGCTGCGCGCCAGCAGCGAGGAGGAGGCCGGCATCCGGCACGCCGAGGAGGTCCTGCGCGGCTTCCGCGGCCGGGTGCTGGACGCCGCCGGCACCCCGGTCGCCCGCGCCAAGGTCACCCTGATCGACCGCCGGGGCCGCCAGGCCGGGGCCACCCTCTCCGGGGAGGACGGCTCCTACGCCCTCGCGGTCCCCGCCGAGGGACCGTACGTGCTGGCCGCCAAGGCCGCCGGGCACGGGCCGCTGGCCTCGGCCGCGACGCACGCCGGCGACGACCGCCCGGTCGACCTGGACCTGCCCCTGCCCCTGCCGGGCGGGGCGGCGGCCGGCGCCTGACCCGGGTGTCCGGCCCGGACGCCGGGAGGCCCTGAGCCCGAGAGGCCCGGACGCCCGGACGCCCGGGAGGCCGGGTCTCCCGAAAGGCCCCGGGCGCCTGAGAGGCACGCCATACCCACCCCCTGTCGCCGCCCGGCAGGGGGTGCGGCAGCATGGGGCGCCCGGCGCCCGGAAGACCCCATGACCAGGTGGACCGGGTACGACCGCACCGAGTACGACCGAGAGGAATCCCCATGCCCGCGGCACCCAAGCCCGAGATCCTGGCCGCGTTCGAGGCGGCGAAGGGGTTCATGCCCGCGGACGAGGGGCTGGCGCTGTACGCGGCCGCGGCCGAGGCGGGGCGGCTCGGGCTGCCGCTGCTGGAGGTCGGCACCTACTGCGGGCGGTCCACCGTCCTGCTCGCCGACGCGGCCCGCGAGGCCGGCGTCACCGCGCTGACCGTGGACCACCACCGGGGCAGCGAGGAGCAGCAGCCGGGCTGGGACTACCACGACCCGGAGACCGTCGACCCCGAGATCGGCCTGATGGACACGCTCCCCGCCTTCCGCCGCACCCTGCACCGGGCGGGCCTGGAGGAGCACGTGGTCGCCCTCGTCGGCCGCTCCCCGCAGATCGCCGCGATCTGGAACTCCCCGCTCGGCCTCGTCTTCGTCGACGGCGGCCACACCGACGAGCACGCCACCGCCGACTACGAGGGCTGGGCGCCGCATGTCGCCGAGGGCGGGCTCCTCGTCATCCACGACGTCTTCCCGCACCCCGAGGACGAGTTCACCGGACAGGCGCCGTACCGGGTCTACCTGCGGGCCCTGGAATCGGGCGCGTTCACCGAGACCGCCGTGACCGGGTCGCTGCGCGTGCTGCGGCGGACCGGCCCGGGTGTCTGACCCCGGCGCGGTCACCGGCGGTCCCCGGGGCGTTCGCCCGCCTGGACCCCACGGCCGGGTGGACGCCCCGCACGGCGGTTAGGGTGGCAGGCGTGTCGTACGTAGGACCGGACTTCGATCCCCCGCAGCCGCGCCGGCCCCGGCGCGGACCGCTGACCGTCGCGCTCGCCGCCCTGGTGCCCGGGGCGCTGCTCGGCTGGCTCGTGTACGAGACGGCGGGCGGTTCGGGCGGGTCCTCCGGCGGCGCGGGCTCCGCCCCGCCCGCCGCCTCCTCCGCCCCCGCGTCCGCTCCGCCGGCCGCGCCCTCGCGAACCGGCGACTCCGCCCACGACGCCAAGGATCCGGGCCCGGCGGGCAGTTCGGCCCCCGCCGCCTCCGGCCCGCTCAAGGGCAAGGTCGTCGTCATCGACCCGGGCCACAACCCCGGCAACTTCCAGCACCCCTCCGAGATCAACCGCCAGGTGGACATCGGCACGAACCGCAAGGAGTGCGACACCACCGGCACCTCCACCAACTCGGGTTACCCGGAAGCCCGGTTCACGCTGGACGTCGCACACCGGCTGCGCGCACTGCTGGAACGGCAGGGCGCCACCGTGAAACTGACGCACGACGGCGACTCCCCGCCCTGGGGCCCGTGTGTCGACGAACGTGCCCGCATCGGCAACACGGCGCGTGCCGACGCGGCCGTCTCCATCCACGCCGACGGCTCGGCGCAGGGCAACCGCGGCTTCCACGTCATCCTGCCCGCCTCAGTGCACGCGGGCGGTGCCGACACCCGCCCCATCGCCGGCCCCTCCAAGGACCTGGGCATCCGCATCGCGGGCCGCTATCTGCGGCTCACCGGCGAGCCGCCCTCCAACTACGTCGGCGACGGCACCGGTCTCGTCACGCGGAAGGACCTGGGCGGTCTCAATCTGTCAACGGTTCCCAAGGTGTTCATCGAGTGCGGCAACATGCGCGATACCAAGGACGCGGCGCTGCTGACCAGCGGCGCCTGGCGGCAGAAGGCGGCGCAGGGGATCTCTGAGGGAATCGTGAGTTTCCTGCGCGGGTAGCGATCGGCAGGTCCATCCGGGCGGACAGCGTGATCGTGCGGACGATAGTGTCGTCCATACGATGAGGGGCCACCCCTGCGCTTCACACCGGAGTCCGGAAGCGACTTGGTGACGGCGACGCCTCCTCCGACGACGAGACGACCTACGAAGGACCTGCTGAAGTGAATATCCGCTCCCTCACTCGGGGCGACGGCGTGGTGATCGGAGCAGCGGTGTTGCTGTTCATCGCGTCGTTCCTCGACACGTTCGACAAGTCCGGCAGTGACACCCCGAACGCCTGGGACAACCTCGGCCTGGTGATGAGCATGTACGTCGGCGGCATCGCCGGCGCGGTCCTGATCGTCGTCGCGCGGGCGCTCCCGCAGCCGCGCAAGGTCATCGGCCTCGACCTCGGTCAGATCGGCGTCGCACTGACGATCTTCGCCGCGTGGACCTCGTTCTGGACCATCATCGACCCGCTGGGCGCGTTCAGCGACAGCTTCGGCGGCCTCGACGTCGGCGCGGGCTCCGGCCTCGTGCTCGGCCTCATCGCCGCTCTGCTGCTGGCCGCCGCCGCCATCGCCACTCCCCTCGTCCCGGCCCTGCAGGCCGCGCTGGTCCCGGCGCCCAAGCCGGCCTCCCCGCAGCCCTACGGCGCCCAGCCGCCCGGTGGTTACGGCTACCCCGGCGCCCAGCCGCAGCCGGGTCAGCCCTACGGTGCCCAGCCGCAGCCGGGCCAGCCGTACGGCCAGGCCCCCGCTCCGGCGGCCCCGGCGCCGCAGCCGGCCGGCGGGGAGTTCTCGCCGTTCTGGTTCGCCGTGCCGGCGGCCCGCCCGCTGTTCGCCGAGGACGGCAGCGCGGCACCGATCGCCGAACTGGCGCCCGGCACCTGGTACCTCGCCGTCGAGCAGCGCGGTGCCGCGCTGGTGGCGCAGACCCAGGACGGCCGCCGCGGCGTTCTGCAGGACACCTCGGGGATCCAGCGCGGCTGAGCCGCCGCCCGTACCCGAGCGCACGGCCCCTCGCCCTTCCGGGCGGGGGGCCGTCGCCGTACAGCCCTCCCCGGGACATGACTTGACGCACCGTCAGGAAGCTGGCGCCGCAGCGGAGTCGGGCACCGCCGGGCGCATGCCGTCCTAGGAACCGTTCTTGACCTCGGACAGGGACGGCACCTTGTTCTTGACCTCGGCGCCCGCGTTCTTCCCGGCGTCCTTCACCTTGTTGATGACGTCGTTGAAGTCGTTGGCCGCCGAGCCGTCGCCCTTGCGGAGCTTGGCGGGCAGGCTCTTCAGCGACTCGATGCCCGCCGTGATGGGGGCGATCGCCTTGGAGAGGGTTGGATCACCCTTGGCGTTGCGCGCGGCCGCCTTCAGACGGTTGTACGCGAACGCGCCGGCGAGACCCGCCTTGACGAGGGTCAGCTTGCGGCCGTGCGCGCCCTTCTTGAACTTGCCCGCCTTGTACGGCTTGTAGATCCACTGGTAGACGGCTCCGGCCGCGAGGCCCGCGTTCGCCACGAACCGGGTCTTGGCGAACTTCTGCTTCTCGGCGGAGGTGCTGGGGCTGGGCTCGGCCGCCGCGACGGCGGCCGTCGGGTTGCGCTGCGAGGTGTCGTGGCCGGCGGCGTAGGCCGTGGAGCCGGCGAGCAGGGCGCAGCAGAGGGTGAGGGCCACGGCGATGTGGCGTATCGGTACGGGCACGGTGTCCTCCCGTGGAGGTGTCGCGTCTGGTCCGTGTGCTCCGTGGAGCCGTGTGACCTCTCGCACCCCACCCGAAACATGGACATGTCCGGCAACATGCACACATCCCGCCCCAGTTCGCACGCCAGGTAGCGAACGGTCGACCCAGCGTGCCGTCGCCCCTCAGCCGCAGCAGTCGGGGTCGAGCCCGGACGGCAGGTACTCCCCGCCGAAGACGGCGCAGGTGGCGTCGTGGCCGCCCAGCGCGGCGACGGCCAGCAGCAGCGAACCCGCCGTCCAGGTGGTGAGCTCGCGGGGCCATATGGCGTCGTCGTCGAAGACGTAGCCCGTCCAGTACAGGCCGCTCTCCGCGTCCCGCAGGTGCTGCACCGACTGCAGGATCTCCAGCGCGCGGTCGGACTCGCCCATCGCCCACAGGGCCAGCGCGAGTTCGCAGGACTCGCCGCCGGTCACCCAGGGGTTGGGGACGACGCAGCGCACCCCCAGACCCGGGACGACGAAGCGGTCCCAGTCCGCCTCGATGCGCTCCTTGGCCTCGGTTCCGGTGAGCGCGCCGCCGAGGACCGGGTAGTACCAGTCCATCGAGTAGCGGTCCTTGTCGAGGAAGCGCTCGGGGTGCCGGCGGATGGCGTGGCGCAGCGCCCCGGCCGCCAGCTCCCAGTCCGGCTGCGGCTCCTCGCGCTGCTCGGCGATGGCGAGGGCGCAGCGCAGCGCGTGGTGCACGGAGGAGCTGCCGGTGAGCAGGGCGTCCGCCGTGGGGGTGCCGTCGTCGTCGCGGCGCCAGCCGATCTGGCCGCCGGACTGCTGCAGCCGCAGCACCCACTCGACCGCCGCGTACACGGTGGGCCACATGCGGTCCAGGAACGTGTCGTCACCGGTGGACAGGTAGTGGTGCCAGACGCCTACGGCTATGTAGGCGACGAAGTTGGACTCGCGGCCGCGGTCGGTGACGTCGTCGTGGGCGCCGTCGGCGTAGGCCGCGTACCAGGAGCCGTCCTCGTTCTGGTGGGCGGCGAGCCAGTCGTACGCCCGCTCGGCGGCCTCGTGCTCGCCGGCCGCGTCCAGGGCCATGGCGGCCTCGGTGTGGTCCCACGGGTCGAGGTGGTGCCCGCGGAACCAGGGGATCGCGCCGTCCTCCCGCTGTACGGCGAGGATGCCGCTCACGGTCGCGGCGGCCTGCTCGGCGGTGAGGACCCCGGGCAGGACGAGGTGTTCTGTCCGGGGGGTGGTCACTTGGCGGCCGCCTCGGAGGTCTCGTCCACCCGCGGGAGGTGGGGCTTGGTGGCGTAGACGACGAAGCTCTTGCCGATGACCGGGTTCAGCGCCTGCTCGGCGATCCGGGTGGCGAGCGGCTTCTTCATGATGTCCCAGACCAGCAGCTTGTGGTACGCCCGCACCGGCAGCGCCTTGTCGTTGTCCACGCCGAACGCGCACTTCAGCCACCAGTAGGGCGAGTGCAGGGCGTGCGCGTGGTGGCTGCCGTACGGCCGCAGGCCGGCTTCGCGGACCTTGCCCAGCAGCTCGTCGGCCTTGTAGATGCGGATGTGGCCGCCCTCGACCTCGTGGTAGGCGTCGGACAGCGCCCAGCAGACCTTCTCGGGGCCGTAGCGGGGCACGGTGATGGCGATGCGGCCGCCGGGCCGGAGCACGCGCACCATCTCGGCGAGGACGCCCTTGTCGTCGGGGATGTGCTCCATCACCTCGGAGATGATGACGACGTCGAAGGACTCGTCGGGGAAGGGCAGCGCGAGGGCGTCGCCCTCCATGGCGGTGGCGGTGGCGCCGGCCGGCGCCTCACCGGCCTCCTTCATGGCCGCGAACCACTTGGCGACCTCGCGGATCTCCTCGGCGTTCTGGTCCAGGGCCACGACCTGCGCGCCGCGCCGGTAGCACTCGAAGGCGTGCCGGCCGGCCCCGCAGCCGAGGTCCAGGACACGGTCGCCGGGGGCGAGCGGGAACCGGGAGAAGTCGACGGTCAGCACGTGGCCCTGCTTTCGCGGTCGGAGGTTGCGCGGTCGGAGGCGAGTGGTTCTCGGAGGACGGCGGCGGGCGGGGTGCCGGGCCGGTCCTGGACGCCCGTGCGGCCGCCGTGGCCGGCGATGGCCTCCCGGTAGCGGGCCACCGTTCCCTCGGCGGCCCGGGCCCAGGTGAAGCGGCTCAGTACCCGCTCGCGGCCGGCGCGGCCGAGGCGCTCGCGCAGCGCGGGGTCGCCCAGCAGCCGGACCAGCCCGGCGGCGAGGGCCCCCGCGTCACCGGGCGGCACGGCGAGGCAGGTCTCGCCGTCGCGTCCGGCGACCTCGGGGATGGCGCCGCCGGTGGTGGCGACCAGGGGGGTGCCGGTGGCCATGGCCTCGGCGGCGGGCAGCGAGAAGCCCTCGTACAGCGAGGGCACGCAGGCGACCTCGGCCGAGCGGATCAGGTCGACCAGTTCGGCGTCGGAGATGCCCTTGACGAACTCGACGGCGTCTTCGAGGCCGTAGCGCTCGACCGCCTGGGCTACGGGGCCCTCCGCGGGGCGCTTGCCGACGACGACGAGGTGGGCGGCCGGGTGCTCGGTGCGCACCTTGGCGAGGGCCTCGACCAGGAAGACCAGGCCCTTGAGGGGGACGTCGGCGCTTGAGGTGGTGACGATCCGGCCGGGCACCTCGGCGACGGCGGGATTCGGCGCGAAGAGATCGGTGTCGGCGCCGATGTGGACCACGTGGACGCGGTCGTCGCGGACGCCGAGGTGGTCCACGATCTCCTGGCGGGAACTGCCGGAGACGGTGAGCACCGAGGGCAGGCGGCGGGCGACGCGCTTCTGCATCCGGGTGAAGGCGTACCAGCGGCGCACGGACAGCCGGCGCTGCCGGCTCTCGGCCGCGTCCAGCTCCAGTTGCCGGTCGACGGTGATGGGGTGGTGGATCGTGGTGACCAGGGGGGCGCCGATGTCGCCGAGCAGGCCGTAGCCGAGCGTCTGGTTGTCGTGGACGACGTCGAACTCGCCGCGGCGGGCGCGCAGATGGCGCCGGGCGCGCAGGGAGAACGTGAGCGGCTCGGGGAAGCCGCCGGTCCACATCGTGGCGACCTCGAGGGCGTCGACCCAGTCCCGGTACTCGCCCCGCCCGGGGGTCCGGAAGGGGTCGGGCTGGCGGTAGAGGTCGAGGCTGGGCAGCTCGGTGAGGCTCAGGCCGTCGTATCCCTCGTCGAGCACGGGATAGGGCTGGGCGCCGATGACCTCGACGCGGTGGCCGAGGCGGGCCAGCTCGCGGGAGAGGTGCCGGACGTAGACGCCCTGGCCGCCGCAGAACGGGTTCCCCTTGTAGGTGAGGAGCGCGATGCGCAGCGCTCGCCCTCCGTCTGCTGCGAGCTCCGGTCGGGGCCCCGCCTGACTGGCCTCAGCGGTCACTCCGGGTCCCCTTCTCCCTGCACTTTCCCGCGACACTATGACGGGACGCTAATCTAGAACAAGTTTCAGACTTGATCGTTCAAGAGGCTCTGAATCTACCGGCAGGTAGGGGCCCTGACAGCAGTGGATCAGGTGATTCACGCCACGGCGCGAACCCCCCGCCATGCTGGATGATCACATGCCCTACAGATGTCCTCACCGACTGTCACGGAGCGGGACCCATGCCTGCGGAATCCAAGCTGGAAGCCGGGAGTGTCCGGCCCCCCACGGCACCGCTGACCGAGCGGCAGGAGGCCCGCCGCCGCCGGATCCTGCACGCGAGCGCCCAACTGGCGAGCCGGGGCGGTTTCGACGCCGTGCAGATGCGGGAGGTCGCGGAGTCCTCGCAGGTCGCCCTCGGCACCCTGTACCGGTACTTCCCGTCGAAGGTGCATCTGCTGGTCGCCACGATGCAGGACCAGTTGGAGCACATGCACGGCACCCTCCGCAAGAAGCCCCCGGCGGGTGACTCGCCGGCGGAGCGGGTCGCGGAGACCCTGATGCGGGCGTTCCGGGCCCTGCAGCGCGAGCCGCAACTGGCGGACGCGATGGTCCGCGCCTTCACCTTCGCCGACCGCGGCGTCTCCCCCGAGGTCGACCAGGTCTCCCGGCAGACCACGGCGATCATCCTCGACGCGATGGGCCTGGACCACCCGACGCCGCAACAGCTCTCGGCGGTCCGCGTCATAGAGCACACCTGGCACTCGGCCCTGATCACCTGGCTCTCGGGCCGCGCCTCCATCGCCCAGGTGAAGGTCGACATCGAGACGGTGTGCCGGCTGATGGACCTGCCGGATCCGGCGGCCGGCCCGAGGGCGCGTTGAGGGCGGCCGCCGGGACGGGCGCTGCGGCACGGGCGTCGAATCCCTCCCGGTCCAGCCGTGGCCCCGGTCACCGGGCCCGTGTGCTCACGGCCACTCAACAGCCGCCGCGCGGCTGCCGGTAAAGTGGCGGCGTCGTCATCACACCCGTACGGGGGGAAGCCGGTGCAATTCCGGCGCTGACCCGCAACCGTGAGCCGTTCGTCCACCCGACGGTGAGCCGGAACGCCTCGTACGGGACGTTGACCGGCTCACGTGCGCGGCGACCCGCCGCGCACGGCACCGTCGAGGTTTACGGAGCCGAGCCGCCCGGGGTGTTTCCCGTGCGCTGCCGGTTCCCCCGCAGGAGAGGCAGTCGCCGACCATGAACGTCCGCCGCAGTGCCGCGGCTCTCGCCGCCATAGGCGTGCTGGCCGCCGCCGCGCCCGCCACGGCCGCCGACACGTCCCCCTCCGCTTCGCCCAAGGTGGCGGTCCCGTCCGGGCTGTTCGGCAAGTCCGACCCGACGTACGACGGCGTGTGGCGCCAGTCCCTGGCCCTGCTCGCCCAGCGCACCCTCGGCTACCGGCCCGCCGCCTCGGCCGTCGACTGGCTGGTGGGACAGCAGTGCGCCAAGGGCGGTTTCGCCGCGTTCCGGGCGGACACGGCCAAGTCCTGCGAGGGCAAGGGCGGCGCCCAGCCCGACACCAACAGCACGGCCGCCGCCGTCCAGGCCCTGCAGGCGCTCGGCGGACACGGCGCCGAGACACGCAAGGCCCTGGTCTGGCTGAAGAACGCACAGAACGAGGACGGCGGCTGGGGCTACACGCCGGGCAGCCCGAGCGACACCAACTCCACCTCGGTCGTCGTCGGCGCCTTCGCCGGGGCCGGTGAGGACCCCGGCAAGCTCCGCGCCGGCAAGGGCACCCCGTACGACCTGCTGAGCGCACGGGCGCTCGCCTGCGACGAGGACGGCGGCGGCGCCCTCGCCTACCAGCCGGACAAGAAGGGGCACTTGGTCGCCAACGCGGACGCCACGGCGGCCGGTGTGCTGGGCGCCCTCGGCAAGGGGTTCGTCAACGGGCCCGGCAAGGCCCGTGACAAGGCTCCCGTCTGCTCGTCCTCCGGCAGGGCCACCGAGACCCGGGTGGCGGACAACGCCGCCGCGTATCTCACCCACGCCGTCGCCGGGTCCGGCCACCTCAAGTCGGCGCTGCCCGGCGCCGAGGACCAGCCCGACTACGGCAACACCGCGGACACCGTCGTCGCGCTCGCGGCGGACGGCTGGAACACGCAGGCGAAGAAGCCGTACGGCTGGCTGGAGAAGAACGCGGCCGGCTGGGCCCGGCAGAGCGGCCCGGCCGCCTACGCCCAGCTCATCCTCGCCGCGCACGCGCTCGGCGCCGACGCGCGGCACTTCGGCGGCACCGACCTGGTGCGGTCGCTCAACGCCACCGGCCCTGCGCCGCGCGGGACCGCCGCCCACACCGAGGAGTCCGGCAAGCGGGCCGAGGACGACTCGAACACCGGTGTCTGGTGGATCGTCGGCGTCGGCCTCGTGGCCGGCATCGGCATCGGCTTCCTGCTCAGCGGCCGCCGGAAGAAGCAGCAGCCGTGACCGCCGTCCGCCGTGCCGCCGCCCTGCTCCTCGCCGCGTTGGTCGTCCTGGCGGGCGCGGCGCAGGCTCAGGCCGCCGGGTACCGCTACTGGTCGTTCTGGGAGCGGACCGGCGGACACTGGTCGTACGCCACCGAGGGCCCCTCGACCGCCCGTCCCGACGACGGCGCCGTCCAGGGCCTGCGCTTCGCGGTGAGCGAGGACTCGCAGGACGCGACCCGGCCGCGCGGCACGGCGGACTTCGCCACGATCTGCGCCGGCACGCCCGCGAAGGCGGGCACGAAGCGGGTGGCCCTGGTCATCGACTTCGGAACGCCGGCGGACGCCCCCTCCGGCGAGACCCCGCCCGAGCGCCGCACGGCCTGCGCCCGGGTCTCCCCCGACGCGACGACGGCCGAGGCGCTGGCCTCGGCCGCCAAGCCCCTGCGCTACGACAGCAACGCCCTGCTGTGCGCGATCGCCGGATATCCGCACAAGGGGTGCGGGGAGCAGGTGTCCGCGGAGGAGAAGCCGGCGAAGGCCGCGCGGAAGCCCGAGCCGGACGGCGGTCCCTCGCTGGGGCTGCCGATCGGCCTGGGCGTGGTCGCGGTGCTGGCCGGGGCGGCGGTGTGGCAGTCCCGGCGGCGGCGCGGGAATGCGTAGCCGTAGCGGCGCCGCCACCGCGGCCACCGCGCGGGCGGGCGGTCGTACCGCCGCGGCCGCACAAGGCCGTGCCACCGCGGCCGTGGGCAGCGGCCCCGCCGCCACCGTGGGCGGCCGTGCCTCCGGGGCGGGGAGGCCGGGCGCGGTCGCGCCCCGGGAGCGCGGGCGAGCGGAACCCGCTCCCGTCCGGCTCCGGCACGGCCGCGCACCGCTGCACCCCGGCGCCTGGTGGCTGTGGTCCCTGGGCCTCGGCACCGCCGCCACCCGCACCACCAACCCCCTGCTCCTGGCCCTGCTGACAGCCGCGACCGGCTATGTGGTGGCGACCCACCGCTCCCCCTCACCCTGGTCCCGCTCCTACGCCGCCTTCGCCAAGCTCGCCGTCGCCGTGCTCCTCATCCGCCTCGCCTTCACCGTCGCCCTCGGCTCCCCCGTCCCCGGCACCCATGTGCTGCTCACGCTCCCCGAGATCCCGCTCCCGCACTGGGCCCAGGGCATCCGGCTCGGCGGCCGGGTCACCGCGGAGGCGCTGCTCTTCGCCGGCTACAACGGCCTGAAGCTGGCCACCCTGCTCATCTGCGTCGGTGCCGCCAACGCCCTCGCCAGCCCGGCCCGGCTGCTGAAGTCCCTACCCGGCGCGCTGTACGAGGTGGGCGTGGCCGTGGTCGTCGCGCTCACCTTCGCGCCCCACCTCATCGCCGACGTCCAGCGGCTGCGCGCCGCCCGCCGGCTGCGCGGCCGTCCGGACCGGGGCGTTCGCGGCCTGCTGCAGGTCGGACTGCCGGTGCTGGAGGGCGCGTTGGAGCGCTCGGTGGCGCTGGCCGCCGCGATGGACGCCCGCGGCTACGGCCGTACCGCCGAGGTCCCGGCCCGCGTACGCCGTACGACGACCGCGCTCACCCTGGGCGGGCTGCTCGGCGTGTGCGCGGGAACGTACGGGCTGCTGACGGCGGAGGGCGGCACGTACGGGGTGCCGGTGCTGTGCGCGGGGGTCGCCGCCGCGCTGGCCGGCCTGCGCCTGGGCGGCCGCCGCTCCCCGCGCACCCGGTACCGGCCGGATCCGTGGGGGGTGCGGGCGTGGCTGGTCGCGGGCTCGGGGGCCGCGGTCGCCGCGCTGCTCACGCTCGCCGCGGTACGCGATCCGGACGCGCTGCATCCCGGAGTGGTCCCGCTGGTGGCGCCCGCTCTCCCCCTGTGGCCGGCCGCGGCCGTGCTGCTCGCGCTGCTGCCCGCCTTCGTCGTACCCAAGCCCGTCGAGGAGCCGTCGTGATCCGCTTCGAGGATGTCAGCGTCACGTACGAGGGTGCGGGCGAACCGACCGTCCGGGGCGTGGACTTCGAGGTGCCCGAGGGCGAACTCGTGCTGCTCGTGGGCCCGTCCGGGGTCGGCAAGTCGACCGTGCTGGGCGCGGTCAGCGGGCTGGTGCCGCACTTCACCGGCGGCACCCTGCGCGGACGCGTCACCGTGGCCGGCCGGGACACCCGCACCCACCGGCCGCGCGAACTCGCCGACGTGGTCGGCACGGTGGGCCAGGATCCGCTCGCGCACTTCGTGACGGACACGGTGGAGGAGGAACTCGCCTACGGCATGGAGTCGTTGGGGCTCGCTCCGGAGGTGATGCGCCGCCGGGTGGAGGAGACGCTGGACCTGCTGGGACTCGCCGACCTGCGCGATCGCCCGATCGCCACGCTCTCGGGCGGGCAGCGGCAGCGGGTCGCGATCGGCTCGGTCCTCACCCCGCACCCCCGGGTCCTGGTCCTCGACGAGCCGACCTCGGCGCTCGATCCGGCCGCGGCGGAGGAGGTGCTGGCCGTGCTGCAGCGTCTGGTCCACGACCTCGGTACGACGGTGCTGCTGGCCGAGCACCGGCTGGAGCGGGTGATCCAGTACGCCGACCGGGTCGTCCTGCTGCCCGCCCCCGGCGCCGCCCCGCGCCACGGCGAGCCGGCCGAGGTGATGGCCGTTTCCCCGGTGTACCCGCCGGTGGTGGGCCTGGGCCGGCTGGCGGGCTGGTCACCGCTGCCGCTGACGGTACGGGACGCCCGCCGCCGCGCCTCCTCCCTGCGCGACCGCCTCGGCGGACCCCGGCAACCCGCCGACGGGGAACCGCCGCGCACCGAAGCCGCCCCGCCCGGGCCGGGCGCCCCCGCTCACGACCCCGTGTCCGAAGCACCCCCCGCGCTCCCCTCCCCCCGGCGCCGCCTCTTCCGGCGGAACTCCGCGCCCCTCGACTCGCCCACCGACGCCCCGCAGGTCGCCGAGGTGCGGGGTTTGGGGGTCCGGCGGGGGCCGATCACGGCGCTGCGGCACGTCGATCTGGGCGTGGCCCGTGGTGAGACGGTCGCGCTGATGGGGCGCAACGGCGCCGGGAAGTCCACCCTGCTCGGCTCCCTGGTCGGCCTGGTGGAGCCCACCGCCGGCTCGGTGCGCGTGGGCGGGGCCGTCCCGCACCGGACCGCGCCGCGGGAACTCGTCCGCCGGGTCGGTCTGGTCCCGCAGGAGCCGCGGGACCTGCTGTACGCGGACACGGTGGCCGCCGAGTGCGCGGCCGCCGACCGGGACGCGGGCGCCGGGCCGGGCACCTGCCGGGCGCTGGTGTCCGGGCTGCTGCCCGGCATCACCGACGACATCCACCCCCGGGACCTGTCCGAGGGCCAGCGGCTGGCGCTCGCCCTGGCGGTCGTGCTGACCGCCCGCCCTCCCCTGCTCCTGCTGGACGAGCCGACGCGCGGCCTGGACTACGCGGCCAAGGCCCGGCTGGTCGCCGTGCTGCGCGAGCTGGCCGCCGAGGGACACGCCATCGTCCTCGCCACGCACGACGTGGAACTGGCGGCGGAGATCGCGCACCGGGTGGTGCTGCTCGCCGACGGCGAGGTGATCGCCGACGGCCCCACGGCGGAGATCGTGGTCTCGTCGCCCTCCTTCGCCCCGCAGGTGACCAAGATCCTCGCCCCGCAGCGATGGCTGACGGTGGCCGAGGTCCGGGAGGCCCTCGCATGACCCCCGCTCCCGCTCCCCGCCCGGTCCCCGCCGCCCGTCCGGTCCGGGCCGTGCGTCTCGGTCCGCGCTCCCTCGCCGCGCTCGGCCTGGTCAGCGCGGTCGGCGTGGTGGCCTTCTTCTGGCCCTTCCTCGCGCCGCCCGCCTCGCGGCTCGGCGCGCACGCCGAGGACGCGCCCTGGCTGTTCGCCGGTCTGCTGCTGCTGATGATCGCGGTCGTGGCGGCGAGGATCTCCGAGTCCGGCCTCGGGCCCAAGGCGGTCGCGATGCTGGGTGTGCTGGCCGCGACCGGCGCGGCCCTGCGCCCGGTGGGCGCGGGGACGGCGGGGATCGAGCCGATGTTCTTCCTGATGGTGCTCAGCGGCCGGGTGCTCGGTCCCGGCTTCGGTTTCGTCCTCGGCTCGGTGACGATGTTCGCCTCCGCGCTGCTCACCGGCGGGGTCGGGCCCTGGCTGCCGTTCCAGATGCTGGCGATGGGCTGGTTCACCATGGGCGCCGGGCTCCTGCCGGGGCAGGGCCGGCTGCGCGGCCGGGCCGAACTGCTGCTGCTGGCCGCCTACGGCTTCTGCGCAGCCTTCGCCTACGGCACGGTCATGAACCTGGCCGGCTGGCCCTTCAT
Organism: Streptomyces sp. NPDC005706; assembly: GCF_040631045.1. Lineage (NCBI taxonomy): Bacteria > Bacillati > Actinomycetota > Actinomycetes > Kitasatosporales > Streptomycetaceae > Streptomyces > Streptomyces sp. NPDC005706. The sequence goes on along the minus strand of NZ_JBEXYS010000001.1, from coordinate 751,080 downwards.
GGGCTCCGGCACCTCGAACATCGCCTTCGACGGGCATGCCTCGGTCGCCGCCAACCTGGCCCGGTTCGCCGCCTACTGCCTGGCCACCTCGCTCGGCTGGGACCTGGGCCGGGCGCTGTGCACGGTCGTGCTGACCCTCGCGCTCGGTCCGGTGCTGCTGCGGGCGCTGCGCCGGGCCACGCGGCGCGCCGCCTTCGAGACCGCGGTCACGTTCGACGCTCCCGCTGGGTGAGGACGCGTATCCGGACCGTCAGGCAGCCGGTGAAGCACCCCACATGACGCAGGTCACCTACGATCCGGGGCCGTACTCCCGTTTGTCCGATACGTCCCTTCATGCACCCCTCCTGACCTGCGCCTTGAGACGCGGGCCACATGAGCGCGACACCTCACCGTTCCGGCCGCAACTAGTAAAAGGGGTCATTGCGGACACCCCTCGGGCCTGTTTCCCTGGACGACGTCGCCAGGCGCCGCAGCCCGAAAGGGCCGGGGCGCCGACGTACGCGGCCCCCGCCCGGCGGGTGGCTCCGGCATACGGGCGATCCCCCGCCCCCGACGCAAGAGGTTCTCCGTGTCCGTCTCCTTCATCCGCCGCATCGCCTCCCCGAAGAAGGCCCTCACGACCGTCGCCCTGGCCGCCGCCACCGCCGGTATGGCGATGTCCGCGGCGCCCGCCCAGGCCGCCACCGACTCGGTCTCCTCCGCGCAGACGATCGCGCACAAGATGATCCCGGACGCCACGCAGTACAACGCCTTCAGCAAGATCGTCGAGCACGAGAGCGGCTGGAACCCCAGCGCCGTCAACAGCTCCTCCGGCGCCTACGGCCTGGTGCAGGCCCTGCCCGCTTCGAAGATGGCCTCCGCCGGCTCCGACTGGAAGACCAACCCGGCCACCCAGATCAAGTGGGGCCTGGACTACATGAACTCCCGCTACGGCAGCCCGGCCGAGGCCTGGAGCTTCTGGCAGGCCAACGGCTGGTACTGAGCCACCCCGCGCCTCCGCGCCCGCACCGCACCGCACCCTCGCCCCGCCCGGCGAGGGTGCGCGCGCATGTCCGCGCGTTGCGCGGCGCCTCCCGGAGGGCGCCCGGCGGCCGGGTGACCATGGTGGACCTGGCATCCGCCCTGCCCGTCCGGCCGACCGGAGGAAGCATGACCACGCCGCCACCGCCCGCACCGGAGCCGGAGACGCGGGGGGTGCGGCTGGTGACCGTGCTGCTGGCGCTGACCGTGGTGAGCGGCCTGATCGACGCGGTGAGCTATCTGGGCCTGGGCCGGGTGTTCACGGCCAACATGACGGGCAACGTGGTGGTCCTGGGCTTCGCGGCCGCGGGCGCCCCCGGTTTCTCGGTCCCGCTCACCGCGACCTCCCTGGCCTGCTTCCTGCTGGGCGCGGTGGCCGGCGGCCGGGCGGCGGCCCGTTTCGGCGGCGGCTCCCGGCGCGGGTGGGCCCGCCGGATCCTGGCGACGGAGGCGGCGCTGCTCGGCGGGTCGGCCGCGGTCGCCTTCGCCTGGCCGGACACGACCGGCACCCGGTACGCACTGATCGCCCTGACCGCCTTCGCGCTGGGCATGCGCAACGCGACCGTCCGCAAGCTGGGCATTCCCGACCTCACCACCACGGTCCTGACGATGACCCTGACCGGCCTGGCCTCGGAGTCCCGCCTCGGCGACGCCACCGGCCACCGCTCCCCGCGCCGCACGGCGGCGGTGGTCGCCATGGTCGCGGGCGCCTGCCTGGGCGCCTGGCTGGTCCTCCACCAGGGCCTCGGCGTCCCCCTGCTGATCGCGGCGGCGGTGTCGGGAGTCCTGGCGATGGTGGCGTCGGGACGGGAGTGAACACGGCCGGACCGATGCTAGACGCAATGCCACCAAACCGCACATACACCTCCTTTCCGCCTACCCGGCGAACGCACGCCCCGGCTCCGGTTGCCCCAATCGGCAGCGAGAAGGATCACAGCGACGGACCGGAATGACCCCGCCCGATCGGGCAGGAGTACCTGCGTACACGGCCTTTAGCTGCAGTATGCATCGACTCGCGTACGTGACGTAAGCAGGCGAAGTCCGCCTATCGTCGCTTTTCGGCCTGCTGTCCGACACCGCCGTCGCCCGGGCCCTGTCCCTGTCCCCGTCGAAAGGTAGGCGAGCCCGTTTTGGCGACCGCCACTGCAGTCACCCCGCACCTGAAGACCCCGCGGGCCGCGAAGGCCCACGCCGACGTCACCGTCACCGACTCCGCCATGGTGAAGCGCGCCGTGAAGGCGGCCGCGCTCGGCAACGCCATGGAATGGTTCGACTTCGGTGTCTACAGCTACATCGCGGTCACCCTGGGCAAGGTCTTCTTCCCGTCGGGCAACCCGACCGCACAGCTGCTCTCGACGTTCGGCGCCTTCGCCGCGGCCTTCCTGGTCCGCCCCCTGGGCGGCATGGTCTTCGGTCCGCTGGGCGACCGAGTGGGCCGTCAGAAGGTCCTCGCCCTCACCATGATCATGATGGCGGCGGGCACGTTCGCGATCGGCCTGATCCCGTCCTACGCCTCGATCGGCGTGGGCGCGCCGCTGCTGCTCCTGGCCGCCCGCCTGGTGCAGGGCTTCTCCACGGGCGGCGAGTACGCCGGCGCCTCGACGTTCATCGCGGAGTACGCGCCGGACAAGAAGCGCGGCTTCTTCGGAAGCTGGCTGGAGTTCGGCACGCTGGCCGGCTACATCGGCGGCGCGGGCCTCGTCACCCTCATGACGGCGCTGCTGTCCACGCACGACCTGCTGACCTGGGGCTGGCGCGTCCCGTTCCTGATCGCGGGCCCGATGGGCATCATCGGCCTGTACCTGCGGATGCGCCTGGAGGAGACCCCGGCGTTCGCGGCCGAGGTCGAGAAGGCGGAGGCGTCCCGGCCCAAGGTGCCGCTGCGCGAGATGGTCGCGGGCCAGTGGAAGGCGCTGCTGCTCTGCGTGGGCCTGGTGCTGGTCTTCAACGTCACCGACTACATGCTGCTGTCTTACATGCCGAGCTACCTGACCAGTGAGCTGAAGTACGACGAGACGCACGGGCTGCTGGTCGTGCTCGGCGTGATGGCCCTGATGATGATCGTCCAGCCGTTCGCCGGCGCCCTGACCGACCGCGTCGGCCGCCGCCCGGTGATCGCCGCGGGCTGCGCGGGCTTCCTGCTGCTGTCCGTCCCGGCCGTGCTGCTGATCCGCCAGGGCAGCCTCGTCGCCGTGGCCCTGGGCATGGGCGCGCTGGGCCTGCTGCTGGTCTGCTTCACCGCCGCCATGCCGGCCGCGCTGCCCGCGCTCTTCCCGACCCGGGTCCGCTACGGCTCCCTGTCGATCGGCTTCAACGTGTCGGTGTCCCTGTTCGGCGGTACGACCCCGCTGGTGGTCACGGCCCTGATCGGCGCCACCGGGAACATGATGATGCCCGCGTACTACATGATGGCCGCGGCCGTCGTGGGCGGGTTCGCCGTCTGGCGCATGTCCGAGTCGGCGGGCCGCCCGCTGCCGGGCTCGGCCCCCTCGGTGGAGCGGTAGCCGTCGGTCACCTTCGACCGGCCCCTGGAGCCCGAGCGCCCGGGGGCCGCTCGCGTCCGGGGGCGCTGGACCACGGACGCCCGTCGGGCGAGCGGGGGCGGCGGCACGGTACGGCGCCGGCGAGCCCGCGCGGCGGACCGGCGCGGCCGCTGCTCCGGGTCGCGTCCCGGAACCGCTTCCCCCACCGGCCCCGTCCGTAGCCGCGTGAAACGTGCCCGCGTACTGACGCTGCTGCTGACCCTGCTGGGCGTCCAGCTCGGCTGGCTGCTCGCCCCCCGCCTACGCCTGCGGCTGCGGGGCCATGGTCCCGGACCCGGCGCGGCGGATCGCCGTCGCCGACGAGCAGTCGGTGCTGCGCTGGGACGGCCGCCGGGAGCAGATCGTCATGCGCCTGACGGTCACCGGCGACGCCCGGCACGCCGCCTGGATCATGCCGGTGCCCCACCGGGCGGCCGTCCGGCTCGGCGACCCGGCCGTCTTCGGACAGCTCGCCCGGGCCGTCGCCCCCGTGCACCGCACCCGGTACCACTTCTGGCCGGGCAACGGCGACTGGCCGCTCGACGGCGGTGACGGCGTCGCCGGCGCCACGCCCCCCGGAGCCGGGGCCGGCGTAGGTGTCGTCGGCCGGCAGCGGCTCGGCCCCTTCGACGTGGCCCGGCTGACCGCCGCCGACCCGGCCGCTCTCGGCACCTGGCTGCACGACCACGGCTTCACCTTTCCGAGACGCCTGAAGACCGCCCTCCAGCCGTATGTCGACCGGCACTGGGAGTACGTGGCCGTACGGCTCGCCCCCCGGGCCGCGCGGACCGCCCTGCACGGCGCCCTCGACCCCCTGCGCCTCACCTTCGCCGCGGACCGGCCGGTCTATCCCATGCGGCTGTCCCGGCTGGCCCGCACCCCGCAGTCCCTCGGCCTGTACGTGCTCGCCGCGCACCGGATGGAGCCGCGCACGGCGATCGGCGGCGCGCCGCCCCGCGTGGTCTTCGCCGGCCGCCTCGGCAGGCCGGCCGGCGCGCTGGGCGGGCTCGCGGCCGGAACGCCGTACCTGACGGCCCTCGACCAGCGGTTCCCCGATCCCACCCTGATCTCCGGCGACCACGAACTGCGCCGCGCGGCCGCCGACACCCCCGTCCAGCAGGTGTTCTACGAGGACCGGCTGCGCGAGGTGGGCGGCGTGCCGGCGTGGTTGCTGATCGTGGGCGGCGGGCTGCTGACGGTCCTCGCGGCCACCGCGCTGCTCGCCGTACGCCACGCCCGGCGGCCGGTGACCGCCCCGCCGCCGGTACGGCCACCGCCGCCGCTCCCCCCGTCCGCGCCCGTCGGCTGAGACGATGCAGGGGAAGGCCCAAGGAGCCCCGGGCACAGACCCGGGCGGACACTCGGGAAAGGCAGCAGACGCATGAGCTCGCAGCTCTGGGACGACGTCGACTTCTACTTCAGCAGCCATCTCGCACCGGAGGACGATGCGCTCCAGGCGGCCCTGCGCGACAGCGAGGTCGCCGGGCTGCCGCACATCAGCGTGACGGCCACCCAGGGCAAGTTCCTCCAGCTGCTCGCGGAGATCCAGGGCGCCCGGACCGTCCTGGAGATCGGCACGCTCGGCGGTTACAGCACCATCTGGCTGGCCCGCGCCCTGCCGGCGGACGGCAGACTGATCTCGCTGGAGTACAGCGCCAAGCACGCCGAGGTGGCGACCCGCAACATCGCCCGGGCCGGGCTCGAGCGGGTCGCGGAGGTGCGGGTGGGACCGGCCCTGGAGTCGCTGCCCAAGCTCGCCGACGAGAACCCCGCCCCCTTCGACCTGGTCTTCATCGACGCCGACAAGCCCAACAACGCCCACTACGTGGAGTGGGCGCTGCGGCTGAGCCGGACGGGCAGCCTCATCGTGGTGGACAACGTGGTGCGCGGCGGGCGGGTCGTCGACACCGACAGCAGGGAGCCGGACGTGGTCGGCACGCGCGAGGCCATCGAGCTGATCGCCGCCCACCCCAGGCTGAGCGGCACGGCGGTGCAGACGGTGGGCAGCAAGGGGTACGACGGATTCGCGGTGGCCCGGGTACTGGGCTGAGCCGCCCCGCCCCGCCGGCCCGTCGGCCACGACGCCCCGGGGCTCAGACCTCGTGGTAGAAGCCGACGTTGACGCTGCGCGGCGCGGTGCGGTCCTGGACGACGACCTCGCCCGAGCCGCCGCGCGGCAGCGTCACGACGGCGCCGTAGGCGACGGTCTGCGCGTACTCGCCGACGATCAGCCGTACCTCGGCGGACGGTTCGGCCTGTGAGCCGCGCAGCCAGGAAAGCTGCCAGGCGCCGTCGGGGCCGCACCGGAACTCCAGGTGGACGCGGGAGACGAACAGCCAGTCCTCGGGGGTGACCAGCCGGCACACCGACGCGTCCCGGCCCACACGCAGCACGGCGCCCGGCTCGCTGGGCGCGTCGGCCATCGTCATGCCGGCGGTGGCGCCCGTGTCGGCCCCGGAGACGGTGGCCATGGTCAGTTCGAGCACGTGCGTTCCCCCTGAAGATGCTGCGACGTCGAAGAAGCGGCGACATCGGAGACGTCCTTGCGCGGTGGCCGATTTGCCGCACCGCCGCCGCATGATAAAACGCCCGGCCGGGCCGCGTCCGGCACAATGGGCTCATGACCGAGCGAAAGCCACCGGGTGTTCCGTTCGAGTCCTGGGTCGACAAGCAGATCCGGGACGCACAGGGGCGCGGTGAGTTCGAACGGCTGCCGGGCGCGGGTGAGCCGCTGCCCGCCGACCTCGACTCCACGTACGACGAACTGTGGTGGGTCAAGCGGAAGATGGCCCGTGAGGGCCTCGCGGTGCTGCCGCCGGCGCTGGCCCTGCGCAAGGAGGCGGAGGACGCGCTCGTCGCGGCCTACTCGGCGCCCTCGGAGCGGATGGTCCGGAAGATCATCGATGACGTCAACGTGAAGATCCGCGACATGATGTTCAAGCCGCCGCCGGGACCGTTCCTGGGCAAGAAGCCGTACGACGTCGAGGAGGTCGTGCGCGAGTGGCGCCGGCGCAGGGCCGACACCACCCGCGCCGAACCGGGCCCGGCGGGCTGAACCGGGCCCGGGGTCGGTGCCCGGTTCAGAGGTGGAGCAGGCGGTCGGCCAGTTCGCGGTAGTCGCGCAGGGCCAGGCGGAGTTGCTCGGTGTCCGTCTGGTGGCCCGGGCCGTCCTCCTCGCCGTTCTGCCAGGACATGCGCAGCGTCCTGCGGCGCCGGGTCACGGCCTCACCGAACCGCGCGGCGATCTCCTCCAGCGTCCGGTCGGCCTCCTCGACGGCCGAGCGGGGTTCCTCCACGAAGCCGGCGAGCGTCTGGCGCAGTTGCGCCTCCCACTTCTCCGCCTCCTCGTGCGCGAGGAGCGGGGAGTGGCTGCCGGAGTCCCTGCCCTCGGTCCCGGCCCGACCGGTGCCGCCCGTCCGGGCGGCGGCGGGCCCGGACCGGCCCGTGTCCGCCGCCCGGACCTCGGTCGACGCCGCCTCGGCCGCCGTGACCCCGCCCGGAGCCGGCGCCGCATGCCTGTCGCCGGTCATCCGGTCGCCCGCCACGGAGGCGCCGAACTCCCCTTCACCGCGCGGGCCCGTCCCGGACTCGCGCCGGCCCGTCACGCCCGCGCCTTCGGCGGCGCCGGTTCCGGGGGTGCCGGCCCGGGCGGTGTCCATCCCGGGGGTGCCGGCCTCGACGGTGTCCCTCCCGGGGGTGCCCGTCTCAGTGGTTCCGGTCCCGGCATGGCCGATGCCCGCCGCGCTCGTCGTCCCGGCGGCGGCCGTGCCCGGGTGAGCCTCCGCGCCGTCCCGCGGCGTGCGGTCGTCTCCCGTCAGCCCCTCCCGGCCGGTGCCGGCCTCTCCGCGGAGCAGGCCCGCTCCGCCCTCGGGGCGGTGCACCGACTCTCCCCGCACGGGCTCGTCCGGGAGCCGCTCACCGACCCGGCTCCGGTCGTCGGGGTGTCGCCCGGCACCGGTGGCGTCTTCTTCGGCCGGGTGGCTCTCGGCACCCGCCGCATCCCTGTTCCGGGCCATGGTCAGGCTCCCCTCGGGTGGCTCTTGCCGAACATCCCCGGCTTGCCGGACGACCGGTGCCGGGTGTCGTCGCCCGTCCCGGTGGCGATGTCGGAGCGGTGGCCGGTCGCCGGGGCGGAGTCGTTCATCAGGTCGTCGAAGAGGGCACGCGCGTCCATCAGTGCGGTGCGCAGCTCCTCGGTCCCGGCGGCGGACTCGCCCGCCCCGCCCGGGCCGGCCTGGCTCACCCGGTGCACCCGCCGGTAGCCCTCGACGTGTTGGGCGTGGTGCACGGACAGCGCGGCGAGCTGCTCCTCGTAGCGCCCGCCCTCCGGGTAGCCGCGGAAGGCGGCGAGATCCGACAGCAGCCGGTCGGCCTCGGCCACCGCCTCTCGGGGCGCCTCGACGAACCGCTCCTGCACGGCCGTCCAGCGAGCGCCGTACTGTTCGCGCTCGGCGGGCTCCAGGGGGCGTTCACGCAGCTTGCCGTGGCGCTCCAGACGCTCGGTCAGCTCGCGCTCGGCGGCCTTGGTGTCGCCGTCGTGCCGGGCCACGGTCCGCTGGTACTCGGGCCCGAAGCGCCGCTTCAGGTCCGGTCCGCCCTGCCGGCCGCGGCCGCGCGTTATCAGGATGGCGGCGAGGACCAGGGCCGCCACGACCACGATCACAGCGATGATCATGCCTGTTGACATGGTTGCCTTCCGGAATCGGACCGGCCCCGCTGGCCGGCTCTCCTTTCGTGTGACCCGGAAGTCGGCCCACAAACGGTGGCCCACCGGCGAAGCGGCGCACGCATATCCGGTTGCGCCCGCCACCCGCCGGCGGCGCACAATCCCCGGCATGACGTGGACGATCGCCCCGGAACCGTACGACTCCCCGGCCGCCGCCGCCCTGTGGCGGGCGTACTACACGGAGGTCAGCGACCGCTGGTACCTGCTGCACGAGGGACGCCGCACCGCGCCGGAGGAGCTGGAACGGGAGATCGCGGCCCGTACCGGCGCCGAACTGGCCTTGCCCACCGGGCGGTTGCTGCTCGGCCGGTACGACGGCGAGCCGGCCGGTTCGGCGGGCGTACGGCTGCTCGGCCCGGACACCGCCGAACTCACCCGGGTGTTCGTCGTCGAGGGCATGCGCGGCCGGGGCGGGGCGGCGCTCCTGGTCGCCGCCGCCGAGGAGGCCGCCCGCGCCCTCGGCGCCACGGCGCTGGTCCTCGACACCCGCGGCGACCTCGTCGAGGCACGTGCCCTGTACGCCCGGCTCGGCTACACGGAGACGGCACCCCACAACGACGACCCGTACGCCGAGCACTGGTTCCGCAAGGAGCTGCTGGAACCCGTCAACCGGCCTTGATCACCGTGCCGTTGTGCGGCCGCTCGCGTTCCGAGCCGCACAGTTCGCCGGTCAGCTCCTTCACCAGCCGGGTGAGGTCGGTGGACCGGCCGGGGCCCCACCAGTCGCCGAGCAGTTCGGCCAGGGACTCCTCGCGGGCCGTGGCGAGCCGTTCGGCCACCTCGCGGCCGGACGCGGTCAGCACCAGGTCCAGACCCTCCCGCTCGGCCAGGCGCCGCTCCTCGACCTGGCGGGCGGCGGCCAGGACGGCCTGCAGCGGCACCGGACAGCGCTCGGCGAGCACACCGGGCTCCACCGAGCCGTACCGGCGGATGCGCAGCAGCAGCCAGCTCGCGGCGGGCAGCAGGTCGTACCCGGCCCGCTCGGTGATGTCCCGGTAGATCTCGCGGCGCCCCTCGCGGGTGCCGAGCACGGACAGCGCGCGGCTCACCTCGTCGTGGGAGGAGCGTTCGACCGGGTTCGGCGGGATGGTCTCGGAGACGTCCGGCGCGGTGACCGAGCCGCGCAGCCGGTCCTCCTTCAGGAACCAGGCCAGGACGAAACCCAGGAGGGCGACCGGGGCGGCGTACAGGAACACGTCGGTGATGGCGGACGCGTACGCGTGCAGCGCCGCCGGGCGCAGCGGGGGCGGCAGGGCGGCGATGCCGCGCGGGTCGGCCTTCAGGGCGTCGGGCGAGGCGCCGGGCGGCAGCCGGAAGCCGCGGAAGGCGTCGGTGAGCTTGTCGGCCAGGCGGCCGGCGAAGACGGTGCCGAAGATGGCGACGCCGAAGGAGGCGCCGATGGAGCGGAAGAAGGTGACGCCGGAGGTGGCGACGCCCAGGTCCTCGTACGTCACCGCGTTCTGCACGATGAGGACCAGGACCTGCATGACCAGGCCGAGGCCCAGGCCGAAGACGAAGAAGTAGGCGCTCATCTCGGCGGTCGGGCTGTGCTCGTCGAGCCGGTGCAGCAGAAGCAGGCCGATGCCGGTCACGGCGGTGCCGGCGATCGGGAACACCTTCCAGCGGCCGGTGCGGCTGACGATCTGCCCGGAGACGGTGGAGGACAGCAGCAGGCCGATCACCATCGGCAGCATGTGGACACCGGACATGGTCGGGGAGATCCCGTGCACGACCTGGAGGAAGGTCGGCAGGTAGGTCATCGCGCCGAACATGGCGAAGCCGACGATGAAGCTGATGACGGCGGCCAGGGTGAAGGTGCGCAGGCGGAACAGCTTGAGCGGCAGGACCGGTTCGGCGGCCCGGCGTTCCACCACGACGAAGGCGACGGCGAGCACGGCACCGAGCACGGCGAGCCCGATGATCTGCGGCGAAGCCCAGTCCCATGTCGTGCCGCCGAGGGAGGCGACCAGCACCAGGCAGGTGGCGACCGAGGCGATCAGGACGGTGCCGAGGTAGTCGATGACGTGGTGGGCGGCCCGGCGCGGGATGTGCAGGGCGGTGGCGATCACGGCGAGGGCGACGACGCCGACGGGCAGGTTGACGTAGAACACCCAGCGCCAGCTCAGGTGCTCCGTGAACAGGCCGCCGAGCAGCGGCCCGAGCACGCTCGTGGCGCCGAACACCGCGCCGAACAGGCCCTGGTACCGCCCGCGTTCCCGGGGCGGCACGATGTCGCCGACGATCGCCATCGACAGCACCATCAATCCGCCGCCGCCCAGCCCCTGCAGCGCCCGGAACCCGATCAGCTGCGGCATGTTCTGCGCCATTCCGCACAGCGCGGATCCGATGAGGAAGATGACGATCGCGGCCTGGAACAGCTTCTTGCGCCCGTACTGGTCGCCGAGTTTGCCCCACAGCGGGGTCGCGGCGGTGGAGGCCAGCAGGTAGGCGGTGACGACCCAGGAAAGGTGCTCGAGCCCGCCCAGGTCACTGACGATCGTGGGCAGCGCGGTCGCCACGATGGTCTGGTCGAGTGCGGCCAGCAGGAGCCCGAGCAGCAGGGCGCCGATCGAGACCAGCGCGTTTGCGGATACGTGCTCGGCCGCCGTCGCGTCCTTCGCCGCGCCGTGCGTGTCCAGGGCCATGGAGACCTCCCGGGGCTCGATGCGCCTCTTCCATCCTGAGTGGTGTCACCACTTATGGCCCGTTGAGTCCCGCGGTTGTCCATTGAGTCCCTTGAGTCCCTGCGGTTGTGAAGGAAGTCTGCATATCCTCTGAAGTTCGCGAGGGGACGGGGCGAGAACATGACGGAGTCGAGCGGCCACACCTGCCCGGAGTGCGGCGCCCCCAGGGGGCCGGACAACACGCCGTCGTGCGACTGCACGCGGCGGGCGTCCGAGGCGCTGCGCGAGACGCGCACGGCCGAGGCGGCCGCGGCGGAGGACTTCGACCCGCTGCGCATACGGCCGTACGTGGAGGTGGGGGGCCGGGACGGGGACGGCCCGGCGGAGAAGGCGCCGGCCGAGGAGACGGCCCGGCCGGGCGAGGAGGCCTCGGCGGTCAGGGCGGCCCTCGCGGACGAAACGGCCGCGGCGGAGGCCATCCGGGTGAGCGGGCCTGCGGCGCGGGGCGCCGCTTCGCACGGGCCCGGCACGAGGGGCTTACAGCCGTTCGGGGATTCCGGCGCGGAGCCGTTCCCGGCGCCTTCGAGACCCGTCGGCCGGATCCGCCGACGCCGTACCGCCCTGCTGTGCGTGGCGGGCGCCGGTGTGGTGGTGGCCGCCGTGGGCCTCGCGAGCGGGGTGTTCTCCTACCAGGAACCGTCCCGGGCCCGGTCGGCGCCGGAAGTGCGGGAGAGCGTGCCGGACGAGGCGCCGGCATCGCCGGGCTCCGCCTTCTCGTCCGGGCCCGCGTCCCCGTCGGCCGCCCGTCTGCCGGCGCCCGCACCCTCCTCGCATGTGACGACGACCCCCTCGGCGTCCGTCAGCGCCTCCCCTCCGGCCCCCTCGGAAACGGCGTCGGGCAGTCCCGGCCCGACCGCCACGGCGCTGGTCCTGCGCCGCGGCGACCAGGGCCTGGAGGTCATCGACCTGCAGACCCGGCTGAGCGCGCTGAACCTCTACCCCGACCACATCGACGGCGTGTACACGCGCCCGGTCGAGGACGCCGTACGCACGTACCAACTGGCCCGCGGCATCCGCGGCGACACACTCGGGGTCTACGGCACGGCGACCCGCGCGAAGCTGGAGTCGGAGACGTGGTAGCCGCGGCCCCTTGAGGCGGCCGCGTCCACAAGGGGGCGCCTCGGGTCGTGGGTGGCTCGGGTCAGGGGTGGCTGCTCGGAGCCGGGGCGGCTCGGAGCGGGCACGGCTGGGAACAGCGATGGCTCGGAGCGGGCACGGCTAGGGGCAGCGGTGGCTCGAACAGGCTCGCTCGGAGCGGGTGCGGCTCAGCCCAGGTGCAGCCGGATCGTTCCGTCCCCGGTGGGTTCCACCCGCACTCCGGTCAGATCCGGCACCACGACGTCGGGCCCGTGCGAAGCGGCCCGCGTCCCCACGCCGACGACCCGCATCCCCGCGGCCCGTCCGGCCGCGATACCGGCCCCGGAGTCCTCGAAGACGACGCAGTCCGCCGGGTCCACGCCCAGCTCCGCCGCGCCCTTGAGGAACCCCTCGGGGTCGGGCTTGCTCGCCCCCACCGACTCGGCGGTGACGCGCACCTCGGGCAGCGGCAGCCCCGCGGCGGCCATACGGGCGGTGGACAGGGCGACATCGGCGGAGGTCACCAGGGCGTGCGGGACGCCGTGCAGCGAGGCGAGGAAGGCGGCGGCGCCGGGCACCTCGACCACGCCGTCCATGTCGGCGGTCTCCTCGGCGAGCATGCGGGCGTTGTCGGCGAGGTTCCGCTCCACCGGCCGCTCGGGCAGCAGCACCGCCATCGAGGCGTGGCCCTGCCTCCCGTGCACGACCTTCATCACCTCGTCGCCGTCCAGCCCGTGCCGCCCGGCCCAGCGCCGCCAGATGCGCTCGACCACGGCGTCGGAGTCGACGAGGGTGCCGTCCATGTCGAGCAGGAGGGCACGGGCGGTGAGGACGGTGGGCGTGGCGGTGGCCGGCATCGGCGGCTCCTCCTTGGGGCTCCCCGGGGACGGGCGTGAAGGGGCGGGGCTGGGTGGAGTGGGGCTGGAGACAAAACGGCCCCGCCCGCCGGTCAGGGGAAACGGGCGGGAGCCACTTTGTTTCTCCACGGTACAAAACATGTCGCGGTACCGCCACCACCACCGGCGAGGGTTCACCGTCCGTTCGCTCAGCCGGCGATGGCCTCGTACAGGCTCCACACGCCCAGACCCAGCATCAGCAGCGCCGCGATCTGGGTGATCAGCCGCAGCGGCACCCGCTTCATCAGGGCCTTTCCGCCGACGATGCCGAGCCCGGCCACGGCCCACAGACCGAGGACCGCGCCGAGGCCGACGGAGACCGGGTCGTCGTAGCGGGCGGCGAGGTTGGCGGTCATGATCTGGGTGAGGTCGCCGAACTCGGCGACCAGGATGAGCATGAAGCCGGTGCCGGCGACCTTCCAGAAGGACTGGTCGGCGGGCTTCTTGATCTCCTCCTCGCCCTCGTCCTTCTTCAGCAGCAGCACCGCCGCGCCGCCGAGGAAGAGCACACCGGTGAGCGCGTGCACGATCTGCTGCGGGAGCAGGGTCAGCACGCTGCCGGCCGCGACGGCGAGCACGACGTGGAGCAGGAAGGCGGCGGCGACGCCCGCGAAGACGTACGAGGCGCGGTAGCGGGTGCCGAGGACGAGGCCGGCGAGCGCGGTCTTGTCCGGCAGTTCGGCGAGGAAGACGACGCCGAAGACGATCGCCGTCACGGTGATGCTGATCAAGGTCCCTCAATCGGTCGGGGCTGCCCCACCGAGAGCGTTGTACCTCACAAAGGACACCTCGGCACGGCAGCGCACTAGGCGCCCGCGCCTGTGGGGCACGGGCGTGCACTGCTTGCCGAAGGTCTCGCTGGGCGGTCCGCACGGGATCCGCCTCCGGGCGCCGGCTCAGGCTCGCTGAGCAGTATGTCGACGGTCCGGCGAAGAGCTACTCCCCTTCTGCGCCACCCATCCTACGTGACCGAAAGTTCGGCTCTGAACCTTGTCGTGTCATGCACACGACACTAACTTCTAACCGAGCGCTCACCAACCGGCAATACGGCAGCGCGAGCATTCCCACGCCCGCGCTCCAACACCCCCACCCCACAAGGGAGTTCGCATGTCCCGGTTCTACGCGCGTCGACGACTGAGCATACTCGCCACCCTCAGCGCACTGGTAGCCTCCGTCGCCCTATTCAACGCCCCGAGCGCCTCCGCCGCCCTGCCCACGCCGGTCAGCGGCGCCACCGCCCGCGGCTACCTCTCCCAGCTGACCGTGGCCACCGAGAACCGCACCGGCTACAGCCGCGACCTGTTCCCGCTCTGGATCACCATCAGCGGTGCCTGCAACACCCGCGAGACGGTCCTGAAGCGGGACGGCTCGAACGTCGTCACCGACTCCGCCTGCGCCGCCACCAGCGGCAGCTGGTACTCGCAGTACGACGGCGCCACCTGGACCGCCGCCTCCGACCTCGACATCGACCACCTCGTGCCGCTGGCCGAGGCCTGGGACTCCGGCGCGAGCAAGTGGACCACCGCCCAACGGCAGGCCTTCGCCAACGACCTGACCCGCCCGCAGCTCATCGCCGTCACCGACAACGTCAACCAGGCCAAGGGCGACCAGGACCCGGCCACCTGGATGCCGTCCCGCACCGCGTACCGCTGCACGTACGTCCGTGCCTGGGTGCAGGTGAAGTACTACTACAACCTGTCGGTCGACACGGCGGAGAAGTCCGCGCTGACGAACTACCTGGCGAGCTGCTGACCGCCCTCCCCCCACAGCCCTCTCCGGCCGCCGCGAACAGGCGTCCGGGGAGGGCGGCGCCGTACCCGGACCGGGACCGCGCGACCCCGCGCCAGGACCGCTACGCCGGCCGCCGCCGCACCAGGAACCCGGCCGCCGCACCCGCGCCGACCAGTGCGGCCACCGAGACGCCGGTGGCCAGCCAGGTGGCGCCCAGCCAGCGGGCACCGAAGTAGCCGAGGGCGACGCTGTAGGCGGCCCAGGACAGGCCGGCCAGCGCGGACCAGGGCACGAAGTCACGGGCCCGGCGGTGCGCCGCGCCCGCGCAGAAGGAGACCACCGAGCGGCCCGCCGGTGCGAACCGGGCCAGCACCACCAGGGCCCCGCCACCCCGGGACAGCGCCTCGCCGAGACGTTCCTGCGCGACGGTCAGCCGACGGGAGCGGCCTATCGCCCGGTCCAGACGCTCCCCGCCCCGCCAGGCCAGCCGGTAGGCGGCGAAGTCACCGAGGAGCGAGGCGGTCGCGGCGGAGAGGATCAGCGCGAGGATGTCCGGCACCTCGTGCGGGACCTGTCCCGTGGCGGCACCCGAGCCGGCGGCCGCCGCCGTGGCCGCCGTGATGACGAGGACACCGCTCGGCAGCACCGGCAGAAAGACGTCGAGCAGCACCGACAGGGCCACCATGACGTAGATCCATGGGCCGGCGGCCAACGACCCCAGGCTCTCCCACACGACTACTCCCCGTTCCCCCGTGACTCCCCCCGATGACAGCCATACAGCGTACGCCGCGGGTGTGACAGGAGGTTCTCAGGGGGCGCACGTGATCGTCACCCCGTTTTTCACGCCCTCCACACCGAGCGGGCCCGACAGCGCCCCACCCCGCGCGAGAGCGGGATGGGGCGCCGTGTCCGTATGCCCGGGGCGAGGCACCTTGATGCAGTGCCCCGGTGAGCGGGTCAGACCGCGATCGGAGCCTGCTCGGCGGAGGGCTGCCGCGTCGCGGCCGTACGCCGGGTGACCAGCCGGTCCAGGCCGAAGGCGCCGGAACCGGTGAAGACGAGCAGCAGGAACGACCAGCAGAACAGGACCGGCAGCTCGCCGCCGTTCTGGATGGGCCACAGCGCGGCCTGCTGGTGGACGTCGAAGTACGCGAACGCCATCGAGCCCGAGGCGATCAGCGCGGCGCCACGGGTGCCGAGGCCGAGCAGGACGAGGCCGCCGGCGACGAGCTGGATCACCGCCGCGTACCAGCCGGGCCAGGTGCCGGCCTCGATCGTCCCGCCGTGGGTGCCCATGGCACCGCCGAGGACGCCGAACAGCGAGGCGGCGCCGTGCACGGTGAACAACAGGCCGACGACCACGCGGAACAGCCCGATGACGTACGGCTGAGCGGAGTTGAGGCGTGCGGACATGAGGGGGTCTCCTCTTCGGTTCGGTCGGGCCGGCCGGGGACGGGCCGGTCGTGGGGGCGGCGGTACCGAATGGAGACCCAGGTTAGGTGCACCTAAGCAATGCTTGCAAGTTCAACATTTAGCCATGGTTCCGTGTCCGCTCGCGGCGCCCTTCCGGGCGCGAGCGCACGTGGCGGGGCCCGCGCCGCCGCGACGCGGGCCGAAAGTGTGACCGAATCCACTCCCTGCACAACTACCCGCCACCGCCACTCGGCGCACGCCGGTCACTGGCGAACTCGACGACAACTGCCGCACGAACAACGACATGTGACTGCCCATCGAGGTTTCGCTTCCGGCAGGATCCGGCTTCCGATGCGGGCAGCGCCACGCACCCGAGCGGCGGCCGACCTGCCGCCCGGGACACCCTGGCGCTCGGGACACCCTGGCGCTCGGGAGAGCGCCCTACTCCGCCGCCGTCCGCACGGCCCGCCCCCGTACCTCCAGCCCCCCGAGCAGCTCCGCCGTGGCCTGCGCCACGGCCTCCACGGCCCGTTCGAACACCTCGCGGTTGTGAGCGGCGGGCGCCCGGAACCCCGAGACCTTCCGCACGTACTGCAGTGCGGCGGCGTGGATGTCGTCCTCGGTGGCCTCGTCGGGCAGCACGGGCGGACGCAGCGTCTTGATACTCCGGCACATGCCCCCAGTCTCACGCACCGCTCACATCCCTGCGAGGATCACGCCGAAGGCGGCCACCGACCCACGGGGCCGACCGGCGAGAGGAACTCCCTCATGACGACGAAGCAGACCGGAAGGGCCGGACAGGCCGAGAAGACGGAGCGGACGAGGCGGACCGTGGCCGTGCTGGGCCCCGGCGGCGTCGGCGGTCTCCTCGCCGCGCTACTGTCCCGCTCCGGCCACCGCGTCATCTGCCTGGCCCGCGAGGACACGGCCGACGCCCTGCGCACCGGCGGAATCCAGGTCCGAAGCCGCCAGTTCGGCGACTTCACCGCACCCGTGGAGGCCGACACCGAGCTGCGCGAACCGGTGGACGCCTGCCTCATCACCGTCAAGCACACCGGCCTGGACGACGCCCTCACCCGCGTCCCGCCCGCCGCGCTCGGCGACGCCCTCCTCGTACCGCTCCTCAACGGCGTCGAACACCCCGCGGCCCTGCGCACCCGTTACCGCCCCGCTCTCGTGGCCCCGGCGGTGATCCGGGTGGAGACGACCCGGACCGCGCCGGGCGTGCTCGAGCACGACAGCCCCTTCACGGAGATCGACCTGGCGAGCGACACCGCACCCCGGCCGCGCCTGGACGCGCTCGCCGCGGCCCTGGCCGGCGCCGGCCCCGCCACCCGGGTCGTCGAGGACGAGACGGCGGCGCTGTGGGCCAAGATGGCGTTCCTCGCCCCCCTCGCCCTGCTCACCACGCGGTACGGCCTCCCCCTCGGCGAGGTGCGCACCCGGCACGACGAGGAACTGCGGTCGCTGGTCGCCGAGACGGCCGCGGTCAGCCGCGCCTGCGGCGCCCCCGCCGACCCGGCCGGGGCCCTCGCCCGGTACGCCGCCTTCCCGGCCGCCACCAAGTCCTCCATGCAACGCGACGCCGAGGCCGGGCGCCCGCTCGAACTCGACGCCATCGGCGGGGCGCTGCTGCGCGCGGCGGACCGGCACGGGGTACCGGTGCCGGTGGCGGCCCGCCTCGTCGGGGAGCTGCGCGAGAGCGGCCACTGAGCCGATCACCCGTTCGACTGAACCTCGCGAATCACCTCGCTACTCGAAATCGAACAGACGTATCATTGCCGCGTGGGTACGTCCTATGACTTTCCGAGTGACCTGCTCGCCGGTCAGGAGGAGCTGCACCAGATACGGGCCGAGCTGTCGGCCCTGCTCAGGCGGCTCCCCTGGTCGGTCGAGCCGCTGGACGGCTTCAGCGACGACAGCGGGTGGCGCAGGACCGAGCGGTCCGCGTCCCCCGGGTGGACGGAGGACGAACAGGCGGAGGTGGAGAAGCTGCGGCAGCGCGAGCACGAGCTCGCGGTGTTCGTCAGCACCCACCGCTACTGGTCGGATCTCACCGGCCCGGACCGTGTGGACGCCCGCAGCAGGCTGAAGCACGCACCCGAGACGCCCGAGAAGGAGCGGACGGAGCAGGGCTGACACGCGCCCCGGGCAGCGGGTGCGCACGGGAGGAACCCGGCGGTCGTACCGCCGGGTTCCTCTCGTCCCATGCCCGGGAAGGGCCGGAGCCGCACCGGCTCCGCCGGGCCTGCACGGGCGTCGGCGGGTGCCTAGACGAACACGACCAGATAGCCGTTGCCGCCATTGCCGCCACTGGTGCCCGCGCTGCTCGCCGGGACACCGCCGTTGCCGCCGTCGCCGCCGCTGCCGTCCCTCGCGGGGGGCGCGACGATGCCGTCCACCGCGGCCCCGCCCGCACCGCCGGCCGCACCGGAGCCGGGCTGCCCGTTCGCGCCGGTCCGGTTCACCGCGACGGCGCTGGTGCAGTAACCAGTGCCGCCGGGACCTCCGGCACCCGGTGTGCCGGGGGCGGTGGTGGCGGCCCCGCCCGCACCGCCGCCGCCACCGCCGGTGGCGGTGAGCAGGGTGGTGTGACTCGGGGACGTGAAGGTCGTCGCACCGCCGGCGGCGCCGTTGGTGCCGTTCTGGGTGGCGCCGCCCCCGTAGCCGCGTGCACCACCGGCACCCAGGGTCACCCGGTACTGCTGGCCGGGGGTGACGTTGAGGACGCACCAGGTGAAGCCGCCGGCACCGCCTCCTCCGCCACCGCCACCGTCCCGCGTCCTGCCGGCACCGCCGCCGCCACCGCCGCCACCGCCGGCCCCCCAGGCCTGGACATGGATCTGGGTCACCCCGCGGGGCGGGGTGAAGGTGCCGTTCGCGGTGTACTCCCGCACCCCGTGGATGACCTCGGGCAGCACCGGCCCGGCACTCGGCGTCGGCCCGCCGGCCGCGTGCGCGACGGGCGAGAGGGCCAGCATCTGACCGGTGAGCGCGGCCGCCAGCGCGGCGGAGCCGAAAAGGACCCGGCGCCGTACACAGGACCGCCGGGCAATGACGTTCCGACCGTTCACGTGTTGTGTTCCTTCCCCGCGGCGGGCCCCACAGCTGTCGCGAAGCATGAGAGGGGAGAACTGGTAGGCACTACAGAACGGCCCGCAGGCCCATCGCACTTCCCCCGGGCAGCCCCCGCACCCCGGCAGGGCGCCGATTGACCCGCGCAGGTGATCACCGAGGTCCGGCCGGGCGACAGACCCGCCCCGAAGCAGAAGGCCCAGCCCCCCGGCGGGGGCTGGGCCTTCTCACGTCCTCATGGTGGGCGCGGACGGTTTCGAACCGCCGACATCCTGCTTGTAAGGCAGGCGCTCTACCCCTGAGCTACGCACCCTGGAACAGGTCGACAGCCTACATTGTCCCCGCCTCGGCCCTGCAAGCCCGAGCGGGAGTACGGGCGGGCGAGCCGGGCTTTCCGACCGGTGTGCGTTCCGGGTGCGGTCGGTTAAAGTCCCGCACCCCGCGGCGAACTGATCGGCTCGTGTGTTCGTCTTCAACAGGTGGGAGAATGACACCAGGCAGGGCGGATCACAGCACGGGAGAGGGATGTGAGGGCGACACCGGGCACGCCATCCACGCAGTCGTACCCGCCGTCGCCGACCGTACGGACCCGGCGTGGGTCCGCGGGGGTGCGTGACGTCCTGACGCTGATGAGCGTGCCGTTGGTGGTGGCACTGGTGCTGCCGGCCGCCTTCGCCGGGGGCGGTACCCGGCGGTGGTTCGGCGGGCGTGCGGAGGGTCAGCGGGCCGAGGCGCAGGCGGCGAAGGACGCCGCGGCCGCCGCGTTCTACGAACTGGACACCGCCCAGCGGGATCTGCGGATCTCGGTGGAGACCATCACGGCCGTCGACGACTCCCCCGCCGCCCGGCGCGCGGTCGCCGACTTCGAGGCGCTGGGCGCGCGCATCGACGAGGTCAGTCAGCGGTACATCCAGGCCGTCGACGCCCATGACCTCGACCGCGACGGTCTGGAGGCCGCCACGGCCGCCCGGGCGCGGAGCGAGCTGACCGCCGCCAAGGACGAGCTGGTCGGGGTCAAGCAGGAGCTGGACCGTTTCGGCAGCTCGCTGGGGCCGTTGCTGGGCAAGGCCGAGACCCAGCTGGCCCGGCTCGCGCCGGCCGTGGAGCGGGCCCGGCAGGCGCTGCTGGGGGCGAGCAACGCGCTGGACGCCGTGCGGGGGAAGGGTCTGGCGGCGGACGACCTCGCCGCCCGGCTCGCCGCGCTGTCTCCGGAGCTGACGAGGCTGAACCAGGGTGCCGGGCAGCACGGGGTGCCGCAGACGCTGGAGCGGGCCGAGCGGGTGCAGCGGGAGGCCGCCGCGATCCGGGCCGAGGCCGAGCGGTTGCCGGAGCGGGCCGCGGAGATCGATCACCGGCTGGTCAGTCTGCGCACCCGCGCACAGGCGCTGACCACCCGGGCGGGGCAGGTCGACCCGGTGCTGAGTGAGCTGCGGCGGCGGTTCACGGCGGCGTGCTGGCAGGATCTGCAGCAGGTGCCGGCGCAGGCCGCGGAGAACGTACGGCAGGCCGAGCTGAAGCTGCGTGAGGCGCAGGCGGCGCGGGAGGCGCAGCGGTGGCCGGACGCCACGTCGCTGCTGTCGACAGTGCGGGCACTGCTGAACAGCACCGACGAGGCCGTGTCGGCCGCCGGTGACCGGCTCGCCCGGCTGAACGCCGTGCAGAAGGATCCGCACGCGGAGACGGAGCGGACCCGGTTCGCGATCCGGGATGCGCAGCGGCTGGCCATGACGGGGCGTACGACGCCCGATCCGCGGCATGCGCGTCCGCTGGACGACGCGGTGGGCCGGCTGGAGCGGGCGGTCGGGTCGCTGGAGGGGCGGCACCCGGACTACTGGCACTTCCTGACGGAGACGGAGGCGGTGCGGCAGGCGGTGGCCGGTGTGGTGTCGCGGATCCGCGAGGAGCGCGGGGGCGGCGCGGGCCGCTGAGCCGCCGGGGGCCCCGGTGTGGTTCCGGGGGGCCGATGCGTGTGGTGGCGGTTCGGGGTGGGCGGGCGGATGCTGGATGGACGGATGGCCTCCGCTAGCGCCCGACAGGAGGCGGACATGGCCACACACTCAGTGCATACGAGGCCTGGACGGCAGATCCAGTTCGACAAGCATCTGCCCGTCGACCACCGGCTGAACACGGTCTACCGCATCGGGGCCGGCCTGATCGGCGCGTTTTTGCTCGTCTTCGGAATTCTGGGTCTGATCGACCAGATCGGTTTCTTCAACACCGGCGGTGACAGGGTCATCGGGCTGAACACCAACGGCACGCTGAGTGTGCTGTCCATCGTCGTCGGGGTGATCCTGCTGGCGGGCATGGTGATCGGCGGGAACGTGGCGTCCACGCTGAACATGGTGTTCGGGGTGCTGTTCCTGCTGAACGGTTTCCTGAACCTGGCTCTGCTGGACGGCGACTACAACTTCCTGGCGTTCCGGATCCAGAACGTGATCTTCAGCTTCATCGTGGGTCTGCTGCTGATGACGTTCGGCATGTACGGCCGGGTCGGTTCGACCCTGCCGCCCGACAATCCGTACTACCGGGCCCGTCATCCCGGTCCGGCCGCCGAACCTCCGGGCCGTGAGCACGAGACCGGTACTCCACCGGTGACGATGCCGCTGCCGGGCAAGGAGGAGGGCGGCTCCGGCCGTCCCGGTCTGCGGTGAGTCGGGAGCGGGTGCCGGTTACTCTGGGCCCATGCCTCGCTATGAGTACCGTTGCCGCACCTGCGGTGACACTTTCGAACTGAGCCGTCCGATGGCGGAGTCCGCCGCCCCCGCCGCCTGCCCGGCGGGCCATGACGACACGGTGAAGCTGCTGTCGACGGTGGCCGTGGGCGGTACGGCCGGCGCCCCGGCCGCCGCACCGGGCGCGGGCGGCGGTGGCGGCGGCTGCTGCGGCGGGGGCTGCTGCGGCTGATCAGCGGGACGGGCCGGCCGGTGTTTCGCCCCGGGCGGCCCGCAGGAACTCCCGGGTGATCCGTTCGCCGGCGAGCACGCCCCGCTCGGGCAGGGCGGTGATGGCCGGTGCGGTCCACTGGCTGTCGGCCAGTTCGCCGTGTCCGGGCCGCCAGCCCCGGTCGGCGGCGAGGAGGAGGTCGGCGTCGAGGAGGGAGTCCCCGGCGGCCAGGGTCAGCTCCGCTCCGGTGCGGCGGGCGACCTCGTGTACGGCCGCGCTCTTGGTGAGCGGCTTGGGGACGGCGTAGATCTTGCGGCCCTGGAGGGAGACCGTCCAGCCGCGGGGCTCCGCCCAGGCCGCCAGTTCCTTCATCCAGTCGTCGGGGAGCAGTTCGCGCTCGACGACGAGGTAGGCGAAGAGGTCCTCGGCGATCCGGTGCTTGCGGACCCAGACGGGGTCGGCGGTCCGCATCAGGTGCTCGCGGATCTCGTCCAGCGGCGCGCACTCGTCGGCGAGGCGTGCCAGTACGCGCGCGTGCCAGTCGTGGTCGGTGGCCCCGTCGACCAGCAGGTGTCCGCCGTTGGCGCAGATCGCGTAGGCCGGCTGGGGGCCGGGCAGGTTGATGCGCTGGTACTGCTTGCGGGTCCGGGTCGTGGTGGGCACGAAGACGGCCGCGTCGCCGAGGTCGGTGAGCAGCTGGGCCGCCGTCTCGGTCATGTAGGACAGGGGTCTGCTCTCGTGGACCTCGACGCAGAGCAGGCGGGGGGCCCGTGCGTCGGGCATGGTCAGGGCCAGGGCGGCGGCGGAGTAGATCAGGGTGCGGTCGAGGTCGCTCGCCACGAGTACCGGCATCAGACGTTCACCGCCCGGCCGTCGGCGCCGGTGGCGCCCCGGGTGTACTGGGGGTGGATGAGGCCGACGCAGGTGTAGGGCAGTTCGCCGACCTCCTCGACCGGTACGCCGCGTTGTTCGGCGAGCAGGCGTACGTGGTCGAGGTCTGGGCCGGCGCCGGCCTTGGCGAGGATCTTCCAGGGCACGCGGCGCAGCAGTACCCGGGTGGTCTCGCCGACGCCGGGCTTGACGAGGTTGACGTCGTGGATGCCGTACTCCTCGCTGATCCGCTCGACGGCCCGCCAGCCGGCCCAGGTGGGGGTGCGGTCCCCGGTCATGAGTTCCTTGACGGCGCTGTCGACGGTGCCGGTGACCTCCTGGAAGCGGGCGCCGACGGCGTCCAGGAAGATCATGGAGAGGTCGGCGCCGGCGAGTTCGCGGTAGAACTTCGCGCCGTGGAAGTCGCCGGGGCCGACCAGGTCGGCGCGCAGGACGGTGCGGGAGATCAGGCCGGAGACGGTGGAGTTGAGGCAGGCGGAGGGGATGAGGAAGTCCTCGCGGGTGCCGTAGGTGCGTACGCAGGAGCCGGGGTCGGCGAGTACGGCGATCTCCGGGTCGAAGCCGGTGATGCCCTCGGTTTTCTCGAACTCCTCTATCGCCTGGGTGAGTTCGCGGGTGATGGCGCCCTTGCCGGTCCAGCCGTCGACGAAGACGACGTCCCGGGGGTCGTGGTGGCCGGCCAGCCAGCGCAGCGCGTTGGCGTCGATGCCGCGGCCGCGGACGATGGAGACGGCGTAGTGCGGGAGGTCAAGGCCGTGCCGGAACTGGGCCCAGCGGCGCATCAGGATGCCGACGGGGGTGCCGGCGCGGGCGAGCGACACCAGTACGGGGCGGGGTGAGCCCTCGTTGAGGACGGTCTCGGTGACGACTCCGACGGCGTGTGCGATCCGGGCCGCCGAGGCGTCCAGGGCGGCGTGGAACAGCTGCTGGTACTGCTCGCTGGGCTGGTATTCCACGGGGAGTGATTCGGCGTAGTGGGCCCCGCCGCTCTGGATGGCCTCCTCCCGCTCCTCGGTCGGCGCCTCGAGGGTGACGTCCGAGAGGTCCCGCAGCAGCCAGCCGACCTCGTCGGGCGGGTACGAGGAGAAGGCGGGGCCGCGGAGGGGCTCGGACAGCATGGCCGGCCTTTCGGGGGTGGTGGAGGGGGGCGTGGGGACGTGGGAGGGGACGACGGCGAGCAGGACGTGCGGGGTGTGGGCGGCGAGGCGGGCCGGCAGGCCGTCGCGGGCGTGCAGTGCGGGGGTGTCGGCGACCGAGTCGACCACGGCGACGACGGCGTCGAAGCCGGCGCCCGCGACGTTGTAGGCGTATCGCTCGCCGGGGCCGTCGGCTGGGTCGTCGTGGGCGGGGAAGACCAGGCGGGTGCGGATCGCGTAGCCGGGGTCGTCGACGGCGAGGACGGGTGAGCGGGTGGTGGTGGAGAAGCGCACCTCGGTGTCCGGGACGATCTGCTCCAGTTCGCGGGCGAGGCGCAGCGGGGCGTACATCAGCTCCTCGAAGCCGAGCACGAGGACGTGCCGGGCGCCGGTGGGCAGTGCTTCGGCGATCCGGGCCGCCATGGCGGGCAGGGCGGCTTCCAGGCGGGCGCGGTGCGCGGGTGTGAAGCCGTGCCGGCCGCCGTCGGGCAGGCCGTGGGGCCAGCGCAGGTCGACGCGGGTGATCCGGCCGCGGGGCGGTTCGGGTGTCTCGTCGGGCCGGGCGGTCTCGTGCTGTGCGACGAGCTCGCGGCCCCGGTCGAGGACGTCGTCGGGCAGCCGTACGGTGCCGGAGGCGGCGGCGATCAGGTCGACGCGGGCGCCGATGCCGTCCGCGAACCGGTGCAGGCGTGCGGTGTCCTCGGGTGAGCGCATGTCGACCAGGGCGACCACCACGTACCGCTCGCGCGGGTGGCGGGCGTGCAGGTCGCGGATGGTGTTGAGGACCGTGTTGCCGGTGGAGAACTCGTCGTCGACCAGGACCAGCGGGCCGTCGCCGGCCAGCAGGGCGGGGTCCTCGGGGAGCAGCAGGTGGGAGGTGGCGTGGCTGTGGGACTCCTCGAAGCCGCCGGCGGGGGCGATGCCGGTCACGGGGCGGCGGGTGGAGTGCAGGTACGGGGCGAGGCCCAGGCCGTCGGCGACCGCGTGGCCGAGGCCGGTGGCGGTCTCCGCGTAGCCGAGGACTACGGCGGAGGCGGCCGCCGTATCGCCGAGCAGCGCGCGGACCCGGCGGCCCAGCCGGAATCCGTGGCCGTACACCACGGACGGCGACTGGGGTACGTGTTTGCCGAGCACGTTGGAGACCAGCAGGTGGGCCCGCTTGGGGTTGCGGCGCAGCGCGAGTCCGAGCAGGTCCGGCAGCTCGTCGTCGCCCTCCAGTCCGACTCCGAGTCGTTCGGCGACCCAGGTGCCGGACCAGACCCCGTCGTTCACTGCGTTGTTCATGCGTTCCTTGGGTTGGGAGGGGTCAGCCGGGTATTCCGGCGGTGAGCAGTTCGACGAAGCCGACGTCCTCGCCGGCCACGCCGAACACCTCGGCGCGCAGCAGGGTGCGTTCGGCCCAGGCGCGGTGCGGTTTCACTTCGTTCATCTTGTTCGTGTATGCCGACCGGAGTACACCCCCGCCGCCGCGTTCCGGCCGGAGGATGTCCGCCGCGTCGCTGAACTCCTCGTGGCTGACCACGGACAGCGCGTGCACGGGCAGGACGTGGGAGGGGTGGATGCAGGTCTTGCCGAGCAGGCCGTTGGCCTGGTCGAGGGAGATCTCCCGGAGCAGTCCGTCCATGGCGTGCTCGATGAGCTTCTCGCGCAGGTCGACGGCCTGCACCTCGAGGAAGGGGCTCTGCCGCAGCTGTGGCTTGAACATGCGCTCGGGGACCCGGAAGTACTCCCAGACGGGGCCGGTGACGGTGAATCCGCTGCCGTCGGCGCGGCCGAGCATGTTGACGACGTCGGCGATCACGGAGGCGACGATCTGGACGTCGTAGGCGGTCATGTCGGGGGCTCGGCGCAGGCCGTAGGAGGAGCAGAAGTCGGTGACGCCGAGGCGCAGGGCGAGAACCCGGTCGCGGTACTTGCCGACGGCGCGGGCGATGCCCTCCAGGGTGTCCACGCGGCTCTCACGGTAGAGCAGCTCGGGCGATTCGAGGACGGGCATGGCGAAGAGCCGGCGTCCGCTCTCGGCCTCGGCGAGGGCGAGGGCCTCGAGGAAGGGGTTGCCGCGTTCCTCGGTGAACTTGGGCAGGACGAAGCCGGACAGCAGCCGTACGGAGTCTCCGAGGCGCCGGACGAGGTCGGGGATCTGTTCGGGGATCCGTACCCGGATGAACAGCAGGGGCGGTTCGGCGCCCGTGCGGGAGTGGAGGTCGGCGAACTGCCGGACGAGGTTCTCCTCGCCCTCGGCGACGTCCGCGTCGCTGATGGAGTCCTCCAGGCACAGCACCATCGAGACCACGCCGTTGCCGGCCTGTTTGACGATGTCGTCGGCCAGTTGCGGCCGGGTGGCCGGGCTGTACAGCGTGGCGCCCAGGGCCGCGGAGAGCAGCCGGGCCGGGGAGTCGGCGGTGAACTCGCACGGCTCCTGATGGAAGAGACGCCTCCGCACCTCGGGGGCGATGTGCCCGAAATGACGCATACGGCTCCTTAGGGGTCCGGGTCGGACCTCTGGATTCGGTAAAGGGTGGCCGGTAATAGTACGTAGGGATCCATGTCGGAGGTTCCCTCCGGGCATGAACTTCCGGTAACCGGCCCGCGTCGGCGCCACCACACCCCGCATTGTCGTGGCCAGGACCCAGAAGGCAGGATGACGGCATGACGCACGCGATGCTGAAGGGGTCCAACGTCCCGCTCGAGGCCACCACGGTGCGCGCCGTGCTGCGCTGGACGCCCGGGCAGGGGGTTCCGGACGTGGACGCCTCGGCGCTGCTGCTGGGCCAGGACGGCCGTGTGCGCTCCGACGAGGACTTCGTGTTCTACAACCAGCCCCGGCACCCCTCGGGGAAGGTCTGGCGGCTGGGCAAGAAGCGGGCCCCGGAGGGCCTGACGGACACGATCCAGTCCGACCTCGCGGGTGTGGAGCCCGGTGTGGGCCGTGTTCTGCTGGTCGCCTCGGCGGACGGGGTCTCCTTCGACCAGGTCCCGGCCCTGTGCATCCTGCTGTACGACGCCGACGTCGCCGACGGGGAGCCGCTGGCCCGTTTCGAGATCAAGCCGGAGACGGGTGCGGAGACCGCCCTGATCTGCGGTGAGCTGTACCGGCGCGGTGAGGGCTGGAAGTTCCGCGCGCTGGGTGAGGGCTATTCGAACGGTCTGCGGGGCCTGGCCACCGACTTCGGTATCTCGGTGGACGAGTCGGAGGTGGAGGAGCCGCGGCAGGCCCCGCCGGAGACGACGTCCCAGCCCCTTCCGCCGGAGCAGCCGACGACGGCGGTGCCGGCCCAGCCTGCGTACGGCTATCCGCAGACGGCGTCGCCCCGGCAGCCGGCGTACGGCTATCCGCAGCAGGCCTCGGGGCTGCCCGCCTACGGCCATCCCGAGCCCCAGCCGCAGCCGGCCCTGGCGGCTGCGCTGGACCCGGACTTCCGGCTGCCGCCCCAGGGGCCGCAGTTCATCGGCCGGTAGGGGTTACTGCTCCACCTTCGACTTGTAGCCCCGCCCCCAGGTCAGTCCCCATCCGTACAGCCGGTCCAGTTCGCCCTGGAAGCCGTAGACGAACTTCACCTCGCGCCGGACGACCAGTTCCCCCTTCACGTTCTCGATCATCACGACCGCGCAGGACCGGGCCTGGGGGTGGCGTTCGTCCAGGCCTATCTCGATGCGGGGCCCGTTGCTGGGGTAGAGCGTGACGATGGCGTGGGTGCGGTCGAAGGCCGGTGTGCGGTCGTAGATGTACACGAACACCAGCAGCCGCTTGATGGCGTCCCGGTGGTCCAGGTTGACGTACATGGTCTCGCCGGACGCCGAGCCGAACCGGTCGTCGCCGCTGAGCTTGATGTACGGCGGCGCGTTGACGTCGCCGAGGTAGCCGCCGAGGGGCTGGACGACCCCCTTGGTGCCGTCTGTGAGCTCGTACAGGCAGCCCAGGTCGAGGTCGACGTTGACCATGCTCTCCCCGTGGCCGAGCACCTCCGGTGGTTTCAGTGCCCGGAAGGGGTGCCGGAAGAGGCTGGTGCGCTGGGTGACGTCGAAGTCGGAGGTCCGCATCCGCCAGGCCAGGTTGACGCGCAGGTGGCCGGTGGCCGCGTCCTGTTTGGTGAGGGACACCTGCTGGTGCCGCCGGGTCAGTTCGATCGCGTTGCTCGCGGCGCTGCCCGAGTCGAACTCGGCGGCGCGTCCGCCGCGCAGCCCGTCGAAGAATCCCATTCCCGCCCCCAGGTACTCGTCTCGAACGCCGTCGGGGCGGCCGACCACGTCGGC
Source organism: Streptomyces sp. NPDC005706 (assembly GCF_040631045.1). NCBI lineage: Bacteria > Bacillati > Actinomycetota > Actinomycetes > Kitasatosporales > Streptomycetaceae > Streptomyces > Streptomyces sp. NPDC005706. The sequence goes on along the minus strand of NZ_JBEXYS010000001.1, from coordinate 722,772 downwards.
CGCCCCGATCAGAGCGTTCCTCACGGCGCGGGGCGTCACACCCCGTCCCGTCCCTGATCTTGCCCCTAGGGCCTCCCGCCGGTCCGATCCGGACGACGGGGCCCCGTGGGCTCATCAGGGCTGTCAGACCCCGGAGGAGACCTCCGCCTTCTCGTCGGAGCCCTCGCCCGCGGCCGCGAGGGCGCGGTTGCGGCGGACGGAGGACCAGAAGGACCAGGCGATCAGGACGACGCCGACGAGACCGGTGATGACCTCGTTGATCTCGTACCGGATGGTGACCATGAGGATCACGGCCAGGGCGCCGATGGCGTAGTGGGCGCCGTGCTCGAGGTAGACGTAGTCGTCGAGGGTGCCCTGGCGGACCAGGTACACGGTCAGGGACCGGACGTACATCGCGCCGATGCCGAGGCCGAGCGCCATGAGGACGATGTCGTTGGTGATGGCGAAGGCGCCGATCACACCGTCGAAGGAGAAGGACGCGTCCAGGACCTCGAGGTAGAGGAACATGAAGAACGCGGCCTGGCCGGCCAGGACGACCGGCGAGCGCTTCTTGCCGGTGCGCTCGGCCTCTTCCTCCTCCTCGTGCTCGCGCTCCTCCTGCTCCTCGAGGCGGTCCTCGAAGAAGCCGGAGAGACCGCCGACGACCATGTAGGTGATCAGACCGGCGATGCCGGCGATCAGGACCGTCTGCGCCTTGTCGACGTGGGCGCCGCCGTGCTGGTGGGCGTGGGTGGCGAAGGTGAAGGCGGTGATGAGCAGGACGATCAGCGCGATGCAGACCGACAGCATGTCGACCTTGCCGAGCTTGGCGAGCGGCCGCTCGATCCAGCGCAGCCACTGGATGTCCCGGTCCTCGAAGATGAAGTCGAGGAAGATCATCAGCAGGAACATGCCACCGAACGCGGCGATCGCCGGGTGGGCGTCGGTGACGAGTTCCTGGTAGCGGTCCTTGTTGTTGAGCGCGAGGTCGACGGCCTCGATCGGGCCCATGTGGGCGGTGACCGCGACGATGACGACGGGGAAGACCAGCCGCATACCGAAGACCGCGATGAGGACGCCGACGGTGAGGAAGATCTTCTGCCAGAAGGCGTTCATCTTCTTCAGGATTCCGGCGTTGACCACCGCGTTGTCGAACGACAGCGAGATCTCGAGGACGGCGAGGATCGCCACGATCCCGAAGGCGGTCCACCCCCCGTAGAACGCGGCCGCGACCAGGCCGAGCGCGGTGACCGCGAACGACCAGCCGAAGGTTTTCAGAAGCACTGGCTACCCCATCATGTTGTGGGGGCACCTCCCAGACGATGTCTGGGGGGAGAGTTTCCCCCGCGCCGTACTCGGCTTTGCTAAATGTTGACCACGAGTCTAGAGGGGCGCTCCGCCGAAAGGGGCGGGGAGGGGACCTCCGTCACAACGCCGCAGGTCCCCGCCTCGTACCGGCAGCCCGCCTCGGCCTCTCGACGGTCACGGGGACGGGAGAGGCGGACCCGGAGCCCTCGTTCGCACACGCCGTGTCCGGCTTCAGGAGACGTTGACTCCGAAATCCAGGGCGATGCCCCGCAGTCCCGACGCGTACCCCTGTCCGACGGCCCGGAACTTCCACTCGCTCTGGTAGCGGTACAGCTCGCCGAAGATCATGGCGGTCTCGGTGGAGGCGTCCTCGCTCAGGTCGTAGCGGGCCAGTTCCTGACCGTCGGCCTGGTTGACCACGCGGATGAAGGCGTTGGAGACCTGGCCGAAGGTCTGGCCGCGTTCGTCGGCGGCGTGGATCGAGACGGGGAAGATGATCTTCTCGCACTGGAGGGGGACCTTGGTCAGGTCCACCAGGATCGACTCGTCGTCACCCTCGCCCTCACCGGTGAGGTTGTCGCCGGTGTGCTCGACCGAGCCGTCGGGGCTCGTGAGCTGGTTGTAGAACACGAACCAGTCGTCGCCCAGCACCCGGTTCCCGGCGCCGCACAGCAGGGCACTGGCGTCCAGGTCGAAGGGGGCGCCCGTGGTGGAGCGCGCGTCCCAGCCGAGCCCGATCATGACGTTGGTGAGGTTCGGTGCGGCCTTGGAGAGGGAGACGTTGCCTCCCTTGGCGAGCGTGACGCCCATGATGCTGGTCCTCCCCTAGTGGTGCTTGTTTGGTTGTCCTGCACGTCCGGCGCCGCCCGTAAACGGTGCGGCGCCGGAAGCTGGTGCTGTCGTACGCGTCAGACGTTGACGCCGAAGTCCTGGGCGATGCCGCGCAGCCCCGAGGCGTACCCCTGGCCGATGGCGCGGAACTTCCACTCCGTGCCGTGCCGGTACAGCTCGCCGAAGACCATGGCGGTCTCGGTGGAGGCGTCCTCGCTGAGGTCGTAGCGCGCGATCTCCTGCTCGCCCGCCTGGTTCACCACGCGGATGAACGCGTTGCGGACCTGACCGAAGGACTGCTGGCGGTTCTCGGCGTCGTAGATCGACACCGGGAAGACGATCTTCTCGACGTCGGCCGGGACGCCGACCAGGTTGATCTTGATCTGTTCGTCGTCGCCCTCGCCCTCACCGGTGATGTTGTCACCGGTGTGCTCGACCGAGCCGTCGGGGCTCTTGAGGTTGTTGAAGAAGACGAAGTGCTGGTCGCTCGCGACCTTGCCGGAGTTGTTCAGCAGCAGCGCGCTGGCGTCGAGGTCGAAGTCGGTGCCGGTCGTGGTGCGCACGTCCCACCCCAGACCGACGATGACGGCGGTCAGGCCCGGGGCCTCCTTCGTCAGCGATACGTTGCCGCCCTTGCTGAGGCTGACTCCCACGGGTCCTCCATGTGGTGTTCAGGGGCGGGAAGCCCCGTCGTGCTTCGGATATGGGATCAACGTGCCGATCCTAGTGACGGGTTCCCGCTCTCCGCAGGCCCTGACCCCGGAGGATCACAGGGTGTCGAGCGCCTTCACGTACTCGTTCAGGTCCCGGGCGTCCGGAAGTCCGTTGACCACGGTCCACCGCACGACGCCCTCCTTGTCGATGACGAAGGTGCCCCGGACGGCGCAGCCCTTGTCCTCGTCGAAGACGCCGTAGGCGCGCGAGACGTTGCCGTGCGGCCAGAAGTCGCTCAGCAGCGGGTACTCCAGGCCCTCCTGCTCGGCGAAGACGCGCAGGGTGTGGATGGAGTCGTTGGAGACGGCGAGGAGCTGGGTGTCGCGGTCGGCGAACCTCGGCAGGTTGTCGCGCAGCTCGCACAGCTCGCCGGTGCACACGCCGGTGAAGGCGAAGGGGTAGAAGAGCAGCACCACGTTCTTCTCGCCGCGGAAGTCGGCGAGATTCACGGTGCGGCCGTGGTTGTCCTTGAGTTCGAAATCGGGCGCCTTGTCGCCGACCTGGATCGCCATCGTCGTGCATCCCTTCGGTGGGCTGTTCGGGTCAGAGCGCGGCAAGCGCTCGGCTCCACCCTACGCAGCGATCACCGGGGGGCCCGCGGCGGCCGGACCGGACCCTCGGGCCCGGTCCGGCGGCGGTCACTTCTTCGACTTGGCGGCCTTCGGCGTCGCCAGGCGGCTGCCGCTCCAGTCCTTGCCGACGCTGACGCTCTTGGACGCGGTCAGGCCGGCGGTGGTGGCGGCCTCCGAGATGTCACTCGGCTCCACGTACCCGCTGCGGCCGGTCTTCGGCGTGAGCAGCAGGATGGCGCCACCCTCCTCGATGTACGTCGTGGCATCGACGAGCGCGTCGGTGAGATCACCGTCCTCGTCGCGATGCCACAGCACGACGGCGTCGGCCACGTCGTCATATTCCTCGTCCATCAGGTCGCCCTCGATGGCTTCCTCGATGGCCTCGCGGAGCTCCTGATCGACGTCGTCGTCGTAGCCGATCTCCTGGACCACCTGCCCGGGCTGGAACCCCAGCCTGGCGGCAGGGTTCGTCCGCTCCTCCGCGTGGTCCGCGGTCGCGCTCACGGTTTGCCTCCTGATCAGTCTTGGTGAATATCTCAGCCACGCGCGTGCGCGAAGCATTGGCCGTAGTCCACACGGGCGGGACGGATCGCGCAAGTACCCGGCCGTCCGGACCGCCGAAACGGTGACGATCCGGGCCGTGTCGGCGCAACTCCTGGCACCGTATCCCGATTCATCGTGACCCACATCACGCGCTTGTGCCCGCTTTATTCCATTCGGAATCATCCAGTCAAACGACTCTCGAACAAGTTTGGCAAGCCTGTCACACCCCGGGCGTATCGTTGCGTTTTGACCGACCCTGTGTGCTGGTTACCCCACGGTAAAGATGACGTACGCCTTCCCGAGGTACACGATGGGGAACGGTGTAGGCACGAGTGAAGAAGTGGCCCTCCGACAGGTAAGGAACAGCGTGGCTTCCGGATCCGATCGCAATCCGATCATCATTGGCGGCCTTCCGAGTCAGGTGCCTGACTTCGATCCCGAAGAGACCCAGGAGTGGCTCGACTCCCTCGACGCCGCGGTCGACGAGCGCGGCCGGGAGCGGGCCCGGTATCTCATGCTCCGCCTGATCGAGCGGGCCCGCGAGCGGCGCGTGGCCGTGCCCGAGATGCGCAGCACGGACTACGTCAACACGATCCCCACCCGGGCCGAGCCGTTCTTCCCGGGCAACGAGGAGATCGAGCGCAGGATCCTCAACGCGACCCGCTGGAACGCGGCCGTGATGGTCTCGCGGGCCCAGCGCCCCGGCATCGGCGTCGGCGGTCACATCGCCACCTTCGCCTCCTCCGCCTCGCTGTACGACGTGGGCTTCAACCACTTCTTCCGCGGCAAGGACGAGGGCGACGGCGGCGATCAGGTCTTCTTCCAGGGCCACGCCTCCCCCGGCATCTACGCGCGCGCGTACCTGCTCGACCGCCTCAGCGAGAAGCAGCTGGACGGCTTCCGGCAGGAGAAGTCGAAGTACCCCGACGGCCTGTCCAGCTATCCGCACCCGCGCTCCATGCCGGACTTCTGGGAGTTCCCGACCGTCTCCATGGGCCTCGGCCCGCTCGGCGCGATCTTCCAGGCGCGGATGAACCGCTACATGGAGGCGCGCGGCATCGCCGACACCTCCAAGTCGCACGTGTGGGCGTTCCTCGGCGACGGCGAGATGGACGAGCCGGAGTCGCTCGGCCAGCTGAGCATCGCCGCGCGCGAGGGCCTGGACAACCTGACCTTCGTGGTCAACTGCAACCTGCAGCGCCTGGACGGCCCGGTGCGCGGCAACGGGAAGATCATCCAGGAGCTGGAGTCGGTCTTCCGGGGCGCCGGCTGGAACGTGATCAAGCTGATCTGGGACCGCTCCTGGGACCCGCTGCTCGCGCAGGACCGGGACGGCGTGCTGGTCAACAGGATGAACACCACGCCGGACGGCCAGTTCCAGACGTACGCGACCGAGACCGGCGCGTACATCCGCGATCACTTCTTCGGTGACGACCACCGGCTGCGCGCGATGGTCGAGAACATGAGCGACCACCAGATCCTGATGCTGGGCCGCGGCGGTCACGACCACCGGAAGATCTACGCGGCCTTCAAGGCCGCCGTGGAGCACAAGGGCCAGCCGACGGTCATCCTGGCCAAGACGGTCAAGGGGTGGACGCTGGGCCCGAACTTCGAGGGCCGCAACGCCACGCACCAGATGAAGAAGCTGACGGTCGACGACCTCAAGCGCTTCCGCGACCGGCTGCACCTGCCGATCTCCGACAAGGAGCTGGAGTCCGGCGCGCCGCCGTACTACCACCCGGGCCGGAACTCCGAGGAGATCCAGTACATGCACGACCGGCGCCAACAGTGCGGCGGGTACGTGCCGACCCGGGTCGTCCGCTCGAAGCCGCTGGCGCTGCCGGACGACAAGACGTACGCGACCGTGAAGAAGGGCACCGGTCAGCAGTCCATCGCCACGACCATGGCGTTCGTGCGGCTGCTGAAGGACCTCATGCGGGACAAGGAGCTCGGCAGGCGGTTCGTGCTGATCGCGCCGGACGAGTACCGCACGTTCGGCATGGACTCGTTCTTCCCGAGCGCGAAGATCTACAACCCGCTCGGCCAGCAGTACGAGGCGGTCGACCGTGAGCTGCTGCTCGCGTACAAGGAGTCGCCGACCGGCCAGATGCTGCACGACGGCATCTCCGAGGCGGGCTGCACGGCCTCGCTGGTCGCGGCCGGCTCCGCCTACGCCACGCACGGCGAGCCGCTGATCCCGGTGTACGTCTTCTACTCGATGTTCGGTTTCCAGCGCACCGGCGACCAGTTCTGGCAGATGGCCGACCAGCTCGCGCGCGGATTCGTACTGGGCGCGACCGCCGGGCGTACCACCCTGACCGGTGAGGGCCTGCAGCACGCGGACGGCCACTCGCAGCTCCTCGCCTCGACCAACCCGGCGTGCGTGGCCTACGACCCGGCGTACGCCTACGAGATCGCGCACATCGTGCAGGACGGTCTGCGCCGGATGTACGGCAGTGACGCCGAGCACCCGCACGGCGAGGACGTCTTCTACTACCTCACCGTCTACAACGAGCCCATCCGGCACCCGGCCGAGCCGGCGAACGTGGACGTCGAGGGCATCGTCAAGGGCGTGTACAAGCTGAGCGAGGGCACCGGCGGCTCGATCCCGGCGCAGATCATGGCGTCCGGTGTCGCGGTGCCCTGGGCGCTGGAGGCCCAGCGGCTCCTCGCCGAGGAGTGGAACGTCAAGGCGGACGTGTGGTCGGCGACCTCGTGGAACGAGCTGCGGCGTGAGGCCGTGGCCTGCGAGCAGCACAACCTGCTGCACCCCGAGGAGGAGCAGCGGGTGCCGTACGTGACGCGGAAGCTCAGCGGCTCCGAGGGGCCGTTCGTGGCCGTGTCCGACTGGATGCGGTCGGTGCCGGACCAGATCGCGCGCTGGGTGCCGGGGACGTACCAGTCCCTCGGCGCCGACGGCTTCGGCTTCGCCGACACCCGGGGCGCGGCGCGGCGGTTCTTCCACATCGACGCGCAGTCGATCGTGGTGGGGGTGCTGACCGAGCTGGCCCGGGAGGGCAAGGTCGACCGGTCCGTGCTGAAGCAGGCCATCGACCGGTACCAGCTGCTGGACGTGTCGGCGGCGGATCCGGGGGCGGCGGGCGGCGACGCGTAGCGCCGCGCGGCCCGCGACCGGGCACTGGGCGTGAGGGCGGCGGAGCCGGAGTCTCCGCCGCCCTCACGTCTGTCTTCCCTACGATGCGGCCATGGAGACGAATGCGGCGCAGGCGCGGTGGGAACGGCTCAGCCAACGGCCCCTGCTGGCGCTGGCCGTGGCGTTCGCCGTCGCGTACGCCGTGCCCATCGTGGACGGCTCGGCGGGGCACTCGCTGACGGCCCTGTGCACGGGCGTGGAGTGGGTGGTGTGGGGCGCCTTCGCCGTGGACTACCTCATGCGGCTGGCGCTCGCGCCCCGGCGCGGGGAGTTCGTGCGCCGGCACTGGCCCGATCTGTGCGCGGTGGTGCTGCCGGTGCTGCAGCCGCTCAGGCTGCTGCGGCTGGTGTCGACGCTGCTGCTGGTGGGGCGGCGGGCGCGGATGGCTCCGCAGATCCGGCTGACGACGTATGTCGTGGGGTCGGTGATCGGGCTGCTGATGTTCGGGTCGCTGGCGGTGCTGTCGGTGGAGCGGGAGTCGCCCGACGGGAACATCCGGACGCTGGGTGACGCCGTGTGGTGGTCCTTCACGACGATGACGACGGTGGGGTACGGGGATCACGCGCCGACCACCGGGCTGGGACGCATGATCGCGGTCGGGCTGATGCTGTCCGGGATCGCGTTGCTGGGTGTGGTGACGGCGAACATCGCGGCGTGGTTCATCTCGCGGTTCGAGAAGGACGACGTGGAGGAGCGGCGGCAGACGGAGGCGATCGCCGCTCTGGCGGAGGAGGTGCGGTTGCTGCGTGCGGAGGTGGCCCGGCTGGCCGGGGAGCGGGAGGGGCAGCGGCGGTGAGGGGTGGCTCCGCCGGTTGGCCGGGGGTTGGCTTGGCTGCGGTGCCGTTGGCTTTGGCTGAGCCGGGTTCACTGGTTGCCCCGTGCCGAGGCGGGCGTAGCGCTTGGCTGAGCCGGGATTCGCTGGTTGCCCCGTGCCTCGGTGAGCGTCACGGTGCTTCGCTTGCCCGCGCCTGCGGGGTGCCGCTGCGCCCACCCGTGCCGCCCCTAGCGGCACTATGCCCGCAGCTACAGGGGCACGGTTGCCCGCTGCTGGGTGGGCGCCGCCCCTAGCGGCACACGCATGCCCGCAGCTACGGGGGTGCGGTTGCCCGCTGCTGGGTGGGCGCCGACTCTGGCGGCACGCATGCCCGTAGCTACGGCGGGGCCGGTGCCCGCAGCTAGGCGGCCACGATTGCCCGCGCGGCCGCGCGGGGTTCGTTGCCCACAGCTAGGCGGGTGTGGGCACACAAGTGCCCGCAGCTCCGGGCGCGGGGCCTGGAGTTGCGGGCATTGGGGGTGGGGCCGGGGTCAGAGGAGGCCGTGGCCCCAAGTGGCCGCGCCGGCCAGGGCGATCAGGGACAGCAGTGTGTCGATCGCGCCCAGGACCAGGGCGACCACGGCCGGGATGTTGCGGTCGGTGGACCATTTGCGGCCCATGGACTGCCAGCCGCAGAACATCGCCACCGGGCCGAGGATGATGCCCAGTGCGAAGAATCCGGCGACCGCGCAGACGGTTCCGATGATCCCGAGCGTCGCGCGGTCCGGCCCGGTCCGCTGCCACGAACGGCCGCGTGACCGGGGGTACCCGCGCGTTCCGTGCCCGAAGCCAGCCATCATCAACTCCCTGGTGGTCATGGACAGTTCGGCCTCAAAGGGCGGGTACCCCGGTTTTCCCCGGACAGACCTGCGCGCGCTGCCCCCCTCCAGCAGCGCGCGCCGCGGCCCGGCGGTCCCCGCATGCCCTGCGGAGGACCTGACCCACTGTGACCTGCGGCGCGCGCCCGGAGCGAGGGATCTTGAGCGGAGTCACCCTGATGAGCGAACTCCGCCGGGAAGAGGCATGAAACGCGGCGTCAGATGTGACCGACGCCCGCGCCCGCCTCCGCGTTCTCGCCCCGCTTGGTGAGGAACGCGACCAGCACCGCGACCGCCGCCACGCCCGCCGCGACCAGGGAGGCGAGGCTCATGCCGGAGATGAAGGTGTCGTGGGCGACCGTGGTGATCTTCGCGACGAGAGCCTCCGGCATACCCTTGGTCACCGGCGCCACGCCCACCTGGACCGCCTCGGAGGCCTGGTCCAGCTGCTCCGGGGGCAGCTTCGGCAGCCCCGCGCCGGCCCAGTTGTCCGGCAGCTCGCTGTCGACCCTGGAGGCCATCACGGCGCCCAGCACCGCCGTACCGAGGCTGCCGCCGATCTGCATGGCCGCCTGCTGCAGGCCGCCGGCCACACCGGACAGCTCCATGGGCGCGTTGCCCACGATCACCTCGGTGGCGCCGACCATGACCGGCGCGAGGCCGAAGCCCAGCAGGGCGAACCAGACCGACATCAGACCGCTGCCGGTGTCGGCCTTCAGGGTCGACATGCCGTACATGGCGATGGCGGTCGCCGCCATGCCGCCGGCCAGCGGGATGCGCGGGCCGAGCTTGGTGATCGCGGCGCCCGCGAGCGGGGAGCCGACGATCATCATGCCGGTCAGCGGAAGCAGGTGCAGGCCCGCGTCGATGGGGCTCATGCCGTGGACGTTCTGGAGGTAGAACGTCACGAAGAACAGGCCGCCCATGAAGGCGATCGCCATCAGGACCATCAGGACGACACCCGCGGACAGCGGGATCGAGCGGAACATCCCCAGCGGGATCAGCGGCTCGGCGACCCTCGTCTCCCAGACCGCGAACAGGACGAACAGCAGCGCCGAGGCGCCGATGAAGCCCCAGGTCTTGACGTCGCCCCAGCCCCAGGTCGGCGCCTTGATGAGCGCCCACACCAGGCAGAACATCGCGCCGGACAGCAGCACGATGCCCGGCAGGTCGAAGGAGCGCGGCGCGTTCTCGGCGCGGTGGTCCAGCAGGATCAGCAGGCCCAGCAGCAGGGCGAGGACGCCGACCGGCACGTTGATGAAGAACACCGACTGCCAGTTGACGTGCTCGACGAGGACGCCGCCGAGGATCGGGCCGCCCGCGGTGGAGGCGCCGATGACCATGCCCCAGATGCCGATCGCCATGTTCAGCTTCTCGGCCGGGAAGGCGGCCCGCAGCAGGCCGAGCGCGGCCGGCATCAGCAGCGCGCCGAACAGGCCCTGGAAGACGCGGAAGGTGACGACCGCGGCGATGCTGTTCGACAGGCCGATGGCCCCCGAGGCGGCGGCGAAGCCGGTCACGCCGATCAGGAAGGTCTGCCGGTGGCCGAAGCGGTCACCCAGCTTGCCCGCGGTGATCAGGCAGACCGCGAGGGCGAGGAAGTAGCCGTTGGTGATCCACTGGACGTCGGCGAAGCTCGCGCCGAGGTCCTTCTGGATGGCCGGGTTGGCGATGGCCACGATGGTGCCGTCGAGGGCCACCATCATCACCCCTACGGCGACGGTGATGAGGGTGAGCCACGGGTGGCCGCGCAGCCCCGCGGCCGGGGTCGGCCCCGACGGGTCGGTCGACGCCCGGTCCCCCGGTCCCGTCGTGTCGATGGTGGTCTGACTAGTCATACCTTCGAGGTTAGTGTCAGTCGCTGACAGTTGACAAACCAATTCACAAGTCGGTAACTGACACGACACCAGCGCATAGCCTGAGCTGGAGCGACATTTCACGGGAGAGGCCAATGGAGACGCTGCGCGACCGCAAGAAGCGGCGTACTCGGGAGGCGCTGCTACGGGCCGCTCTCGAACTTTTCACCACACAGGGCTACGAGCGCACCACCGTCGACGAGATCGCCGAGGCCGTCGACGTCTCGCAGCGCACCTTCTTCCGCTACTTCGCCGGCAAGGAGGAGGTGGCCTTCGCCGTGCAGGACATGACGGAGGCGCTGTTCGTGGAGGCCGTACGGGCACGGCCGGCCCACGAGGCGCCGATGGAGGCGCTGCGACAGGCGATCCTGGAGGGGTGGGAGGCGATACGCGAGACCGTCGACTCGGCCGTCCCGGTGGAGCTGTACCTGCGCATGTACCGGACCATCGAGTCGACGCCCGCGCTGCTCGCCGCCCATCTGCGGCGCTCCGTGACCACCGAGGAGACGATCGCGCGGCTGCTCGCCGCGCGGGAGGGCGTCGACGTGGAGACGGATCCGCGGCCACGGCTGGCCGTGGCCGTGTTCGGCGGGGTGATCAGGGTCACCGAACGGCAGTGGTGCACGGGTGACGACTTCAGTCTGGAGGCGATGAGGCGTCTGACGGCGTCGTATCTGGACCAGTTGGGCTCGGCGCTCACCGGGAACTGGCGGAACGGCTGAGGACGTCCCGGGAGCGTTCGGCATTTACCGAAACGTGATACCCATCACTCGGTTACCCCGAGACCCTCCCGTTCTCCTAGTGTGTCCTCCCAGTGACTTCCTTCGACACCTCCCCGCCCCTCAACGTCTGGCGCGCCATGCTCGCGCTGTCCGTGGTGTTCGTGATGCTCGCGACCACCGGCTGGACCGCCATGCGCACCCACCGGGAGCCGACCGCGCTGCAGCACTCACTCGACAAGTGGGAGCACGGCACGCTGCGGGGCCTGCACCTGCCGGACTCCGAGGCGGCACCCGCGCGCCTCACCCGGTTCTTCGCCTCGCTCACGTCGCACGAGCGCGACCGGCTGGCCCACCGCTACTCCCTGGCGGTCGGCAACATGAACGGCGCCCCCGCCAAGCTGCGCTACCGCGCCAACCGCATCGCGCTGGGCCAGGCGCGTGAGGTCGAGCGCGAGCGCATGCACGACAACCGGATCAGCAGGGCCGGACAGCAGGACGCGGGCCAGCGGATGGAGCGCTACGAGGCGCTGATGCGTCCCGGCCGGCACATCCTCGCCTTCGATCCCGCGGGCTCGGGCCGGGTCGCGGAGGTGTTCGGCAACCTCACCAAGGCCGACCGGATCTCCGTCGTCGTCCCCGGTGTCGACACCGATCTGCTCACCTTCCAGCGGACGTACCGCAAGTACAGCGCCCCGGTCGGGATGGCCAAGGCCCTGTACGCGGCCGAGCGGGCGGAACGTCCCTCGACGCGCACGGCCGTGATCGCCTGGGCCGACTACACCGCACCGGACGGACTCGGCGTGGACGCGGCCACCGGACTGCGCGCCGAGGAGGGCGCCGTCCGGCTGAACGCGCTGCTGCACGGTCTGCCCGGCCGGGCGCCGGTGTCGATGTTCTGCCACAGCTACGGCTCGGTGGTGTGCGGGGTCGCCGCGCACGGCATGCCGGGCCGGGTGTCCGACCTGGCGGTGGCCGCGAGCCCCGGCATGCGCGCCGCGAGCGCCTCCCGCCTGGGCACCTCGGCCCGGGTGTGGGCGATGCGGGACGCCAGCGACTGGGTGCAGGACGTGCCGTATCTGGAACTCGGCGGGCTGGGCCACGGCGCCGACCCGGTGTCCTCGGCGTTCGGCGCGCGGGTCCTGTCGGCCCATGACGCGCAGGGCCACAGCGGCTACTTCCAGCCGGGCACGGACAGCCTGCGCAACCTCGCGCACGTCGGCGTCGGCGCGTACGACGCGGTGACGTGCGCACGCGAAGACGATGCCTGCCGGGCGGATCTGCCCCGCACGACGACGGCCGGACGCGCGTAGAAACAGCAGGAAGTGCGGTCTGCGCGGGTGGCGACGGAGGAGCACGTGCCGCATACGATGAGCCGCATGGGTGACGTACTGGCGGGTTTTCATGCCGTCTGGGAGTTCGAGTCCGACTCCGTGCTCATCCGTTACGAACGGGGGATTCGGACACCCAGACTGTTCCAGGCGCTGGGCGAGCGGCGCATTCCGCTGGCCGCGGTCGAGGAGGTGACCCTCACGCCCGGCAAGCGCGGCTCCGTCGTCCTGCGGCTGCGGCCGCGCCCCGGCGCCGATCCGCTGATGGACGCGGCGGCCGGGCAGCTGCGGGAGGGCTCCGACCCGTATCGGCTGGTGCTGCCGGCCGAGCGGGCGACCCTCGCCGAGTACTACGCCGACGAGCTGAGACCGCTGCTGACCGAGTCCGGGCCGGAGCCCGCCGAGCGCTGCCTGGTGGCCGCCCCCGAGGCCCCGCTGCACTTCAAGGCGTACGACGGGAAGGCGTCCTTCGACGGGACCTCCGTGCAGTTCCGCTGGTCCTGGACGGGTGCGTCCTCGGCGAAGTGGAAGGCCGGGGACCAGAGTTGGCCGGTCGCCGACCTCAGCGGAGTGGAGTGGCGCTCGCCGGAGGTCTTCGAGGGGCATCTGCGCCTGGTACCCCGCGAGAACGGCTCCACCCGTCCCGCGCAGCCCGACCAGGATCCCGCGGCCGTCGTCTTCGGTCTCGGCTACGGGCCGGTGCACGAGTCCCTGCCGTTCGCCGCCGCCGTCCTCGCGGCGCTGCGGACCCGGGGGCCGGTACCGGTGGCGCCGGCCCCGTCCCGGCGGGACCCGGCCGACATCGCCGAGCGCATCCGGCACCTCGGGGAACTGCACCGGGCGGGTCTGGTCACCGACGAGGAGTTCTCCTCGAAGAAGGCCGAGCTGCTGGCCGAGCTGTAGCGCTCCCGCGCGGCCGGTGTCAGCGCTCCGTGGCGTAGAAGCTGATCTTCCGGTCCAGTACCGCCAGGGTGTCGTGCAGTTCCGCGATCCGGGCCAGGACGTCCCGGCGGGTCGACTCGAGCAGTTCCTGGCGCTCGGCGTAGGTGCTCTCCCCCTCCCGCACCAACTCCGCGTACCGGACCATGTCGGCCACCGGCATGCCGGTCAGCCGGAGCTTGTTCACGAACTCCAGCCAGTCCAGGTCCCGGTTGCTGTAGCGGCGCTGACCGGTGTGCGAACGGTCGACGTGGGGCATGAGGCCGATCCGCTCGTACCAGCGCAGCGTGTGCGCGGTCAGACCGGTGAAGGCGACGACCTCACTGATCGTGTAGCGGTCCTGGCCGTCGGGGCGGGGGTGGGGCCGGGGCGGGGCGGAGCAGATGTCGGCGGGGGTGGCTTGTTCGGCGGCCGCTGGCGTGGTCTGCATCACCGTCATGCCCCAACGCTATGGCCTTCGAGTGCACTCCAGGCAAGCGGCTCCGGTGAGAAAAGGGAGAGACGGCTCTCGGGTCCGGTGATTAGCGTGCGCGGCATGACTCTCGTACGCCGGGCCGAGCCCGAGGACGCCGCGGAAGTGCTGCGGCTGCGCCAGGTCATGATCGACTCGATGGCCCACACCGACCGGTCCACCGACTGGCACACCGAGTCCCTCCCCACCCTGCGGGCGAGGCTCGCGGAGCCGGAGGGGGACTTCGTGGCCTTCGTCGTGGACCATCCGGAGCGGCCGGGGACGCTCGCCGCGCTGGTGGCGGGCACGCTCGACTACCGGATCGGCCGGGCGGCCAACCCGCTCGGCACCGTCGGGTACGTCTTCAGCGTCGCCACCGACCCGGACGCCCGCCGGCGCGGGTACGCGCGCGCGTGCATGGACACGCTCCTCGGCTGGTTCCGCGAGCGCGGCGCCGACCGGGTGCAGCTCACCACGTCCACCGAGGGCGCGCCGCTGTACACCTCACTGGGCTTCCGGCCCAAGCCCGACCCGTTGCTGGAGCTGTGGCTCTGAGCGCATAGGCTCGGCCTCATGTCGTTGAACAGCCTGGCGTCGATCGAGAACTGGCCCGTCCCCACCGCCGCGGCGGGCGTGGTCCGCGCGGACGGCACGGTCGTGGGCACCCACGGCCCGGACGGACACCGGTTCCCCCTCGCCTCGGTCACCAAGCCGCTGGCGGCCTACGCCGTGCTCGTCGCCTACGAGGAGGGCGCGATCGAGCTGGACGAGCCGGCCGGCCCGCCCGGCGCCACGGTCCGCCATCTGCTCGCGCACACCTCCGGGCTGGCCTTCGACGAGCACCGGGTGATGGCTCCCGCCGGGGAGCGGCGGCTGTACTCCAACGCGGGGTTCGAGCAGCTCGGCGACCATGTCGCCAAGGCGACGGAGATCCCGTTCGGCGAGTATCTGCGGCAGGCGGTGCTGGAGCCGCTGGGCATGACGTCGACGACCCTGGACGGCTCCCCGGCGAAGGACGGGGTGTCCACGGTCGGGGACCTGCTGCTTTTCGCCGCCGAGATCCAGGCGCCGCGGCTGCTGGATCCGCGTACCGTCGCGGAGGCGATGACGGTGCAGTACCCGGGCACGAAGGGCGTCCTGCCGGGGTACGGGCACCAGAACCCGAACGACTGGGGGCTGGGGTTCGAGATCCGGGACTCCAAGTCGCCGCACTGGACGGGGTCTTCGTCCTCGCCGCGGACGTTCGGGCACTTCGGGCAGTCCGGTACGTTCCTGTGGATCGACCCGGACGCGGAGGCGGCCTGCGTGGCCCTCACCGACCGCGCCTTCGGGCCCTGGGCGGTCGAGGCGTGGCCGGTGTTCACGGACGCGGTGCTGGCGGAGCTGCGGGGCTGAGGCCGGCCTGGACCGGACCGGCGCGCGAGGGCGCCGCCATGCCCGTTCAACCGGCGGTCATCTCCCACATCAGCAGTTCCGCCGGCGTCAGCGCCACGGCGTCCAGCCCCTCGGCGTCCGTGATGCGGGCCGAGTCGCCCTCGCCCAGGGCCTCCTCCGCCAGCGTGATCCCGCCCCGGACCACGTGGACGTACACATGGGGGGCGTCCGGTACCGCCGTGCGCTCCCCCGCCGTCAGGCGGCGGACGTGGAGCATCGCGCCGGCGGCCGGGAGGGCGTAGGGGGTGGAGTCGGCGATGCCGGGGATGATCTCGTAGGACGGGTCGCCGCCCGGCTCCAGCGGGGCCAGCCACATCTGGACGAAGGTCAGCGGGGTGTCCGCCTCGTTGCGTTCCACGTGGCGGACGCCCGCCGCCGCGGCGAGGTGCTGGACGTCGCCGGGGCGTACCTTCGTCTCGTGGCCCGTGGAGTCGCGGTGGGTCAGTTCCCCCTCGGCCACCCACGTCACGATCTCGGTGTGGCTGTGCGGGTGCTCGTCGAAGCCGGCGCCGGGGGCGAGCCGCTCCTCGTTGCAGGCGATCACCGCGCCGAAGCGCAGGTTGCCGGGGTCGTAGTGCGGGCCGAAGGAGAAGGCGTGGCGGGATTCGATCCCCGCCTGCGGATCCCCTCCGCGGTAGCGCTCGCCGGCGCGCCGTACGTCCATCACAGGCACCACCGTAGACCGCGCACGGCACCCCGCCGACGCACGGTCCCGTCCCGATAAGGCAGTCTTGTCCCCGTGCCCGAACCCGAAACCCGTAGCGGCGAACCCGCAGCGCACGCCGTCCACCAGCACTCCGCGACCCTGAAGCGGCTGGAGAAGTCCTCGGGGAGTCTCGCCGCGCAGGCCATCGCGCGCATGGACGAGACCCTGTCGTGGTACCGGGCCATGCCGCCGGAGAACCGTTCCTGGATCGGGCTCGTGGCGCAGGCGGGCATCGCCGCGTTCACCGAGTGGTTCCGGCACCCGGACGCGCCGCAGGCCATTTCCACGGACGTCTTCGGGACGGCGCCCCGCGAGCTGACCAGGGCCATCACGCTGCGGCAGACCGTGGAGATGGTGCGGACCACCATCGAGGTGATGGAGTCCGCCATCGACGAGGTGGCGGCCCCCGGGGACGAGAGCGTGCTGCGCGAGGCGCTGCTCGTGTACGCCCGGGAGATCGCGTTCGCCACCGCCCAGGTGTACGCCCAGGCCGCCGAGGCACGCGGTGCCTGGGACGCGCGGCTGGAGTCGCTGGTGGTCAACGCCGTGCTCAGCGGGGAGGCCGACGAGGGCGCCGTCAGCCGGGCCGCCGCGCTCGGCTGGAACTCGCCGGACCATGTGTGCGTCGTGCTCGGCACCGCGCCCGACGGGGACAGCGAGCTGACCGTCGAGGCCATACGGCGGGCCGCGCGCCACGCCAAGCTGCAGGTGCTCACGGGGGTGCTCGGGGACCGGCTGGTGGTGATCGCCGGGGGCAGCCCCAATCCGCTCGCCGTCGCCAAGTCGCTGATCGGGCCGTACGCCGCCGGTCCGGTCGTCGCCGGGCCCGTCGTACCCGACCTGCTGGCCGCCACCCGGTCCGCGCAGGCCGCCGCGGCGGGGCTGAAGGCGTGTTTCGCCTGGCAGGACGCGCCGCGGCCGGTGCTGGCGGACGATCTTCTGCCGGAGCGGGCCATCGCGGGTGATCCGGGCGCGCGCGAGCAGTTGGTGGAGGAGATCTACAGACCACTGGAGGAGGCGGGGTCGGCACTCCTGGAGACCTTGAGTGTCTACCTGGAGCAGGCGAGCAGCCTGGAGGGCGCGGCGAGGATGCTGTTCGTTCACCCGAACACCGTGCGCTACCGGCTCCGACGTGTGACAGACGTCACCGGATGGTCCCCCTCGGATGTACGATCCGCGTTCACGCTGCGGATCGCGCTGATCCTGGGGCGTCTGGCCGACGGTGAACCCCAGGCCTAGGGTTTTGTGGGGGGCCCACAAAACCCCTACGTGTTCTTCGTCCCTGTCCCCACGGGCGGCTTCGGCCGTCTCCAAGAGAGAGTGTGAGAGTGCTCGTACTCGTCGCTCCCGGCCAGGGCGCCCAGACGCCCGGCTTCCTGACCCCCTGGCTCGAACTCCCCGGTGCCGCGGACCGCGTCGCCGCGTGGTCGGACGCCATCGGCCTCGACCTGGTCCACTACGGCACCCAGGCCGACGCCGACGCCATCCGCGACACCGCGGTGGCCCAGCCGCTGCTGGTCGCCGCCGGGATCCTGTCCGCCATGGCACTGGGTGACATGCCGGAGATCGCGCCCGGCGCGGTCGCCGGCCACAGCGTGGGCGAGATCACCGCCGCCGCCTTCGCGGGCGTCCTCGACGACACCGCGGCGCTCGGCCTCGTCCGCCGTCGTGGGCTCGCGATGGCCGAGGCCGCCGCGATCACCGAGACCGGTATGTCGGCGCTGCTCGGCGGTGACCCCGAGACCTCCGTCGCGCACCTGGAGAAGCTGGGTCTGACGCCGGCGAACATCAACGGCGCGGGCCAGATCGTCGCCGCGGGCACGCTGGAGCAGCTCGCCGCGCTGGCCGAGGACAAGCCCGAGGGTGTCCGCAAGGTCGTCCCGCTGAAGGTGGCCGGCGCCTTCCACACGCGCCACATGGCCCCCGCCGTCGAGGCGCTGGCCGAGGCCGCGGCACGGCTGGCGCCCGCCGACCCGAAGGTCCCCTACGTCTCCAACAAGGACGGCCGCCAGGTCGCCTCCGGCGCCGAGGTGCTGGACCGGCTGGTCGGCCAGGTCGCCAACCCGGTGCGCTGGGACCTGTGCATGGAGACGTTCAAGGAGCTGGGCGTCACCGGCCTCATCGAGGTGTGCCCCGGCGGCACGCTGACCGGTCTGGCCAAGCGCGCGCTGCCCGGTGTGCGCACGCTCGCCCTGAAGACCCCCGACGACCTCGACGCGGCCCGCGCGCTCATCGCCGAGACTGCGACACCTGCCGCTGACGCGGCGAGCGCCTGACAAGGAGCCCAACACCCATGTCGAAGATCAAGCCCAGCAAGGGCGCCCCGTACGCGCGCATCCTCGGCGTCGGCGGCTACCGGCCGACCCGTGTGGTGCCCAACGAGGTGATCCTGGAGAGGATCGACTCGTCCGACGAGTGGATCCGTTCGCGCTCCGGCATCGAGACCCGGCACTGGGCGGGCCCCGAGGAGACGGTCGCCGCCATGTCCGTCGAGGCGGCCGGCAAGGCGATCGCCGACTCCGGCATCGACGCCGAGCAGATCGGCGCCGTGGTCGTCTCGACCGTCTCGCACTTCAGCCAGACCCCGGCCGTCGCCACCGAGATCGCCGACAAGCTCGGCACGAACAAGGCCGCTGCCTTCGACATCTCGGCCGGCTGCGCGGGCTTCGGCTACGGCCTGACCCTCGCCAAGGGCATGGTGGTGGAAGGTTCCGCCGAGTACGTGCTCGTCATCGGTGTGGAGCGGCTCAGCGACCTCACCGACCTGGAGGACCGGGCCACGGCCTTCCTGTTCGGCGACGGCGCCGGCGCGGTCGTCGTCGGCCCCTCGCAGGAGCCGGCCATCGGCCCGACCGTGTGGGGCTCCGAGGGCGACAAGTCCGGCACCATCAAGCAGACGGTCTCCTGGGACCGTTTCCGGGTCGGCGACCTCGCCGAACTGCCCCTCGACAGCGAGGGCAACGTCAAGTTCCCCGCGATCACGCAGGAAGGCCAGGCGGTGTTCCGCTGGGCCGTGTTCGAGATGGCGAAGGTCGCCCAGCAGGCGCTGGACGCGGCCGGGATCAGCCCGGACGACCTGGACGTCTTCATTCCGCACCAGGCCAACGTGCGGATCATCGACTCGATGGTGAAGACACTGAAGCTGCCGGAGCACGTCACGGTCGCCCGTGACATCCGCACCACCGGCAACACCTCGGCCGCCTCGATCCCGCTCGCGATGGAGCGGCTCCTGGCGACCGGGGAGGCGAAGAGCGGCGACACCGCGCTCGTCATCGGATTCGGGGCGGGTCTCGTCTACGCCGCCACGGTCGTTACCCTCCCCTAGGCACTCCGTGCCGGATCTCGCATCCGGCACGGTGCAAACTGCCACAAACCGTCTGGATTATCGAAGAAGGAGCGCCTGACATGGCCGCCACTCAGGAAGAGATCGTCGCCGGTCTCGCCGAGATCGTGAACGAGATCGCCGGGATCCCCACCGAGGACGTCCAGCTGGACAAGTCCTTCACCGACGACCTGGACGTCGACTCGCTGTCCATGGTCGAGGTCGTCGTCGCCGCCGAGGAGCGCTTCGACGTGAAGATCCCGGACGAGGACGTCAAGAACCTCAAGACCGTTGGTGACGCCACCAACTACATCCTCAAGCACCAGGCCTGAGTCACCCCTTAGGCCGTCAGGCTGCTAGGCCCCGCCACCCGGCGGTGGCGCCGTCGAATCCCGTTTTCCGTTGGAGAAAGAATTCCCGTGAGCCCGACCAATCGCACCGTGGTCGTCACCGGTATCGGCGCAACCACACCGCTGGGTGGCGACGCAGCCTCGTTCTGGGAGGCCCTGGTCGCCGGCAAGTCCGGTGTCGGCCCGCTCGAGCAGGAGTGGGCGGCCCAGCTGCCGGTCCGCATCGCCGCGCAGATCGCCGTCGAGCCCGGCGAGATCATCCCCCGCCCGCAGGCCCGCAAGCTGGACCGGTCCGCGCAGTTCGCGCTGATCGCCGCTCAGGAGGCCTGGAAGGACGCCGGTTTCACCGCCAAGGCCGGTGAGGACGCGTCCGTCAACCCCGACCGTCTCGGTGCGGTCATCGCCTCCGGCATCGGCGGCGTGACGACCCTCCTGGACCAGTACGACGTGCTCAAGGAGAAGGGCGTACGCCGCGTCTCCCCGCACACCGTGCCGATGCTGATGCCCAACTCCCCGGCGGCCAACGTCGGTATCGAGCTGGGTGCCCGTGCCGGTGTGCACACCCCCGTGTCGGCCTGCGCCTCCGGCGCGGAGGCCATCGGGTACGCGATCGAGATGATCCGCACCGGGCGTGCGGACGTGGTCGTGGCCGGTGGTACCGAGGCCGCCATCCACCCGCTTCCCATCGCCGCCTTCGGCAACATGATGGCGATGTCCAAGAACAACGACGACCCCGAGGGCGCGTCGCGTCCCTACGACGCGGGCCGCGACGGCTTCGTGCTCGGCGAGGGCGCCGGTGTGATCATCCTGGAGTCCGAGGAGCACGCGAAGGCCCGCGGCGCCCGGATCTACGTCGAGGCGGTCGGCCAGGGCATCTCCGCCGACAGCCACCACATCACGCAGCCCGAGCCGTCCGGCAACGGCATCGCGCACGCGCTGCAGAACCTGCTCGACAACACGGACCTGAAGCCGGCCGAGATCGTGCACGTGAACGCGCACGCCACCTCGACGCCGCAGGGCGACGTCGCCGAGATCAAGGCGCTGCGGAAGGTGTTCGGCGACGACGTCGACCACATGGCGATCTCCGCCACCAAGTCGATGACGGGTCACCTGCTCGGCGGCGCGGGCGGTATCGAGACCGTGGCGTCGATCCTGGCGCTGGTGAACCGTACGGCTCCGCCGACCATCAACGTGTCGAACCTCGACCCCGAGGTCAACGCGGACGTGGTGACCGGTGAGGCCCGCGAGCTGCCCGAGGGGCGGATCGCCGTGCTGAACGACTCGTTCGGCTTCGGCGGGCACAACGTGGTCCTGGCCTTCCGGACCGTCTGAGCGCACACGAAGGAGCCCCCACCGGCCGGTGGGGGCTCCTTCGTGTGTCCCGCGGGTTCCTCCGCGTGTCGGGCCGCGTGTCGGAGGTCCCGCGCCGGTCCGGAGGGCTCAGACCACCTGGTGCAGCCAGCGCACCGGTGCTCCCTCACCCGCGTAGCGGAACGGCTCGAGTTCGTCGTCCCAGGGCTTTCCGAGGAGCTTGGCGATCTCCGCCTCCAGGTCGGTCTCCTGGCGCTGGGAGCGCGTCAGCGCCGCGCGCAGCCGGTCCTCGGGGATGAGGATGTCGCCGTGGATGCCGGTGACCGCGTGGAAGATGCCGAGGTCGGGGGTGCAGCTGTAGCGCTCGCCCTCGGCGGTGGCGCAGGGTTCGGCGGTGACCTCGAAGCGCAGCAGGTGCCAGCCGCGCAGGGCGGAGGCGAGCTTGGAGGCGGTACCGGCCTCGCCCTGCCAGGAGAACTCCGAGCGCCAGGTGCCGGGCGCCGCGGGCTGCCGGATCCAGTCGAGGCTGACGCGCGTGCCGAGCACCCCGGCGACGGCCCACTCGACGTGCGGGCACAGCGCGCGCGGCGCGGAGTGCACGTACAGAACTCCACGTGTCGTCACCGGAACCTCCGGGCAGAGCGGGACATCTTGCGGACTGGCGGGGCGGCCAGGCGCGACGGCCGCGTTGATGGCGAGGCTACCCTGCGGCGGGGCAAGGAGTGTGACGTACCGTCGGTCCCGGTGCCAGGAAACCCGTGCCATTCACCCAGGGGGACGCTTGTACGGGGGTGCGGCGTTCCCGGGTCCCCGGTCCGGGAACCCTCGCGCGTTGTCATGGGAGGGAGCACCGCACCGCCGAGCGAGGGGAGCAGCCAAGATGCGCGAGCCAGGCCACCGGGCGCGGGGCGCCGTCGCCGTCCTGACGGCGGCCGTCCTGACCCTGACGGGGTGTGACGCCTTCGGGGGCGGCGGCGCCGAGGGCAAGAAGGACTCCGGCGCGCCCGCCTCCCGGACCCCGGCCCGGCCGGCACCGGTGTGGGACCGCAGCCCGGACTCGATCGCCGCGGTCGGCGACTCCATCACCCGCGGCTTCGACGCGTGCGCCGTGCTCTCCGACTGCCCCGAGGTGTCGTGGGCGACGGGCAGCGACGCCGGGGTCGACAGCCTGGCGGTGCGGCTGCTGGGGGTGCGGGGGGCGGCGGAGCACAGCCGCAACTACGCGGTGACCGGCGCGCGGATGTCGGACCTGCCGCGGCAGATGGCCGGCGCGATCGCCGGGCGGCCCGAGCTGGTGACGGTGATGATCGGCGCGAACGACGCCTGCCGGGCGTCGGTGTCGGCGATGACCCCGGTGAAGGACTTCCGGGCGGACTTCGAGGCGTCGCTGGCCAAGCTGCGTACGGCGCTGCCCAGGACGCAGGTGTACGTGGCGAGCGTGCCGAACCTGCTGCGGCTGTGGTCCCAGGGCCGGACGAACCCGCTGGGCAAGCAGGTGTGGAAGCTGGGCATCTGCCCGTCGATGCTGGCCGACGCCGACGACCTGACCGGCGTGGCCACGGAGCGCCGGGAGGAGGTGCAGCGGCGGGTGGAGGACTACAACGCGGCGCTGCGGGCCGTGTGCGCCAAGGACCGCCGCTGCCGCTTCGACGGGAACGCGGTGTTCGACTTCCGCTTCGGCACCGACCAGCTCAGCCGCTGGGACTGGTTCCACCCGAGCCGCGACGGGCAGGCACGGCTTGCCGAGATCGCGTACCGCACTGTCACCGCGCAAAGACCCTGACTAGGGTTTCCCACATGAGCGAACTTTTCTGCACACTTCCCGACGGCACGCCGGTGCACCGCTGGACGCTGGAGCGGGCCGGGGTGCGGGTGCGGGTGCTGTCGTACGGCGGGATCGTGCAGTCGGTCGAGGTTCCCGACCGGGACGGGCGTACGGCGGACGTGGTGCTGGGATTCCCCGGGGTGGAGGGCTATCTGGAGCATCCGGAGCCCTATCTCGGCGCCCTGGTGGGGCGGTACGCCAACCGGATCGCGGGCGGGCGCTTCGCGCTGGACGGCCGTGCGTACGCGCTGCCGGTGAACGACGGGCCCAACTGTCTGCACGGCGGGGAGCGCGGGTTCGACAAGCGGGTGTGGGAGGCGGAGCCGGCCGGGGACGGCGTCCGGCTGCGCCGGGTGAGCCCGGACGGCGAGGAGGGCTTCCCGGGCCGGCTGGAGGTGTCCGTGACGTACACGCTGGACGACGCCGGGTCGCTGCGGATCGCCTACGAGGCCGCGACGGACGCGCCGACCGTCCTCAACCTCACCAACCACTCGTACTGGAACCTGGGCGGTTCCGGTCCAACGGGCGGTCACGAACTGCGGCTCGCCGCCTCCCGGTTCACCCCGGTGGACGCGGACCTGATCCCCACCGGGGCGCTGGAGGACGTGACCGGCTCCCGCTTCGACTTCCGCGCGGTCCGCGAGGTCGGGTCCGGCTACGACCACAACTTCGTGCTGGACAAGGGGGTGACGGACGCCGCCGAGGAGGTGGCCGAGCTGCACGACCCGGTGTCCGGGCGGGTGCTCACGGTGGCCACGACCGAGCCCGGGCTCCAGTTCTACACCGCCGACCACCTGGCCGCGCCCTTCGCCCCCGGCGAGGGGGTCGCCCTGGAGACCCAGCACTTCCCCGACTCCCCCAACCACCCCGGCTTCCCGGGCACCGTGCTCCGGCCGGGCGAGACGTTCCGGTCCGAGACGGTGTACGGCTTCTCGGCGCGCTGATACGAGGGACGAGCCCCGGTCGGTCAGGTTTCCGGCCCGGGGCTGCCCACGGGGGACTTGTCCCGGTCCCGACGTTAATCGCCGCGCCCACCCCGGGACCCGCGAGAACCCCCTTCACGGCGATCCCGTACGAACCCTTCACAAACGGCGGTGCCTCGGCGGCATCGCGCTCCCGGCGCGCGGGTGAGCGCGCGGACGGGGTTCAGGAAGAGACCGGCTCGTTCGCCTCGGAGGGGGTGTGGCCGGTGGATTCCTCACCCAGGAGGTCGCGGGCCAGGAGGGTGGCGCCGGCCACCGCGCCCGGCATCAGGAAGACCGCGACGAACGGGAGCAGGAAGGACAGGCCGAGCGGGGTGCCGAAGCCCCAGACCAGGGTCTTGCGGGAGCGCAGCAGGGCGAGACGGGCGCGCAGGTCCACACCGCGGCGCTGGAGGGCGATGGCGGTCAGTTCCTCGGTGAGGAAGAAGCCGGTGACGAAGAAGCCGATCACCGGGACGACCGTCTGGCCGACGAGGGGCAGGAAGCCGGCGGCGAAGAGCAGCACGCCCCACAGCAGGGCCCGGACCAGGATCCGCAGGCTGTCCCGGGCCGAGATGCACAGCTCGCGCCAGAGCGGGAGGCCCGACTCGGGTGCCGTGCCGTCGGGCGAGACGTCCTCGTCGACCTTCTGCGACAGGCTGTCGTAGAAGGGCTGGCCGATCAGCAGGGTGAGGGCCGTGAAGGTGAGGACGGCCAGCAGCAGGCCCAGGGCGAACAGTACGGCCGTCAGGAAGCCGCGGAAGAGGCCCTGCCAGGGGCTCCCCCAGTCGTCCGCGAACGGGGTGGCCCAGGCGACCCCGTCCTCGCCCCACACGGCGAGCACGATCAGCGCCGCCGCGTAGAGCACCAGCGTGATCAGGCCCGGCAGCAGACCGAAGCCGTACTGGCGGCCGTGCCGGGCGACCCAGCGCTGGCCCGCCACGAGATAACCGAAACCCACCCCGAGATCGCGCATGGCGAAGACTTTACTAAGTCTCAGGCGTCCAGCATCCGCCGCAGCAGGTCCCGCAGGGACCGCCGCTCCTCGGCGGAGAGCCCGGCGAGGGGCTCACGCGCGAAGCGCAGGCCCTCGCGCAGGTCCCGGGCGACCCTGCGGCCCTCGTCGGTGGCGGCGGCCAGCTTCACCCGGCGGTCCGTGGGGTCGGGGCGGCGCTCCGCCAGGCCCCGGGACTCCAGACGGTCGACTATCCCGGTCACGTTCGACGGCTCGCACTTCAGCTTGTGCGCGAGCTTGCGCATCGGCAGCGGCTCCAGCGACAGCAGGCTGAGCAGGCGTGCCTGGGGGCCGGTCAGCGCGTGGGCGGCCGCCGCCTCCTCGTAGTCCGCGTAGAAGCGGGCCACGACGTCCCCGATCAGCTCGACGACCTCCATGGTCAGCTCGTCGGGGCGGCGGGTATTCGGTGGTGTGGCCATGTCGTCCAGAATACCGGGTTACTTGACATCATGAAATATTCAGGCTCATTGTTGTTTCAGGTACTGAAGTAAATGAAAGGCGACCCTCCCATGATCAACCGCGAGTGGCACCTCCTCAGCCGTCCGGTCGGCTGGCCGAAGCCCGAGGACTTCGCCCTGGTCGAGACGCCCGTCCCGACGCCCGGCGAGGGCCAGGTACTGGTGCGGAACGAGTACCTCTCCGTGGACCCCTACATGCGCGGCAGGATGTCGGCGGCCAAGTCGTACGCCGCCCCGTTCGAGCTGGACAAGGTCATGCAGGGCGGCGCGGTCGGCGAGGTCGTCGCCTCCAACGCCGAGGGCATCGCGGTCGGCGACCACGTCCTGCACTTCTTCGGCTGGCGCGAGTACGCGGCCGTGGACGCGAAGAACGCCGTCAAGGTCGACCCCCAGGCCGCCCCGCTGTCGACGTACCTCGGCGTCCTCGGCATGACGGGCCTGACCGCGTACGCGGGCCTGCTGCGCACCGCCTCCCTCAAGGAGGGCGACGTCGTCTTCGTGTCCGGCGCGGCGGGCGCGGTCGGCAGCCAGGTCGGGCAGATCGCGAAGCTCAAGGGCGCCTCGCGAGTCATCGGCTCGGCCGGCTCCGACGAGAAGGTCCGGCTGCTGACGGAGGAGTACGGCTTCGACGCCGCCTTCAACTACAAGAACGGCCCGGTGGGCGAGCAGCTGCGCGCGGCCGCCCCCGACGGGATCGACGTCTACTTCGACAACGTCGGCGGCGACCACCTGGAGGCCGCCATCGGGTCGCTGAACCTGGGCGGCCGGATCGCCGTCTGCGGCATGATCTCCGTCTACAACAACACCGAGCCGGCCCCCGGCCCGCGCAACCTGGCCCGTCTCATCCAGACCCGCGGCCGTATCGAGGGCTTCCTGGTCGGTGACCACTACGACCTGCAGCCGCAGTTCGTCCAGGAGGTCGGCCCCTGGGTCGCCTCGGGCGCGCTGAAGTACCGCGAGACCGTGGTCGAGGGCATCGAGAACAACCTGGAGGCGTTCCTCGGGGTCCTGCGCGGCGACAACACCGGGAAGATGATCGTCAAGATCTGACCCTGGCCGGAGCTTTCCGGGATGCGGTAACTTCATTCCGAAATCCGCCGTCGATCGTGGGCGCGAGTCACGGCGGACCGAGGAGGAAGACAACCGCATGCCCATTCAGCAGTCCGACGTCCTGTACACGGCCGTCGCCACCGCCGAGAACGGCCGCGACGGCCGCGTCGTCACCGACGACGGGAAGCTCGACGTCGTCGTGAACCCGCCGAAGGAGATGGGCGGCAGCGGCGCCGGCACCAACCCGGAGCAGTTGTTCGCCGCCGGGTACAGCGCCTGTTTCCAGGGCGCGCTCGGCGTGGTCGCCCGGCAGGAGGGCGCCGACGTCTCCGGTTCGACCGTCACCGCCAGGGTCGGGATCGGCCGGAACGAGGACGGCTTCGGGATCGTCGTGGAGATCTCCGCGGACATCCCGCACGTCGACGGGGCCACCGCGCGGGAACTGATCGAGAAGGCGCACCAGGTGTGCCCCTACTCGAAGGCGACGCGCGGCGACGTCACCGTGACGCCGGCCCGGTAACGATCGTTGCGCACGACGGCGGCCGCATCCTTGGACGTGGGATGCGGCCGCCGTCGTACGCCCGTGTCATCCGGCCGCGAGCGCCGCCCGGTGGACGGCCGCCGCCAGCCGGCCGTTCTCCGCGGCCGAGCCGCCCGGGAACGCGAACCGGCGCCTGGTGTAGCCGTAGGCGAGGCCGCTGCGCGGATCGGCGAAGGCCTGGGAGCCGGCGGCGCCGCTGTGGCCGATCGCGCCGGCGCCCAGGAAGGGGTGCCAGGTGTCGGCGGTGTCCTGGAAGCCGAGGCCGTACGACTTGTGGGCCCGGGCCACCAGGTCGTACCCGGTGGAGTGCGGCTGGCCGAACTCCGCGACCGTGTCCTGCTTCAGCAGCGGGGCCTTGCCGTCCACCTCGCTGATCATCGCCGCGTACATCCCGGCCAGACCGCGCGCCGACGCGACACCGCCCACCGACGCCGGACCCTGGGCGCGTACCGCGCGCTCGTTCGGCAGCGACTCCAGGTCGGTCGGGTCGGCCGGGTGCCGGTTGAAGGCGATCGAGCCGAGGGTGTGCGGCCCGCTCGGCAGCGCGTCGAGCACCGCCTGCTCCTCGGGGGTGAGCAGCATGGGCAGGGTGGTGCGGAACCGGGCCTCGCGGGAGGCCGGCAGGCCCAGGTGGAAGTCCAGCCCGTAGGGGGCTCGCACCCGCTCCTCGTACACCTCCTGGAGCGTACGGCCGGTGGCGCGGCGGACGACCTCGCCGGTGAGCGCGCCGATCACCAGGGCGTGGTAGCCGAAGGCCGTGCCCGGCCGCCAGAACGGCCGCTGGTCGGCGAGGCGTTCGGCCAGTGCCCGGTCGTCGGCCAGCTCGGCCGTGGTGAACCCGGTGTCGGTGCCGATCAGGCCGGCCCGGTGCGCGAGCAGCTCGCGAAGGGTCAGCGCGCCCTTGCCCTCGGCCCCGAACTCCGGCCAGTAGTAGGTCACCCTGCGGTCCAGCTCCAGCGTGCCGTCCTGCACCAGCAGGGCCACGACGAGGTGCGCGGCGCCCTTGGTGGACGAGAACACGCCGTACAGCGAGTCACCGTCGGCACCCTCGCCCGCCCACAGGTCGACCACCCGCCGGCCGTGCACATGGGCGCACAACTGGCCCTCGTAGTCTTCCCGTTCCTCCGTCACGAAGGCGGCGAACTCCTCGCGCACCGCCTCGTAGCCCTCGGCGACCGTGCCGTGCACGGTGATTCCCCGCGTCATCCGCCCTCCTCGACCGAGCCGCTCGCGCGTCGCTCCCTCTTGTGCCAAACGCCCGCATCACCACCGGGCGTTCCCCGGATCGGTACGGCGGGGTGCACCCGTTCGACTCAACCGTGTCCAGCGCGGACCGGGTTCACGGGTCCTAGGTGCACCACCACAGGAAGCGGTCGCACGTCCTCGTCGGGGACGCGGTGGGGGTCGGGTCCGAGGTCGTCGGGCCGGCCGTCGGGGTGGCGGTGGGCTGGGACGAGGGCTGGGCCGGCGGGGCCGCGGTCGTGGTACCCGAGCCCGAGGTGGCGGACTGCTCCGCGTTGTCACCGGCGGCGGGGGACTTGGAGGACTTGTCCTTCGGGGACTCGGACGCGGAGGCGGAGGCCGAGGCCGACGGGCCGGAGGACGACGAGGCGCTCGGCGCCGTCGTACGGACGGAGGTGCCGTCGGCGGGAGCCGCCGTGCGGCCCGGGGACGCGGAGGCGCTGCCGCCGTCGGCCGAGGTGTCCCCGGCCGTCGTCGAGGTGTCACCGCTGAAGGGCGCGAAGGTGGCGTCCGTGCCGAGTTCGGCGATGCTCAGCCCGCCGGCGGCCAGCACGAACCCGGTGGCGATCAGCACCGTCCGGCGTCTGCGCCGCCGGTGTGCGGCGGCCTTGCGGTCCCGGCGGCTGGCGTCCGCGACGGCGGGCCCATCGGCGTCCTCGCCGCCCGCGGCTCCCCCGCGGCCCCTGCCCCGGCTCCGCGACTGACGCCGGGCGGCACGGCCCACGGGCTCGTCGCGTGCTTCCGGGTCCTCGTGCTCGTCCCGGTCGTGGGCCTCGTCGTCGCCGGCGTGGCCGTCGTGGGCGTCGCCGTGGTCCGCGTGGTCCTCGTGGTCCTCGTGGGGTCCGTACGCGTCGCCCCGGCCGGCGTGCGCGCCGTGCCCGCCCGTGGTCACCTGGCCGCCGGAGCCCGCGTGGTGCCCGGCCGCGCCCTCGTACGTGTAGGCGTCCGGGACCGCCGCGGCGCCGAACTGCTGCGGTACGCGCACGTCCTGCGCCGCCGGGTGGGTGAAACCGCCGGAGTGCCCGGGTGCGTGCGTCGCGGGCTGGCCGCCGTGGCCGGCGTACGCGTGCCCCGCCGGGGCGCCGGTGTGGGCCTCCTGGCCGTACGGACCCGCCACCGCGCCCGCGTGTCCGGGCGCGACGTACGCGTCCGCGCGCGGGGCGGAAGGCCGGGCCGGTGCGCCACATCCCGGGCAGGCCAGGGCGCCGTTGAGGTGCCGTTGGCACGGGTGGCAGAAGTCCATGACGCCGGAAGACTAGATTCCCCGCCGGTCACGTAACCAGGCACCTCTGTGAAGGTTTCGTGCGAACCGAAAAGGTTCTCGAAAGTCATGTCGAAACTGTTACCTGTTCGACCCATTGACACCCCTGCCACGCCATCCTTACTGTCACGCCAGCATTTCGAACGAGTGACGAAATCTCGAACAGCTGAGGGGCAACTGCCGTGCGCATCACCGGAATCAGCACGCACGTGGTCGGGACACCATGGCGCAACCTGACCTACGTCCAGGTGCACACCGACGAGGGGATCACGGGAGTCGGCGAGACCCGGATGCTCGGCCACACCGACGCGCTGATCGGCTATCTGCGCGAGGCCGAGGCCAACCACATTCTCGGATCGGACCCGTTCGCTGTCGAGGACCTCGTGCGGCGGATGAAGTACGGCGACTACGGGCGGGCCGGCGAGATCGTCATGTCCGGCATCGCGGTCGTCGAGATGGCCTGCTGGGACATCAAGGGCAAGGCGCTCGGCGTGCCGGTGTGGCAGCTGCTGGGCGGGAAGGTCACCGACCGGGTCAAGGCGTACGCCAACGGCTGGTACACCACCGAGCGGACGCCGGAGGCTTACCACAAGGCCGCCCAGGGGGTCATGGAGCGCGGCTACAAGGCGCTGAAGATCGACCCTTTCGGCACCGGGCACTTCGAACTGGACCACGAGCAGAGCCTGTACGCGGTCTCCCTCATCGAGGCCGTACGGGACGCCATCGGACCGGACGCCGAGCTGATGCTGGAGATGCACGGCCGCTTCTCCCCCGCCACCGCCGTCCGGCTGGCGAAGGAGATGGCGCCCTTCAAGCCGGCCTGGCTGGAGGAGCCGTGCCCGCCGGAGAACCTGAAGGCGCTGGAGAAGGTGGCCGCCAAGGTGGACATCCCGGTCGCCACCGGTGAACGCATCCACGACCGCATCGAGTTCCGCGAGCTCTTCGACAGCCAGTGCGTCGACATCATCCAGCCCGACGTCGGCCACATCGGCGGCATCTGGGAGACCCGGAAGCTGGCCGCCACCGCCGAGACCCACTACATGCTCGTCGCCCCGCACAACGTGGGCGGGCCCGTGCTGACCGCCGCCTCGCTCCAGGTCGGCTTCACCTCGCCGAACTTCAAGATCCTGGAGCACTTCAACGACTTCGCCGACGCCGACATCAAGAAGGTGGTCAAGGGGGCCCCGGAGGTCGTGGACGGCTACTTCCACCTCTCCGACCGGCCCGGTCTCGGCGTAGAGCTGGACACCGACGCGGCCGCCGAGTTCCCGCAGCAGCAGGCCCGGTTCGACCTGTGGGCCGAGGGCTGGGAGCAGCGCAGGCCGAAGGACACGAAGTGACCTCGCCGGGTTCGCAGGTCCTCGTCGAGGCACCGGGCGTCCACCGGGTCGAGGAGCACACGCCCCGGCAGCCCGGTCCCGGCGAGGCGCTGGTCGCGGTGCACGCGGTGGGCATCTGCGGCAGCGACCGCGAGGTGTACCAGGGCAACCGGCCTGCGGGGTACGTCCGTTACCCGCTCACGCCCGGCCACGAGTGGTCCGGGACCGTGCGCGCGGTGGGCGCCGGGGTGCCGGACGGCCTGGTCGGCCGCAAGGTCGTCGGCGAGGGCTTCCGCAACTGCCAGGTGTGCGACCGCTGTCACGCGGGCGAGACCACGCTGTGCACGGCCGGGTACGAGGAGACCGGGTTCACCCGGCCGGGCGCCATGGCGGCCACCCTCACCCTGCCGGCCCGGCTGCTGCACCCGCTGCCGGACGAGGCCGACCTCACCGCCGCCGCCCTGCTGGAGCCGGCCGCCTGCGTCGCGGCCGCCGCGCTGAAGACCCGGGCCCTGCCGGGCGAGCGGGTCGCGGTGGTCGGCACGGGCACGCTCGGGATGTTCGCGGTGCAGTTCCTGAAGGCGCTCTCGCCTGCGGAACTGCTGGTCGTGGGCACCGGATACGACCGGGAGGCACTGTCCCGGCGGTTCGGGGCGAGCGACTTCCGGCTCAAGGACCAGCCGTTGCCCGGCGACTTCGACGTCGTGATCGAGACCGCCGGGTCCGCGTCCGCCGCGCGCACCGCGGCCGCGCTGCTCAGGCGCGGCGGGCGGCTGGTGCTGACGGGCATCCCGGCGCCGGGCGCGGACGGGCTCGACCCGACCGACCTGGTCGTACGGCAACTGGAGGTGCACACCGTCTTCGGGGCGCCGCCGGGCGCCTGGGCGCATGCCGTGCGGGTCTTCGGCGCCGGGCTGCTCGACCCGCTGCCCCTGGTCACCCACGAGCTGCCGCTGACCGAGTTCCCGCAGGCCATCGAGCTGGTGGGGGCCGGTGATCCGAAGGTGGGCAAGGTGCTGCTCCGTCCCTGACCGTGCGCCGGCCGGGACGTGACCTGACGGCGCCCCGGCCGGCGCACCAAGGCCTTTTCCATACCCAGAGCCGCGAACCTTGTCCGAAATACCGAACACGAAGGACAGCTAGTGACCGACGCTTCCGCTCCGGCAGCCCGCAGGCCCGGCGAGCAGGTGCTCGCCGCACTGGGCCTGGACGCGCCCGCCCTCGACCCCGCCGACACCTCCGCCCACGGCTTCCCGGGCGGCGGCCGCTGGCGCACCGAGATTCCCTCGTGCGAGGGTCCCGAAGCGCTGGCGGTCGTACTGAAGGAGGCCTCGCGCCTCGATGTGCCGATCCACCGGATCAGCCAGGGCAGCGGCGTGTGGATGCTCACCGACGCCGAGATCACCGAGATGGTCGAGGCGGCCGCCGAACGGGACATCGAACTCTGTCTGTTCACCGGCCCGCGCGGCACCTGGGACATCGGCGGCTCGGTGCGCTCCGACTCGCGGGGGGCCGGACTGCGCGCCCGGGGCCACGACGCCGTCGCCGGCTGTGTCGAGGACGCCGTCCGCGCCACCGAACTGGGCGTCAAGTGCCTGCTGGTGGCCGACGAGGGCGTGCTGTGGACCCTGCACCGGGCGCGCACGGCCGGGATCATCCCGGCCGACACCACCCTGAAGGTCTCCGCGCTGATCGGCCCGGTCAACCCGGCCTCCTACGCGGTCTACGAGCGGCTCGGCGCCGACTCCGTCAACGTGCCCAGCGATCTGACGCTAGACCATCTCACCGAGATCCGCCGGGTCTCCGGCGCCCCCATGGACATGTACATCGAGGCCCCCGACGACCTCGGCGGCTATGTGCGGATGTACGAGGTCGCCGAGCTGATCCGGCGCGGCGCACCGCTCTACCTGAAGTTCGGCCTGTCCAAGGCTCCCGGCATCTACCCGTGGGGCACCCATCTGCGGGACGTGACCCTGGACACCGCCCGGGAGCGGGTGCGGCGCGGCCGGCTCGCCCTGGACCTGCTCGCCCGGCACGGCGCGGACGGCGACATGGCGCCGATCGGCTCCCGGCTGCCCGGGACGCTGCACCGTTTCCCGACCACCGCGTGACCCCTCTCAACTACGAGAAGAACAAGGACGGATCACCATGCTCAACCGCAGAGCCGCACTCGCCGCGATGGCCACGGCCGCCTCGCTCACCCTCACCCTGACCGCCTGCGGCCAGAACAGCGAGGGCGGCAGCGACGACAAGGGCGGGGACGCCAAGGGCGGCACGATCGGCATCGCGATGCCGACCAAGTCCTCCGAGCGCTGGATCGCCGACGGCAAGAACGTCGAGAAGAACCTCCAGGCCAAGGGCTACAAGACCAAGCTGGTCTACGGCGAGGACAACCCGGAGACCCAGGTCTCGCAGATCGAGAACCTGATCACGCAGGGCGTGAAGGGCCTGATCGTCGCGGCGATCGACAACAAGTCCCTGAACAACGTCCTCCAGGAGGCCGCGGACGCGGACATCCCGGTCATCGCCTACGACCGTCTGATCCTCGGCACCAAGAACGTCGACTACTACGCCTCGTTCGACAACGAGAAGGTCGGCAAGCTGCAGGGCCAGTACATCGTCGACCAGCTCGGGCTGAGCAAGGGCAAGAAGGGCCCCTTCAACCTCGAACTGTTCGCCGGCTCCAACGACGACAACAACACCAAGTACTTCTTCGGCGGCGCGATGAGCGTCCTCCAGCCGTACATCGACAAGAAGCAGCTGGTCGTCAAGTCCGGGCAGACCAAGATCAACCAGGTCGTCACCCTGCGCTGGGACGGCACCACCGCGCAGAAGCGCATGGAGGACATCCTCACCTCGTCCTACAAGAGCGG
Source organism: Streptomyces sp. NPDC005706 (assembly GCF_040631045.1). NCBI lineage: Bacteria > Bacillati > Actinomycetota > Actinomycetes > Kitasatosporales > Streptomycetaceae > Streptomyces > Streptomyces sp. NPDC005706. The sequence goes on along the minus strand of NZ_JBEXYS010000001.1, from coordinate 689,074 downwards.
CCGGGTCGACGCGGTCCTCTCGCCCTACGACGGCATCTCCATCGGCATCCTGTCCGCGCTGAAGTCGGACGGCTACGGCTCCGGCAGCAAGGCGCTGCCCGTCATCACCGGCCAGGACGCCGAGCTGGCCTCGGTGAAGTCGATCATCTCCGGCCAGCAGACGCAGACCGTCTACAAGGACACCCGGCAGCTCGCCAAGGTCGCGGCCACCATGGTCGACGACGTCCTGCAGGGCAAGAAGCCGCAGGTCAACGACTCCAAGACCTACGACAACGGCAGCAAGGTCATACCCGCCTACCTGCTCCAGCCGGTCAGCGTCGACAAGTCCAACTACCAGCAGGTCCTGGTCGACGGCGGCTACTACACCGAGTCCGAGCTGAAGTAACCCGCCCGCTACCTACGGATTGGAAGGCACGACCATGGCGGGACCCGTCCTGGAAATGCGCTCGATCGTCAAGACCTTTCCCGGTGTCAAGGCGCTGTCGGACGTCACCCTGACCGTCCGGCAGGGCGAGGTCCACGCCATCTGCGGGGAGAACGGCGCCGGCAAGTCGACCCTGATGAAGGTGCTCTCCGGCGTCCACCCGTACGGCAGTTACGAGGGAGACGTCCTCTTCGAGTCGGAGGTCTGCCAGTTCAAGGACATCCGGGCCAGTGAGCAGCACGGCATCGTCATCATCCACCAGGAGCTGGCGCTGGTGCCGTACCTCTCCATCGCGGAGAACCTCTTCCTCGGCAACGAGCACGCCCGGCGCGGGCTCATCAACTGGAACGAGACCCTGCGGCACGCCACCGAACTGCTGCGCCGGGTGGGTCTGGACGAGCACCCGGAGACCCGCGTCGCCGACATCGGCGTCGGCAAGCAGCAGCTCGTGGAGATCGCCAAGGCGCTGTCGAAGCAGGTGAAGCTGCTCATCCTGGATGAGCCGACCGCCGCGCTGAACGACGAGGACAGCGGCAAACTCCTCGATCTCATCCTGGAGCTGAAGAAGCAGGGCATCACCTCGATCATCATCTCCCACAAGCTCAACGAGATCCGCCGGGTCGCCGACTCGGTGACGATCATCCGGGACGGCCGGTCCATCGAGACACTGGACGTGAAGGCGCCGGAGACCACCGAGGAGCGGATCATCGCGGGCATGGTCGGCCGCGACCTCGACCACCGCTTCCCGGAACGCACCCCGCACCATCCGGAGGAGGGCACGGCACCGGCGCTGGAGATCCGCGGCTGGACCGTGCACCACCCGATCGACCAGCAGCGCAAGGTCGTGGACGACGTCTCGCTCCAGGTCCGCCGCGGGGAGATCGTCGGCATCGCGGGCCTGATGGGCGCCGGCCGCACCGAACTGGCGATGAGCGTCTTCGGGCGCGCCTACGGCCGGTACGCGGGCGGCACGGTCCTGAAGGACGGCAAGGAGATCCGCACCAAGTCCGTCGCGGAGGCGGTCGGACACGGGATCGCGTACGTCACCGAGGACCGCAAGCACTACGGCCTCAACCTCATCGACACCATCAACCGCAACATCTCGCTGACCGCCCTGAGCAAGGTGGCCAGGCGGGGCGTCGTCGACGAGCACGAGGAGCGGCAGGTCTCCGAGGGCTTCCGCCGGACCATGAACATCAAGGCGCCGACCGTGTTCGAGCCGGTGGGCAAGCTGTCGGGCGGCAACCAGCAGAAGGTCGTCCTCAGCAAGTGGATCTTCGCCGGGCCCGATGTGCTGATCCTCGACGAGCCGACCCGCGGCATCGACGTGGGCGCCAAGTACGAGATCTACACGGTGATCGACCAACTCGCCGCCCAGGGCAAGGCGGTGGTCTTCATCTCCTCCGAGCTGCCCGAACTGCTCGGCATGTGCGACCGCATCTACACGATGGCCGCCGGGCGGCTGACCGGTGAGGTGCCGCGGGCCGAGGCCACGCAGGAAGTACTGATGCGCCATATGACGAAAGACACGCAGGACCAAGAGGTGACGCGATGAGCACGGATGTGACCGCCAAGAGCCCGGCCCCCGCGCCACCGGGCGGGGGCGGACCGGCCACCGGCAGGGGGCTGCTCCAGGTGGTGCTGGACGGCCTGCGCCGCAACATGCGCCAGTACGGCATGCTGCTCGCGCTCGGCCTGATCGTGGCCCTCTTCGCCGTCTGGACGGACGGGGACCTGCTGCTGCCCCGCAACGTCTCCAACCTGGTGCTGCAGAACAGCTACATCCTGGTCCTCGCGATCGGCATGATGCTGGTGATCATCGCCGGGCACATCGATCTGTCGGTCGGCTCGCTGACCGCGTTCGTCGGCGCCTTCGCCGCGGTGCTGACCGTCCAGCACGGCGTCGCCTGGCCGATCGCGCTGGTGCTGTGCCTGCTGGTGGGTGCGGCGGCCGGCTCGGTCCAGGGCTACCTCATCGCCTATCTGGGCATACCCTCCTTCATCGTCACGCTCGCCGGGATGCTGCTGTTCCGCGGTCTGACGGAGATCCTGCTCAAGGGCCAGACGCTCGGCCCGTTCCCCGACGGGCTGCAGAAACTCGGCAACGGCTTCCTGCCGGAGACCGGCCCGGACACCAACTACCACAACCTCACCCTGCTGCTCGGTCTCGTCCTGATCGCGGCCGTGGTGTGGCAGGAGGTCCGGGACCGGCGCCGCCAGCAGGAGTTCGCGCTGGAGGTGCCGCCCACCCGGCTGTTCCTGCTGAAGCTGACCGCCCTGGTCGCCGCGATCCTCGCGCTCACCCTGCTGCTCGCCAGCTACAAGGGCGCCCCGATCGTGCTGATCATCCTCGGCGCGCTGGTCGTCGGCTACGGCTACGTCATGCGCAACGCGGTCTTCGGCCGTCACATCTACGCGATCGGCGGCAACCTGCCGGCGGCCAAGCTGTCCGGTGTGAAGGACAAGAAGGTCACCTTCCTTGTCTTCCTGAACATGGGCGTGCTCGCGGCCCTGGCGGGCCTGGTGGTGGCCGCCCGGCTGAACGCGGCCTCGCCGAAGGCGGGCGTGAACTTCGAACTCGAGGCGATCGCCTCCTCATTCATCGGCGGCGCGTCCATGAGCGGCGGTGTCGGCACCGTCCTCGGCGCCATCATCGGCGGTCTCGTCCTCGGCGTGCTGAACAACGGCATGAACCTGTTGAGCGTCGGCACCGACTGGCAGCAGGTCATCAAGGGCCTGGCCCTGCTGGTGGCGGTCGGGTTCGACGTGTGGAACAAGCGCAAGTCCGGTTCGTAAGTCAGCTCGGGCCCCGCCGGATCACCGGCGGGGCCCCTTCCTTTCAGGGAGCCGCAAGTGGAACTGAACAGACGTACGGTCATTGCAGGAGCAGCGGCGGCGGGCATCGCCGCCACCACCCTCGGGGGCACCGCGCAGGCGGCCGTCCCCGGCGGGAAACCGGTGAGGCACCTCTTCGGCAGGCTCGCCGACGGCACCAAGGTGTACCGCTGGTCGCTGGAGAACGGCGGCATCCGGATGAAGGTGCTGTCGTACGGCGGGGTCGTCCAGACCCTGGAGGTCCCGGACGCCCGCGGCCGGCACGCCAACGTGGTCGCGGGCTTCGACGGCATCGACGACTACGCGGCGAAGAGCCCGTACTTCGGCGCGCTGATCGGCCGCTACGGCAACCGCATCGGCAACGGGCGGTTCACCCTCGACGGCAGGAGCCACCAGCTCTCCGTCAACGACGGCGTGAACAGCCTGCACGGCGGCGCCAAGGGCTTCGACAAGCGGGTCTGGGACGTGGAGCCGTTCACCGACGGCTCCGACGTCGGCCTGCGCCTGTACTACACGAGCGTCGACGGGGAGATGGGTTACCCGGGCACGCTCCGGTCGAAGGTGACGTACACCCTCACCCGGCGCGGCGAGTGGCGGGTCGACTACGAGGCCACCACCGACCGGGCCACCGTCGTCAACCTCACCAGCCACGTCTACTGGAACCTGGCCGGCGAGGGCAGCGGCACGATCGAGGACCACGAGCTCACCATCGCCGCCGCCCGGTACACGCCCACCGACTCGGGTCTGATCCCGACCGGTGAGCTGGCGGGGGTGGCGGGCACCCCGTTCGACTTCCGCCGCGCCAAGCCGATCGGCCGGGACATCCGGGCCGGCCACGAGCAGCAGGTGCTCGCCAAGGGCTACGACCACAACTGGGTGCTGGACAAGGGCGTCACGGCGCGGCCCGAGCACATCGCCACGCTCCGCGACCCGCGCTCGGGCCGCACCCTGCGGATCGCCACCGACCAGCCGGGCCTGCAGTTCTACTCCGGCAACTTCCTCGACGGCACCCTGACCGGCACCGGCGGCCGCACCTACCGCCAGGGCGACGCGCTGTGCCTGGAGACCCAGCACTTCCCGGACTCCCCGAACCACGCCGCCTTCCCGTCGACCGTGCTCCGGCCCGGGCAGACGTACCGGACGACCACGGTGCACACGTTCGGGGCGTGAGAACCGCGCCGGGCGTGAACCGGCTCACACCATCGGTGAGTTGAACGCCACTGGCGCCCCCTCCGTATCCAAGGGCGGCCCGTGCTCCCCCGCACGGGCCACCCTTCGACGGAGGTCCCCTTGCCTGACAACGTCACCTCGTTGTTCCGCAACACCGCCGCGCACAGCCCTTCGATGGCGGCGCTGACGCGGGAGAGCGACGGGTCGGGCCCGGTGGACTTCTGCATCCCGTGCAACCCCTACTTCCCCACTCCCGCGATGTTCGAGGAGATGGCGGTCCGGTTGCGCGAGATCATCACGTACTACCCGAGCAGCGCCGACACCATCACCGCCGAGCTGTGCGGCCTGCTCCAGCTGCCGCCGCAGTGCGTGGCGATGGGCAACGGCTCGACGGAGCTGATCACCTGGATCGACCATCTGCTGGTCCGGGAGTCGCTGGCCGTGCCGGTGCCCACCTTCGGACGCTGGACCGACCAGCCGATGGAGACCGGCAAGCGGGTGGACATGTTCCCGCTCCAGGAGGCGAACGGCTTCGGCCTGGACCTGGCGCAGTACGCGGAGTTCATCCGGGCCCGGGGCACCCGGGTGGCGGTCATCTGCAATCCGAACAACCCCGACGGCGGCTATCTGCACAAGCAGCAGATCGTGCAGTTCATGGACGCGATGGCGGACCTGGACCTGGTGGTGATCGACGAGTCCTTCCTGGAGTTCGCCGACGCCGAGGCCGAGCCGAGCGTGGTGCAGGAGGCCATGCTCCGTCCGAACGTGGTCGTCCTGCGCAGCCTCGGCAAGAACTTCGGGCTGCACGGCATCCGGTTCGGCTACCTGGTCGCGAACCCGGCGCTGGCCGGCCGGGTCCGCTCGATGCTGCCGAAGTGGAACCTCAACTCCTTCGCCGAGCACGTGGTGTTCATGCTGCGCGAGCACGGCCCGGAGTACGCGCAGAGCCTGCTCCAGGTGCGCCGCGACCGCCTCGACATGGCCAGCCACCTCTCCTCGCTGCCCGGCCTCACCGTCTACCCCTCCCAGGGCAACTTCCTCTTCGTGCGCCTGCCCGTCGGCGCGGAAGGCACCGTGGTCCGGGACCGGCTGCTCACCGAGCACCGGATCCTGGTCCGCGAGTGCGGCAACAAGATCGGTTCGTCCAGCCGCTTCCTGAGACTCGTGGTGCGCCCCCAGGTCGACGTGCGTCGCCTGGTGTCCGGCCTGGAACAGGTGCTCTACGGGACCAGGAGGGGAGCCGCCGTACCCGAGCTGAGCAACGGGACCAGCTACAGCTCGGGTACGGCGGCCGTGGACCGGCTGATGAGCGAGACCAACGGAGCCGGTGTGCAGGGACTGGCGGCACAGGCCGCCGGCGCCGGCCCCGCCCCGGCCGCCGGCACCGGCATGCCGCTCCCCGCCGCCACGCCGATGGGCGGCGGGATGCCGATGCCGGCGGCAGCCCAGGTCCTGCCGGCGGCGGCCCAGCTGCCCCCGGCGGTGCCCACACCCCCAGCTCCGGCGCCGGTCCCCCTCCCGGCGCCGGTCCCCACGCCCGTGCCCGCGCCGATGGCCCCGGCGGCGATGGCCCCGCCTCCGGCCGCCATGCCCGCTCCGGCACCCGTGCCGGCCCCGGTGCCCGTGCCCGTGCCCGTCCCGGCGCCCGCCGCCGCCGTGGGGCCCACCCCGCCCGGTGTCCCGGCGCGCGGCGGCCTCACCGCCGCCCAGGTGCGCGGGATGACGGCGCCGCCGGCACCGGCTCCCCCCACCGGCCTGACCCCGGCCCCGGCGACCGGCTGGCCCAACGCCCAGAGCTGGCCGAACGCGGCGGGGATGGGACAGGCCGGCTAGCGGATGCTCCACGGCCGGGCAGATGTCCTTGGCCGTCAGAGGTTCCGGGTGGTCAGGCGCTCGCCGTCCGGGCCGAGGACGATGAGGTTCCACGCGGTCGAGTCGTCGCCGTCGTCGCCGTCCCACCAGGTCGCGAACGTGCCGGCGAGCCGCTCGGCGTCGGCTCGCGCGCTCCCGCCGGTGCGGGTGGTGGTGAGTTCGACGTCGTAGTCCCGGTCGCCGAGGTGGACAAGGACCACCCGACGCACCTGCCGGGCGGGCCGCTCAGCTCCGTGCGCGGCGGCCCAGGTCCGGAACCGGGCCAGGAGGCCGGGGCCGGACTCGCGTCGTGTCACGGGCCGGACGGGCGGATGGGGCTCGGTACCCGGCTGCACGCCCTGCTCGCAGCCCCGCACCCAGGCGCCGCGGTCCCTCTCCACCACGTCCCGCGGCTCGGCCGTGAGGGACCGGCGGACACAGCCTCCCCACACCACCTCACGGACCGCGGCGCCCTTGCCGCCGTCCGCGAAGAGCCGTCTGCCGGTCCGCCATCCGGCGTCGTACGCCGATGCGTGGCCGTGTCCGGCGTCGGCACGGGACGGTGCCGGCTCAGGCTTCGCGCCGCTGCCGCTGCCGCAGGACAAGGCGAGCAGACCCAGTAGAGCCGTCGCGGCCGTGAGCCCGAACGGCCGTCCTAGAGCGGGTGCGTTCATGCCCTGTGTCCCCCTTCGATGCTTCGCGAGACCGCTCTACCGGATCGGTCCGATCGGTCCGATCTGCTAGAGCGGTCTCGCGAAGCCTTGGCTGCCTGGCTCCGGCGTATCCGTCCGTCCGCGACGGGACCGACGCCCCGTCGCCTCGGCGCACCGGCGGAGGTCAGGTCAGGTTTCGGCGATGGCGGACCGGGCCGGCGAGCAGGGTCAGGGGGACCAGCAGGGCGATGGCGGCGGACAGCACCAGGCCGGTGCGGGGGCCGGAGGCCGAGGCGGTCAGTCCGGCGGTGAGGGCACCGAGCGGGATCGCGCCCCAGGACACGAAGCGAACCGTGGCCATCACGCGCGGCAGCAGGTCAGGCGGTGTCACGGACTGGCGGTGCGTACGGGTCAGGATGCTGATGACCACGGTTCCGGCGGAGAACCCGGCGTTGCCGAGGACGAAGAGGGGTACCGCCCACCACGAGGCGGACAGGGGCAGCAGCACCAGGGACAGCGGCAGCAGCACCGAAGCGGCCACCACCGCCCGGGCGCTGCCCAGTCGGTCGCCGAGCCGGGGCGTGCAGGCCGCGCCGAGCAGACTGCCCGCGCCACCGGAGGCCATCAGCACACCCACCGCGCCCGCCGGGAGGTGCAGGGTGCGCACCAGGAAGACGGGCGTGAGGGCCATCAGCACGCCGCAGACGAAGTTGACCAGTGTGGCGGCGGCGACGCACGAGCGGATCAGCGGATGCCGCACGACGAACCGCCAGCCGTCCTTGATGAGTTCGAGCGGCGGATCGTTCTGCTTCCGGGACGGGGGGCTCGAAGGCCGGGGCAGTGCCCACAGCAGGACCGCGGACACCAGATAGCTGAGGGAGTCGAGGAGCAGCGCGGATGCCGCGCCGACGAGTTGCACCAGCGCGCCGCCGAGGGACGGGCCGCCCAGCTCGGTCGTCGCGTTGGACGCCGATGTCAGGCTGTTGCGCCGGGTCAGCTCCTCCTTGCTCACGATGAAGGGGAGCAGGGTCGCGTTGCCGACGTCGAACACCACGGTGGCCAGCCCCACCACCAGTGCGACCAGGACGAGTTGGATCATGTGCAGCACGCCCAGCGCGGCGGCGGCCGGCACGGACAGCACGGCCCCCGCACGCAGCAGGTCAAGCGCCACCTGGGCACCGCGGAGCGGGAGCCGCTGGACGATCACTCCGGCGGGCAGCCCGATGAGCAGCCAGGCCGCGTACCCGGCCGCCGTGATGAGGCTCACCTCGAAGCTGCCGGCGTGCAACGTCTCCAGAGCCAGCAGGGGCAGCGCGACCGAGGTGACCGCGTCGCCCGCCCTGCTGACCGTGGAAGCCGTCCAGTACCTCCAGAACGCCCCGGCGGAGCGGGGCGCTGCCGGGGTCCGCCGGTCGTCGATGGTTGCCTGTTCCATGTCCCTCACCTGTCCGGGGTTCTCACTCGTCCGGTACGCCGGACGGTCATGGCGCGTAGCCGTGGGCGTGCAGTTCCGCGGCCGCCTCCGGATCGTCGAAGGCACCGACGTCGTCGAGGTAGCGCCGGGTCTGCCGGGAGGTCGCGCGCATCTGGCGGCCCAGCACCTCGGGCGTGTAGACCTCGCCGATGACCTGTTCGGCGAGGTCCTCGGTCAGGCCGTGGCCGACGAGTTCGGTCCGCATGCCCTCCAGGTCGGGGTGGAGGAAGGCGTCCATGAGCCGCGGTGCGAGCCGTCCGGCCAGGCGCCGCTGCCCGGGGTCCAGGGCGCCCCACAGATGGCGCAGGAACACGGCGAAGTAGGCGTGGTGGCGGCCCTCGTCCAGGGCGTGGTCACGGATGGACTCGCGGACTGCCGGCACGACGTCGTCCGTGCCCGGGATCTCGGCCAGACTGGCCGAGATCAGGGTTTCGGAGACGATGACGAACATCAGTTCCGCCAGTGCGCGTTGATCGGCCGGCAGTCCGGCCAGGATCTGCCGCAGGCGGCGCAGGAAGAAGGGTTCCGCGGGCAGGCGGGCCGGCACCGCGGTCACCTGCTCCACCTGGCGTCTGAGGTCCACGGCCGCGAGCGCGTGGTAGGCCTCGTCGCAGTACATCTTGAGGGCGTCGAAGCGCATGCTCTCGGGAACGGGCACGCCGACCGAGCCGTGCGCGATGCCGATCACGGCGCGGTTGACGACCAGGTACTCGAGCTTCGCGGTGAAGTCCAGGTAGCGGTACAGGTGCTGGACGAGCAGGGTGTCGAAGACCGGGCCGGGAAGAGCCCGCACCAGCGGGTGCCGGGCCACCGGGACCAGGTCCGGGGAGAAGAAGCGCAGGGCCGCGTCGGCGTCCGCGACGACCCGGCGGGGTGCGGCACGGACACTCGCGCGGGTGTCCCAGTTCTGGAAGACGCTGCGATAGGCCGGGGGTTCGGAGCCGGTACGGGGGTCCGCCGGAGCGCCGGCGTCCTGGTCCGCCGGAGCCTGGGCACGAGTGCCGGCCGCGTCGCCGGTGTCCGTGGCAGGGCCGGCCGGAGACTGCGGCCGGCCGCGCGTCAGCAGCGACTTGGGGCAGTAGGACAGCGCCGCGCAGCCCAGGAACATCCCCACGGTCCCGCACATCTCAGGCCCCCCGGAGCGGACCGTCGGCGACCTGTACGTATCCGCCCATGAGCAGGTCGGTCAGCACCTCGATGCTGTCGGCGGTGGCCTCGTCCACGGGGACGTCGTAGGCGGCGGCGACCGCTTCGCCGATGTCCCGGACTCGGGCCGCCCCGTCCAGCCGCTTGAAGATGAACTCGGTGACGTCGTCCAGTTCCACGGCCTCGTCGTCCAGGGCCACGATCAGGTGGCCGCGGTACTTGCGTACCTGGATGTACGTCGCGTGGCTCAGGACGACGGAGCCGGTCAGCGCGGGCGTCGCGGCCATCAGACTTCCACCTCCATGCACAGTCGCCGGCACCACTGCACGGTCCGCTCGACCCAGCGGCCGGGTGCCGCGGGATCGAGGTCACGCATGGTCTCCAGCGCCCAGTACTGCTCGAACGGGACCTCGGCCGGATCGGCCTCCCGGAACCGCCGGGCCCGCCATTTGGGCTGGGCGGATCCGTAGCAGTCGTGCGACTCCAGCAGGGCGTCGACCACGTGGCCGATCGCGCGCCGGGCGGACAGCACCGCGGACTCGGCGTCGCCGGCGGCGAGTTGCCCGAGGGCGTCCTCGACCGCGGAGTCCATGCCGGCCAGTGAGCGGCTGACCGCGAAGGAGCGGAACGCGGACTCGGCCAGCTCGCGCCGGCGGCCCTCGACCCACTCCTCACCGGTCAGGGTGATGGCGGGGATCAGACGCTCCAGGGCGAGTTCCTCGACATCGATCAGGGCCCGGGAGGCGTGGGTGCCGGCCTCGAACCGCTCCCGGCTGATCTTGGCGAACATCTGGTCCATCTGGGTGTCGAGCCAGTACTTGATCTCCCAGCGACGCCCGTCCACGCGCAGTCCCACGGTGGGGAGCGTGGCCGGCCGCAGCGGCACGGGCAGGTCGCGTGCCCGGTCGTCGGCGAACGGCTCGCGGGTGACCACGACGAGGTCGTAGTCGCTGCGCTCGTTGGCCCAGCCGCGGGCCACCGAGCCGACGCACAGCACCGTCAGGGTGTCGGTGGGCAGCAGCCCCTCGCCCCGCAGCCGCTCGAGGACGCCGGCGAGGTTGTGAGATGTGGACATGCCACGAGTTCCTTTCGTGCGGGAGCCGGGGGCCGGGGCCGGCACCGGCCCGGTCATCGGGTCCCGGCCGCGGTCACCAGGAGCCCGGCCTCCAGTGCTTCGGTGACCAGCGGTTCGAACCGCTTGAGGTCGAGGTCGAGAGCGGCCACGAGCTCCCCGACGGGCCGCTCCCCGTCGAACGCCCGGAGCAGGGACGACCAGCCCGCCTCCGCCGCGTCGTCGACGACGTACTCGATGGCGCCGTCGAGCGTGAGGTACCAGACCGTGTCGTCCTCGGGAGCGCGCAACAGCAGCAGCCCGTCCGCCCGGGCGAGCACCGCGGCCGCGTCGACGGGCTCCCGGCGTACGACGAGTGCCTCGATCTCCGGCGCCTGGCGGCTCCAGTCGACGACGGGAACGGAGCGCAGGACCGGCGCCCCGGGCGCGGTCACCAGCGGCCCGGGCAGTTCGCGGGCCATGCCGGCCAGCAGTCCGAGGTTGGCCGCGCGCACCAGGAACTCGACGTGGCCGGCGCGCGGATCCTCCTCCAGCGCGCGCAGCGCGGCACGCATGTGGTCGGCGTCGAGGTACTCCCGGGCGCCCGGTCCCGCGAGCGCCTCGTCCAGCAGCCGGTCGCCCTGCTGGGCCAGCATGCGGGCGAAGGTCCGGTAGGTGTGCCGGACACCGCTGCCGTAGTAGAACGGGATCTTCGGGCGGGTCAGCACTTCCCGGGGCAGCACCCCGGCCAGTCCCCGGCGCAGGATCTGCTTGTCCCAGACGAGGGCGGGCCGCAGCGCGTGCGGGATCGCCGCCACGATCTCCACCAGCCGGTGGTCCAGGAACGGCACGCGGGCCTCGATGCCGTTGCCGGCGGCGGTGCGGTCCTCGTGCCAGCAGTTGTAGAGCTGGACGTCGCGGTACTTGGTGCGGAACAGCATCTCGTAGTCGTCGCGCCGCTCCGCGCCGGACGCCGCCCGCAGTGCCTCGGCCCGCAGCAGCGGCGGGCCTGGCTGCTCCCACCAGGCGCCCAGCCCGGGGTGGCGCTGCTGGTGGCGCCGCGTTCCCATGCGGTCGACGTTGGCCATGAAGTCGGACCAGTCCCCGCCGCCCGCCAGGGTGGTGGTGTAGCCGCCGTTGAACTCGTCGGCGCCGCCGCCGAGCAGCATGGCCTTGATCTCCGGGGCATGGGCGGCGACGTGACGGTAGAGCTCGTACTTGTAGAACGACTCCGGCCCGGCCAGCGGCGTCTCCATCTGCCACAGGTGCCGCTTCCACTCGTCCACGCCGGGCACGGCCATGGTGTCGTGCAGCACCTGGTGGTTGACCAGGCCCAGGTGGGCCGCGGTGTGGTGCGCCCACTCGGCGTCGCGGTTCTCCAGCGTGCTGCCGTTGAGCATGGTGAAGGTGCGCGGCTCGATGTCGGCGAGCGCGGCCACCGCGGCGGAGTCGATGCCTCCGCTGAGGAAGAGGCCGATCTCCACGTCGGCCATCTGGCAGTCCCGGACGGAGGCGGCCAGCGCGTCCGCGTACGAGCGGACGAGGTCCGCCTCGGAGCCGTCGGTGTCGCCGTCGAAGTCGGGGAACGACCAGTACCGGTGGGTGCTCCGCTCACCGGAGGTGAGGTCGAAGGTGGTGACGGCGCCGGCCGGGGCCAGCTCGACGCCCTTGAACCAGGCGTGCGGCGGGGAGTCGCCCAGCACCAGGTCACCGGTGACCGCCGGGTCCGCCAGCGCCCGCTGCCAGTCCAGTTCGCGGGGGCAGGCCGGGTCGTGGAAGAGGGCCTTGATCTCCGACGCGAAGACGATGCGCTCCGCGTCGGCGTGGAAGAACAGCGGCTTGATCCCGAACCGGTCGCGGGCGAACACCAGCCGGTCGCGGGTGCGGTCCCACAGGACCAGGGCGAACATTCCCCGGACCCGGTCCAGGAAGTTCAGGCCGTCCCGGCGGTACAGGTGCAGCAGTACCTCGCAGTCCGATCCGGTGCGCAGCCGGGTTCCGGCGGGGAGGCCGGCGGCCAGCTCCCGGTGGTTGTAGATCTCGCCGTTGGCGATCAGTACCAGGGAGCCGTCGTCGGTGCTCAGCGGCTGGCCGCCACCCTCCGGGTCCACCAGGGACAGGCGTACGAAGCCCAGACCGACGGGTCCGGAACGGAAGAACTCCGTCTCGTCCGGGCCGCGGTGCGCGATCGTCCCGGTCATGCTCCGCAGCAGACCGTCCGCCGCGGCGGACAGGGGACGCCCGCCCACTGCCGCTGTTCCCGCCAGGCCGCACATAACTACCTCACTCGTTGCCGTGTTCCGGGGCCGGGGGCCGTGACCGGCCCCCGGCTCGCTCAGCCCTCGATGTGCCGAAGGATCCGCGCGGTGACCTCTTCACGGGCCGCCGTGCCGTCGATGTGGATCAGCTCGGATCCCAGCTCCTCGTACGTGCGCACGATCGACTCGATCCGCTCGGTGGACTTCTCCTCGTGCTTGAGCCGGTCGCCGTCCCGTTCCCGGAGCCGGCGCAGCAGCTCCTCGGTGGGCAGCTCGAGGTAGAAGGCGTGATCCGGCCGCGGAATCCCCCGGTTGATGTCGGCCAGCAGCCGGAAGTCGACACCGCGGTGCACGAAGACACCGAAGGTCGCGTACACGTACCGGTCGCACAGCACGACCGCACCGCGCTCCAGGGCCGGGTCGATGACCTCCTGGACGTGCCGGCGGCGGTCGGCGGCCGCCAGCAGGGCGAGGATGTGCGCGGTCTCCACGGAGCCGCCCGCGTCGTGGAAGGTCTGGACGTCGGCCAGTTCCCGGTACCAGTCGGTGGGCTGACGGGTCTCGACCACCTCGCGGCCCTGGGCACGCAGGGCTTCGGCGACCCGTTCGATCTGCGTGGTCTTGCCGGAGCCGTCGAAGCCGACGACGGACACCAGCAGTCCGCGGTCCGTTCGCTCCGGTCTGAAGAGCCGGGCCATGGCCTCGTCGTCGACCCTGCGCTGTCGCATGTTCTCACCTGTCCGTGTCGTGCTGTATTGCCGTGTCGTGCATGGGTCGGTGGGTCCCGGCCCTGGCGGCGCGCAGCGCCCGGACGCTCTCCATCAGGGCTGCCACCCGGGACTCGTCCACCGGGTTGCGCGGCACCCCGGACGCCTTGAAGTAGCTGCCGACGACGAACCCGTCGGCGCAGTCGTAGACGGACGGCAGGTTCTCCGGAGTGACCCCGCTGCCCACGAACAGCGGGCCGCTGGTCGCCGTGCGGGCGGTCAGCAGGTCCTGGGGGCTCGTCTCCAGCCCGGTCAGCTCCCCGGAGACGATCACCCCGTCCGCGCGCAGTGCCAGGTCCCGGACCTCGGTGGCCAGGTCCGGATAGACGAAGGGCTGGGAGTGCTTCACCCTGGCGTCGGCGAAGACGGCGACGTCACTGCCCAGCGTCCGGCGCAGCCGGAGCGTCTCGTGGGCCTGGCCGGTGACCAGCCCCTGCTCCGCCAGAACGGCGCCGACGTGCACGTTGACGCGGATGAAGTCGGCGCCGGTGGCGGTGGCGATGGCGAGGGCCGCGGTCGCGTCGTTGCGCAGCACGGCGACACCGGTCGGTACGGAGGCCATCCGCACGATCTCCCGGGTCACCCCGGCGATCGTGGCGGTGGTCTCCGGTGGGACGGTGTGCGGGTGGAAGGGCGTGTCGCGGAAGTTCTCGACGATCAGCGCGTCGACGCCGTGCCGGAGGTAGGTCTCGGTCTCGGCGAGCGCGGACTCGTAGATGTCCTCCACCTTGCCGCCGTAACCGGGGGAACCGGGGGTGGGCAGCAGGTGCACGCAGGCGATGACGGCTTTGGGCGGCAGGACGACCATCAGGCGGTGGCCTCCCGCAGTTCCCGCAGCACCTCGGCCGCGGCCTGCCGCCGGTCCGCGGCCTGGTTGATCCGCCGGCCCACCACCAGCAGGGACGAGCCGGCGGCCAGTGCCTGGGCATGGGTCCCGGTGCGCTTGTGGTCGTTGCCGCTGCCACCCGGGGACCGGGTGCCCGGGGTGACGTAGAAGAAGTCGTCGGGCAGGTCCGCGCGGATCAGCTCGATCTCGGCCGGGGCGCAGACCACGCCGTCCAGGCCGGCCTCGGCGGCGAGTCGGGCGCGGCGCCGGATCTCGTCCTCGACCGTGCCGGGCACGTTGAGGTCGCCGTTGAGGGTGGCGCGGTCAACGCTGGTCAGCAGGGTGACACCGACCAGCTTGGGCCGCTGGACACCCAGTTCGGCGGCGGTCCGGTCGGCGGCGGCGACGGCGGCGCGCATCATCTCCGAGCCGCCGCCGGTGTGCAGGGTGACCAGGTGGACGCCGAGCCGGGTGACGGCGTCCCCGTACCCGGCCAGGGTGTTGGGGATGTCGTGCAGCTTGGCGTCCAGGAACACCTTGACGTCCCGGTCGAGGATCTCCCGGACGAGGCCGGGGCCGTACAGGGTGAACGCCGAGTTCAGTTTGAACCAGCCGATGAGGTCGCGGAGTTCCTCCACGGCCTTGATGATCTCCGCTCGGTCCGTGAGGTCGAGGGCCAGGCAGAGGCGCTCCCGGCCGCTCGTGCCGAGGCCGGTACTGCTTGTTGTCACGTCGTGGTCCTGTCCGAATGGGGCTGTGGTCAGCGCTGGTCGCCGACCAGGAGGCGGCGGAAGATGTCGGTGGCGGTGCGGACCTCGTCCAGGTCGACCGACTCGGTCGCGGCATGCGAGTGGCGCGGATCGCCCGGTCCGAACACCAGGCTCGCCGTGCAGAACTCCGCCAGCACGCCGGCCTCGCTGCCGTAGGCGAAGGCCTCCGGCTCGCAGGCGCCGGTGGACTCCTTCACGGCGGCGAAGAACTCGTCGGCCAGGGGCGACACAGGCGGCAGTTCGTTGGGCGGGGAGACGAAGTCGACGGATGCCAGGGAGAGGTCCACGTGGTCGCCGAGGGCGGCTCGCAGCTCGCCCTCCACGCGGGCGGCGAACTCCTCACCGGTCGTGCCGGGCAGGAAGCGCGCGTCGAAGTGGACGGACACCTCGGTCGCGCTGAGGTTCATCCCTCCGTCGCTGTCCAGCCGTGTCACGGTGACGGTGGCGGCGCCCAGCCGGGGATGGCCCGTCTCCCGGCGCAGCCGCGCGTTCAGTTCTCGTACGGCGGCGATCAGTTCCGAGGCCGAGCCGACCGCCGTGATCTCGGCGGGGTAGGCGGCGTGGCTCCTGGGCCCGCGCACCGTGAACGCGCCGCGGACGATGCCCTTCTGGGCGACGACCGGGGCGAGCCGGGTGGGTTCGCCGGTGATGCCGAGGGTGGGCCGCATGCCGTGCCGGGCGAGTTCCCGGGCGCCCAGCAGCAGGCACTCCTCGTCCACGGTCGCGGCGAGATACGCCTCGCGGTGGTGCGCGGCGTGCGCCGCCTGGACGAAGGCGGTCATCATGGCCGCGAGTGAGCCCTTGGCGTCCGCGCTGCCGCGGCCATGCAGGGTGCGGCCCCGCGTGACGGGCCGGTATCCGGCCTCGGGGCCGCCGGCGGGGTAGGTGTCCATGTGGGCGCTGAGCAGTACCACCTGGCCGTCGGCGTCACCGGCGCGCGGCACGTGGGCGATCACGTTGCGGCGCCCGTCCCGCACCTCCCGCATCTCCACGTCCACACCGGCCGAGCGCAGCCGTCCGGCGACGAACTCCGCCAGGTCCCGCTCGTCGGCGACGCCCTCCGCGCCGGGCAGGAGGGGATTGACGCTGGGTATGGCGACCAGCTCGCGCAGCAGGTCCTCGACGTCGTCACCGGAGCCGAACAGGTCCGGATGCGCCGCGGCCGCGCGGTCGTAGGTCTCCTGGAAGGCGGCGAGGACCTCCCGGCCGGCGGCGCTGAAGATCTCGCCGGCGTGCGGGCCGATCAGCCGCAGGTCACGCAGGTGCCGGCGGGCCACGGAGGTGAGGTGGGCCCGGAACTCGGGGCGATCCCCGTCGTCGGCCAGCTCGCGTTCCAGGGCGCCGAGGACGATCTGGTACTCCATGTGCTCCGTGAACAGCCCGTGGAAGGCGTCGTACACGGTGCGCGGGTCGTCCCGGCCGATCAGTCCGGACAGCTCCGCCTCGGGGTCGACGCGGAAGAACTCGGCGCGGTGCAGTGTGGCCTCGCTGAAGACCACGTGGCCGCCCTGGTGGACGAGTTCCTCGACGAAGTGGTCGACGCCGGCGCCGTCCGGCACGTTCAGGAAGATCATGCCGTGCATGCCCAGCGCGGCGAACGACTCCGCGTCGGGGTGCCGGTAGAGGACGACGGCGCGCAGGGATTCGACGAGCGCGGCGTGGTAGCCGGGGCTGACGGCGGCGATGATGTCCAGCGCGTCTGCCATGCACGGCAGTTGGGCGGCGCCGTCGGTGAGCAGCGTCAGCCGCTCGGGGGCGTCGATGTGCAGGTCGAGGAAGGCCTTGAGGACGGGGTCGAGCCGGTCGACCAGTTCGATGCGGGTGCCCGGCACCATGAGGCACGGTTCCAGCTCGTACGCCGTGGGCTCCCCGTCGACGGTGAGCGTGCGCGCGGCGTCGTCGTAGCGCACCGTCAGCTCGCCGGCGCACCGTCCCGTACGCGCGCGGCCGAGGCCCGGCAGGACGACGACGCCCTCGTCGTCCGCGGTGACGGTCAGCGGTGCCGGATCCTCCCGGCGGCCGGCCAGCAGGAGCTGGTCCATCGTCATTCCGCTCAGGCCGCCCAGGACCAGTTGGCTGTAGAGCCGGGGCTCGCGGCGTGCGTCGGCCGGCGGCACGGTGGTGCCGGCCTTCTCCGGTGCCTGCTGCGCGTACACCGCCCAGACGGCGTCGGCGAGTTCGGCGCGGGCCCGTCGCCTGCGTGCGCCCAGCAACCCGTCGAAGTCGATGTGCCCGGGTGCGGTCATCGCGCTGCTCCCTCCAGCCGTTCGGTCGTGGTGCGCGGAGTCGCGGCGGCCGGACGCCGCCGCGACTCCGGGTGTGTCACTTGCTGTTCTGGCAACCGCGCTTGACGGCACCGGTGGACAGCTGCTTCATGATGTCGGCAGAGATCATTTTCCTGCTCCTTCTCGCGATTCCCGAGCGCCGGTAGGGCGTTCAGGGTGAATATCGACGGATGCTGATCCTCGGATCAGCAGGCCATGCTCACCACGGTGCCGTGGGTGACCTTCTTGGACGACGGCTTGGCGTACTTGCGCATGAAACACACCTCCTTCGAGGACGTGGACGAGAGAATTCCCGGACGCAGATCCGGCACCGGCAGATCAACCGGATCGAAAACCGGCTACCGGCGTCCGCAACTCCAGCACGGCACCCGCTCCGCCGGCTTCAGCAGCCGACACATGCAGGAAGGCTGGGATTCCGGATTGTGCACACCCTCACCTGATTCCCGGTCCGGGATATTCGGCGCGGCAATCTCTGCAACCGCTCGTCATCATTCTTGCCGCATTCAACAGGGCGGCACCAGACGTTTCCCCTGGCACAAAAGAGCCTGACATTTTTGTGCCGAACCATCGGCGGCCGGATGGAATGCCTGCCACGCAGCCGAATACGCCGGCGGAGTGTCCCGGGTCAGAGGAGTCCCCGCTGCACGGCCCGCTGTCCGAGCTGGAACCTGCTCTGCGCGTCGAGGTGCTGCGACACCCGGGTGAGCATCCGGCGTTCCGTGCGCAACGAGACACCCAGTTTGCGGGCGGCGGCATCGTCCGTCAGTCCCTGGCCGAGCAGTTGCAGCAGGGCGAGCTCCGGCGGGGTGATGGCGGCGTCCCCGGCCGCCGTTCCCTCGGTCAGCGGCACGGCGGTGGCCCAGACCGCCTCGAAGAGTGAGGACAACACCGCGGTCAGGGCGGGCTGGGTGACGACCAGAGCCTCGTGCTCCTGGTCGTCACCCAGTTGCACGACGGCCGTCCTGCGGTCGACCAGATGCAGCCGGGCCGAGAGGGAGGACACGGCGCGAACGGCCACGCCGTGCTCCGCCAGCGTTCTGACGCGACGCAGGACCTCGCTGTCGTCGCGGACCCGTTCGGAGCACAGCGTGCGGACCGTGACGGACCGGGAGGCCAGGCCGGCGTCACCGAGCCGCGCCCCGTCGGGCCCGCCTTCGGCACCGGGGCCGTCCGGCAGGCACAGCACGGCCTCGTGGCGGGCCGTGGCCATCAACTCCCTGATGCGCGCCCGGATCGCGGGCTGCCCGTGCAGCCGCTCGACGGCGAGGCCCGATACGGCGGTCGGCCTCGCCGTGGTGGCTTCGGCCGAACGACCCGTGGGACGCAGAACGCTCTCGAAGTCGCCCAGGCCGCCGGTGAGGCGGACGGGGCGCCGGCCCAGGATCGCCGGACCGCCGGGATGCGCGTACGCCGGTTGCGCGACCGTGGCCTCGGGTACTCGGTCGTCGGTCAGTACCCGTTCTCCCTCCCGCCACCGGAACGGTTCCGTCCCAGGGCGCTGGGCAGGCTCAAACATGCGGTGTCCCCCATCCATGTTCGTCTTACTGATCGCTCCGGCCTCGCCGGAGAGGTGGCCGGCCCACTCGGACCGGGCCGGCGACCGGGTGGCCCGCCGGGGCGCCCCGTCGTCGGCCCAGCGGCACGCCGGCCGGGATGCGCGGTGCCCCACCGCCGGTGTCCGAGGAGACGGCCTCGCCGGTGCTCATCGGGCATCCTTCGCCACACGGCGGGAGGACGCGCGCCGGTCGGCCGGAGGGGCGGCGGCCGGTGCCCCGTCCGTCTCCAGCCACGGCGCGCTGAAGCCGAGTTCGTCCGACATGTCACGGGCCGCGGCCAGCACGGTCCGCACGGCCGTCTCCCGGTCCGAGGGATCGTGCATGCGGCTCCCCGCCGCGGCGAGGGTGACACTGGCGGCGACCGCTCCGGTGGAGGTGAAGATCGGCGACGCCACCGCCCACACGCCGCGGTCCAGTTCGTCGTCGCACACGTCGTAACCGCGTGCCCGGACGAGCGCGAGATGGTCCAGGACCGCGTCGACGGTGGTCGGTGTCTCCTCCGTGAAGGCGGTCAGCGGGCGCCGGTCGAGCAGGCCGCGGACCTTCGTCTCGGGCCAGTAGGCCAGCAGCGCACGCCCGGCCGCGGCGGCGTGCAGCGGCATCTCCTGCCCTATGCGTACGAACAGGCGCAGCGGATGACGGCCCTCGGCCAGGGCGACGCACACCGGCCGGTCCCCGATCAGCTCGGTGAGGAACACCGTCTCACCGCTCGCCTCCGCGGCCGCGACGACCGCCCGGTGCGGACTGACGAGAAGCGCCGACTGGTGCTGGCTCTGCTCGGTGAGTTGACGGGCGATCGGTCCCAGGAAGTACCGGCGGTTCAGCGTCGAGCGGGTGACGAAGTCCTCCTCGGCCAGGGTGGCGAGCAGACGGTGCAGGCTCCCGACCGGAATACCCAGCTCTTCATGCAGCTCCTGAAGCGTCGCACCCCTCGGTCTGGGTGCCAGGGCCCGCAGGACGCTCAGAGCGCGGACCACGACTTGCATGAAGTTCTCCTAGGTTCGTTCCTGGGCGGCCGGCGGTGGCGCGACGGTGCGCCGTACGGCCGGGGCCTCGCTCCGGGTCGTCCGGCACACGGCAGCGGCGATCACCGGGCCGGTACCGGGAGGACACCGGTCTGCGCGCCGCGTCGGCGGAGCGTTTCGGCCAGGGTCACGCCGAGCGAGGACAAGTGCCGCTTCCGTGCCGGATGACGCGGTCCGGTCACGGGGAACCGCGATGCGTACGCCCCCTCCGCCATGCGAAAGCTCCCCCTCCACCTCACGGAATGACGCAAATATGCGCTCACGGATCAATCAGCGTCAAGAGCCGTCGAGGCGCGCCGACCGCCGTCGACGCCGCAGGCGAAATCGCAGCTCACGGACACTGCTCCCATAATTTCCGGGTGGCGGACCCCGGCGGGCGGAAATCTCTCGCGACGCGGAATCCGTCGCTTGGTATGCATCTCGCAAAGAACGGCCGGGGGACCTCTTGACGGGCCGTCGCACACGTCCGGAGATCACCGTCCGGGGCCCGCCCGACCGGCCGGGCTGCCGCACTGGTCCGACCGGCGCGGACGCCGGCGGGCAGCAGCCCGGCGCGGCCACCGCCTAGCTGTGCGGGCACTCCTTCCAGGCCAGGTGGTACACCGTGCTGATGTCACCGTCGGTCGAGTCCATCGTCATGAAGCTGACCTTGCCGGGGCTGGCGCTGCCCGCGTTCACCCGTAGCTCGGTGTTGATGTTGAAGTTGCGCAGCACCCCGCAGGGCGCCCAGACCAGTTGGGCCCAGTCGGTGCTGTCGGTCGCCTGCCAGTCGTCGTTGTAGGCGCCGCTGAACGGGTGGGTCCTCGACGCGGTGTTGGACGAGCCCTGGAAGTAGTACGACGCCTTCTGGGTGGCGGTCGCGCCGGGCTGGAGGGAGAGGAAGCCCCGGTAGTCCGCGCTGGCGACCGCGTAGGTGAAGCCCTGCGGGACGTGCACGACCAGGTTGAGCTGGCAGTTCTTGCGGAAGGCCGTGGGCTCGGAGTTGCCACCGGCCTGGGCCAGGTAGTCGCTGTAGGTCACCGTGAAGGCGGTGTTGTCCGGGGAGACGGCGACGGCGGCCGTGCCGGCCGGACAGCCGGAGCCGTTCACCGTGGCGACATCGATGACGATCTTGTCCGGGGGCGGGTCGTCGAAGACGGACGACGGGGACTGGGCGGGTAGCGCGGTGGTGAGCAGAGCGGCTACGGCGCCGCTCAGCAGGAGTCCACCAGCCATGGCTTCTCCAGGTTGTCGAGTGGGGGGTTCGACCTCCGACCCGCCCGTTCACCGTGGAAGAAACGGTGTTGAACCTGTGAAGGACGGGGAGGCGAGGGGAATCGTAGGAAGCCCCGCTCCGGCCCGGCAGGGTGAACTCCGGCCATTCACATCCGGCTTTTCACGCACCGCGCGCTCCCGGTCACGCCCCCGGCGCCCCGCCCGTCCCGGCCCCGCCCGTCCCGGCCCTCAGGGGTTCTCCCAGGCCGCCGGTTCCGCCGCCAGGGCCCGTACCGGCTCGGGCAGCGCACCGGCCGCGAGGTCGGCGACGGTGACCCCCTCCAGGATGCGGCGCACATTGGCGCGCAGGGCGATCCACAGCGGGAGCAGGGGCTCGGCCGTGCCCGTGTAGGCAAGGCCCGTCGGGCGCTCCCCGCGCACGGAGACGATCGGGCCGTCCACCGCCCGGATGACATCCGCCACAGTGATGGCGGCCGCGGCCCGGGCCAGCCGGTAGCCGCCGCCCCCGCCGCGCCTGCTGTCGACGACCCCCGCCCGCCTGAGGTCGCCCAGGATGCCCTCCAGGAACTTGTGGGGAATGTCCTGCTCGACAGCGATTTCCTCTGCCTTCACCGGGCCGTTACCCTCCCGTACGGCCAGCTCCAGAACCGCCCGTACCGCGTAATCCGCCCGCGCCGAGATCCTCATGGGTCCATTGTGGGGCGTATCTCCATGGAGAATGGCCGGACCGCGCCCCCGTAAGATCGCCGGGAGGATCCACCTTGGCGCTCAGCAGACGTACCTTCAGTGCCCTGGCCGGCTCGGCCGCGCTCGGCTTCGCCCTGGGCGGCAGCGGCGGCCCCGGGGCGCCCTCGGCGTTCGCGGCGCGCAGCGTGCCCACCGGTCCGGCGCCGGCCCCGCCGAGCGCCGACGGCGAACGCCACACGATCGGGTACGACGCCTACTCGCTCCTGGTCGACGGCAAGCGCCTGGTGGTGTGGTCCGGCGAGATGCACCCCTTCCGGCTGCCCAGCCCCTCCCTGTGGCGGGACGTGCTCCAGAAGATGCGGGCGCACGGCTACAACGCCGTCAGCATCTACGTGGCGTGGAACTACCACTCCCCCGCCCCCGGCGAGTACGACTTCACCGGTGTACGGGACCTCGACCTGTTCCTGCGCATGGCCACCGAGACCGGGCTGTACGTCCTGCTGCGGCCCGGACCGTACATCAACGCGGAGATCGACGGCGGCGGCTTCCCGGGCTGGCTGACGGCGGCGAAGGGCACGGCCCGCACCGCCGACCCGACCTATCTCCGCCACGTCGACGAGTGGCTGACCCAGGTGAACCGGATCGTCCGCCGGCACCTGTTCACCCAGGGCAGGGGCACGGTCCTGCTCTACCAGATCGAGAACGAGTACGACTCCCACGTCGACGAGGCGACCGGCCGGGACTACATGTCCCATCTGTACCGGAAGGTCCGCTCCGACGGGATCGACGTCCCGCTCTTCCACAACGACAAGGGCCGCAACGGCCACTGGATCCCCGGCTCGTTCGACACGGGCGGGGAGAAGGGCGGCTGGCTGTACGGGTTCGACGGGTACCCCTCACCGGCCCAGGTGCCGCCGGACTGGGGGCACTACGGGCCCGGCGGCCTCACCGGCGGCGCCACCGCCTCGCCGCACACGCCGGGTTTCGTACCCGAGTTCGGCGGCGGCTGGTTCGACCCGTGGGGCGGGGCCTGGTTCGACGGCAAGGGGTACGCGGAGTCCCGGCGCACCCGGGACTCCGCCTACGAGCGCCGCTTCTACCTCACCAACCTCGCCAACGGCATCACCCTGCACAACGTGTACATGACCTTCGGCGGCACCTCCTGGGGCTGGCTGCCGGCGCCGGTCGTCTACACGTCGTACGACTACGGGGCGGCCATCGACGAGGGGCGCAACGTCACCGAGAAGATCGCCCCGATGCACCAGCTCGGGCATCTGCTGCAGCGCGTGCCCGACTTCGCCCGGCTGGACCGGGCGGCCGACGTCGAGGCCGAGGGGCTGAAGGTCTACCACCTGACCAACCCCGACACGGGCAGCCATGTGTACGTGGCCCGCAACGACGGCTCGGCCCCGGTCACCACCGACCTGCCGACCCACGAGGGCAAGCTGCGGATCACCGTGCCCCCGCGCGACGCCCGCATGCTGACCACCGGGCTCTCCCTGGGCAGCCGGACGCTGAAGTACAGCACCGCGCAGCCCGTGATGTGCCTGACCGCGGGCCGGCAGGAGATCGCGGTGTTCGCGGGCCGCCGCGACGACATGGCGGAGCTGGTGCTGAAGTGCCCGGTCGAGCCGCTGGTCATGCGGCTCGACCCGGAGGCGGCCTGGACGTTCGAGAGCGACAAGCTGCATGTGAACGTGCCCCTCGGACAGGGCGGCCTGACCCGGGTGTCGGTCGCGCAGGGCGAGAGCGACACCCCGCTGCTGCTGCTCTTCGCGGACGACGCCACCTCGGTGCGCATGTTCCCGTACGACACCCCGTCCGGGACGCTGCTGGTGTACGGCCCGGCGCTGCTGCGCCACGCCGAGGTGCGCGGCTCCGAGGTCCATCTGACGGGTGACGTCACCGGGACGACCAGCGTGGAGGTGTGGGGGCCCCGGGGCATCACGAGCATGGTGTGGAACGGGCGCAAGGTGCCGACGCGGGTCACCATGTCCGGCAGCCTGATGACGACCGGGCTGCTGCCCGCCGCGCCGCAGGTGACGCTGCCCGCGCTGGGCGGCTGGCGGATGCGGACGGAGAACCCGGAGGCGGGCCCGAACTTCGACGACTCGAAGTGGCGGGTCGCAGACCGGACCACCTCGTACAGCAGGACGCCCGTCCCGAAGGGCGGGCCGGTGCTGTTCGCCGACGACTACGGCTTCCACTACGGGGACGTCTGGTACCGGGGCACCTTCACGGACGCCGCCGGCCTCGAGGAGGTCTCGCTCGCGTACACCACCGGCACCCAGGGTCTGCTGATGGCATGGCTGGACGGGGAGCCGCTGGGCACCCACCGCATGCCGGTGCCGGACAAGAACACCACCATCCGCAAGGGGAGCTGGGACGCCACGGCGGTGTTCCCGGTGGCCGAGCGGCTGCGCGGGTCCGGCCGGCACGTGCTGTCGGTGCTGGTCCGGCGCATGCAGCACGACCAGGACGGCAAGGCGCAGGACACCCACAAGGTGGCCCGCGGGCTCACCGCGGCCCTCTTCAAGGGCCCCTCGCCGAAGGTGACGTGGCGCGTCCAGGGCGAGGCGGCGCCGGACCCGGTGCGCGGGCCGCAGAACAACGGCGGTCTGTTCGGCGAGCGGGAGGGCTGGCACCTGCCCGGCTTCGCCGACCGGGACTGGAAGCCGGCCGCCTTCCCGCGGGCCGAGCGGCGGCAGGGCGTGACCTGGTACCGGACCACGTTCCGGCTGTCCGTCCCGGGCGACATCGACGCCTCGGTCGGTCTGACCCTGGAGGACGACCCGTACCGGGCCTACCGGGCGCAGATCTTCCTCAACGGCTGGAACATGGGCCAGTACATCAACAACGTCGGCCCGCAGCACACCTTCGTGCTGCCGAACGGCATCCTGCGCACCCGTGGCACCAACACCCTGGCGCTGGCGGTCCTTTCGGAGTTCACCACGGAGTCCGGCCCGGGCAAGGTGGGCCTGACCCTGCTGGGCCGGGCGGCCGGCGGGACACCGGTGGCCCCGGTGCCCTCCCCCGGCCGCTGAGCCCCGGCGCTACGCCAGCCGGATCACGTTCCAGGACAGCGGCTCCAGTACGGCGGTGAGGACGCCGTCGGTGAGGGCGGTGCCCCGGACCTCGTGCGGGGTGACCCGCTCGGGGTCGTCCAGGGTGTTGCGGGCGTCGGGGTCGGCGTCCGCGAGGGCGCTGTGCTCGGTGACGGTGGTCAGATCGAGGCCGTGCAGGTCCACTTCCAGCGGCAGTGGTCCGGTGCGGCCGCGGTTGACCGCGAAGACGGTGACCGTGCCGTCGGCCGCGCGCACGGCGGTGGCGTGCAGCAGGTCGGTCTCGCCGTACTTGCGGGTCTCGTACGTCGGCGAGTCCACGCGGACGTCGAGGACCTCGCCGCGCCCGTACCGGGAGGCCTGCGCGAACGGGAAGAACGTGGTCTGCCGCCAGGCCGGGCCGCCGGGCTCGGTCATGATCGGGGCGATCACGTTGACGAGCTGGGCGAGGCAGGCCACGGTGACCCGGTCGGCGTGCCGGAGCAGGGCGATCAGCAGCGAGCCGAACACGACGGCGTCGGTGACGCTGTAGTTGTCCTCCAGCAGCCGGGGGGCCTCGGGCCAGTCGCCCTGGTCGACGGTCCGCGCGTGCTCCTCCCACTCGGAGAGGTACCAGACGTTCCACTCGTCGAAGGAGAGGTTGATCTTCTTGCTGGACTTCAGGCGGGCGCCCACGTGGTCGGCGGTGGCCACCACGTTCTCGATGAAGGACTCCATGTCGACCGCGGAGGCGAGGAAGGAGTCCAGGTCGCCGTCGACGGGCTCGTAGTAGGCGTGCAGGGAGATGTGGTCGACGAGTTCGTACGCCTCCTGGAGGACCGTCGCCTCCCAGGCGGCGAAGGTGGGCATGGCCTGGCTGGAGGAGCCGCAGACGACCAGCTCGACGCCGGGGTCGAGCCGGCGCATCGCCCGGGCCGTCTCGGCCGCGGTCCGGCCGTACTCCCGCGCCGTCTTGTGGCCGGTCTGCCAGGGGCCGTCCATCTCGTTGCCGAGGCACCACAACCGGATGCCGAAGGGTTCCTTGTCGCCGTGGGCGGCGCGGAGGTCGGCGAGGGCGGTGCCGGCGGGGTGGTTGGCGTATTCCTGGAGTTCCAGGGCCTCGGCGACGCCCCTGGTGCCGAGGTTGACGGCCATCATGGGCTCGGCCTGCGGGCCGATCTTCCGCAGGAAGCCGATGTACTCGGAGAGGCCGAACCGGTTGGTCTCGGTGGAGTGCGAGGCGAGGTCGAGCCGGCGGGGGCGGTCCCCGGCGGGGCCGACGGAGTCCTCCCACCGGTAGCCGGAGACGAAGTTGCCGCCGGGGTAGCGGATCGCCGTCACCCCGAGTTCGCGCACGAGGCCGAGGACGTCGGTGCGCAGGCCCTCGGCGTCGGCCGTGGGGTGGTCCGGCTCGAAGATGCCCGTGTAGACGCACCGGCCGAGGTGTTCCACGAAGGAGCCGAACAGGCGGGGGTTCACCTCACCGACGGTGAAGGCGGGGTCGAGGGTGAAGCGGGCGGTGCGCTTGCTCATGGGCGCCTTTCGGGGTGGGTGGCTCGTGTGTGTCCGTGCGTCGACACATGCGGGTGGGTGGGGGTGCGTGGGGGTCACTGCCCGGCCAGGCCGGTGTGGGCGACGCCCCGCACGATGTGGCTCTGGAAGAAGACGAAGACGATGATCAGCGGCAGCGCGCTGCCGGAGCACGGGGTTGAAGTCGGCCTCGCGCACCCCGTACTCGGCGAGCAGGTCGATGTCCCAGGGGTCGAGCAGGCGCCCGGGGGCGAAGCCGGGGATGCGGCCCTGGTGCATGACGGCGAGGTCGGGGGCGCGGTTGCCGGCCGCGGCCATGGCCAGCTTGGTGCAGTAGGGGCCGCCCCAGGTGAGGGTGGCGTCCTTGACCGCGATGTCCGGGTGCGCCTTGCGGAAGGCGTCCACCATGGCGACCTGGTTGGTGCCGTCGCCACCCTGGAAGAGGTTCCAGTAGCGCACCCGGGTGCGCGCTCCGGAGGCGAGCGCCGCGAAGCCGAGGCTCGCCGCCACCGTCAGTCCGCCCGCCGCTCCCAGGAGTTGCCTGCGATTCAGGCCAGGTTGTCCCATTACCCCGCCCCACTGTTCGATATTTCGGATCTCGCCCGCAACTTCGAACGGGACCGTAGAATCGAAGCGCTTTCGGGTCAATGGGTTGAACGAACCTCACAGGCGGTCGGCCCGAGCGGCGGGCACTCGGGCCTCAGCCGCCTCACCCCGCGAACGCCGGCTGCGGCACCCCCCGCCCGGCACCCGGCACCACCAGCACCGACCCGGAGACCGGATGCGGCGCCTCCAGCCCGACCCGGGCGGTGGTGATGTACAGGTCGCTCAGGTCCGCCCCGCCGAACGCGCACGCGGTCGTCAGCGGCGCCGGTACCTCGACCACGAGGTCCAGCTCACCACCCGGCGTGTACCGCCGGACCGCGCCCCCGCCCCACAGCGCCACCCACACGAACCCGTCCGCGTCGACCGTGAGCCCGTCCGGGAACCCCGCCCCCTCCTCGATCTCCACCAGCGGCCGCCGCCCCCGCACGGCACCCTCCGCGTCGTGGTCGAAGACGTCCACCCGCCGCGTCGGGGTGTCGGCGTAGTACAGCAGCCGGCCGTCCGGGCTCCAGCCCAGACCGTTGCTGACGGTGACCTCGGGAAGCACCGTCCGCACGTCGCCGTCGCCGGTCAACCGGGACAGCGTGCCGCCCCCCGCCGCCTCGTCGTACCGCATCGTGCCCGCCCAGAGGGACCCGTCCGGGGCCACCGCCGCGTCGTTCGCCCGGCGGCCCGGGACCGGCTCGCGGTGCAGCCAGCGCAAGGCGCCGTCCGGGTCCAGCAGTGCGACGCCGTCCCGCAGGTTCAGCACCAGACCGCCGCCCGCCCTCGGCTTCGCCGCGCCGACGTGCTGTTCGGTGGTGCGCACCGTGCGGCGCCCGGAGGAGGGGTCGTAGGTGTGCACGCGCATGCCGAGGACGTCGACCCAGAGGAGACGGCCCGTGGCCGGATCCCAGGTCGGGCCCTCGCCCAGCTCCGCCTCGGCCCGTACGGCGACCTCGTAGGCCGCCCCGGAGCCGGCCCTCACGCCGTCCCCCGGTGGCCCAGCCGCTCGGACAGCTCCGCCGCGCCCTTGGCGGCCAGTTGCTCCAGTTCGGCCCGGCGCTCCTCGCTCCAGCGGATCATGGGGACCGAGATGGACAGCGCGGCGACCACCCTTCCGGCGCGGTCGCGCACCGGGGCCGCCACACAGGACACGTCCGGGTTGGACTCACGGCTCTCCACCGCGATGCCCCGCTCCCGGATCTCCGCGAGGGCCTCGCGCAGCGCGCCGGGATCGGTGATGCTGTTGGGCGTCATCGCGGTCAGCCCGGCCCCGTCCGGTATCCGCGCGGTCAGCTCCGGCTCGGGCAGCGAGGCCAGCAGCATCTTGCCGACGGAGGTGCAGTGGGCGGGCAGCCGGCGGCCGGCGGCCGACACCATGCGCACGGCGTGCGTGGAGTCGACCTTGGCGATGTAGATGACGTCGGTGCCCTCGAGGATGGCCACGTGGACCGTCTCGTCGCAGGTCTCCGCCACCGAGCGGGCCACCTGCTGGCCCTCGGCCGCGAGGTCGAGCTGCTCGGCGTACCGGCTGCCGAGCTGGTAAGGGCGCACCCCGAGCCGGTACCGTCCGGGCTGTCCCGGCACGGGCACGACGTACGAGCGTGCGGCGAGCGTGGTGACCAGCTCGTGCACGGTGGTGCGCGGCAGTTGCAGCTTGCGCACGATGTCGGGGGCGGAGAGCGTCCCGTCACCGTCGAGGAACAGCTCAAGAATGTCGAGAGCCCGGGTCACGGCAGGCACGAGGCGTCCCACGTCCGGCCCCCTCCCTTGGGTTAAGCGCCTGTGTTCGAGATTTCAACAGGCGATCGGCATGACGAACACAGGCTAGCCATGCGGGGTTGCCCGGGCAATGGGCCCGACCGCCTCCACGGCACCATGGGTGTCATGCGTCTCGACTTCCAGCTCGTGCTGCTGCGCCGCATGGCCGACCACAATCCGGACCTGGTCGACGAGGCCCGGCGGCGGCTCGGGGCGTCCGTCGCGGAGATGCGGGAGGCCAACAAGCGCTGGCAGGCGATGGTCCGCTCCCCCAGGTCCCGGTCCGCCGCCGCCCGCTACCGCTCCGTGCTGGGCGAGCCGGAGTCGGTGCTCCCGCGCCGCCTCGGGGACGTCGACTGCGAGGCCCGGCGGTGGCCGCTGCCGCTCTGGCCGGACCTGCGCTTCGAGGTGCTGGTCTCCCCCGACGGCGCGGTATGGAACGAATGGCTGGTGCGCGCGCCCGACGCGCCCGCCCCCGCCCTGCGCACCCTGGACGACCTCGCCCCGTGGTCCTGCACGGTCGACGAGGCCGCCCGCGCCTTCGCCCCGGCCCGTCCGCTGGAGGGCACGGCCCCCACCCGGTGGGGTCTGGCCTTCTCGGCACCCGGCCGGGACGGCGTCCGGCACGAGGTGGTCGCCGAGTTCACCTGGGGGCTGCTCCAGCGGACGGCGGTCCGGGACTGAGACCGGCTCAGTCGTCGAACGCCATGGCCCTGGACCGCTTCTCCCAGCCGGCCACGTCCTCACGGACCTGGTCGAGGTGGGCCAGCACGGCGCTCACCCCGTCGTCGCCGAGCGGCAGCCGCAGTGGGGTCCGCTCCGCCTCCAGCGCGGCGAGGATGAGGGCCGCGGCCTTGGCCGGGTCGCCGGGCTGCGTGCCGTCCCCGCTCGCGACCATGCCGCGGGTCTCGGCCACCTTGCCGTACAGCCCGCTGTCCGCGCTGACACCGGCCCGGTCGGCCTCCATCAGCGAGGTCCGGAACCCGCCCGGCTCCACGATCAGCACCTTGATTCCGAACTCGCGCACCTCGTCGGCGAGCGCCTCGGACATGCCCTCCAGCGCGAACTTCGTCCCGCTGTAGGCCCCGAAACCCGCGAAGGACATCTGCCCGCCCATGCTGCTCATCTGCACGATCGCGCCCGAGCGCCGCTCCCTCATGTGCGGCAGCACCGCCCGCACCAGGGCCGCCGGGCCGAAGAAGTGCGGTTCGAACAGGTCCCGCAGCTCCTGGTCCGTGGTCTCCTCGACGGCACCCACGTGGGTGCGCCCCGCGTTGTTGACCAGCACGTCGATCCGCCCGTGCCGCGCCACCACGTCGCGCACGGCCGCCTCGATCGCGGCCCCGTCCGTGACGTCCAGCCGCAGCGCCTCCACCTGGTCGGGATGCGCGGCCACCAGACCGGCCAGCGCCTCGGGGCGCCGTGCGGCGCCGATCACCACGTCCCCGGCGGCGAGCGCCGCCTCCGTGATCGCCCGCCCGAAACCACTGCTCGCGCCGGTCACCAGCCACACCTTGTTCATGTCGACTCCCCGTGAGATCACGTTCTTCGCGTTACCGCTTCCCTACGTGGAACAGCCTGCGGGGGAGGCCGTTGCCCGTCCAAGACATTCGGTGATAACCAACGGTCATGACGACGGACGTCCATTCCCGGGACCTGCGCTACTTCGTCGCGGTCGCCGAAGAACTGCACTTCACCCGGGCAGCCGAGCGGCTGTACGTGTCCCAGCCCGCCCTCAGCAAGCAGATCCGTTCCCTGGAAGGGCGGTTGGGGGCCGAGTTGCTGCGCCGCGACCGGCACGGGGTGGCACTCACGGCGGCCGGCGAGGCGCTGCTGCCGCACGCCCGGCGGGTGCTGGCCGCCCTCGCGGAGGGCACCGCGGCGGTGGAGGCGGCGAAGGCGGCACACAGCAGCACGCTCGTGGTGGGCATGAGCACCAGCCCGGGCCGGGGCGGGATGCTGCCGGCCATCCGCTCCCGCTTCACCGCCGCGCATCCCCGGGCCACCACGCGGCTGCGCCAGGTGAGCTGGGACGACCCGACGGCGGGCCTGGCCGACGGCAGCGCGGACGTCGCATTCGTCTGGCTCCCGCTGCCGGACGAGGAGCGCTATGCCTGGACGGTGCTCGCCGAGGAGCCCCGCCTGGTCGCCCTTCCGGACACGCATCCGCTCGCCGCCCGCCGCGGGATCGACTTCGCGGACCTGCTCGACGAACCGTTCCTCGCCCTGCCGAAGAGCGCCGGCCCGCTGCGCGACTACTGGCTGGCGCTGGACGCCCGCGCGGGCCGCGCACCGCGCGTCGGAGCGGAGATCGCCGGGGCCGAGGAGACGTACGAGGCACTCGTCTCCGGGCTGGGCGTCTGCCTGGTGGCCGCGGGGAACGCCCCGCTGATCACCCGGGAAGGGGTCACCACCCGCCCGGTCCGGGGCATCGGGCCCAGCCGCTACGCCCTGGCCTGGCGCCGTGAGGACGGGGACCGGCCCCTGGTCCGGGCCTACGCCGACGCCTGCCGGGCCACGGCCGGGCTCCCGGGGTCCTAGGCCGGGTCCGCGAAGTCACGCCTGCGCCGCGCGGGCGAACGACGCGAGTTCGCGGACACGGCCTAGGACCGGTGCGAGAGCTCCTGCGCCCCCGCCGCCCCCAGGATCGCCTCCGTGACACGGGGCAGGGAGGCGGGGTGCAGGAAGAGGAAGAGGTTCGGCTCCACCAGTTCCAGCTCCATCACCCGGGGCAGGCCGTCCTCGCCGTCGACGAGGTCCACGCGCGCGTACAGCAGTCCGGGGGCGCCGGGGACGGACGCCAGCGCCTTCTCGGCCACGGCGAGTTCGGCGTCCGTGGGCTGCCACGGCTCCAGCTCCGGGTGGGCCACCTTGTCGGCGTCGTACGGGGTGCCGGGCGCGAGGACGGCGCCCTTGCGGCTGGCGTGCAACAGACGGCCGCCGAAGAACTGCAGCGCCCGTTCCCCGCTGACGTCTATGTTCCGCAGGTACGGCTGCACCATCGCGGTGAAGCCCTCCGCGTGCATCCGCGCGAGCTGCGCCTCGGCCGTCCCGCGCCGGTCCGGCGTGTAGCGGGCGGAGAACCGGGCGCCCGCGCCGGAGGTCGGCTTGATCACGTACTCGTGTCCGTCGGGCAGCTCGGCCGGCTCGCCGGGGGCGATGTAGCGGGTCTCGACGGTCGGCACGCCGGTCGCCGCCAGCTCGCCGAGGTAGCGCTTGTCGGAGTTCCAGCGGACCACGGCGGCCGGGTTGGCCAGCAGGGTCAGGCCGGCGACGCGCTCCACCCACGCCCCGAACTCCCCGGCGCGCCAGCTGTAGTCCCAGGTCGAGCGGATGAGGACGAGGTCGTAGCCGCCCCAGTCGGCAGCCGGGTCGTCCCAGTACCGGGCCTCCGCGTCGGCCCCCGCCTCCCGCAGGGCACGCACCAGCACCGGCAGGTCGTGGTCCTTGCTCGGCCGGTCGCCGGGATCGTAGGTGGCGAGGGCGATACGGGGCACGGCGGGCTCCCTGGTCGTACGGCGGTTCGATCAGTTGCGAGGCTAACAACCGCGCCGGGAACCGGGACAGCCCATTTGACCTTCACCTTCGGGGAAGCCCCAGCATCGGTGGCGGAAGCGAGGAACGCGGCGTTCTTCTGAACGGCGTTCTCCGGACGGCGTTGTCCCGACGGCGTTGTCCTGACGGCGTTGTCCTGACGACGGGATACCTGTGGAGCTGAGGTCCGTATGGAGCTGCTGACGATCGGCGCCTTCGCCAAGGCGAGCCGGCTGTCGCCGAAGGCGCTGCGGCTGTACGACGAGCTGGAGTTGCTGCGGCCCGCCCGGGTCGACCCGGACACCGGCTACCGGTACTACGCCGTGGAGCAGCTGCGGCGGGCCCGGCTCGTGGCCTGGCTGCGCCGGCTGGGCATGCCGCTGGCCGAGATCCGCGCGGTGTGCGCCCTGGACGCGGCCGATGCCGCGCACGAGGTCCGGGCGTACTGGGCGCGGGTCGAGGCGGAGACGGCCGTAAGGCGGGATCTCGCCGCTTTCCTCGTGGACCAGCTGACCGAAGAGTCGAGAAGGGACCACACCACCATGCTGGAACTGCGCTATTCCGCCCACTCCGACCGCGGGCACGTCCGCCCGTCCAACCAGGACTCCGTGTACGCGGGCCGCAGGCTGCTCGCCGTCGCCGACGGGTTCGGCCCGGCGGGGGCGCCCGCGAGCAGCGCTGCCGTCGAGGCGCTGAGGTTCCTGGACGAGGGGGAGGAACCGGGCGCCGGGGACGTGCTGAACGTGCTGGAGGACGCGGTGCGTTCGGCCGGTGAGGCCGTACGGGACCTGGCGGACGGCAGCCCGGAGGCCGGCACCACGCTGACGGCGCTGCTGTGGACGGGCTCGAAGCTGGCGCTCGTGCACATCGGGGACTCGCGGGCGTATCTGCTGCGGGACGGCGGGCTGTTCCGGATCAGCCACGACCACAGCGTCGTGCAGTCGCTGATCGACGAGGGGCGGCTGAGCCCCGAGGAGGCGGAGAGCCACCCGCAGCGCGCCCTTCTGCTGAAGGCGCTCGGAATCGGCGATTCGGCGCCGGCCGCCGATCTGCGGCTGCAGGAGGCCCGGGCGGGCGACCGGTACCTGCTGTGCTCGGACGGCCTGACGGGGGTCGTGGCCGACGCGCGGATCAAGGAGCTGCTCGCCGGTGAGCCGGACCCCGAGCGAGCCGTACGAGCCCTGATCGACGCGGCCAACGCGGCGGGCGGCCCCGACAACGTGAGCTGTGTCGTGGCCGATGTCGTCCTTTCCGCCGCGCCATCGGTCCCGGTCGGCTAGAAGTGCCGTATGGCGACCGACGGTACCGACGCGTACAGCGGCGCGGCCGGGCTGCCGCCCCTCGTGCGGGACGCCCTGGCCGCCGCCCGCGCCCACGGCTTCCCCCACTCCTGCCGGCCCGAGCAGGGCCGCCTGCTGCACGCGCTGGCGGGCGGGGCCGGGGCCCGGATCGGGGAGACCGGCACCGGGCTCGGGGTGGGGCTGGCCTGGCCGGCGTCCGGGGCCCGGCCGGGCGTGCGGCTGTACAGCGTGGAGCGGGACCCCGAGCGGGCGCGGCTCGCCGCCGGGGTCTTCGCGGACCGGCCCGGGGTCACCGTGCTCACCGGTGACTGGCGGCGGATCGCGGAGCACGGCCCGTTCGACCTGCTCGTCCTCGACGGGGGCGGGCAGGGCAAGGTGCCCGGGGACGAACCGGCCGACGTGGCCGAGCTGCTCGCGCCCGGCGGGACGGTCGTCGTCGACGACTTCACCCCGGCGACCTGCTGGCCGCCGCTGCACGAGGGCGTGCTGGACCGGGCGCGGCTGCACTGGCTCCGGCATCCCGCGCTGCGCTCGGCCGAGCTGCGGCTCGCTGCGGATCTGAGCGCCGTCGTGGGAACGCGGCGGCTGGTGTAGGAAGGGAGGACCGAAGCCCCCGAGTCCTAGGAGTGCGCCGCGTGTCCTCCCTCTTTCCCGCCCTGGTGGACGGTCCGGGCAAGCGCAGCGAGACGGGGGTCCCCCCGGACGAAGTCCGTGGGAGGGTCGCCCTGCGGTTCGGCGAGCGGTCGCTGACGTACGGCGCGCTCGCGGGCGCCGCGGGTGCGGTCGCCGCGCGTCTGAGCGGTGCCGGCCGGGTCGCCGTGTGGGCGACCCCGGAGCTGGAGACCGCCGTCGCGGTGACCGGCGCGCTGCTCGCCGGGGTCGCCGCGGTGCCGCTCAACCCGAAGTCGGGCGACAAGGAACTGACGCACATCGTCTCCGACAGCGCGCCGAGCCTGGTCCTGGCCGCACCCGGCGCGGAACTCCCTTCCGCGCTCGATCACTTGGAGCGCCTGGACGTCGACGCCCGCGGCACCGCCCCGCTGCCCGAGGAGCGGGCCGAAGACGGCGACCCCGCGCTCGTCGTCTACACCTCCGGCACCACCGGCCCGCCCAAGGGCGCGGTCGTCCCGCGCCGGGCCCTGGCCGCGACCCTGGACGCGCTCGCCGACGCCTGGCAGTGGACCGAGCGGGACGTGCTGGTGCACGGGCTGCCCCTGTTCCATGTGCACGGGCTGGTGCTGGGCACCCTCGGTCCGCTGCGCCGGGCCGGCTCGGTGCGGCACCTGGGGCGGTTCAGCACCGAGGGCGTGGCACGCGAGCTGAACGACGGCGCGACCATGCTGTTCGGGGTGCCGACGATGTACCACCGCATCGCCGAGGCCCTGCCCGGCGACC
Organism: Streptomyces sp. NPDC005706; assembly: GCF_040631045.1. Taxonomy (NCBI): domain Bacteria; kingdom Bacillati; phylum Actinomycetota; class Actinomycetes; order Kitasatosporales; family Streptomycetaceae; genus Streptomyces; species Streptomyces sp. NPDC005706. The sequence continues at coordinate 653,931 of NZ_JBEXYS010000001.1, read as the reverse complement.
CGGAGCTCGCCAAGGCGCTCGCCGGGGCCCGGCTGCTGGTCTCCGGCTCGGCCGCGCTGCCCGTGCACGACCACGAGCGGATCGCGGCCGCGACCGGCCGCCGGGTCATCGAGCGGTACGGCATGACCGAGACACTGATGAACACGAGCGTGCGGGCCGACGGCGAGGCCAGGGCCGGGACGGTCGGGGTGCCGCTGCCGGGCGTGGAACTGCGTCTGGTGGAGGAGGACGGGACGCCGATCACCGGGTACGACGGGGAGAGCGTCGGCGAGATCCAGGTGCGCGGCCCCAACCTGTTCACCGAGTACCTCAACCGGCCCGACGCCACCGCCGCCGCGTTCACCGCCGACGGCTGGTTCCGCACCGGCGACATGGCGGTGCGCGAGCCCGACGGTTACGTCCGCATCGTCGGCCGCAAGGCCACCGACCTGATCAAGAGCGGCGGTTACAAGATCGGGGCGGGGGAGATCGAGAACGCGCTGCTGGAGCATCCGGGGGTGCGGGAGGCGGCGGTCACCGGGGAGCCGGACGCGGACCTGGGCGAGCGGATCGTGGCGTGGATCGTCCCCTCGGACCCGCAGGCGCCGCCCTCCGACGCGGAGCTGGCCGACCACGTGGCCCGGCGGCTCGCCCCGCACAAGCGCCCGCGCGTGGTCCGTCACCTGGACGTCCTCCCCCGCAACGAGATGGGGAAGATCATGAAGCGGGCGCTGGTGGCCGATGCCTGAGCGGCTGTCGGCACGGGAGATCCTCGCGCTGGTCGCGGACGAGGCGAGTTTCCACGAACTCCCCTCCGCCATAAGGACCTACGGGACCGACGGCCCGCTCGCCTGGGAGGGTTACGACGCAGCGCGCGCCGCTGCCGCCGAACGCACCGGCGAGGAGGAGTCCGTGGTGTGCGGCACCGCGGACGTCCGCGGCACCCGGGCCGTACTGATCGCGTTCGAGTTCGGCTTCCTCGGCGGCTCCCTCGGCGAGCGCACCGGCGACCGGCTGGAGGCCGCGTACCGGCACGCCCGCGCCCACCGGCTGCCGGTCGTGCCGCTGGTCGCCACCGGCGGCAGCCGGATGCAGGAGGGCATGCTCGCGCTGACCCAGCTCCAGCGGGTGGCCCGCGAGTCGGCGCTCACCCGGGAGGCGGGGCTGCCGCAGATCGCGGTCCTGCGGGACCCCACGACCGGCGGCGGCTGGGCCACCCTGGGCGCCGGGGCCGACGTGATCCTGGCGCTCCCGGGAGCCCAGGTGGGCTTCGCCGGGTCCCGGGTACGGCCGCCGGACGCGGACCCGGCCGCCTACACGGCGGAGGCTCAGGTGGCCGCGGGGTCGGCGGACGCGGTGGTGCCGCCGGCGGATCTGCGGGAGACGCTGGGGCGCTGGCTCAGGCTGCTCACCACCCCGGCGCGGGAGGCCCCGGCGCCGCACGCCCTGGGCGCGCCCGCCCTCCCGGACACCGGCTGGGAGGCCGTCGTACGGGCCCGCGCCCCCGAACGGCCGCGCGCCCAGGCCTATCTGGACGCCTGCTTCACCCACCGGGCGGCCCTCCACGGCGACCGCTGCGGCGGCAGCGACCCCGAGGGCATGCTGTGCGGCTTCGGCGAACGGGACGGCCGTACGGTGGCCTACGCGGCGCAGACGGGGGCGGCGACCCGGCCCGCCGGGTACCGGACCGCGGCCCGGCTGATCCGGCTCGCGGACCGGCTGGACATCCCGGTGCTGACCCTGGTGGACACGCCGGGTGCGGCCAACGACGCCGAGGCCGAGCGGCAGGGTGCCGGGGCCGCGATCGCCGAGGTGTTCGGCGCGGTGGCGGCCGCCCGGGTGCCGGTCACCACGCTGGTCATCGGCGAGGGCGGCTCCGGCGGGGCACTCGCGCTGGCCGCGCCCGGCAACACCTGGGCCACCCCGGACAGCTACTTCTCGGTGATCGCCCCGGAACTGGCGGCGGCCATCCTGAAGCGCCCGCCCGGGGAGGTGGAGGCGACCGCGGGACAGCTGCGCATCCGCCCCCAGGATCTGGTGGAGCTGGGCGTGATCCGGGGCATCATGTACCACCCCGGTCCCTGAGGCCCGCGTACGGGCCCGCGGAGCGGGGGCGGCCCGTGAACCGCCCCCGCTCCGGCGGCTACCGCACCCCCACCGCCCGGATGATCTCCTGGGTGACCGAGCCGCCCCGGTCGTCGTGGGCCGAGGCCCGCAGGGAGACCTGGGCGGCGTCGCGGGGCACGGTCAGGGTGCCGTGCCAGGAGGCGTCGCGGTCCGCGGTGAGCCGGACCGTGCGCCAGGTGGTGCCGCCGTCGTAGGACACCTCGAGCCGGCCGCCGCCGAGGGTGCCGGTGCCGGCGGCCTTCGCCACGTACGAGGCGGCGATCCCGACCGGTACGCGGTGCCCGGCGGGCACCGTGCCGGCGAGGTCGGTGCCGACGTCGAACGCGAGGTTGATCAGCGGCAGGTAGGTCCAGCGGTCCTCCGGGGTGGCCGCCGACCGGAACGTCCACTCGCTGTGGCCCTCGGTGCCGGGCTTCCAGAGGCCGGGGTCCAGGGCGGTGTCGGTGACCACCTTGTAGGTGTGCTCGTCGGCGGGCGCGTCCCACACGTAGGCGCCGGAACTCGTACGCCGGTCGACGAGCGTGCCGTCCAGGTAGACGGCGGTGGTCTGGCTCATCCCGCTGCCCTCGCTCCACACGTCGCCGAAGCCGGTGTGGTCGGGGCCGGAGTCGCCCCAACCCGGGGTGTTCAACTGGATCTGGTTCCCCGCGCGTTGCTGTCCCCAGCCGAGACCGGTGCCCAGCCACGGGTGCCACACCGGGCGGAACCAGTCCTGCTCCGGCCGTGATCCGCCGTCGTAGCGCACCAGTCCGCCGCGCTCCTCCAGCGCCCCGTCGCGGGCGGTGACGGACTCGTGCCAGAGCTGGCCGGGGCCGGTGGAGACGTAGTCGGTGCGCTCGGAGGGCAGGTCGACGCGCTCCTGGAAGCCGAGGCCCACGGGGAAGGTACCGGTGATCGAGTACCGGAACTCACCGCCGCTCATCGGCTCCGCGGCGTGGAACCGGGTGTGCACGGCCGCCAGTTGGCGTCCGGAGGGCGCGTAGGTGAGGTCCCGGTCCGGGATCGCGCCCGGGTGCCCCTCGGAGAGGTCGTACACGTACGGGGAGTTGCGGGTGCCGGTCATGTCGACCTTGCCGGCCGCCCGTAGCCGGGCCGCGTCCGCCGCGCTCACGGTGGCGATCTGCAACGGCCGGTCGGCGTTGTCGTCCGTGCCCCACCAGGCCATCAGCCGGCCGGGTGCGTCGTCCGTGACGAACAGCGCCTTCGCGCCCGCGTCCTGGGCCGCCCGGGCCAGCGCGGCCGGGTCGGCGCCGTCGGCCAGGTGCGCGAGCACCGCCTTGCCCCGGGCCCCGGTGAACGGCCCGTCGCCGACGTCGGTCAGCGGCAGCCTCGTACGGCCCTCGGTGAGCGAGCCGCCCGCCTGCACGGTGGCCTCGCCGATCCCTCTGACCTCCAGCAGCGGCTTGGCGAGCCGCCACACGGTCCGGTACTCGAAGGCGCCCTCGGTGACCTTCGCGGTGGGCGCGGCGAAGACGCTGTCGTAGGTGAGCGGCACCTGGACCGCGCCGAACAGGCCGGCGCCGTTGGCCGTCCGGTCGTACTCCATGAGCAGTTGCCGGGTCTCGGTGCGCCGGCGGACGTCCGCCCTCACCTCCCGCAGCCTCCGTCCGTCGAGGGTGACGTCCTGGTCCCGGTCGAGGGTGATCTCGGGGGCGGCGAGGAAGCCGAGGCCGAGCGAGTCGGCGCCGTGGCTGCCGCGCACGTCGAGGAAGGAGGTCAGGCTGTACGTGCCCGGCTTCAGCCGCAGCTTCAGGGTGCCGGAGTCGCCGACGTGCGCGGGCTGGGCGTCCTCGCCCGCGGCGAGCCGCTGAACGGCGAGGTCGGCCGCGGTCGCCCCGCCCGCGCGGTCCTTGACGTGGACGGTGAGCGTGTACCGCTCCTCCTCCTTGACCAGCCCGAACACGGTGTGCGCGATCGGGGTGCCGTCCGGTGCGGAGGCCACGACCTGCCCACCGCTCTCGCCGACCGGGGCCTTCGCGCCGTCGCCGGTGACGGTGGTGGAGGCGGTGCCGTGCGCGGGGACGGTCAGGGCGGAGTCGGCGAGGGTGGCGACGCCCTCCGGTCCGCCCTCGACGGCCAGCGTCAGCCGGATGTCGGCGTCGGAGGAATTGCGGTAGGTGAGGGTGCGGGTGACCGGCTTGTCGGCGTCGTACGGCCAGGCGTGGAAGCCGAGGTCGGCGCTGCCGGTGGCGGTGATGCCGGCCTTGACCGCGTCCGGCACGCTGACCCGCCCGGCCCCGAGCACGTACGGGGACGCGTCCAGCCGCGTGGAGGTGGACATCAGCGCGTCCTTCAGCCGGGCGCCGGACCAGTCCGGGTGGGCCTGGGCGAGCAGGGCGGCCACCCCGGCGACGTGCGGTGTCGCCATGGAGGTGCCGCTCATCGTGGTGTACGGCCCGCTGCCCTCCACGAGCCCGGAGCGGGCGGCGAGGATGTCGACACCGGGCGCCGAGAGGTCCGGCTTGAGGGCGTTGTCGCCGTAGCGGGGTCCCGCGCTGGTGAAGTAGGCCGCCTGGTCGCCGGAGTCCACCGCGCCGACGGTGAGGGCGGCGTCGGCGGCGCCCGGCGAGCCTATGGAGGAGGGGGCGCCGGTGTTGCCGGCCGCGATGACGAAGAGGGCGCCGGTCTCCGCGGAGAGGGTGTCCACGGCCCGCGCCATGGGGTCGGTGCCGTCGCTGGCCTCGGTCGAGCCCAGGCTCATGGAGATCACCCGGGCGTGCACGTCGCGCGCCGCCCACTCCATGCCCGCGATGATCTGCGACTCGCTGCCCGAGCCCTGGTCGCTGAGCACCTTGCCGACCGCGAGCGTGGCCCCGGGCGCGACGCCCCGCTCCTTGCCGTCGGAGGCGGCACCGCTGCCGCCGACGGTGGAGGTGACATGGGTGCCGTGGCCGTTGCGGTCGGCGACCTCCTCGCCCTCGATGAAGCTCCGGCTGTCGGTGACCCGGTCCAACAGGTCGGGGTGCGTCAGATCGGCGCCGGTGTCCAGCACGGCGACCGTGACGCCCTTTCCGGTGAGGCCCGCGTCCCAGCCGGACGCCGTCCCGATCTGGGCGTTGCTCTCGGCCATGTCGGCCTTGACGCGCCCGTCGAGCCAGACCTTGTCCACGCTCCCGTGCCGGGTGAAGGACCGCCAGAAGGTGCGCCCCCGGGCGGCCTCGACGGCGGCCCCGCGCAGGCTGGGCAGCGACCGGGTCCGCTCGGCGCCGGCCGGGGTGGCGGCGCGCGAGCCCTTGCCGTAGGTCACGATCAGCGGCAGCGCGTCCGCCTTGGTGTCGGTGAGCCCCTGCCGGATGAGCCCGCTCACGTCGAACAGCCGCCGGTCCAGGCTGCCGGCCCGCAGGTAGGGCCGCGCCTCGTCCGGTACGACGGTGATCTCACCGCCGTTCAACTGGGTCCGCACGGCACCGGTGGCCCCTTCGGGGCGTCGCACGGTGACCGTCTTCCGCCCCTGCCCAAGGTCGGTGACGGTCACCTTGTCGCCGGTGACGAGGGTGACGGTGGTGGCGGTGTCCGGGGTGCGCCGTGCCGCGGTGACGGCCTGCTGCGCGACCGCCGGCCCGTTCGGCAACAGGGCGATCACAAGCCCCGCCGACAGCAGGGCCGCCCCGCGTCTGACTGGTCCTCTGGTCATCCACGCCTCTTCTCGTGTCGAGCGCGTCGAGTGCTGGGACGAGTGTCATGTGCCGTGTGGTGCACGGGTGTTGAGCGGTCGTGGCGGAAAGGCGTCCTGGCGGTTTCCCGCCAGCGGCGGCCGGGGCGGGCGGCGGAATCCAGGACACCGCCGGTGGCCTTCCGTCACAATGGAGCCGGCCGCGGGGCGAGAGCACGGGGGGGCGGAACGCGCTATGGGCAGACTGGTGGAGTTCACCACGGAGGACGGCGCGGTGGTCGTCGTGGAGACCTCGGAACCGGCGACCGGCACACGGCTCGTCTCGCGCGGCGAGAACCCCGCCGTGCAGGCCGCACGCACCTTCGAGGGCACCCTGGACGGTGTCCGCGCGGCCGCCCAGTCCGCCCTGCGCGTCTTCCGCGACGGCTCCCTGCGCCCCGACTCCGTCGAGCTGGAGTTCGGCGTGAAGCTGACCGCCGAGGCCGGCGCGATCATCGCCAAGGGCGCGGCGGAGGGGCAGTTGGTGGTCCGGCTCGGATGGAACTCGGACCCGGCGGCCCCGGAAGCGCCCTCCGCCACCGCCGCCGTTCCGGAGCCCGCTCCCCGCTCATGAGGGGGCACGCCTGGCACGCCCGGATCGAGTGCGGGGGCTCGGTGCTCGGCGCGGGCTTCCTGGTGGCCCCGAACATGGTGCTGACCTGCGCGCACGTCGTGGCGAGCGGCTCGGACGGGCTCACCGTGTCGTTCCCGGGCCGCCGCGGCCTCGAAGGCGTACCGGCGACCGTCGCCGTGCACGGCGGCTGGGCGGGCGGCGACACCGACCCCGGCGACCTCGCCGTGCTCGAACTGGCCCACCGGGTTCCGCTGCGCCCGGCGGGCTTCGCCCCACCGGGCGCCGAACAGGGCCAGCCGACACCGTCGTTGGAGGCGTACGGCTTCCCGGAGGGCTACGACGGCGACGGCCAGATCGCGGAGTACCGGGCCGTGTCCGCCCAGCGGATCGCGGACGAGTGGGTGCAGTTGGAGGCGGTCACCGGCCACGGACAGCCGCTGCGGCACGGGTTCAGCGGGGCCGCGGTGACGCTGAAGGACGGCCGGGTGGTCGGCATGGTCGCCCAGATGGCCGCCGAGCCGGACGTCCGGGTCGCCCGCATGCTGCCCACCGAGGTGATGGCCCGCTACTGGCCCGCACTGGGCGAGCTGGTCCCGGCCCTCGCCGACGGCCCGGACCCGGTGCGGCGGCTGTACGAGCTGGTGCGGCGGGCCGACGCCGAGGGGTTGAAGTCAAGGCCGGAGCAGCTTTTCGTGGACGCCGTCGGCGACTTCGGTCCGGAGCCGCCACCGGACGGGTTCGACACGCTGCAGGCGGCGGTCCGCTATGTGCAGTGGGAGGTCCCGGAGCCGGCCGAGGCGCTGACCAGGTTCGCCGACCGGCTCACGGAGCTGCTGGACGGGCCCGCCGCGCCCATCGAACCGGCGAGGCCGGGCGCGGACCCGGCCGAGTGGGCGCCCATCCTCGTCGAGATCGACCGTAGCGGCGCCGGGCAGGACCAGGTGCGGGTAGCCGTGTCGGCGTACCGGGAGGGGCGCCGCCGCCCCGTCGGCACGGTCCGGCTGACACGCGCCGAGATGCAGCGGTACGTGCAACGGGGCATCGACGAGGCCTTCTCCCACCTCGCCCCGGACGCCGAGGAGTTGCTGACGTTCGTGCTGCCTCGCGACTGGCTCGACCTGCCGGTGGCGCACTGGGCGTGCAGCGCGGACGACCCGACCCCGCTGGGCTGTGCCCACCCGGTGGTCGTCGCCGAGGGCGCCCGGTACCGCAGCAACCGGCTGCGGCACCAGCTCGGCAAGAAGTGGCAGCGGCTGTCGGCGGGCTCCGCCGCGGCCGTGCACCGTGTGGACTGCGGCACCCGGGAGCACCGGTTCGGCCTGCGCTGGCGCCTGCGCGAGACCGAGGCGGAGCTAGCGGGCTTCGCCCGCCCACCCGGCGCCGTGCCCGAGAAGTTCGAGGCGGTACTGAACATGCCCGTGCCGATCCTGCTGTGGTCGCGCTCCGGCTGCCCCGGCGGCGCCGAACACCGCGCCCCCTGCGCCGGCGACGCGTTCCTCGACGCCCTCACCGCGAGCCTCGAAGGCGTCGCACCGGCCGAACTTCCCGGTCACGTACAAGCGTTGCGGGAGCAGGCACTGGCGGACGACGATCCCGAACGGCACTGGGCGCGGGACATCCAGCTCCTGTGGGACGACCCGCGCTGCTTCCCCGGCCCGACCGCCAGCCGGCACTCGCCCGTCACCTGACCCGCAGAGAAGAAGGACCGCGTCCCATGCCCCTGTGGCCCGTGTACACCGGCACCAAGGAGCCCCACGACGGCATCGCCCTGCTGCCCGACCCGCCACCCTGGCGGGCCTTCGACGGCGGCCCGGCGATGGCCACGCCCGCCGACGGCGCCGACACCACCGCCACCTCACCCGACCGCAGGCACCGCGCCAAGACCTACCGGGCCACCCCGCAGGCGGTGCAACTGGTGAACGCGGCCCTCTACCTGCGCCGCCCCCTGCTGGTCACCGGCCCGCCCGGCACCGGCAAGTCCTCCCTGGCCTACGCGGTGGCCCGGGAGCTGAAGCTCGGCCCGGTGCTGCGCTGGAACATCACAAGCCGCAGCACCCTGCACGACGGCCTCTACAGTTACGACCCGCTGTCCCGCCTGTACGCGGCCCGCCAGGCGGCCGCCCGGCCCGTGCCCGGCGCGCCCGACCACGCCGACGGCATCGAGGACCATCTGCGCCTCGGCCCGCTCGGTACCGCCCTCCTGCCGTACGCCCGGCCCCGCGCCCTGCTCATCGACGAGATCGACAAGAGCGACCTGGACCTGCCCAACGACCTGCTGAACGTGCTGGAGGAGGGCCAGTACGAGATCCCGGAACTGCTCCGCTCCCACGACACGGGGAACCCGTGGGCCGAGGTGATGATCGACGGCACCCATGAGCGCGCCCCGGTCGAGCGCGGCCGGGTGCGCTGCCGTGCCTTCCCGTTCGTCGTGCTGACCAGCAACGGCGAGCGCGAGTTTCCGCCCGCCTTTCTGCGCCGCTGCGTCACCCTGCGGCTGCGCCAGCCCGACGACGCCCACCTCGCCGACATCGTCCGCGCCCACTTCGGCGGCGAGCCCGACGCCTACGCGCAGACCCTGATCAGCCAGTTCCTGTCCCGGGTGAGCGGCGGCGACCTGGCCACCGACCAGCTCCTGAACGCCATCTACCTGGCCCGCTCCTCCGACCTGTCCGCCGAGTCCCTGGACGAGCTGGCGCAGCAGCTCATGCCCTACCTCGGTGAGGCCCACCGCCCCGATGGCTTCTGACGTTCCCGGTCCCGCGGACCCGCTCGCCCGCCTGGCCGGCGTCCTGGCCGAGGCGGCGGGCGGAGCCCGCCCCACCCCTCTGGAGCTCGCGGAACTGCTGTGGCTGGCACGGCAACTGGAGCCCGCGGCGCAGGAGCCCGCGGACCCGGCCACGCGGCCGGAGCGGGACGCCGGAGACGTACCGGGGAAGGCACCGCCCCGGCCGTCGCGGCCGGAACCCCCGGCACCGGCCCCGGTCGAGGGGCACCCGGTTCCGCACCCCGTGCCCGCGACACCGCCCGCGCTCCCCCGGCAGCCCCGCGTCCCCCTCCACCTGCCCGCCCACGGCGCCGGCACCGGCCGCCCGTACACCGCGCTCCGGACGCCCGCGCCCCCGATGCTCCGCCATCCCCTGAAGCTCCAGCGAGCTCTGCGCCCGCTCAAGCTCCTCACCGACGCCCCGACCGGGCACCGGCTGGACGAGCGGGCGACCGCCGACCGCATCGCCCGCCTCGGCGCGGCCCCGGAGTGGTGGCTGCCGGTACTGCGCCCCGCCCGTGAGCGCCGGCTGCGCCTGAACCTGGTGCACGACACCGGGCCCACCATGCCGGTCTGGCGGCCCCTGGTCCGCGAACTGCACACCGCGCTGGCCCAGTGCGGCGTCTTCCGCGCGGTGACCCCGGCCCGGCTGGAGCCCGACGGCACGGTGCACGGCGGACACGCCTCCGCCGACGGCCGTACGGTGGTCCTGATCATCAGCGACTGCATGGGCCCGCAGTGGCGGCCGGGCCCGGCCGGGGACCGCTGGGCCGCGACGCTGCGCCTCTGGTCGCACCGGCTGCCCGTGGCCGTGGTCCAGCCCCTGCCCGAGCACCTGTGGCGCGACACCGCCCTGCCCGCCGAGCCCGGTCTGCTGACGGCCCCGGGCCCGGTCGCGCCCACGGCGACGCTGGCCTTCACGCCGTACGACGCGGACCCGGCGCCGTACGCCGGACACGGGGCCGTCCCGCTGCCGGTGCTGGAGCCGGACCCCGGCTGGCTGGGGAGCTGGGCGGGGCTGGTGGCGTCGCCGGGCGGCCGCGCGTTCCCCGGCTCGGCCGCACCGCTGGGCCGCCCGCCGGACCCGGCGGCCCGCACCGACCTCGCCCGGCTGTCCCCCGAGGAACTGGTCCTGCGCTTTCGCGCGGTCTCGTCCCGGGAGGCCTTCCGTCTGGCCGGGCATCTCGCCCTGGGCCGCCCCGACCTGCCGGTCATGCGTCTGGTCCAGCGCGCGGTCGAGCCGGACCCACGCCCACAGCACCTGGCCGAGGTGATCCTCAGCGGCCTGCTCGCCACCGTCCCGGGCCCGCCCGGCTCGTACGCCTTCCGGCCTGGCGTCCGGGACCTGCTGCTGCGCTCCCTCCCGCGCTCGTCCCGCGCCGATACGGCCGGGCTGCTCGCCCGGGCCGGCGCCCTGATCGAGGAGCGGGCCGGATCGGCGCCCGGTGAGTTCCGGGCGGTGACCCCGGCGGCCGGCGGCGCGGAGCCGGCCCCGGCGGACGGGCCGGCGTTCGCCACGGTACGGCCGGAGCGGGCGCGGCAGCTGACCGGTGGCCGGGCCATGCCGGCGGAGCTGGTCAGCGGCCGCTACCGGCTGCTGGAGCGGCTGACGCCGACCGGGACGGTGTGGCGTGCGGAGGATCGCGCGGCGCACCGGACGGTCGCCGTGCGGCTGCACGGCGCGGTCACGGACGCCCCGCGACGGGAGGCGTTCGTGAGGGCCGCGAACCACCTGAAGGAGCTGCGGCATCCCAACGTCGTGACCGTCCACGACGCCGGCGTCGCGGACGACACCCCGTTCGTCGTGATGGAGTACCTGGACGGGATTCCGCTCAACGCGGCGGCGGCGCCGAGCGGTTACCGGCTTCCGGCACCCCTGGCCGTTTCGGTCGGGGCCCAGCTGGCACGTGCGCTGGGCGCCGTCCACGCGGCCGGCGTCACGCACGGCGGACTCGGCATGTCCCGGGTGGTGCTGCTGCCGGACGGGCGGGTCAAGCTGAGCCTCTTCGAACCCGGACGGTTCGACGGGCAGCAGGGACGGACCGCCGATCTGCGCGCGCTGGCCGAGCTGATGCTGCTCCTGGCCGTCGGCACCGCCCGCGTGACGCAGCCCTTCACCGCCGAGCGGATGCGCCACCTCCCGGTGCCGCTGCGGGCGCACTACGCGCACGCCCTCACCCTGCTGATGTCGTCCTCGCCCACCGAACAGGAGCAGGGCAGGCTGCTGCTCGACAGCACGGAACCGCGGACCAGGGCCCGGAGTTCGTACGACCGGCGACGCTACCGCCTGCTCGGCCCGGTGGCGGTCGAGCTCCGGGGCGCGGAACAGCCGCTCGGCACCACCGGCCGGGCGATGCTGGCCATGCTGTTGCTGAGGGACGGCCGCAAGGTGACCCAGCAGGAGTTGTGGACCGGGCTGTGGGCGCCCGGGGAGCCGTCGCGTCGCGTGCCGGACCCGGACCGCTTGGCCGCCCAGGTGGCCGCCACCGTGGGCCCCGGTGCGCTGGCCAGGTTCCCCGACGGCTACGCCCTGCACACCAGCTCGGACTCGGTGGACCTCAGGGACTGCGTGGAGCTGCACAGCGCGGCGGTGAAACTGGCCGCCGAAGGGGAGCTGGTCCGGGCCCGCGATCACCTGGAGAGGGCGCTGTCGCTCTGGTACGGCGACGAACCCCTCGCCGGTGTCCCCGGCCCCGCGGCCCGCGCCGCCCGCCCCCGCCTGGTCCAGCTCCGGCACACCCTGTGCCGCAAGCGTGCCGAACTCGACCTGGAGCTGGGCGAGTACGACCGCGCGGCCAGGGATCTCACCGCCCTCCTGCACTCCTACCCGGCCCGTGAGGACTACCGCCGTCTGCTGCTGATCGCGCTGCGCGAGCTGGGCCGGCTCGAAGAGGCGCTGGAGGTGTTCCAGGAGTACGAGCTGACCGGGGGCGTCAGCCCCGAGCTGCTGGCCCTCGGCCACGAGCTGCGCCGCGACCACGCCGACTCCAGGGACCCCGGCGGCCCGCGTCCGGCGGCGACCGACCCGGCGACGACCGACCCGTACCCGAACGACTTCGGGGAGGAGGGCCCGTTCCCCACCGAGGACGATCTGCCCTCCGTGCTCCACGGCCCTGACGACTCGCCACGCGAGGCGCCACTGCCGCAGAACGAGGTGCCGGAGAGCCTGTTCACCGGGGAGCCGGCCACCGCCACGTCGCCGCCGTTCCGGGTCGAGGTCCTCTTCGAGTACGCCGACGGGCCGCGCGACCCGGACGGCCTGGCGGCGCTGGGGCGGGCGGTCACCCGGCTGCTGGTGGCCGGCCGGCTCGATCCGGGCCATTACGAGATGCGTGCCCTCGACGAGGGATACGCCGTGCTGCTGGGTTCCGGGACACCGGTGCTTCCCCTGCTCGGCGTCACCCTGCGCGAGTTCGCGGACCGGGTCGCGGAGACCGGTGGGCCGCACTGGCGGGTGATCTTCCTGGCCGGTGACATCGAGGAGGAATGGCCTCCTCCGGAGGGCCTCGCCGACGACGTCCTCGTGGCGAACGGGGCACAGGGCATCGCCGTCCTCTCCCCCTCGCTGTACCGGGAACTGCTGGCCGGCGGGTACAACGGCCCCGCCCCGCGGGCCCTGACGCCGGGGGGCGCCGACGACGGCTGGTGCGTCCTCGCGCACACCCCGCGGCCCGAGACGGTCAGCCCGGTCCACGGCCCGTTCCCGTTGCCCTCGGGGCTGCCGCTGCCCGAGCCGGTGGGCCGTACCCGGAGCGTGGTGTACGTGACGCCCGGCTCGGGGCTCACCCTCGTCCGGGACGACACGGCGACGTTCTACTACGAGGTGGACCTCACCGAACGCCGCACGCCGGTGCGGGAGCCCGGGCCGCCCATCGACGGGGCCCCGGTGTTCGAGGCCGTGGGAGAGGTGGTCTGGCGGATCACCGACCCGGTCACGGCCGTCCGGCCCGGCGCGGGGCGGAACGCCTCCGACCTCATCGCCGGGCACCTGCGCGACTGCCTGCGCGACATCTCGCTCACCTACCCGGCCGACTACGCGCACCAGGCCCGGGCCGCGTTCCACGAACGGCTCCACGGCCTGTCACCGGCCGGGCACACAGCCCGCTGGACGGTCTCCCTGACACCGGTCGCCGCGCCGCGCACGGCCCCGCCGCCGATGCCGGGCGAGCGGCGGCTGGCCGGCGCGCTGCGCGCGGCCCGGGCCGTGCTCCTTTGCTTCGACGGCACGTTGGCCCGGCTCGGCACGGACGCGGGCGACCTCGTGCACCGGTACCTGCCCGGATCGGCCGGCAGGTCCGAGGACCCGCTCGACCTGCTCCGCCCGGCCGCGCCGGGTTCGGTGAGCGGCGCGATGGAGGGCGAACTGGCGGCCCGGGAGCGGACGGCCGCACACCGGGCGACGCCCGTCGCGGACGCCGATCTGCTGGTGCGCACCCTGGCCGCCAAGGGAATGCCGCTCGCGGTCGTGACCGACTGCGCCACGGACGCCGTGGTGACGTACCTGCGGCGGCGCGGGCTCATGGACTGCCTGCCCGGCGGGGTCCACGGGCGCCGCGGGCCGGACAGTGCGCTCATGCCCGACCCCCGGGCGCCGCTGGAGGCCGCCCGGCGGCTCGGCGCCGACCCGCGCGACTGCCTGATGATCGGCTCCAGCGACTTCGAACGGGACGCCGCGGAGAGCGCGGGCATCACCTTCGTGTACGTCGACTCCGTGCCCCTGGACGTGTTCGCGCCCTCCCTCCTGGTCTCCGTGGAACTCCTCCCCCTGCTGCGCGCCGCGCGGACCCTCTGAGCCGCGGTCCGGCGCCGGACCCCCCATTCAGCGGCGCCCCGCCCGGCCCCCTCCCGCAGGCGCGCCGTCGGCGTCCCCCGGAGGATGTGGAGGAAGCCACCGTCCGGCCTCCAAGGCCCTGCGCACTCGGGAGGATCCGCCGTGACCGTCAGCCTGGAGCAGTTGCGTCGCTGTCACTTCGCCGTCGACCTGGGCGCGGCCCGAACCCGGGTGTATGTGAAGGGTGCCGGTATCGTCGTCGATCAGCCATCGGTCGCGGCCGTGAACACCCGGACGGGCGCGCTGATCGCGGTGGGCGACTTCGCGGAGAAGATGACGGGGCGGACGCCGGCCTACATCAAGGTCGTGCGGCCCGTCTCCGGCGGCACGGTGGTCGACATCGAGATGGCGCAGCGCATGCTGCGGCAACTGCTCGGCGAGAAGGTGCGCCGTGCCCTGCGCCGCAAGCCCCGGCTGCGGGCGGCGGCCTGCACCCCGCACGACGCGGACCCGCTCGCCCAGCGGGCGACGATCGAGACGCTGGTCGGGCTGGGGGCGCGCCGGGTCGAGCTGGTGGACACGCTGATCGCCGCCGCGGTGGGGTGCGGACTGCCGGTGGAGCAGCCCGAGGCAACGATGATCATGGTGTGCGGGGCGGCGGCCACACAGGTCGCCGTGCTCTCCCTCGGCTCGCTCGTCACCGCCGAACGGATCCCGGTCGGCGGTGAGGCCGTCGACAACGCGATCGTGCAGCACCTGCGGCTGGAGCACCGGCTGCTGCTGCCCAGCCAGGCGGTACGGCCGCTGCAGCTCGCCCTGTCCGGCAGCGGGCTCGCCGTGGACGGGCCGGCTCTGACGGAGATCCACGGGCGGGACGTGGTCACCGGACTCGCCCGCAGTGTGCGGGTCAAGACGGCGGCCGTCCGCAACGCCATCCAGACCCCGTTGACATCGGTCCTGGACGGCATCGGCAAGGTGCTGCGCGAGTGCCCGCCCGACCTGGTGGCCGATCTCGCCGACAGCGGGCTCGTGATGGTCGGCGGCTCCGCCCTGCTGCCCGGCCTGGACCAGATGCTGCGTCAGGCGACCGGCATTCCCGTGCACATCGCGGAACGGCCGGAGCTGTGCGCGGTCCAGGGCCTCGGGGCCATGCTGGAGGGCACCGTCGAACCCCTCGTCCTGAACCCGCGCGCCGCCTGAGCGGGCTCCCTACCGGGAGAGGTAACTGCGGATCGTCGTGCCGGACTCCGCCGTGTGCGTCCGGACCAGGTCGGACAGCAGGTTGACCAGAAGCAGTCCGCGGCCGCCGCTCCGGCCGCCGGCGGCGGGGCGGCGGCCGGCCAGCGGGTCGGTCAGGCGGCCCCGGTCCCGTACCTCCAGCAGCACGTGGCCGCCCTCGGCCCACACCGTGAGCGCGCCCGTGCCGCCGCCGTGGACCACGCTGTTGGTGGTCAGCTCGGCGGTGATCAGGGAGAGGTCCTCGAGCCGCAGGCCGGTCAGGCCGAGCCGGCGGCCGTGATCGGTGACGAGGTGCCGGGCCCTGGCGAGGGAGCCGCTGCCGTAGGTGAGGGCGAGTACGGCGGGCCCGGGGACCGGTGTGAGCGGCAGCGGCTGGTTGTAGCGGGCGACGACGCCGTCGGGGTCGTAGGCCTCGCTGGGACGGGGTTCCGTGGCGCCGGGCGGAATGACGACGGGGTGGGTGGCATGGGCGTCGGCGAGCGCCCGCTCGTCCAGGCGTGCGGTGTCGTAGGGGCACAGGATGGTGACCTCGCGGCCCCGGAACGCCGCGTTGATGAGCGCCTCGTGCTGGGCGCAGGCGGGGTACTCGGCGGCGCCGCGGCCCGTGCGCACCGGCTCGCCGACGATGCGCACGGGCCGGCCGGGCGGCCGGCCGTCGGCGAAGGCGTGCAGCACGCCGGGGATGATCCGGCCGGGGTTGCGTCCGGCCTCCCGCATGTCCAGGCATCGCACGGCGTCGGCGTCGGCGCCCAGCGCGTCCCGGATCAGTCGCAGGTTCTCCCCGGGCACGGCGACCGCGACCGGCTCTCCGGCGGCCAGGGCGGCGCGCACGAACGGTACGGTGCCGGCGAGGTACTGCTCGCTGTCCGCGTAGAAGAGGGCGGGGTGCGCGAAGGGTCCGGGGGCCGTGGTCACCGCGGCGGCACGTCCGGGCGGCACGCCGCGGCCCGCGGGGCGGTGGCGGCCGTCGGGGGCCACGCCGGGTCCGGCACGCTCACGACGCCTCCTCGCGGCACTGGGAACCGGGGGTCCAGTATGCGCCCCGGTGCCGGCGCCCGGGGGTGTAGGTGCCGGGAGGTGAGGGCAGGTGAGGGGCGAGCCAAGAGGACCGATGCAGGGCGGAGACATGACCTCAGCGGCACAAGACCCGCAGACGGGGCGGCTGGACGCACTGGTCGTCGAGGGTCGGACCGTACGTGACCGGGCTTTGCTCCGGGCGCGCGGGGAACTGGTGCACGGCTGCGCGGACACGATGGCGAGAGCCCTGGCCGTCCTCCCCGCGGACATCGGCCGGGTCGAAGTGGACATGCGGGGCGTGTCCTTCATGGACACCTCGGGTCTGCGGTTCCTGGACGTGCTGGGCGAGTACGGGCGCCGACGCGGCGTGCCGGTCGCGCTCACGGGCTGGCAGGGCCAGCCGCGCCGGGTGCTGGAACTGGTGGGCCTGGACGGCACGGACCCGCTGCCGGCCGCGCCGTTCGCCGGCTCGCCCGCCCGCAGCGCCTCCGCGGTGGCCCGGGAGCGGGCCGAGCAACTGCGGCTGCTGCGGGCCGAGATTGCGCAGTTGCGGCACGCGATCGACTCCCGTCCGGTGATCGACCAGGCGCGCGGCATCCTGATGGCCGCTCACTCCTGTACCCCCGAACAGGCCTGGGACATCCTGCGGGAGGCCTCCCAGCGCACCAACACCAAGCTGCGCGAGGTGGCGGGCGCGCTCACCGCGAGCACGGCGCCCGGGGGTCCCGCGCCGCCCGAGGCCGTGCGTGCCGCGCTGCGCGCGGCGGTGGCCCGCCATGTGCCGCCGGCCCACTCCGACCGGTGACGGCGAGGCGCGGCGGTCAGTACGGGAGGATGCGCCCGGAGGGCGTCCTGCGGTCGATCTCCTGCTCGCGCGGGGCGGCGGGCCGACGAATGACACGTACTCGGATACGACGGTCCATGACGCCCTCCTTCTGCCGGCGCCGCCCCGCGGCGGCTCCCGGTAGGAGGTCCGTGCCCAGCACAGGGCATGTCCAAGCCAAAATCACGGCAAGTCATGACCGTTCGAGGGTTGTTGGCCGAACCGCTTGACGAACCCGAAGGATTCGTCCGGCCGGCGCCGTCCGGCGGGACGGCGCTCATGGCGGGGATCATCGACGTCCTCGGCCGGGCGCCGGATGGTGAGACGTTTCTGCGGGAGTAGTACTGAGTGGGGCGGGTGGGACTCGAACCCACGGCCGACGGATTATGAGTCCGCTGCTCTAACCGGCTGAGCTACCGCCCCATAGCGGCGTGTCGCGTACATGTGTGCGCGCCGTCTGCCGCAGCATAGCCGCTCATACGATCTCCTGCTTCGGATGGTCGGCTTCCGCGCTGCTTCCTGACCTTGAGGACTTCACCAGGTCGGCGGCGGTTCCCAGGGACATGAAAAAGGACCCCGGAGGGTCCTCGTTCAACGCGCTCCCCCGACTGGACTCGAACCAGTAACCTGCCGGTTAACAGCCGGCTGCTCTGCCAATTGAGCTACGGAGGACCGAAGCTCCCCCGACTGGACTCGAACCAGTAACCTGCCGGTTAACAGCCGGCTGCTCTGCCAATTGAGCTACGGAGGATCGCCTCGTTGCATCGAACGCACCTACCTGGGTATTCGCCAGGGGGCGCGCGCTCGCTGCGACACATACATTAGCGCAAGCAGGGGGGTGCTCCGCCAATCGGTTCTCCCCGGCGCCGTCGCCGCACCAGAGACCTCAGGACAAAGGGAAGGGTGGCAGCCATGCGCTACCGGCTTACGTTCCTCGCCGGAGTGGCCCTCGGTTACGTGCTGGGCACGAGGGCCGGACGCGAGCGCTACGAGCAGCTGAAGAAATCGGCTCGCCGGCTCGCGGAGAACCCCGCCGTGCGGAACACCGCGGAGACGGCCGCCCAGCAGGGCCGCCAGTACGCGGGCAAGGCCTTCCACACGGTCAGCGACAAGGTGGGCGACCGGGTCCCCGCGTCGGTGGCCCAGCGTGTGCGCTCCCTGCGCGAACGCAACGTGAACGGCGCCCCCGAGGACGACTGGGGCACGAGCAACACGTAACGCTCTCGCGGCACCACTCCTCCCAGGGCAGAAGCAAGCGCCGCGATGCGGCAGAATTTTCGCCATGGGGATAGTCGCCGGCTTGGACAGCTCACCCGATTTCACGCGCATCGTGGTCTGCGACACGGACACCGGAGCCGTGCTGAGGCAGGGGTATGCCCCGCACCCGGTCGAAACGCCGGACGGCGGCGGCCGCCCCAGTGACGTGGACCCGCAGGCCTGGCTGCTGTCCCTGGGCGAGGCCGCGGGGGGCGGGCTGCTGGAGGGTGTGCAGGCCATCGGGGTCTCGACCCAGCAGAACGCGCTGGTACCGCTGGACGCCCAGGGCAACACCGTGCGGCCCGCGATGGTCGGCGGGGACAAGCGGGCGCAGGTCGCGGCGGCCGACCTGGTCGACGCGCTGGGCGGCCGGGAGGCCTGGGCCCAGGCGGTGGGGTCGGTGCCGCAGGCCGCGCAGCCGGTGACCAAGCTGCGCTGGCTCGCCAAGAACGAACCCGAGAACGCGCAGCGCACCGCCGTGCTGCTGCAGGCCCACGACTGGCTGGTCTGGCAGCTTCTCGGGCGTCCGGTACGGCGGACCACCGACCGGGGCGGGGCCTCCGGCACCGGGTACTGGTCCGCGGCCACCGGCGGCTACCGGCCCGACCTGGTCGAGCTGGCGCTGGGCCATCAGGTGATGCTGCCCGAGGTGATCGGCCCGTCGGACGCGGCCGGCACCACCCCGGAGGGACTGCTGATCTCCGCCGGGACCGGGGAGACCATGGCCGCGGCCTTCGGTCTCGGGATCGGGCTCGGGGACGCGGTCGTCTCCCTCGGGGCGTCCGGGTCCGTGATGGCCGTGCACCGGGAGGCGCTCACCGACCAGTCCGGGATGATCACCTCCCTGGCCGACGCCACCGGCATGCACCTGCCGGTCGTGACCACCCTGAACGCGGTGCGCACCCTGCGCGGCACCGCCGAACTGCTCGGTCTGCCCGATCTGGAGAGCCTGTCCGACCTGGCGATGAAGTCGACGCCGGGGGCGCACGGGCTGGTGCTGCTGCCGTATCTGGAGGGCGAGCGGACACCGCTGCTTCCGCACACCGCGGGCACGCTGGCCGGTCTGCGCCGCGAGTCGATGAAACCCGAGCATCTGGCGCGGGCCTCCTTCGAGGGCATGCTGTGCGGACTCGCCGACGCGCTGGACGTGCTGCGCGGGCGGGGTGTCGAGGTGCGGCGGGTCTTCCTGCTCGGCGCGGCCGCCGAGCTGCCCGCCGTACAGGCCGCGGCGCCGTCGCTGTTCGGCGCGCAGGTCGTCGTACCGCAGCCCGCCGACTACGCGGCGATCGGCGCGGCCCGGCAGGCCGCCTGGGCGCTCGGCGTGTCCCAGGGGGCGCTCGATCCGCGCACCCCGCCGGCCTGGCACGGCGCGGCCGCGCAGGTGCTGGAGCCGGGTGATGAGCTGGCCGTGGGCCAGGCGGTGCGGCAGCAGTTCGTGTCGGTGCGGGAGCAGACCCACCCCGGGGCGTTCCGCCCGTGACGGCCCGGACCTCCGGGCGCGCCGAGCACGCCGATGGCTTAATCGGTTGAGGTAACACGGGTGGAGTGCCCGACGATAGGGGCGAAGGGCACATCGACCAGCCCCTGTCGCCGACTCCGAGAGACGTAGCGTGCTCATACGACTTCTGCGGACCTATCTCAGGCCCTATAAAAAACCCATAGTGTTCCTGGTGCTGCTGCAGTTCCTGCAGACCTGCGCCACCCTCTACCTGCCCACGCTCAACGCCGACATCATCGACAACGGTGTCGTGAAGGGTGACACGGACCACATCCTGTCCTTCGGCGCCCTGATGATCGGCATCTCGCTGGTGCAGGTCGTGTGCAACATCGGCGCGGTGTACTTCGGCGCCCGGACCGCCTCCGCGCTCGGCCGGGACGTGCGTGGCGCGGTCTTCGACCGGGTCCAGTCGTTCTCCGCACGTGAGGTGGGTCACTTCGGGGCGCCCTCGCTCATCACCCGTACGACGAACGACGTCCAGCAGGTCCAGATGCTGGTCCTGATGTCGTTCACCCTGATGGTGTCGGCGCCCATCATGTGTGTCGGCGGGATCGTGCTGGCGCTCGGTCTCGACGTCCCGCTGTCCGCGGTGCTCGTCGCCGTCGTGCCGGTGCTCGGCATCTGCGTGACGCTGATCGTGCGCCGGCTGCGGCCGCTGTTCCGGTCCATGCAGACGCGCCTGGACACGGTGAACCGGGTGCTGCGCGAGCAGATCACCGGCAACCGGGTGATCCGCGCCTTCGTCCGGGACGAGTACGAGCAGGGCCGGTTCGCGAGGGCCAACGGGGATCTGACCGAGATGCAGATGGCCACCGGCCGGATGCTCGCCCTCATGTTCCCGATCGTCATGACGGTGGTGAACGTGTCGTCCATCGCGGTGGTCTGGTTCGGCGCCCACCGCATCGACAGCGGCGGGATGGCGATCGGCGACCTGACCGCGTTCCTCGCCTATCTGATGCAGATCGTCATGTCCGTGATGATGGCCACCTTCATGTTCATGATGGTGCCGCGCGCCGAGGTGTGCGCCGAGCGCGTCCAGGAGATCCTGGGGACCGACTCGAGCGTGGTGCCGCCGGTCGCCCCGGTGACCGAGCTGCGCCGGCACGGGCACCTGGAGATCCGGGGCGCGGGCTTCCGCTATCCGGGTGCCGAGGAGCCGGTGCTGAAGTCCATCGACGTGGTGGCCCGGCCGGGCGAGACGACCGCCGTGATCGGCTCGACCGGCAGCGGGAAGTCGACGCTGCTCGGCCTGGTCCCGCGGCTGTTCGACGCCACCGAGGGCGAGGTGCTCGTGGACGGAGTGGACGTCCGCGACGTCGACCCCGAGCTGCTCGCCGCCACCGTCGGTCTCGTGCCGCAGAAGCCGTACCTGTTCGCCGGAACGGTCGCGACCAACCTGCGCTACGGCAATCCGGGGGCCACCGACGAGGAGCTGTGGCACGCGCTGGAGGTGGCGCAGGCCAAGGACTTCGTGAGCCGGCTGGAGGGCGGGCTCGACGCGCCGATCGCGCAGGGCGGCACCAATGTCTCGGGCGGTCAGCGGCAGCGGCTCGCCATCGCCCGCACGCTGGTGCAGCGCCCGGAGATCTACCTCTTCGACGACTCCTTCTCCGCGCTGGACTACGCCACCGACGCGGCGCTGCGCTCCGCGCTCGGCCGCGAGACCGCCGAGGCGACCGTCGTCATCGTGGCCCAGCGGGTGGCCACCATCCGGGACGCGGACCGGATCATCGTGCTGGACGAGGGCCGGGTGGTCGGCACCGGCCGGCACCACGAGCTGATGGCTGCCAACGAGACCTACCGGGAGATCGTGCTCTCCCAGCTGACGGAAGCGGAGGCCGCCTGATGGCCGGGCCCATGGGACGCATGATGGCTGGCGGCCCCGACCAGCGTTCGATGGACTTCAAGGGTTCGGGCAAACGGCTGGTCGCCCAGTTCAGGCCCGAACGGGTCACCATCTGCGCCCTGCTGCTGTGCGTGGTCGTCAGTGTGACCCTGAGCGTGCTCGGCCCGAAGATCCTCGGCCGGGCCACCGACCTGGTCTTCGCCGGCATCGTGGGCCGGCGGATGCCGGCCGGGGCCACCAAGGAGCAGGTGCTCCAGTCGATGCGCGAGCGCGGCCAGGGCCAGATCGCGGACATGCTCAAGGGCACCGACTTCACCCCCGGCCAGGGCATCGACTTCGATGCCGTCGGGCACGTGCTGCTGCTCGCGCTCGGCACCTTCCTGGTCGCCGGGCTGCTGATGGCGGTCGCCACCCGGCTGGTCAACCGGGCGGTCAACCGCACCATGTACCGGCTGCGCGAGTCCGTGCAGACGAAGCTGTCGCGGCTGCCGCTGTCGTACTTCGACAAGCGCCAGCGCGGTGAGGTGCTCTCCCGCGCCACCAACGACATCGACAACATCGGGCAGACGCTGCAGCAGTCGATGGGCCAGCTCATCAACGCGGTGCTGACCATCATCGGCGTGCTGGTGATGATGTTCTACGTCTCCTGGCTGCTGGCGCTGGTCGCGCTGGTGACCGTGCCCCTGTCGTTCGTGGTCGCCACCCGGGTCGGCAAGCGGTCGCAGCCGCACTTCGTGCAGCAGTGGCGCACCACCGGCAAACTGAACGCCCACGTCGAGGAGATGTACACCGGGCACACCCTGGTGAAGGTGTTCGGCCGCCAGGAGGAGTCGGCGCAGCAGTTCGCCGAGCAGAACGAGGCGCTGTACGAGGCCGCGTTCCGGGCGCAGTTCAACAGCGGTGTCATGCAGCCGCTGATGATGTTCGTGTCGAACCTGAACTATGTGCTGGTGGCGGTCGTCGGTGGCCTCCGGGTCGCGTCGGGCGCGCTGTCCATCGGTGACGTGCAGGCCTTCATCCAGTACTCGCGGCAGTTCTCGATGCCGCTGACGCAGGTCGCGTCGATGGCGAACCTGGTGCAGTCGGGTGTCGCCTCGGCGGAGCGGGTCTTCGAACTCCTGGACGCGGAGGAGCAGGAGGCGGACCCGGTGCCGGGCGTGCGGCCCGAGGAACTGCGCGGACGGGTGTGCCTGGAGCACGTGTCGTTCCGCTACGACCCGGAGAAGCCGCTGATCGAGGACCTGTCGCTGACGGTGGAGCCCGGGCAGACGGTGGCGATCGTCGGCCCGACCGGTGCGGGCAAGACCACGCTGGTCAACCTGCTGATGCGGTTCTACGACGTGTCCGGCGGGCGCATCACGCTGGACGGGGTGGACGTGCGGCGGATGTCCCGGGACGAACTGCGGTCCGGGATCGGCATGGTGCTCCAGGACACCTGGCTGTTCGGCGGCACCATCGCGGAGAACATCGCCTACGGCGCCGGAGTGGAAGGGGGTGCGCGAAGCGCACCCGATCAGGGTGGCGGCGGCCGCCGGGCGGGCGTCACCCGGGGCGAGATCGAGGAGGCGGCCCGGGCGGCCCACGCGGACCGGTTCATCCGTACCCTGCCCGACGGCTACGACACCGTGATCGACGACGAGGGCTCCGGGGTCAGCGCCGGTGAGAAGCAGCTCATCACCATCGCGCGGGCGTTCCTGTCCGACCCGGTGATCCTGGTGCTGGACGAGGCCACGAGTTCCGTGGACACCCGTACCGAGGTGCTGATCCAGAAGGCGATGGCCAAACTCGCGCACGGGCGGACGTCGTTCGTCATCGCGCACCGGCTGTCGACGATCCGGGACGCCGACACCATCCTGGTGATGGAGAACGGTTCCATCGTCGAACAGGGCGCGCACACCGAGCTGTTGGCGGCCGACGGCGCGTACGCCCGGCTGTACAAGGCGCAGTTCGCCCAGGCCGTGGCCGAGGTGGACTGATCCGCGGCGGGGGCCGCTCACACCGTGGGCGGCCCCGGTCAGTCGAGGTAGCCCCGCAACTGGTCCGCGAACGTGTGGTCGCGGAGCTTGTTGAGGGTCTTGGACTCGATCTGCCGTATCCGCTCCCTGGTCACGCCAAACAGGCGCCCGATCTCCTCCAGGGTGCGGGGGCGGCCGTCGGCGAGGCCGTAGCGGAGCTGGACGACCTTCCGTTCGCGCTCGCCGAGGGTGGAGAGCACGGCCTCCAGATGCTCCCGGAGCAGCAGGAAGGCGGCCGACTCCACGGGGCTGGTGGCGTCGCCGTCCTCGATGAGGTCGCCGAGGGCCACCTCGTCCTCCTCGCCGACCGGAGCGTGCAGGGACACCGGTTCCTGGGCGAGCCGCAGCACCTCGCGAACCCGCTCGGGCGGCAGGTCGAGCTGGCCGGCGACCTCTTCGGGGGCGGGCTCGTAGCCGCGTTCCTGCAGCAGGCGGCGCTGGACGCGGACGACCCGGTTGATCAGTTCCACCACGTGCACGGGCACCCGGATGGTGCGGGCCTGGTCGGCCAGGGCACGGGACATGGCCTGCCGGATCCACCAGGTGGCGTAGGTGGAGAACTTGTAGCCGCGGGCGTAGTCGAACTTCTCCACGGCCCGGATGAGCCCGAGGTTGCCCTCCTGCACCAGGTCGAGCATGGTCAGGCCGCGGCCGACGTACCGTTTCGCCACCGACACCACGAGCCGCAGGTTGGCCTCGATCAGCCGGCGCTTGGCCATCCGGCCCATGACGACCAGCCGGTCCAGGTCGTGCGCGAGCCGGCTGTCCAGGTCGGGCGTGCTGCTCAGCTTCTCCTCGGCGAACAGCCCGGCCTCCACCTTGCGGGCGAGGTCGACCTCCTCGGCGGCGGTGAGCAGCGGGATGCGGCCGATCTCGCGCAGGTACTGGCGGAACAGGTCCGCGGACGGGCCGCCGGTCTCGGTCCGTCCGGCGGCCGCGGGCGCCGCGGGCTCGGCGGCCTCCTCCGGCTCCTCCGTCAGCGCCTCGGCGGGTGGCTCCGCCGGCTCACCGGTCTGCTCCTGGCTCGCCTCGGGGTGGCCGGTGGCGCGGCTCTGCGGGGGGACGGCCACGAGGACTCCGGACTCCGCGCCGGGCCCGTCGGCCGTGGCGCCGGCGCTGCTGTCGGTCTGGGTGAGGGTCTGGGTCTGCACGGGGGGCGACCTCCAGGATGATCGCTGCTCGGAGGGTTGCGGCAGCGGTGCTTCGGGAGCGGAGAGTCGACGGCATGCGCTCCTGGGGCAGGCACCGGGGGCTCGGGCACCGCACCCAGTGTGGGGTAAGACACATCGCTGCCACGAGGGTCGTGCGGTGACTTTTTGCGTCCGGTCCGTGACTCGGCGGTTACCCGTCCCGCCGGACTATGCGACCGGCAACTGCGGCCCGCCGCGGCTCGTGGAGCGGCCGGGGGCCGGGCCCTCACAGGGCCGAGGCGCCCCGTTCGCGCAGGGCCTGGTCGTACTGCTGGAGGACCCACATCTCGTTCTGCACGGCGGCCAGTTGGGCCGGGTCGCCGCCGCTGGACAGGCGGGTCAGCTGGGACTGGATGTCGCGGATGCGGCGCTCCACGGCGCGGCGGCGGATCTGCACCAGCACCGTGCCCGCGTACGTCTCGTCGACCGTGCGGCGCAGGATCGGCTCGACGGCGAGTTCGGTGACCATCGCGCGGGCGGTGTCGTCGGGCGCGGCGTCCCGGACGCGGACCAGGTACTCCTGCCCGTCCTCGACGCCGTACTCGGAGCCGCCCGCCTCCGCGATGGTCTGGCGTACGGCGGCGTAGGGCGGGGCGGTGAACTCGTCCACGCCGTACGCGTCGAAGGCCGGGGAGACCAGATCGGGGCGCTGGAGGGCGAGTTTGAGCAGTTCGCGCTCGGCGGCGTAGACGGGGTTGCGCAGGGTGAGGGCGGGGCCGGTCGGGGCCGCGGGGTGCGGTCCGGTCTCCCACTGCTGCCGCGGGCCGCGGGGCTGCTGCTGAGGGCCGCCCTTGCCGCGCTCACGGGCCCAGCGGGCGAGCTGGGCGACCCGCTTGACCACGAACTGGGTGTCGAGGATGCCGAGCATCCCGGCCAGCTCGACGGCGACCTCGTGCTGGGCGCCGCTGTTCTTGATGCGGGCGACGATGGGGGCGGCCTCGTCCAGGGCGGCGGCCCGGCCGGCCGGGGTGTCCAGGTCGTAGCGGGCGACGATCTGGCGCAGTGCGAACTCGAAGAGCGGGGTGCGCGGTTCGGCCAGGTCGGCGACCGCCTCGTCGCCCTTGGCCAGGCGCAGCTCGCAGGGGTCCATGCCGTCGGGGGCGATGGCGATGTAGGTCTCGGCGGCGAACTTCTGGTCGTCCTCGAAGGCGCGCAGGGCCGCCTTCTGGCCGGCCGCGTCACCGTCGAAGGTGAAGATCACCCGGGCGGAGCCGTTGTCCATGAGGAGCCGGCGGAGGATCTTGATGTGGTCGCCGCCGAAGGCCGTGCCGCAGGTGGCGATGGCCGTGGTGACCCCGGCCAGGTGGCAGGCCATGACGTCGGTGTAGCCCTCGACGACGACGGCCCTGCTGGTCTTGGCGATGTGCTGCTTGGCCAGGTCGATGCCGTACAGGACTTGGGACTTCTTGTAGATCGCCGTATCGGGCGTGTTCAGGTACTTCGGCCCGTTGTCCGCCTCGTACAGCTTGCGGGCGCCGAAGCCGACGACCTCGCCGCCGATGTCCCGGATGGGCCACATCAGACGCCCTCGGAACCGGTCGATGGGGCCGCGCCGGCCCTCCTGGGAGAGGCCGGAGAGCAGCAGCTCCTTGTCGGTGAAGCCCTTGCCGCGCAGATGGCGGGTGAGGTGGTCCCAGCCCTGGGGGCTGTAGCCGACGCCGAAGTGGACGGCGGCGGCCTGGTCGAAGCCGCGCTCGGCGAGGAAGACCCGGCCGGTCTCGGCCTCGGCGGAGCCCGCGAGCTGTTCCGCGTACCACTGGGCGGCGATCTTGTGTGCCTCGACCAGACGGATGCGCTCGCCGCGCTGGTGGGCGGGGTTGTACCCGCCCTCCTCGTAGCGCAGGGTGATGCCGGCCTGGGCGGCGAGCCGCTCCACCGCCTCCGAGAAGGAGAGGTGGTCCACCTTCATGACGAAGGTGATGGTGTCGCCGCCCTCCTGGCAGCCGAAGCAGTGGAAGAGTCCCTTGCTCGGGCTGACCTGGAAGGACGGCGACTTCTCGTCGTGGAAGGGGCAGAGACCCTTGAGGTTGCCGCCACCGGCGTTGCGCAGCTGGAGGTACTCGGAGACCACGGCGTCGATCGGGACCGCGTCCCGTACCGCCTTCACGTCCTCGTCGTTGATCCGTCCTGCCACGATGCGATTCTACGGGGCCGGACCGACACTCCCCCGCGCCGCGGAGATCAGGAAGCGAGGCCGTCGAGGGGTACGTGGGGGTCGGCGAGCGCGTCGGTGTCCACCCGGGCCCGGGAACGGATGAGGTTCTGGACGGTCTCTGTGACATCCCACACGTTCACGTTCATTCCGGCCAGGACCCGGCCCTCCCGGACCCAGAACGCGATGAACTCCCGCTTGCCCGCGTCACCCCGGATGACCACCTGGTCGTACGACCCGGGCGGCGCCCAGCCGCTGTACTCCATGCCGAGGTCGTACTGGTCGGTGAAGAAGTAGGGCACGCGGTCGTAGGTGACGTCCCTGCCGAGCATCGCGCGGGCGGCGGCCGGGCCGCCGTTCAGGGCGTTGGCCCAGTGCTCCACGCGGAGCCGGGTGTCGAACAGGGCGTGCGGGAAGGAGGCGACGTCACCGGCCGCGTGGATGTCCGGATCGGACGTCCGCAGCCGTTCGTCCACCACGACCCCGCCCCCGTGCGCCCGGTCGGCCAGCTCCAGGCCCGCCGCCTCGGCGAGGGCGGTCCGCGGGGCCGCGCCGATCGCCGCGAGCACCGCGTGGGCGGGGTGCTCCTCGCCGTCGTCGGTGCGGGCGGCGAGGACCACGCCGTCCTGGCCGACGATCTCGGTGAGCCGCACCCCGAAGCGGAAGCGGACGCCGTGGGCGCGGTGCAGCTCCGCGAAGACGTTGCCCAGCTCGGGGCCGAGGACGCCGTGCAGCGGAGTGGGCGCGGCCTGGATCACGGTGACCTCGGCGCCGTACTCGCGGGCGGCCGCCGCGACCTCCAGGCCGATCCAGCCGGCGCCGGCGATCACCAGGTGCCCGTTGTCCCGGCCGAGCGCGGCCAGGACGCCCTTGAGCCGCTCGGCGTGGGCGAGGCGGCGCAGATGGTGGACGCCCGCCAGGTCGGTGCCGGGGATGTCGAGGCGGCGGGGTTCCGCGCCGGTGGCGAGCAGCAGCTTGTCGTAGTGGACGAGGGTGCCGTCGTCGCCGAAACGGACCGTCTTCGCGGCGCGGTCGATCCGGTCCACGGTCTGGCCGAGGTGCAGCTCGACGTCGTTGCGCGCGTACCAGGCGGGTTCGTGCACGAAGACGCTGTCCCGCTCCTCCTTGCCGAGCAGGTAGCCCTTGGACAGCGGGGGACGCTCGTACGGGTGGTCGCGCTCGTCGCAGATCAGTATCACCCGGCCGGTGAAGCCCTCCGCACGGAGCGTCTCGGCCGCCTTGGCGCCGGCGAGGCCGCCTCCGACGATGACGAACGTCTGATCCGCGTCGACCACTTGATGCCTCCTCGTAAGGGTGCCGCCACATGCGAGCGTCCCGCACCGGGCGTGCTGCGGGAAGAGGGAGTGCCCCGATCAGGCCACTGTGGGGGCACTTTCCTGCTGGATATGCCCCGTCAGTCTCGCGTGCAGCGAGCGGGCGGAGGCGTCGGTCAGGGAGGCGATCTGGTCGACGATCACCCGCTTGCGCGCGTGGTCGTCGGGCGCCTCGTCGAACAGGGCCCGGAACTGGGGGTCGAGGCCGTCCGGCGCGCGGGCGGTGAGCGCCTCGGCCAGCTCGGCCACGACCACCCGCTGGTCGGCGCGCAGCCGCTCCTGCTCGGCGCGCTGCATGACGTACCGGTCGGCGACCGCCTTGAGCACCGCGCACTCCATCCGGGTCTCGCGGGGCACGACGAGTTCGGCGCCGTAGCGGGTGAGCCGGCCGCCGCCGTACGCGGCCCGGGTGGCGCCCTCGGCGGCCAGGCAGAACCGGCCGATGAGCTGGCTGGTGGCGTCCTTCAGACGGGCCTGGGCGACCGCGGTGCCGTCGTAGCCGTGCGGCCACCACGCCTGGTCCTGGAGCCGGTCGAGGGCCTCGGCGAGCTCGGCGGGGTCGGTGCCCGCCGGGACGTACCGGCCGACGGCGACCTCGAACACCGCCTGCCGCTCGGGTTCGGCGTGCAGGCTGTCGGGGTGGATGTGGCCGGCGTGCAGCCCGTCCTCGATGTCGTGCACCGAGTAGGCCACGTCGTCCGACCAGTCCATGACCTGGGCCTCGAAGCAGGTCCGGGTGCCGGGGGCGGTCTTGCGGACCCAGTCGAACACCGGGCGGTCGTCCTCGTACACGCCGAACTTCACGGACGCCGGGTCGGTGGGGTGGCCGCCGCGCGGCCAGGGGTACTTGGTGGCGGCGTCGAGGGCGGCGCGGGTGAGGTTGAGGCCGACGGAGCCCTCGGGCGTGAACCGCTTGGGCTCGATGCGGGTGAGCAGCCGGAGGGACTGGGCGTTGCCCTCGAAGCCGCCGCAGTCGTCGGCGAACTCATTCAGTGCCTGTTCGCCGTTGTGGCCGAAAGGCGGGTGGCCGAGGTCGTGGGAGAGGCAGGCCGCTTCGACCAGGTCGGGGTCGCAGCCGAGGGCGGCGCCCAGCTCGCGGCCGACCTGGGCGCACTCCAGGGAGTGGGTCAGGCGGGTGCGGGGACTGGCGTCCCAGGCCTGGACGGGGGTCCCCCCGCTCGAACGAAGTTGAGAGTGGGGGAGGGTCCCCGGTGTGACCACCTGGGTCTTGCCGGCCAG
The DNA here is from genome assembly GCF_040631045.1 of Streptomyces sp. NPDC005706. Classification (NCBI taxonomy): domain Bacteria; kingdom Bacillati; phylum Actinomycetota; class Actinomycetes; order Kitasatosporales; family Streptomycetaceae; genus Streptomyces; species Streptomyces sp. NPDC005706. Next base: position 624,454 of record NZ_JBEXYS010000001.1, on the reverse strand, counting down.
GCGGCGCAGGGCCGCGGAGTGCAGGACGCGGGCGCGGTCGCGCTGGAAGGCGGTGCGTCCCGGCCGTTTGTCCGGTTCGGGTGCCCAGCGTTCGGCCGACGCCGGGTCGTAGGCCGAGGGGGGTGCGGTGCCGGTACCTGTGGTGCCTTCCATGACTCGACAGTACGGGGCGGTGGTGACAATCGGTGGGTACGGGGCGCCTGATCGTCCGCCGGGTCGGGGCGCGGGTTCCGCCATCCCTGTCCTCAGGCCGACGCCAGGTCCGCCTCCGTCCGTGCCTGTTCCTGGTCGTAGCGGTGCAGGACCAGGCGGGCCATCGACTCGTGGGCGCCCAGCGGGGCCGCGGCGATCCACGGCGCCGCCTGGGCGCACTGGGTCGCGAACCGCCCCGGTGCGGTGAAGCAGGAGGCGACCGCCACCCGGTCGCGGCCGCGTGCGGCCAGTGCCCGCACCGCGGTGCCGACCGTCGGGGTGGCCGCCGAGGCGTAGGCCGGGATCACGGGGACGCCGAGGCGGTCGGCGAGCAGGCGGGCCGTGCGGCGGGTGTCGGCGGCCGAGTCGGGGTCGCGGGAGCCCGCCGCCGCGAGGACGACCGCGCCCGTGCGGCGCGTGACGGCGTCCCGGGCCGGGGGCCAGCCCGCCTCCAGCAGACGCGCGTGCAGGGTGTCCACCAGCAGCGGGTGCGGGCCCAGCGGGGCGGCCACGCGCGTGCCTGCGGGCGAGGCGGCGGCCATCTCGGGGATGTCCCGCTTCACGTGGTAGCCCCGGCCGAGGAGCAGCGGTACGAGGATCGCGGGGGCCGCTCCGAGTGCGGCCAGGGTGTCCGGGAGCAGGGGCTCGTTCAGCTCGATGTGGCCCAGGTGGACGGGGAGCCCGGAGCGCAGTTCGCGCACCCGGTCCCGCAGGGCTTGTACGGTCCGCAGCGCGCGCGGGTCGCGGCTGCCGTGGGCGACCAGGACGAGGGGGGCCGGGGCGGGGCGGCGGCGTCCGCTCGGCGAGACGAGCCTGAGCCGGTCGGCGAGCCGGCTGCTGATGCTGTTCATGAGCTGCGCCGTGCTGTCGAGGTGGAGGGTGGACTCGTCGCTGAGTGGGTTCGACGCCGTCATGGAACGATCCTGACGTGGGTTCGTTGCGCCGCCGTTGCCGGGCGGTCACGGGTATTTTCCGCGGCTTCACCTCGGACGGATGCACGCTGTGAGGGCGAACCGGGTCGTCCGGGCGAACCGGATCCCCGTGACCCGCGTCCTTCTGGTCGGAACCGATCACCGGGGGGACCGCATGAAGACGCGCCGACCGCGGCTGCCGCGCACCCGCAGGGGGTGGCGGCACCTGGTGCAGGCCGTGATGGCCGGGTGTGTGCTGGCGCTGCTGCCGGCGACCTGGCTGTACGTGTCGACGGCGGACCGGCTGCGGACCGCGGCGGACGTGCCGCGCACCGAGGTCGCGGTGGTGTTCGGGGCCGGGCTGTGGGACGGGGAGCCGTCGCCGTACCTCGCGCACCGCCTGGACGCGGCGGCCGGGCTGTACCGGCAGGGGCGGATCGAGGCGGTCCTCGTCACCGGGGACAACAGCCGCGAGGACTACGACGAGCCCGACGCCATGCGCGCCTACCTGACCCGGCACGGGGTGCCGGACGCGCGCATCGTCAGCGACTACGCGGGCTTCGACACCTGGGACTCCTGTGTGCGGGCCAGGAAGATCTTCGGGGTGGACCGGGCGGTGCTGATCAGCCAGGGCTTCCACATCCGGCGGGCGGTGGCGCTGTGCGAGGCGGCCGGGGTGGACTCGTACGGCCTCGGGGTCGACGCCAAGCACGACACGACCTGGTACTACGGCGGCACGCGCGAGGTGTTCGCGGCGGGCAAGGCGGTGCTGGACGCGGTGTTCCAGCCGGATCCGCGGTTCCTCGGGCCGAAGGAGCCCGGCGTGGCGCGGGCGCTCGCGTCCGGCCGGTGAACGGGGCCTCACGGCGGACGGGCGGGCGCGGGGAGGTCCGCTTCCCGGCCGTGTAACAAGGAGCCGCCGCGGGCCGTAACACTGCGGAAGCACGCTGGTCGGCATGGAGACCACCTCGACGCCCACCCACTGCCCGTACTGCGCCCTGCAGTGCGGGATGAACATCACGCCTCTGCCCCGGGGCGGCGTCGAGGTGACCGAACGGCCGGACTTCCCGGTGAACCGGGGGGCGCTGTGCGGCAAGGGCCGCACGGCCGCCCAGGTGCTGTCGCCGGCGGCCCGGCTGACCTCGCCGCTGGTGCGGTCCGGCGGGAAGCTGGTGGAGGCCGGCTGGGACGAGGCGCTGGACCGGATCGCCGGGGCGCTGTCGGGGGTGCGTGCGCACAGCGGGCCGGACGCGGTAGGGGTGTTCGGCGGGGGCGGGCTGACGAACGAGAAGGCGTACGGGCTCGGCAAGTTCGCGCGGGTGGTGCTCGGCACCTCGCAGATCGACTACAACGGCCGGTTCTGCATGTCCTCGGCGGCGGCCGCCGGCACCAAGGCGTTCGGCCTGGACCGGGGGCTGCCGTTCCCGCTGGAGGACATCCCGCGCACCGGCTGCGTCGTCCTGGTCGGCTCCAACCTCGCCGAGACGATGCCGCCGTCGCTGCGCTTCTTCAGCGAACTGCGTGCCAACGGCGGCACGCTGATCGTCGTCGATCCGCGCCGCACGAAGACGGCCGAGCAGGCCGATCTGCACCTGGCGCCCCGGCCGGGCACCGATCTCGCCCTCGCCCTGGGCCTGCTGCACCTGGTGGTGGCCGAGGGCCGCACGGACGAGGAGTACATCGAGGAGCGCACGTCCGGCTGGGAGGAGGCCCGGGCGGCGGCGATGGCGCACTGGCCGGAGTACGTGGAGCGGATCACGGGGGTGTCCGTTCCCCAACTGCGGCAGGCGGTGCGGATGTTCTGCGAGCCGGAGTCCGCGATGGTGCTCACGGCGCGCGGGCCCGAGCAGCAGTCCAAGGGGACGGACACGGTGGGCGCGTGGATCAACCTGTGCCTGGCGACGGGCCGGGCGGGCCGTCCGCTGTCCGGGTACGGCTGTCTGACCGGGCAGGGCAACGGGCAGGGCGGACGTGAACACGGCCAGAAGGCGGACCAGTTGCCCGGCTACCGCAAGCTGGACGACCCGGCGGCGCGGCGGCACGTGGCCGAGGTGTGGGGTGTGGACCCGGACAGCCTGCCCGGCCCGGGGCGCAGCGCGTACGAGCTGCTGGACGCGCTGGGCACGGACATCCGGGCGCTGCTGCTGATGGGGTCCAACCCGGTGGTGTCGGCGCCGCGCGCGGCGCATGTGGAGGAGCGGCTGCGCTCGCTGGACTTCCTGGCCGTGTGCGATGTCGTCCTCTCGGAGACGGCCGAACTGGCGGACGTCGTCCTGCCGGTCACGCAGTGGGCCGAGGAGACGGGCACGACGACCAGTCTGGAGGGCAGGGTCCTGCTGCGCCGCCGGGCCGTCGCCCCGCCCGCCGGGGTCCGCAGCGACCTGGAGGTGCTGCACGGCCTGGCCACCCGGCTCGGTGTGGAGAAGGGCTTCCCGACCGACCCGGAGGAGGTCTTCGGGGAACTGCGCCGCGCCAGCGCGGGCGGCCCCGCCGACTACTCGGGCATCACCTACCGCCGCCTGGCGGACGAGAACGGCGTGTTCTGGCCGTGCCCGGAAGTGCCGGCCGAGGCCGCCTCTGCCGTCGGTGCGGCCACCGGGACCCCCGCACCGGACGGGGCCGCCCCGCCGCCCGCCCACCCCGGCACCCCCCGCCTCTTCCTCGACCGTTTCGCCACCGGCGACGGCCGGGCGCGGTTCACCGCCGTGGCGCACCGGGCCGGTGCGGAGGAGCCGGACGCGGAGTACCCGCTGCTGCTGACCACCGGCCGGGTGGTGGCCCAGTACCAGTCGGGGGCGCAGACCCGCAGGGTGGCCGAGCTGAACGCGGCCGCGCCCGGCCCGTTCGTCGAGCTCCACCCGCGTCTCGCGGCCCGCCTCGGCGCGGCCGAGGGCGACCCGCTGGCGGTCGTTTCCCGGCGCGGCCGCGCCGTGGCCCCCGCCCGCATCACCACCGCGATCCGCCCCGACACGGTCTTCATGCCCTTCCACTGGCCGGGCGAGGGCCGGGCCAACACCCTCACGAACCCGGCCCTGGACCCGACGTCGAAGATGCCCGAGTTCAAGTCCTGCGCGGTACGGGTGGAGCTCCTCGGGCCACCCGCCTAGAACGCCGGACAGCCGCCGAGCCGGGCCCGCCTCAACCGCGTTCCAGCCAGTCCCCGCTCGATATCCGCCGTCCCCCGGTGCGCAGGCGCGTGGCGACGGCGGGGGCCGCCAGGTAGACCCAGGCGCGAGCCGTCGTGCCGTCGGGGCGTTCCACAGGGCGGGCGACCCGTTCGTAGAGGTTGTGGGGGCTGCCCGGGGTGTACTCCTCCAGGCGGTCGAGTGCGGCAAGGAGCCCGGCGTAGGACTTCCCCGACGCGGTGAGGAGTTCGCCGCTGACCGTGCCGCCGGGCTCCTCGACGGCGTAGGGATAGCCGGGGCCTTCGTACAGCGCCGCGCCGCGGAATCGTCCCGGTTCCTCGTGGTCCGTCCGGCCGCGCAGGAACAGGTCGTGGTTGCGCTCGCCGGGGCGAAGGGTGCCGTAGACGAAGAACGGCAGGGAGTCCAGGGCATCCGGAGTGATCACGGAAACGATTCTCCTCCTACGCCGCCTTCTCACACATCTCCATGAAGGCGCTATGGACATGACATGTCATGGCCCCTTAAATCTCAGTCAACACAGCGCCCCCCCGCCCCCACGCCTCGAAGGCGCCTCCCCCAAGGAGACAGATGAGTCGGATACGTCAGCACATCCGGGGTTCCCGTCGTCTCGCCACCGCCGGCGTCGCCGCCACCACCGCCGCCCTCCTGGCCGCCGCCCTCTCCCCCGCCGCCCACGCCGACGGCCGCCCGACCCGGGCCACCGCGGTCGAGAACGCGGCCTCGGCGATCCTGGCACAGGCGAACAGCCTCGGTCTGACCTCCGCCCAGGACACCAGCGTCCGGGACGTGATCGTCGACGGCAACGGCACCCAGCACGTCCGGTACGACCGTACGTACCATCAGCTTCCGGTGCTCGGCGGCGACTTCGTCGTCCACCTGGCGCCGAACGGCGCCTACCGCGGCGCCGACCGCGCGACCAGAACCAGGATCTCGGTCCCCTCCACCACCCCGAAGCTGTCCGCGCCCAGGGCCGCCGACCTCGCGGTGAACGCACTGCGGGCCGCCAACCTCGGCGAGAAGCTGCGGCAGGTGAAGGCCAGGCCCGAGCTGGTCGTCGACGCCCTGCACGGCGCCCCGAAGCTCGCCTGGCGCACCAACGCCGTCGGCCAGGACACGCTCGGCAACCCGGTCGCCCGGACCGTGCTGACCGACGCCCGCACCGGCGCCCAGATCGACGCCTGGGACAGCATCGAGACCGCCACCGGCGACGGCAAGTCGCTGTACAGCGGGACCGTCCCGATGGAGACCACGCAGTCCGGCTCCTCGTACCAGCTGAAGGACCCGACCCGCGGCAACACCTACACCGGTGACGCCGAGGGCAAGACCGACCTGTGCTTCTTCGGCATCTGCTTCAGCCGCGCCCCCGCGACCCTCTTCACGGACGCCGACAACCACTGGGGCACGGGCAGCACCGCCGACCGCGCCTCGGCCGCCGTCGACGCCCAGTACGGCACCAACGAGACCTGGGACTACTACAAGAACGTCCACGGCCGCAACGGCATCGCCGGCGACGGCAAGGGCTCGTACAACCGCGTCCACTACGGCAGCAACTACAACAACGCCTTCTGGGACGACAGTTGCTTCTGCATGACGTACGGCGACGGTGACGGCACCACCTTCGGGCCGCTGGTGGCGCTGGACGTGGCCGGGCACGAGATGAGCCACGGCGTGACCTCGAAGACGGCCGCGCTGACCTACTCGGGCGAGTCCGGCGGCCTGAACGAGGCCACCTCGGACATCCTCGGCACGATGGTCGAGTGGTACGCGAACAACTCCTCCGACCAGGGCGACTACCTCATCGGCGAGAAGATCGTGAAGCCGGGCTTCGGCAAGGCCGCCCTGCGCTTCATGGACAAGCCGTCCAAGGACGGCAGCTCCGCGGACTACTGGAGCTCGTCGGTCGGCAACCTCGACGTCCACTACTCCTCGGGCGTCGCCAACCACTTCGCCTACCTGCTGAGCGAGGGCAGCGGCGCGAAGACCATCAACGGCGTCGACTACAACTCCCCGACGTCCAACGGCTCGACGGTCACCGGCATCGGCCGGGACAAGGTCGGCAAGATCTGGTACCGGGCACTGACGGTCTACATGACGTCCTCCACGAACTACGCGGGCGCCCGCACGGCCACCCTGAACGCCGCCAAGGACCTCTACGGCGCGGGCAGCGCGGAGTACAACGCGACAGCCGCCGCGTGGAGCGCGGTCAACGTCAACTAGGCGCCGGCGACGTGCGCGTTGGGCGGCCGTCCCGGTCCAGTGGGTACCGGGGCGGCCGCCCTCTTCGCGCTCCGTGCGGCGCGACCGGGTCCGCTCCCGCCCGCCGTGCCGGCCGCCGGCGCGGCGGGTCCCCGCCGCCTCGCGAGGGGCCGGTCACCCGTTCACCCCCGCCCCGCGCGCCATTCGTGTGCTCTTCCCCGAGCCTCTCTAGCACGCCTCTGACCAGGCACGATTCATCTCCGCTAGCCCGTGTGGGGGTCCCGCGCGCCACCCGTTCAGCGCGTTCCTGACCGAGCGTCAGCAAGCGCCGCGGCCCGACTGCGATTTTCCTCGGAAGGGCAGGGGCGTGCCCCTGAACGAGTCGGAGGAACGAGACGGACCAGCCCTGGGGAGCACCATGCGACGCACCGCCCGTCTGCTGACCGGTACCGCGCTCGCCGTGGCAACGGCGGGACTCGCCACGGCCCCGGCCCACGCCGACGAGGCGGCGGCTCGACTGCGGGGCGCCCCGGCCGCGGCCGGGACCGGCGGCCTGCAGGTGAACCCGACCACCGCGGTGCCCGGCGGCCAGGTCACCGTGAACACCGCGTCATGCGGCCGCAAGGCGACCGCGATCGCCGACGCGGGCGCGGTCGGTGCCGGGACCTTCATGCTGGCGCCCGGCACGAACGAGGGCGAGGCGGTCGGCGGGTTTCAGGTGCCGCCGGGCGCCCAGCCGGGGACGTACGAGATCGTCGCGAAGTGCGCCGAGGGCGACGGGCAGGTCACGGGCGACCTGGTGGTGGCGCTCAGCACGGCGCGCATGGGCGCGGCGTACGAACAGGTGCGGCCGCGGGGAAGCGTGAAGACGGGGGTCGGCGGCGCACTCGGCACCGACCCCGTGCAGACCGCGGCGGGCGTGACGGCTCTGGCCGTCGCCGCCGCGGGCGGTACCTGGCTCCTGCATCGCCGGGCGAGAGGCGACGGGATCTGACGGACACCCTCCGCTGTCCGTCCGCCGGTACCGCACATCCCGCCCCCTCCGGGTCCGACGCCCCTCGCGGCCCGGAGGGGGAGGGGGCCCGCCCCGTGGCGGGCCGAACCGTTTCCGAAGGGCCCGTTCTGGGTGCGCCCCGGAGAGAGGGGATCTCATGCGCAGAGTCGGGGACACCGCCATAGCCGCCGTCACCGTGGTCGCCCTCGGCTCGGGGGCGTGGCTGCTCACCGGCCCGGACGTGACGCACGCGCCGCCGCAGCCGGCCGCCGCCGAGGGCCGGCCCGACCCGGGTGAGGAACGGCTCGGGGCAACCGCGCTGGCCCCCTCCCCGCCGACCCGCATCCGTATCCCGTCGATCCGGGTGAACGCCCCGCTGACCGGCCTCGGCCTCACCCCCGCGGGCAGCCTGGACGTGCCGCCCGCCGGGAACAAGAACCTCGCCGGCTGGTACGAGGCCGGCACCACCCCCGGCGAGACGGGCACCGCGATCGTCGCCGGCCATGTGGACAACGCCGAGGGCCCGGCCGTCTTCTACGACCTGGGCGCCCTGAAGCGCGGAGCCACCGTCGAGATCGACCGGCGCGACGGCGGCGTGGCCATGTTCACCGTGGACGCGGTGGAGGTGTACCCGGCCAGCGCCTTCCCCGACGACAAGGTGTACGGCGCGGCCGCGCGGCCCGAGCTGCGGGTCATCACCTGCGGCGGCGGCTACTCGAAGGCCACCGGGTACCAGGGCAACGTGGTGGTCTTCGCCCACCTGACCGGCAGCCGCTGACGCCCCCCTCCGAGGCCGGCGCGCTCGCCCGAGCGGCATTCGCGCACCTCACAGCCCTCCCCCGGCGTTCCGCGGGACCCTCACACCCCCGGCCCGGCGCCGCTGAGGGCAGCGTTCCCCGCGGGAAACAGAGGTGATGCGGCCGGGTAACGTCGAAGCCGCACGCTGCGTTGCATGACCTCGAATACGCGTGTGGTGGTGATCGGCGCCGGCCTCGCGGGCGTACGGCTCGCCCGGCGGCTCGGTGAGCTGGGCACGCCCGCGCTGCTCGTCGGCGAGGAGGAGCACCGGCCGTACAACCGGGTGCTGCTCGCCGAGGTGCTGGCCGGGCGGTACGCCCCGGAGGTGATCGCCCTGCCCGTGTCCGGCGGGCTCCGGCGCGCCCGGGTCACCGGCATCGACCGGGCGGCCCGGCGGCTGCGGTGCGCCGACGGCTCACAGATCGGATACGGCACCCTGGTGCTGGCCACCGGCTCCAACCCGGTGCTGCCGCCGCTGCGCGGGCTGTTCACCGGCGACCATCAGCTTCCCGAAGGCGTCCACGCGTTCCGCACCATGGACGACTGCCTGGGCCTGTCCAAGGCGGTACGGCCGGGCGCGCGGGCGGTCGTCGTGGGCGGCGGACTGCTCGGGGTGTCCGCGGCCCGTGCGCTGGCCGTGCGCGGCGCTCAGGTGGTGCTCGCCCAGCAGGCCGAGCGGCTCATGGAGCGCCAGCTCGACCCGAACGCCTCCCGACTGGTGCTGCGGCACCTGACGGACCTGGGCGTCGAGGTGCACACCGAGTGCCGGGTGCGGGACGTGCGGTGTGCCGGCGGCGCGGTCCGCTCGGTGGAGATGGCCGACGGGTACGCACTCGACGCCGACCTCGTGGTCCTCGCCTGCGGAGTCCACCCGCGCACCGGTCTGGCGGAACAGGCCGGCCTCGCCGTCCGCAAGGGCGTCCTCGTCGACGACGAGCTGCGCACCTCCGACCCGCACATCCGCGCCATCGGCGACTGCGCCGAGCACGACGGCACGGTCTACGGCCTCGCCACCCCGGCGCTGGAACAGGCCGAGGCGCTGGCCGCCCTGCTCGCCGGCGACGCCGGCACCCGCTACTCGGGCACCCGTTCGCTGACCCGGCTCACCCTCACCGGACCCGACGCCCCCCTCGACCTGGCCGCCTTCGGCGAGACCGAGGCCCGCCCCGGCGACGACGTCGTCCAGCTCGCCGACGCCACCCGGGGCACCTACCGCAAGGTCGTCGTCCGCGACGACCGCCTGGTCGGCGGGGTCCTGGTCGGCGAACTCGGCACCGTCGGCGCGCTCGCCCGCGCCTGGGAGGGAGCGGAGCCGCTCCCCGGTGACGGCCCCCTGCTTCACCTGCTCACCAACGATGGAGGCTCCTGATGACCGCCACCCCGGGGGCCACCCCCACGATCCTGCTCGTCGGCCACGGCATGGTCGGCCAGCGCTTCCTGGAAGCGCTCGCCGAGCGCGGCCTGACCGCCACGCACCGCGTGGTCGTGCTGTGCGAGGAACCGCGTCCGGCGTACGACCGGGTGCAGCTCACCTCGTACTTCTCGGGCCGCACGCCCGAGGAACTGTCCATGACCGACATGGAGTTCATCAAGGACCACGGTATCGAGCTGCACGTCGGCGACCCGGCGGAGACGGTCGACCGCGAGTCCCGTGAGGTGACGGCCCGCTCCGGTCTGGTCATCGGCTACGACGTCCTCGTCCTGGCCACCGGCTCCTACCCGTTCGTGCCGCCGGTGCCGAACAAGGACGCCGCCGGCTGTTTCGTCTACCGGACCATCGAGGACCTCCTCGCGATCGAGGAGTACGCGCGGACGAGGGCGACCACCGGCGCGGTGGTCGGCGGAGGTCTGCTCGGCCTGGAGGCGGCGGGCGCGCTCAAGGGCCTCGGACTCACCTCCCACATCGTGGAGTTCGCGCCGCGCCTGATGCCGGTGCAGGTGGACGAGGGCGGTGGTGCGGCACTGCTGCGCACCATCGCGGACATGGGCCTGAGCGTGCACACCGGTGTGGGCACGCAGGAGGTCGTCGTCGGCGAGGACGGCGCGGTCACCGGCATGAAGCTGTCCGATGGCTCCGAACTCGCCACCGACCTGGTCGTGTTCTCCGCCGGTGTCCGCCCCCGCGACCAGCTGGCCCGGGACTGCGGTCTCGCGGTCGGCGAGCGCGGCGGCATCACGGTCGACGATCGGTGCCGTACCGTCTCGGACCCGCACGTGTTCGCGATCGGGGAGTGCGCGCAGGCGTCGGACGGCCGGGTGTACGGCCTGGTGGCCCCCGGCTACGAGCAGGCGGAGACGGCGGCGGCGGCCATCGCCGGGGACGAGGCGTCCTTCACCGGCGCCGACCTGTCCACCAAGCTGAAGCTGCTCGGCGTGGACGTGGCCTCCTTCGGCGACGCGCACGGCATCACCGAGGACTGCCTGGACGTCGTCTACTCCGACTCCCGCGCGGGCCTGTACAAGAAGCTGGTCATCGGCCGGGACGGCACCCTGCTCGGCGGCATCCTGGTCGGCGACGCGGAGGCGTACGGCACCCTGCGCGCGCTGACCGGTTCGGTTCCCCCCATCTCCCCCGAGTCGCTCGTCCTGCCCGCCGGAGCGGACTCGGGGGCTCAGCTCGGCCCGTCGGCCCTGCCGGACGAGGCGATCGTCTGCTCCTGCCACAACGTCAGCAAGGGCACCATCCGCGGCGCGGTCACCGAACACCGTTGCACCACCGTGCCCGAGGTGAAGAAGTGCACCAAGGCCGGTACCGGCTGCGGCAGTTGTGTGAAGGTGCTCGGGCAGCTCGTCGCCGCTGAGCTGGAGGCGTCCGGCGTCGAGGTCGACAAGGGCCTGTGCGGCTGCTTCGCCCAGACCCGCGAGGAGCTGTACGAGATCGTCCTCGCCCTGCGCCTCACCTCCTACCAGGAACTGCTGGACCGGTACGGCCGCGAGGACGCCCGGGGCAGCGACGGCTGCGAAGTGTGCAAGCCGGCGGTGGCCTCGGTCATCGCCTCGCTCGCCCCGGCGATCGGCGCGAGCGGCTACGTGCTGGACGGCGAGCAGGCGGCCCTGCAGGACAGCAACGACCACTTCCTCGCCAACCTGCAGAAGAACGGCTCCTATTCGGTCGTGCCGCGCATCCCCGGCGGTGAGATCGCGCCCGAGAAGCTGATCGTGATCGGGGAGGTCGCCCGGGACTTCGGCCTCTACACGAAGATCACCGGCGGTCAGCGGATCGACATGTTCGGCGCTCGGGTGGAGCAGCTCCCGCTGATCTGGGCCCGCCTGGTGGACGCCGGCTTCGAGTCGGGCCACGCGTACGGCAAGTCGCTGCGCACGGTGAAGTCCTGCGTGGGCCGGACCTGGTGCCGCTACGGCGTGCAGGACTCGGTCCGGATGGCGATCGACCTGGAACTGCGCTACCGGGGCCTGCGGTCCCCGCACAAGCTGAAGTCGGCCGTCTCGGGCTGTGCCCGGGAGTGCGCGGAGGCCCAGTCGAAGGACTTCGGCGTCATCGCCACGTCGAACGGCTGGAACCTGTACGTCGGTGGCAACGGCGGCGCGACCCCACGCCACGCCGACCTGCTCGCGCAGGACCTGTCCGACGCCGAACTGGTGCGGCTGATCGACCGGTTCCTGATGTTCTACATCCGCACCGCCGACCGCCTGGAGCGCACCTCCACCTGGCTGGAGCGGATCCCCGGCGGCCTGGACCATGTGCGGGACGTGGTGGTGCACGACTCCCTCGGCATCTGCGACGACCTGGAGGCCCTGATGCGGGCCCATGTCGCGCACTACCGGGACGAGTGGGCCGAGACCATCGACGACCCCGAGAAGCTGGCCCGGTTCGTGTCCTTCGTGAACGCCCCGGACACCCCGGACCCAGTGGTCGCCTTCGTACCCGAACGCGACCAGATGAAGCCCGATCTGCCGCTGCTGTCCATCGGCCTGCGACCGGCCGACGACGTTCTGGAAGGAAGCGCCCAGCGATGACCCTGGCACCCGAGACGACCGATCTGCTGGTCCAGCTCCGGCTGGAGGACGGCTGGTTCACCGTGTGCGACCTGCACCGGCTGGTGCCCGGCCGCGGCATCGCCGCCCTGCTGCCGGACGGCCGCCAGGTGGCGGTGTTCCGGGACCGCGCGGACCGGCTGTACGGCATCGACAACCGCGACCCGTTCAGCGGCGCCGCCGTCCTCTCCCGCGGCCTGACCGGCACCCACCGGGGCCGCCCGTTCGTGGCCTCCCCGCTGCTGAAGCAGCGTTTCGACCTGGAGACCGGGCAGTGCCTGGACGACGAGTCGGTCCGGGTGACGGCGTACGAGGTGCGCAGCGCCTGAGTCGGTGGGCGGGACGGTGGTGCCCGGGCACAGCGGTGGCCCGGGCGGCACCGTCCCGTCGTCGCGTCGGCCGGTCAGGCCCGCAGGGCGTCGTACGGTACGCCCGTGAGCCGCTCGGAGGCGGCCCAGAGCCGGGCCGCCGCCTCGTCGTTCAGGGTCCAGGGCGCGCGGCGGGACGGCGCCGGGGAGCCGCGCCACATCGCGAACGACGGTCCCCAGAACGAGTCGGGCCGTACGCCGGGCGCGGTCGCCGCGTACAGCGAGGGCAGCGCGCCCGCCTCCGCCGGCTGGGCGAAGATCCGGTTGCCCAGTTCCATCATCCGCTCGGCACCCCGGCGCCCCTCGGCGCGCGGTCCGGCCGTCTGGAGGTTGGTGGCCGCGTACCCCGGGTGCGCGGCGGCCGCGACGACGCCGGAGCCGTGGGCGGCCAGCCGCCGGCTCAGCTCGTGCGTGAAGAGCAGGTTGGCGGTCTTGGAGCGGGCGTAGGCGGTCCAGCGCCGGTAGTGCCGCTCGCTGTTGAGGTCGCGCGGATCGATGTTGGCGAGGACGTGCATGAAGCTGGACACGGTGACGATCCGGGCGCCGGGGGTGGCCAGCAGAGCGGGCAGGAGCAGTCCGGTGAGCGCGAAGTGCCCGAGGTGATTGGTCCCGAACTGCCTCTCGAACCCGTCGGCGGTCGTGCCGTACGGCACCGCCATCACACCCGCGTTGTTCACGAGCAGGTCGAGCCGGTCGTACGGCGGCCCGGCCGCGAACGCCCGGACGGACGCCAGGTCCCCGAGGTCCAGCCGGCCGAGCTCCGCCCGGGCGCCCGGCACCTCGCCCCGCAGCCGCTCGACGGCGTCCCTCCCCCGCGCCCCGTCGCGGCAGGCGAGCACCACCCGGGCGCCCTTGCGGGCCAGCTCGCGAGCGGTGACGTAACCGAGCCCGCTGTTGGCACCGGTGACCACGGCGGTGCGTCCGCCCTGGTCGGGGATGTCCTGCGCGGTCCAGCCCATACGGGCCCCTCCTCACGGCACAGGCCGTACGGGCCGTCGGCTCGGCCCGGAACCCGGCGGGTCCAGCGTAGGCGCCGGGACCACGCTTCGCTTCCCACGGCGACATGACGGTCTACTGCCGGCGCCGCAGGTCGCGCTGGTACCAGGTGCCGGTCTTCCCCCCGAGGTGGGCCGGGTCGGCCGGCCCGACGGGAACGAACCCGGCCTTGGCGAGCACGCGGTGGGACGCGGCGTTGCCGTGGGAAGCGGCCGCCCGCAGTGTGCGCAGCCCGTGCCGCGCCGCCGCCAGCCGGCACAGCTCGCGGACGTTCGCGGTCGCCACACCACGGCCGGCTACATGCCGCGCGACCCGGTAGCCGAGCTCGGCGGTGCCGTCCTCGACGTCGTACAGGTTGAACCGGCCCAGAACCGAGCCGTCCTCGGCGACGAGCGCGTAGAAGGCGCTGGTGCCGGCCTCCTGCTCGGTCAGCAGGGCGCCGAAGCGGTCGGTGAACCGCGCGAAGAACTCGTCACCGCGGTCGGAGACCGAGGCAGCGAAGTAGGCGCGGTTCGCCAGCTCGAAGGCCAGCACCGCTGGGGCATCACCGGCCTGCAGCCGCCTCAGTTCGGGCACCGCCCGACCGTACCCGGACGACGCGCTCGGGCGGACCTGAGTTTTCGCGCCCGGCCGAAGCCGTTCCGCCGACCGCGTGGCACAGTTCCGGCCGGCCTCGGCACCGGCAGAGCCCAGGCGGCGACAGGGAGCAGGCGCAGCCCAGGGCGTGCTGCCTCCGGGGCCCGGGGTCCTCAGACGGGGCGCTTGGCCATGACGACCACGCCCGGCCCGCTCCACTCGTCCGCGGGGAGCCGGAGTTCGGCGACCGGGTCCAGTCCGGCCCGCTCGATCAGGTCCACGAGCTGCTCCGGCCGCCACTTGTGCGTGGTCCAGCGAACGGGCACTCCTCCGTATGCCTCGGTGCGCACAGCGTCCTCGTCGCCGACGTGTGTGCCGGTGATGAGGTGCCCGCCCGGCTTCAGGGCGTACGCGAAATGGGCGAGTACCTGGGGAAGGACGTCGCGGGGAAGGTTGAACAGCGACCACCATCCGAGCACGCCGCCGAGGGAGGCTTCACCGAGGTCGAGCTCGGTGGCGGAGGCGACGCTGAAGCGGCATCGCGGATGCAGACGGCGCGCGTTCTCGATCATGCGGGGAGAGAGGTCCACCCCGGACACGTCGAGTCCGCGTTCGGCGAGGTATCCGGTCACCGTGCCGGGGCCGCAACCGACGTCGAGGACGGGCCCGAGTTCGCCCACGGTGTCGGCGAAGGCGTCGATCGACGCCTTGAGCCAGGGCTGGCGGCGGATGTCGCCCATGCCCGTCGTCACCACCATGTGGGCGTAGTTGTCGGCCACATGGTCATAGGACTCACGGACGACGTCGAGATCGGCGGGGCGGTCGATATGGCGTGCGCGCATCAGCCCACACTAGGACGGTGGCCTTGTGGACGTCGGGGATACGGCTGTGACGGTCGACCTGCCGCCCCGGTTGTCGGGAGTGTCCCCGTCAACGCGAGTGCTCCGAGGGGGCGTTCACTGCTGGCAGCGTCCGAACGTCACGACGTAGGTGCCGGCGCTGGACGACGAGGCTCCGGCCCGGTCCGCCGAGCCGGGCTGGGCCCACGGACCGATCTCGCGCAGCGACGACTTGAGGATGATGGCGCGGTGACCGGGGCTGTTCATCCACCAGTTGACGGCGGCCTGCGGAGTTCCCGATCCACCCCACCCGGTGTACGCGATCTCGTTGAACTCCCACGAGCGGGGGCTGGGACAGTATCCGGCGGCCTGGATACGGCTCTGCGGTGTCGAGCCGGTCTGCGGGTTGCGGTGCGGGTCCTGGCCCGGTCCCCACCACTTCAGCTGGACGGCCGCGACAGCGTGCTGCTGGGCCGCGTTCGTCAGGGCCTGGTTGATGGTGAGGGAAGGCAGCCCGTGCTGTGTGCGCTGCGCGTTGATCAGGCAGATCACGGCAGCCCTCGCCTGCGTGATCGTCCCGGCGGTCGGGGCCCGGTTGGCGGCGGCGGGGTCGCAGGTCACGGCCGCCGCCGGCGAGGCCGTGACGGCAGGGAAGAGCGCGGCCGACAGGGCGGCGACCACGGCGGTGCTCAGCAGTCTGTCGGTGCGCGATATGTGGCTTCGCACGGGCACTCCACCTCCTGTGAAAACGAAAGGTGTTGTAATCCAGGCTGCCACCGGCCCTGACCCGTCGCCATCCGGGCCAGGAGGGCACACCGAGGGCACAACGGCTTCAGGCCGGTTCGACGGCGACCGACGCCAACAAGCGGCAGTCTTCCTGGCGTAGCCGAAAAGTCTCCGCGGACGACGCGCGAAGGGACGGCACCCCCGCACAGGGTGTAAGAACAGCGACCTGAGCTGTGGACCTTCCAACTGCCGCCTCTCCCAGGGCACTCCCAGGGCACCTTCAGCGCGGCTTCCCTCGTACCGGCAGTCAGGCCTTCCTGATCAAAAGTGAGGCGTAGAGGGCTCGGCAGCGTTCCCGTCCTCCAAGCGGGTCTATCTCCCAATGGAAGACCTCCGGGCAGCTTCAGCCCTCCGCGCTCTGTTTGCGCGACCCCTGGCATTGCCATATGGTGGCAATAAGTGACCTTTTCACGCCTCGTAAAGCCGCCCCGTACTCCACGGAGGCGCGGTTAAGAGGGTCCGTGATCTCCTATGTGTATGCGCGTCAATCAGGGGAAGCTCGCGGCGGAATTTCATCCCTTAACCCGCAGGCACACTTATCACATTTCGGCAATATCTCCTCGCGGATCGATTTCCGGGCAGTTCCCGGTTCCTCGATCCCACCGTGATGCGCCACGGGGGCACGACTTCTGATCAAAAGTCTGATCAACAAGTTAGAGGGGCGTCGAAAAATGACAATGAGCCTGACTGAGCTGCGCGCCCTCGCCAAACAGGCCGGGTTCACCGACAATGACATCAAAATCGCGGCGGCCGTCGCCATGGCAGAGTCCAAAGGAGACCCAGGCATCATCGGAGACCAGGGTCTGGTCGACCACAAGTGGGGGCCGTCCATTGGTCTCTTCCAGATACGCTCCCTCAAGCACCCCGGGCAGTTCTCCCCACCGGACACGCTCAGGATTGAGGGAGAGCTCAAGGACCCGCTCTACAACGCCAAGACGGCAAAGGCCATCAAGGACGCACACAACTGGAACCAATGGTCCACGTTCGCGAGCGGGGCCTACAAGAAGTACATGGATGGCGGGCCCGCCGTCCCCAGCAACTTCGAACCGTTCCCTGGGGGGTCGTTCTTCCACACCGGTCGGAAATCGCCGATCATCGCCGCAATGCACCGTCGGCTCGTCGCCGAAGGCTGCAACCGGTACCAGTCGAGCGCCGACACCGACGTCTGGGGCCCCGGCGATGTGAAGTCCTACGCCGCCTTTCAGCGAAAGCTCGGCCTCGCCGGTGACGATGCCAACGGCATCCCCGGCAAGACCAGCTGGGACAAGCTGCAGGTACCCAACGTCTAGAGGTCGAGGCCATGGTCGTCGCAGAAGCGATTGGAGGAGCGGCGACGCGAATCTGTGGAACTCAAAGGACAGCGTCATGCCCGAGAAGAACTTCGACGACGAGGACGTGAAGGCGGCCCTCGACAAGACCGGTACCGGCGATGGACCCGGAACCGACAACCTCGACGGCCTTCCGGAGAGCGACTTCGTCGCCTTCGCCGAGGACGATGTCGAGAACGACGCGGAGGACTCGAAGTGACCGCCACCATCGCTTACGACCGTGCCGTCTCGAACCTCATCGACGAGCTCAGCGCGACGGGCCACGTCACCCACAAGTCCTACAGGAAGACGTCGGTCACGCTGCACCACAACGGCGCCCGGCTTTCGCACCAGGGTGTGCTCAACGTCTGGAAGACGCGTCCGGCTTCGGCCCACTTCGACGTGGACGCCGCCGGTGCCGTCGCTCAGTACGTCAGGGTGAACGAGTACGCCTGGGCCGTCGGCGACACGGCCGGCAACCAGAGCACCATCAGCATCGAAATGGCGAACGAAACGCTCGCGCCCGGCTGGACGATCACCGAGGCCACCTGGAAGAACGCCGCACGTCTCGCCGGCTGGCACTTCGCCAAGGTGATCGGCGAACGACCCAGCAGGAACAACCTCTTCTACCACCACCACTGGTCCTCGACCGCCTGCGCCGGCCCGCACATGGACAAGATCTACGACAAGGTCCTCGCGGCGGCTCAGGAGGCGTACGACCACTTCAAGGATTCACACCCCGCCCCCGGGCCGCACACCGAGCCGTTCCCGGGTGCGTCGTTCTTCCAGACCGGTCGGAAATCGCCGATCATCGCCGCAATGCACCGTCGGCTCGTCGCCGAAGGCTGCAACCGGTACCAGTCGAGCGCCGACACCGACGTCTGGGGCCCGGGCGATGTGAGGTCCTACGCCGCCTTTCAGCGAAAGCTCGGCCTCGCCGGTGACGATGCCAACGGCATCCCCGGCAAGACCAGCTGGGACAAGCTGCAGGTACCCAACGTCTGACCGTCCTCGCTGATGGATGCATCGAGCAGCAGTCCGGGAGGCACCGGGTCAGAGTTCATACACGGAGAGGCGGCACCCCCGCACAGGGTGCCGCCCCTTCTTGGTGCGCCGGAGCCGCCGTCGATCGGTCTTGAGGGTCGGGGACCGACGGCGGCTCCGGGGCCGGTGGGGGTCAGCGGTGGTCGCTGCCCGCCGACTGGGTGGCCGCCCGGCCCGCCTCCAGGCGGGCGACCGGGATGCGGAACGGGGAGCAGGAGACGTAGTCCAGGCCGACCTCGTGGAAGAAGTGGACCGACTCCGGGTCGCCGCCGTGCTCGCCGCAGACGCCGAGCTTGAGGTCGGGCCGGGTGGCCCGGCCGGCCTGCGCGGCCGCCTTCACCAGGGAGCCGACGCCGTCCTTGTCGATCGTCTCGAACGGGCTGACGCCGAAGATGCCCTTCTCCAGGTAGGCCGTGAAGAAGCTCGCCTCCACGTCGTCGCGGGAGAAGCCCCAGACCGTCTGCGTCAGGTCGTTGGTGCCGAAGGAGAAGAACTCGGCGGCCTCGGCGATCTGCCCGGCGGTCAGCGCGGCGCGCGGCAGTTCGATCATCGTGCCGATGGCCAGCTTGAGCTTCGTGCCGGTCGCCGCCTCCACATCCGCGATGACCTGGTCGGCCTCGTCGCGGACGATCTCCAGCTCCTGGACCGTGCCGACCAGCGGGATCATGATCTCGGCGCGCGGGTCGCCCTTGGCCGCCTTGCGCTCGGCCGCGGCCTCGGCGATGGCGCGGACCTGCATGGTGAACAGGCCGGGGATGACCAGGCCGAGACGGACACCGCGCAGACCCAGCATCGGGTTCTGCTCGTGCAGACGGTGCACCGCCTGGAGCAGGCGCAGCAGGTTCTCGTGCGGCTCCTGACGGGCCTCGGCGAGGGCGACGCGGACGGAGAGTTCCGTGATGTCGGGCAGGAACTCGTGCAGCGGCGGGTCGAGCAGACGGACCGTGACCGGCAGGCCGTCCATCGCCTCGAACAGCTCGACGAAGTCCTTCTTCTGCAGCGGCAGGAGCTGCTTCAGGGACTCCTCGCGCTCCTCCTCGGTGTCGGCGAGGATCAGGCGCTCGACCAGTTCCCGGCGGTCGCCGAGGAACATGTGCTCGGTGCGGCACAGGCCGATGCCCTGGGCGCCGAAGCGGCGGGCGCGCAGCGCGTCCTCGGCGTTGTCGGCGTTGGCGCGCACCCGCAGCCGGCGCTTGCGGTCGGCGAAGGCCATCATGCGGTGCACGGCCTCGACCAGCTCGTCGGCGTCGTCGGCGCCCGGGTGCATCCGGCCCTCGAAGTACTCCACGACCGGTGAGGGGACCACCGGGACCTCGCCCAGGTAGACCTTGCCGGAGGAGCCGTCGATGGAGATGACGTCGCCCTCCTCGACGACGTGGCCGCCCGGCACCGTCATCCGGCGGCGCTTGGTGTCGACCTCCAGCTCCTCGGCGCCGCAGACACAGGTCTTGCCCATGCCGCGGGCGACCACGGCCGCGTGGGAGGTCTTGCCGCCGCGCGAGGTCAGGATGCCCTCGGCGGCGATCATGCCGTCCAGGTCGTCGGGGTTGGTCTCCCGGCGGACCAGGATGACCTTCTCGCCCGAGCGGGACCACTTGACGGCGGTGTAGGAGTCGAAGACCGCCTTGCCGACGGCGGCGCCGGGCGAGGCCGCGATGCCCCGGCCGACCTTCTCGACCTTGGCGGACTCGTCGAAGCGCGGGAACATCAGCTGCGCGAGCTGGGCGCCGCTGACGCGCTGCAGCGCCTCGGTCTCGTCGATCAGGCCCTGGTCCACGAGCTGGGTCGCGATCCGGAAGGCGGCACCGGCGGTGCGCTTGCCGACGCGGGTCTGGAGCATCCAGAGCTGGCCGCGCTCGATGGTGAACTCGATGTCGCAGAGATCCTTGTAGTGGTTCTCCAGGGTCTCCATGATCTGCATGAGCTGGTCGTACGACTTCTTGTCGATGTTCTCCAGCTCCGCGAGCGCGACCGTGTTGCGGATGCCCGCCACGACGTCCTCGCCCTGGGCGTTCTGCAGGTAGTCGCCGTAGACGCCCTGGTGGCCGGAGGCGGGGTCGCGGGTGAAGGCGACGCCGGTGCCGGAGTCGGGGCCGAGGTTGCCGAAGACCATGGAGCAGACGTTGACGGCGGTGCCGAGGTCGTGCGGGATGCGCTCCTGGCGGCGGTACAGCTTGGCGCGGTCGCCGTTCCAGGAGTCGAAGACGGCCTTGATGGCGAGGTCCATCTGCTCGCGCGGGTCCTGCGGGAAGTCCCGGCCGGCCTCGGTCTTGACGATCTTCTTGAACTTGGTGACGAGCTTCTTGAGGTCGGCCGCCTCGAGGTCGGTGTCGACGGTGACCTTCTTGGCCGCCTTGGCGGCGTCGAGCGCCTCCTCGAACAGCTCGCCGTCGACGCCCAGGACGGTCTTGCCGAACATCTGGATGAGGCGGCGGTAGGAGTCCCAGGCGAAGCGGTCGTCGCCGGCCTGCTTGGCCAGGCCCTGCACCGACTTGTCGGAGAGGCCGATGTTCAGGACGGTGTCCATCATGCCCGGCATGGAGAACTTGGCGCCCGAGCGGACGGAGACGAGCAGGGGGTCGTCGGCCTGGCCGAGCTTCTTGCCCATCTTGTGCTCGAGGGCGTCGAGGTGTGCACTGACCTCGTCACGCAGTGCCACGGGCTCCGAGCCGCTGTCGAGGTAGACCTTGCAGGCCTCGGTGGTGATGGTGAACCCGGGAGGGACCGGCAGGCCCAGGTTGGTCATCTCGGCGAGGTTGGCACCCTTGCCGCCGAGAAGGTCCTTGAGGTCCTTGTTGCCCTCGGTGAAGTCGTAAACGAACTTCGCTACGTGGGGTTCTTTGTTTTCCGACACGGGTCTCGACTCCTTGAGGCCGCGGTGGCTGCCCTGACGGCGAGGAACATACCCAGATCGAAGGCACCTGGGTACGTCCACTTGTGCGTCATGCGCCCGTAACCACGCGTCCGCCAGTGGATTGAAAGTCAAGGCTTGGCAAGTGGAGACGCCTCGATGTTTTCACTTCTTGAACGCATCCATGCCCGCAGGGGCGGCAACTCGCTCATCTGAGCGCCTCCTAGCACGCCTGAGTTCGATCGATGAACGATCAAAGGGTGGCACCCAGTGCCACTCTTTGGAGAAGTGCAGTCGCTCAAGATCCGCTCATCTGAGCGCTCCCCTTATCAGGGGTGGCGAGAATCACGCTGTCACACAGAGCCGGATTTCACCATGCGGACGCCGAAACGCCCGGTTCACACACCGAGCGCGACGAGCCGTTCCTCCACCCGGCGCGGCGCGTACAAGTGCTCCACGACCAGCGCACCCGCCCCGACCAGCGCGGCCCGCTCGCCCAGCCGCGACGTCACGACGTCCAGGCGGGCGGTGGAGCGGGGCAGCGCCCGCTGGTAGAGCAGCTCGCGCATGCCGGTGAGGAAGGGGGTTCCGGCCAGATCCCCGGCGATCATCAGCACACCCGGGTTGAGCAGGGTCACGACAGTCGCCAGCACGTCGCCGACCCGGCGCCCGGCCTCCCGGGCCAGCGCGGCCGCCTCCGGGTGCCCGGCGGCCAGCAGGTCCCGCACGTCCGAGCCGGAGGCGGCCGGCACCCCGGCCTCCGTCAGCCGCCGGGCGACGGCGCCGCCACTGGCGACGGCGGCGAGACAGCCGTACGAACCGCACCGGCACAGCGCTTCGGCGCCCACCCGGATGTGCCCGATGTCGCCCGCGCCGCCGTCCACGCCCCGGTAGATCGAGCCGTCGACCACGACTCCGGCGCCGATGCCGGTGGACACCTTGACCAGCACGAAGGCCGCGCAGTCCGGATGCCCGGTGCGCTGTTCGCCGTACGCCATGAGGTTGGCGTCGTTCTCCACCAGGACCGGGACCGCGGGGGCGCCGGTGTGCTCGGTGAAGGCGCGGGAGAGGCGGCCTCTTATGTCGTAACCGTCCCAGCCGGGCATGATCGGCGGCTGCACCACCCGGCCGCTCTCGCGGTCCACCGGGCCCGGCACCGCGAGCCCGATGCCGCAGACCTCCGCCGCCCGGTGCCCCGCCTTCCCGAGCGACTCGGCGAACCAGCGGCCGAGTTCGCCGAGCACGGCCTCGGGTCCGTCCTCGATCACCAGGGTGCCGGAGTGCTCGGCGAGGATCTCGCCGGTCAGGGTGAGGACGGCGGCCCGGGCGTGCCGGGTGTCCAGGTCGGCGGCGAGGACCACCGCGTGGGAGTCGTCGAACTCCAGGGTGATGGAGGGGCGTCCGCCGAGCGGCGAGCCGACCGGGCCGCCGGCGCCCTCGCGCAGCCAACCGGCCCGGAACAGCCGGTCGAGGCGCTGGCCGACGGTGGCGCGGGACAGTCCGGTGGCCTGCTGGAGCGCGCCTCGTGTCACGGCCCGCCCACTGCGCACCAGTTCGAGCAGATCGCCGGCGCTCGCCTGGCTTCCGCTCTTCCCGGTCCTGCCCGGCCGTCCGGTCATGCGCACCCCCTTGTGTTTCCCAAGCCTGCATTACATATTGAGTTTTGCGTGTTAAATAGACGTAACCCTGCAGTAGCCACAGCCAAACCCGGTCGGCCGGACGTCTTCGGGGAGCCCCGAGTGGATCGCACTGCCCAGCTCACTGCCCGTCTCCCGAAGCGGGAGTTCGCATACGATCCGCCGGCGTCGGCGTCGTCCCTGCACGCCGGGGCCGCCCGGGTGCTGGCGGAGAACTGGACGGGCACGTCGACGGTCCCCTCCCGGAGCCTGTATCCGCACCAGTGGTCGTGGGACTCGGCGTTCATCGCGATCGGGCTGCGCCACCTGTCGCCGTTACGGGCCCAGACGGAGCTGGAGACGCTGCTGGCGGCCCAGTGGGGCGACGGGCGCGTCCCGCACATCGTCTTCAACCCCTCCGTCCCCCTCGACGCGTACTTCCCGAGCCCCGACTTCTGGCGCTCCTCCACCGCCGGGCGCGCCGCGGGCGCCCCGCGCACCGTACAGACGTCCGGCATCGTGCAGCCACCGGTGCACGCGCTGGCGGCCTGGCTGGTGCACCGCGCCGATCCGGGCCTGTCACGGTCGCGCGGCTTCCTGGCCCGGGTGTACCCCGGGCTGGCCGCCTGGCACCGGTATCTGCTGCACCGGCGGGACCTGGGCGGGGGCGGGCTGGTGTCCGTCGTGCACCCCTGGGAACAGGGTATGGACAACAGCCCCTGTTGGGACGCCCCGCTCACCCGGATCACCCCGGCCCCGGCCCGCTCCTACCGCCGCGCCGACCTCGACCACGGCGCGCCGGAGGACCGGCCGACGGATCTGGACTACGGGCGGTACGTGCGGCTGGCGGCGGACTACCGCGACGGCGGGTACGCCGACGGCGGCGGGGAGTTCGCGGTCGAGGACCCGGCGTTCAACGCGCTGCTGATCGCCTCCGAGCAGGCGCTGGCGCGGATCGCCGGGGAACTGGGGGCGGCCGGCACCGCCCGGTACGCCCGCGCCGAGCGGCTGACGGCGGCCCTGGTGGAGCGGCTGTGGGACCCCGCGACCGGCCTGTTCCACTGCCTGGACCTGCGGGGCGGGGGCCGGATTCCCGAGCGGAGCGTCTCCGGTCTCGTCCCGCTGCTGCTTCCCGGGCTGCCCCGGGAGGTCTCCGGCGCGCTCGTCCGCACGCTGTGCGGACCGCACTTCGGGCTGGGCGCGAGCACCGAGCTGGTCCCTAGCTACGACCTCCTCGGCGAGGCCTTCGACCCGCACCGGTACTGGCGGGGCCCGGCGTGGTTCAACACGAGCTGGCTGCTGGAGCGCGGTCTGAGCGCGCACGGCCACCACGAGCGGGCCGACGCGCTGCGCGCCGCGGTGCTGCGCCTGGCACCGGCCGGCGGCTTCGCCGAGTACGTCGATCCGCACACCGGCGAGGCCTGCGGCACCACCGATTTCGCCTGGACGGCCGCACTCGCGCTGGACCTGCTGCACCGGGGCCCGGGGGGCGACGGCGCCGGGGGCACGGCCGACATGAGGGACGAGGGAGGGGACCGGGGATGACGGATCGGCAGCATCTGCTGGTGCACGGGGCGACGTTCGCCGCCGTGGGCGACCGGGGTGACATCAGCGGGGTGCGGGGCGGCAGTGCCCCGGACGGGTTGTTCGTGCGCGACGCCCGGCACCTCAGCCGATGGCAGCTCACGGTGGACGGCGCGGTGCCCGAGGTGCTCGCGCCGGTCACGGACGGCGACGCGGCCCGCTGTGTGCTGGTGCCGCGCGGCGGCCGGCAGGAGCCGCCCGCCTGCACCCTGTTCCGGGAACAGGCGGTCGGCGACAGCTCGTTCGTGGAGTTACTGCGGGTGACCGGCAACCGTCCGGTGGCCACCGCGGTCCGCCTCGCCCTCACCGTCGACGCCGACTTCACCGACCAGTTCGAGCTCCGCGCCGACCACCGCACCTACGCCAAGGCCGGCGCCGTACGCTCCCGCGAGGTGCTGGACGACGGGATCGAGTTCACCTACCGGCGCGCCGAGTGGCACTCCGTCACGACGATCACGGCCGACCCCGCCCCGGACGCCGTCGAGGAGACCGGCACCGGCGCCCGCCGCCTGGTGTGGACCCTCGACCTGGAGCCCCACGGCACCGCCGAACTGATGCTGCGCGTGATGGCCCGCCCGCACGGCGACCGGCGAGCCCTGCGGGTGCCCCGCTCCCCCGCCTCGGTGAACGAGCGACTCGTCGCGGCGGAGGGCCGGTTCGTGGAGGGCGTGGCCTTCCCGACCGGCTGGCCGGAGCTGGCGGCGGCCTGCGCCCGGGGCCTCGCCGACCTGGCCGTGCTGCAGGTCCCGGCGACCGGACCGGACGGCGAGGAGCTGCGGGTGCCGGCGGCGGGCGCCCCCTGGTTCCTCACCCTGCTCGGCCGGGACGCCCTGCTCACCTCGCTGTTCACGCTGCCGTACCGCCCTCGGCCGGCCGCCGCCACGCTGCTCGCGCTGGCCGCGGCCCAGGCGACCGGCGCCGGCTCGTCCTCCGTCGCCCAGCCCGGCAAGATCGTGCACGAGGTACGGCACGGGGAGCTGGCGCACTTCGGGCAGGTGCCGTTCGGCCGGTACTACGGCTCGGTCGACGCCACCCCGCTCTTCCTCGTCCTGCTCGGGGCGTACACCGAGGGGACCGGCGACACCGCCCTGGCCCGACGCCTGGAGCCGCACGCCCGCGCGGCGATCGGCTGGATGCTGGACCACGGCGGGCTGACCTCGCGCGGCTATCTCGTCTACCGCGCCGACGAGGGCGGCCTCGCCAACCAGAACTGGAAGGACTCCCCCGGCGCGATCTGCTGGGCCGACGGCACCCGGCCCACCGGGGCGGTGATGGCGGCGGGTGCCCAGGGCTACGCGTACGACGCGCTGCGCCGCACCGCGTGGGTGGCGCGCGCGGTGTGGGGCGACGAGACGTACGCCGCCCTGCTGGAGCAGGCGGCGGCCGATCTGCGGGACCGCTTCCAGCGGGACTTCTGGATGCGCGAGCACTCCTTCCCGGCGCTGGCGCTGGACGGCACGGGCCGCCAGGTCGACGCGCTGGCCTCGGACGCCGGGCATCTGCTGTGGTCGGGGCTGCTGGACAAGGAGTACGGGGAGGCGGTCGGACGGCGGCTGCTGGAACCGGACTTCTTCTCCGGCTGGGGCGTGCGCACGCTCGCCTCCGGCCAGCCGGCGTACCACCCGCTCTCGTACCACCGCGGCTCGGTCTGGCCGCACGACAACGCGCTGATCACCCTGGGCCTCGCCCGCTACGGCCTGCACGACGAGGCCCGTACGGTGGCGCACGCGCTGGTCGACGCGGCGGAGGCCACCGGGCACCGGCTCGCGGAGGTGCTGGCGGGCTACGGCCGCGACACCCACCCGGAGCCGGTCCCCTACCCGCACGCGTGCGTCCGCGAATCCCGCTCGGCGGCCGCCCCGCTCGCCCTGCTCACGGCGGTCGGCGGGGCGTAGCACTCCGGGCGCGGCAGTTTGCCCGGTGTTTGCCCAGTGCCGTGAACAGGGGCGGGCGACCACCCGTACGACATGGGCGGCGGGCCAGGCGGGCCGGGGTTGCTTCGGCCCTGCCCATCCTCCCAGCGTGGCCCGCCGCCTCCGTCACGGGTCTCGCACGGAAGGACCTCCGGGTTGCCTCAGCACACGAGTACGCGCCAGTCACCGGATACGGCCGGAGGAAACGAGGCCGTCCTCGACGAACAGGGGAAACGGGAGGGGGCCGAGCGGGCCGGCCAAGCCGAGCGGACCGAGCCGAGCGAGCCGGCCGAACGGGTCGAGCAGGCCGAGCCGGCCGAGCCGAGCGGGCGGGCCCAGCTGCCCGAGCAGAGCTCGCGAGCCGAGCAGGCCGAGCGAGCCGAGCCGAGCGAGCAGGCCGAACGGGTCGAGCAGACCGAGCAGGCCCAGCAGAGCGAGCAGCCCGAGCGGGTCCAGGCCGACGACGAACCCTCCGCTTCCCGAGCGGCCAATCCCGTCCGCCGGGTCCGGGCCGCCTGGTCCGCTCGTGCCGGGCGCTGGCGGCAGGCGCATCCGGGGGCCGCCCAGGGGCTGTCCGTGACCGTCACCGTGCTGGCCGCCGCCCTGGTCGTCGCCGCGCTGGTGCTGCCGAACACGGTGGTCGGGCTCGGGCCCGCCAAGTTCACGCGCATACCGGGCGAGGCGGTCATCGGGGCCGCCGTGCTGCTCGCGCTGCCGCGCCGCCCGCGTGTGGTGCTGGCCGCGGTGTCCGGCGTCGCGCTGGCCGCCATGACCGTGCTGAACCTGCTCGACATGGGGTTCAACCAGTACCTGGGCCGTCCCTTCAACCCCGTCCTGGACTGGAGCCTGCTCGGCGACGCGCAGTCGTACCTGGAGGACTCGCTCGGCCGCACGGCCACCCTCGCCGCCACCGCCGGCGTGATCGTCCTCGTGCTGCTGCTGGCCGTCCTGCTGGCCCTGGCCACCGTCCGGCTGGGCAACCTGCTCGCCCGGCACAGCGCGACCGCGACCCGCGGCACCATGGTCGCGGGCGTCGTCTGGATCACCTGCTCCGCCCTCGGCCTGCAGATATCCGGGGTGCCGGTCGCCTCCGACCGCACCACCACCGCGCTGAGGATCGAGTCCCGCCGGGTGTCGGACACCCTCAAGGACGAGGCGCAGTTCCGGAAGGTCGCCGGCGAGGACCGGTTCGGCGGCACCCCGGGCAGCGAGCTCGTCCCCGATCTGCGCGGCAAGGACATGGTCTTCACGTTCATCGAGAGCTACGGCCGCAGCGCCATCGAGGACCCGGTCATCGCCCCCGGCGTCGACGCCACCCTGGACGCCCGTACCAAGGCCCTCGCCAAGGCCGGGTTCCACGCCAGGAGCGGCTGGCTCACCTCCGCGACCTACGGCGGCAGCAGCTGGCTCGGCCACTCCACCACCATGTCGGGCCTGTGGGTCAGCAACCAGCAGCGCTACCGCACGGTCATGGCGAGCGACCACCTCAGCCTGACCGAGGCGTTCAAGAAGACCGGCGCCTTCGACACCGTCGGCGTCATGCCGGGCGTGCAGAAGGGCTGGCCCGAGCAGAAGTGGTACGGCCTCGACAAGGTCTACAACGCCTTCCAGCTCGGCTACCGGGGCCCGAAGTTCAGCTGGTCGACGATGCCCGACCAGTACGCGCTCCAGAGTTACGAGGAGCGGGTGCACAGCAAGCGCCCGGCCGACGGGAAGTCGCGGATGTCGCTGCTCATCCTGACCTCCAGCCACCAGCCCTGGGCGCCGGTGCCGAAGATGGTCGACTGGGACGCGCTGGGCGACGGCTCGGGGTTCAAGGACATGGAGGCGGCGGGCGACAGGCCGGCCGACGTCATCGCCGACACCACCAAGTCGCGTGAGCAGTACGGCAAGTCGATCCAGTACTCGGTGACCGCGCTGACCGAGTGGCTGGAGCGCCACGGCACCAAGGACACCGTGCTCGTGTTCCTCGGCGACCACCAGCCGATCGCCCGGGTCAGCGGCAACCACGCCAGCCGTGACGTGCCCGTCTCGATCGTGGCCAAGGACCCGAAGGTGCTGGACCGGATCGCCGACTGGCACTGGACGGACGGCCTGCGCCCCGCCCACGACGCCCCGGTGTGGCGGATGAGCTCCTTCCGCGACCGCTTCCTGACGGCGTACGGCTCGGTCCCGCACCCGAAGAAGGGCTGATCAGCCGCCGGAGGTGTCCAGCTCCGCGTCCTCGCCGACGCCCGCGCAGTCGTACGGGTCCTTCAGCCAGCCGTCCGGCAGCACCACACGGTTGTTGCCGGACGTACGGCCGCGGGGCCCGTCGGCGCCGGTGGGCCAGGGCTGGTCGAGGTCCAGCTCGTCGAGACCGGCCCGCAGCTCCTGGAGCGAGGAGGTGATCGCGAGCCGCTTGCGCATCTCGGAGCCGACCGCGAAGCCCTTCAGGTACCAGGCGACGTGCTTGCGGAAGTCGACGACACCCCTGGACTCGTCGCCGATCCACTCGCCGAGCAGGGTCGCGTGCCGGACCATGACGTCGGCGACCTCGCGCAGGGAGGGCCGCACGATGTCGTCCGTCCGGCCCTCGAAGGCGGCCACCAGATCGGCGAACAGCCACGGCCGGCCCAGGCAGCCGCGGCCCACGACCACTCCGTCGCAGCCGGTCTCGCGCACCATGCGCAGCGCGTCCTCGGCCGACCAGATGTCGCCGTTGCCGAGCACCGGGATCTCCGGGACGTGCTCCTTCAGGCGGGCGATGGCCTCCCAGTCGGCGGTGCCGCCGTAGTGCTGGGCGGCCGTGCGGCCGTGCAGCGCGATCGCCGTGACGCCTTCCTCGACGGCGATGCGGCCGGCGTCGAGGTAGGTGATGTGGTCGTCGTCGATGCCCTTGCGCATCTTCATCGTGACGGGGAGGTCCCCGGCGCCGGAGACCGCCTCGCGCAGGATGGCCCGCAGCAGGTTGCGCTTGTAGGGCAGCGCGGAGCCGCCGCCCTTCCGGGTCACCTTCGGGACCGGGCAGCCGAAGTTCAGGTCGATGTGGTCGGCCAGGTCCTCCTCCGCGATCATGCGGACGGCCTTGCCGACGGTCGCCGGGTCCACGCCGTACAGCTGGATCGAGCGCGGCTTCTCGGTCGCGTCGAAGTGGATCAGCTGCATGGTCTTCTCGTTGCGCTCGACCAGCGCCCGGGTCGTGATCATCTCGCTCACGAACAGGCCCTTGCCGCCGCTGAACTCTCGGCACAGGGTGCGGAAGGGAGCGTTGGTGATACCGGCCATCGGGGCCAGGACCACCGGCGGCCGGACGGTGTGCGGGCCGATCTGAAGGGAGGACTCGGGCGTGGGCATTCCCCCATTGTCACGTATCCACGGAGATCATGTATCGGTCATTAGTTAACCGCACTATCGAAGTCCCGTACGATGAACCACATGCCCGAGCTCAGCCACCGCCGACGTCTGCTCGTGCTCTCGATCTGCTGCATGAGTCTGCTGATCGTGAGCCTCGACAACACCGCTCTGAACGTCGCGCTGCCGTCGATGCAGCGCGAGCTGCACGCCACCACCTCCGGCCTGCAATGGTCGATCGACGCCTACACGCTCGTACTGGCCTCGCTGCTGATGCTCGCGGGCTCCACGGCCGACCGGATCGGCCGCAAGCGGGTCTTCATGACGGGCCTGGTCCTCTTCTCCATCGGCTCCCTGCTCTGCTCCCTCGCGCCGAACCTGGAACTGCTGGTCGTCTTCCGCATGGTCCAGGCGGTCGGCGGCTCCATGCTCAACCCGGTCGCCATGTCGATCATCACCAACACCTTCACCGACTCGCGCGAGCGGGCCCGCGCGATCGGCGTGTGGGGCGCGGTGGTCGGCATATCCATGGCGGCGGGCCCGCTGGTCGGCGGTCTGCTCGTGGAGTCGGTCGGCTGGCGCTCGATCTTCTGGGTCAACCTCCCGGTCGGCCTCGCGGCCCTGCTCCTCGCCCTGCGCTTCGTCCCCGAGTCCCGCGCGCCCCGCGCCCGGCGGCCCGACCCGGTCGGCCAGGTCCTGGTGATCGCGCTGTTCGGCTCGCTGACGTACGCGATCATCGAGGCGCCGGAGTCCGGCTTCGCCGCGGTGGCCCCCTTCGGCGCGGTGGCCCTCTTGGCCCTGCTCGGCCTGCTCGGCTATGAGCCCCGGCGCGAGGAACCCCTCATCGACCTGCGCTTCTTCCGCTCGGCTCCGTTCAGCGGGGCGACGGTGATCGCGATCAGCGCGTTCGCAGCGCTGGGCGGCTTCCTGTTCCTGTCCACGCTGTACCTGCAGAACGTGCGCGGCCTCGGCGCCCTGCACGCGGGCCTGTGGATGCTGCCGATGGCCGCGCCGACGTTCCTGTGCGCGCCGCTGTCCGGCCGCCTCGTGGGCAGCCGGGGGCCGCGGCTGCCGCTGCTGGTGGCGGGCGCCGCGATGACCGTGAGCGGCGTGCTGTTCGCGGCCTTCGAGGCGGAGACGTCGAACGGCACGCTGTTCGCCGGGTACGTGCTGTTCGGCATCGGCTTCGGCTTCGTGAACGCGCCGATCACCAACACGGCGGTGTCGGGGATGCCCAGGGCCCAGGCCGGGGTCGCCGCCGCCGTCGCCTCCACCAGCAGGCAGCTCGGGCAGACGCTGGGCGTCGCCGTGGTCGGCGCGGTGCTGGCCGCCGGCGTGGGCTCCTCGCCGTACAAGGACACGTTCGTCGCGGCGGCCCGGCCCGGCTGGTGGATCCTCGCGGGGTGCGGCCTGGCCGTCCTGGTCCTCGGCTGGGTGACCAGCGGCCGCTGGGCCCGGCGCACCGCCGAGCGGACCGCCGACGAGCTGGAGTCGGCGGACCTGAAGGACGCCGTGGGGGTCACGGCCGGCCGTTAGGGCGTCCGCTGTTCCCGGGGTTCGCGCGGACCGGCCGCCAGTTCGTACAGCCTCTCCAGGCGCTCCCTGGTCTCCTCGTTCTTCGGCGTGTACGTGACCAGCCGGGGCCCCGCCTGCGGGCCGAGCCACAGGTCCGTGTGCTCCAGGGTCAGATGGCCGACGTACGGGTTGAGGAACTCCTTGGTCTTGGAGCGGTTGCCGACGACCTCGTAGCGCCGCCAGTTCTCGCGGAACTCGGGGGACTCGCACTCCAGGCGCTTGAGCAGCATCTTCCAGGCGGGCTCGCCGAGGTGGCCGGCCATGGAGGCGCGCAGCCGGGCGGCCATCAGGCGCATCGTCTCCTCCAGGTGCACGATGGCCGCCCGCCAGTCGCTGTCGGTGTACACGAGGAGCATGCAGTTGCGGTCCTCCGGCGGGACCGCGTCCAGGTCGCCCATGAGGCGGGCGTAGGTGCGGTTGTAGGCGAGGATGTCGTACCGGCTGTTCTGCACGCAGGCCGGGAACGGCTCCAGCGCGCGCAGCGTCTCGCGCAGGGCCGGGGTGACGCTGGGGCAGCTCGCGGCCGGTGTCGGATCGGCGGCCGCGGCGAGCTGGAAGAGGTGGGCGCGCTCGCTGGCGTCCAGCAGCAGGGTGCGGGCCAGAGCGTCCAGGACCTGGACCGAGACCTGGATGTCGCGGGCCTGTTCCAACCAGGTGTACCAGGTGATGCCGACCGCGGAGAGCTGGGCGACCTCCTCCCGGCGCAGGCCGGGCGTGCGGCGCCGGGTGCCGCGGGGCAGCCCCACCTGCTCAGGTGCGATCCGCTCGCGCCGGCTGCGCAGGAAGGCGGCCAGCTCGTGCCGACGGATCTCCGCGCCGCGCGGGGGTTGCGGAGTGGCGGTCACCGGTGCAGTCGTCGTCATGTCTCCAGGGTGCCGTCCGGCGGATCCTGTTGCCAGGTACTTCTTCTACCAGGATCAGGACACTCTGGTACCAGTCTGGGGACGGGCGCAGGCTCGGTGCCATGACAGAGACCGTCACCACTCCCGCCGTCCGTGCCCGGGCGGCCGCACCGCCCGGCCTGAGCGGGCCGGGGCTGTTCACCGTTCTGCTGGCCGCGGCGCTGCCGCTGGTCGACTTCTTCATCGTCAATGTCGCGCTGCCGACCATCGGCGCCGACCTCGCCGCGGGCGAGGCCGTGCTGGAGCTGGTCGTGGCCGGGTACGGGGTCGCCTACGCCGTGCTGCTCGTGCTCGGCGGGCGGCTCGGGGACCTGTTCGGACGGCGCCGGCTGTTCCTCGTCGGGATGGCCGCCTTCGGGCTGACCTCGCTGGCCTGCGGGCTCGCGCCGGGCGCCTGGAGCCTCGTCGCGGCGCGGGTCGCGCAGGGCGCCTCGGCGGCCGCGATGCTGCCGCAGGTGCTGGCCACCATCCAGGCCGCCACCAGCGGCACCCGCCGGGCGAAGGCCATGAGCCTGTACGGCGCCACGGCCGGGCTGTCCATGGTGGCCGGCCAGATCCTGGGCGGCCTGCTGGTCGCGGCGGACATCGCCGGGAGCGGATGGCGGGCGATCTTCCTCGTCAACGTCCCGGTCGTCGTGGTGGGCCTGGTGCTGGCCGTGCGGCACATGCCGGAGACCCGCTCGCAGCGCCCCGAGCCCGTCGACGTACCGGGCACCGTCCTGCTCGCCGTGTCCCTGCTGACCCTGCTCGCGCCGCTCACGGAGGGCCGCGCGGCGGGCTGGCCGCTGTGGACCTGGCTGTCGCTGGCCGCGTTCCCGTTCGCCGCGGCCGCGTTCTACGCGGTGGAGCGGCGGGCGGACCGGCGGGGGCGGACCCCGCTGGTGCCGCCGAGCCTGTTCGCGCTGGCGTCGCTGCGGCGGGGGCTGGCGCTGATGGTGCCGTTCTCGATCGGCTTCAGCGGGTTCATGTTCGTCATCGCGCTGGCGCTGCAGCGGGGGGCCGGGCTCGGTCCGGTGCCGGCGGGGCTCGCGCTCGCGCCGATGGCCGTGGCGTTCCTGTTCGTCTCGCTGGCCGGTCCGCGCCTGATCGCCCGGTACGGCACCCGGGTGGTCACCGCCGGCTCCGTCCTCCAGGGCGTGGGCGTGCTGCTGATCGCCCTCGCCGCCTGGCGTGACTGGCCGCACCTGGGCTTCGGCGCGCTGCTTCCCGGCGCGGCGGTCGCCGGTGCCGGGCAGGCGCTGCAACTGCCCAATGTGCTGCGGATCGTGATGTCCGAGGTGCCGGCGACCCGCGCCGGGGTGGGCAGCGGTGTGATGGTCACCACCCAGCAGTCGGCGTTCGCGCTCGGCGTGGCCACGCTCGGCACCCTGTTCCTGACCCTGGTCCCGCATCAGGGCATGCGGGACGCCCTGGTCATCACGCTGCTGGTGCAGCTCGCGGGCGTCGTCCTGACCGGCCTGCTGAGCCTGCGGCTGCCCCGCCGGGTCGGCTGAGCCGGGCCCGGCCGGGGCGAATCGCCGCCGGGGAACCCCCCGTTGATGTTGGACTTGCTGCACACTCCTAGCGGTCGGACGTGCCGGACGCGGGGAGGCGTCATGTCGCGGGACAACAGCACGAGCAAGGTCAGCCGGTGGGACCGGCACGGCCGGGAGCACGTGGTCCGGGTGCGGCGCGCCGGTGTGCAGCGCACGATCGGATGCGACACCTGCGGCTGGTCCCGCAGCGCCCAGTTCCTGCCCTGGCTGAAGGCCGAGGAGCATCTGGCCGAGGCCCACCAGGCGACGGTGGACCCGGCGGGAACCCGGCAGCCGTCGCGCTGACGCCGGGGGTTCCCGTCCTCACCGCCTCGGCGCGGACGCGCCCAGCCCTCGTATCAGCAGGTCCACGACGGCCGTGAACTCCTCCTCGACACCGGACTCCCGCCACTCGCGGGCGTAACACGGGTCGTGGAAGCGGCCGGTGGCCTGGAAGACGGCGCGGGCCGTGGTGACGGGGTCGGCGGGGGCGAAGGCGCCCGAGGTCATGCCCGCCTCGATGATGCGGGTGAGCTGGCCGGTCAGGTCCGCGAGGTGGTCGCCGACCACCGTGCCGTTCTCGTCGGTGAGCACGGTGTAGGTGGCGAAGAGTTCCGGGTCGTCACCGGCCTTGTGCCGCTTGGCCTCGAACAGGGCCGCAAGCCAGTCCCGCAGCCGGTCCTCGGGGGCGCCGGCCCCGGCGGCGATGCCGGCCAGCCGCTCCGAGGCGCGGTCCAGCCACCGCTTGGTCACCGCCTCGCGCAGCGCCGCCTTGGTACGGAAGTGCCGGTAGACGCTGCCGTGGCTGACGCCGAGCGCGCGGGCCACGTCGACCACGGTGGCCTTGGCCGGGCCGTGGCGGCGCAGCACCTCCTCGGTCGCCTCGAGGATGCGCTCGGCGGTCAGGATCTCGCTGGTCGGTGCCATGCCCTAGACCGTACCGGGGAGCTGGATCAGCGCTCGCTGTCGAGGAGCGCCATCTGCGCGCTCGCGTAGCGGTCGCCCGCCGCCGCGTCCGCCGGGACGGCCTTCTCGATCGCGGCGAGGTCGGCCGCGTCCAGGGTCACGTCCAGCGCGTCCAGGGACTCGGTGAGCCGCTCGCGGGTGCGGGCGCCGACGAGCGGCACGATGTCCTCGCCCCGCGAGAGCACCCAGGCGATGGCGATCTGCGCTACCGTGACGCCCTTCTGCGCGGCGACCTCGCGCAGCGCCTCGACCAGGTTCAGGTTGTGCTGGAGGTTCTCGCCCTGGAAGCGGGGCGAGAAGGAGCGGAAGTCTCCCGCGGCCAGTTGCCGGTCGCGGGAGTAGTGCCCGGAGATCAGGCCGCGGGAGAGCACGCCGTAGGCGGTGATGCCGATGCCGAGCTCCCGGGTGACCGGCAGGATCTCCCGCTCGATGCCCCGTGAGATCAGTGAGTACTCGATCTGGAGGTCGGCGACGGGCGCGGTGGCGGCGGCCCGGCGGATGGTCTCGGCGCCGACCTCGCTCAGGCCGACGTGCCGGACGTACCCCTTCTCGATCAGCTCGGCGATGGCGCCGACGGTCTCCTCGATCGGGACGTCCGGGTCGAGGCGGGCGAGCCGGTAGACGTCGATGTGGTCCACGCCGAGGCGCTGCAGGGAGTAGGCGGCGAAGTTCCGCACGGCGGCGGGCCGGCCGTCGAAGCCGATCCAGTCGCCGCCCGGGTCGCGCAGGGCGCCGAACTTCACGCTGACCAGCGCCTTGTCCCGGGCGGCCGCCGGGGCGGTGCGCAGGGCCTCGCCGATCAGCATCTCGTTGTGGCCCATGGCGTAGAAGTCGCCGGTGTCGAGCAGGGTCACGCCGGCGTCCAGGGCCGCGTGGACGGTCGCGACGGACTCGGCCCGGTCGGTGTCGCCGTACAGCGCGGACATGCCCATGCAGCCGAGGCCGAGGGCGGAGACCTGGGGGCCGGTGTTTCCGAGGTTTCGGGTTCGCATCGTCATGTCTCCACCTTGCCATGACGGATGACAGATTTCAATATCTGTCACTCCATACTTGTCACGCACTCCTCTGATCCCTGATTGGTCCAGACCCATTGACGGAAGGTCTGGACCAGAGCACTGTCATGCCTACGACACCTCACCGCACCCCCACCGGGAGGCCGCATGCTCCGCCGCACGCTGCGACTGCTCACCGCCGCTCTCACCACCGCCGTCCTCGCCCCGCTCGTCGTCGCGACCGCCCCCACCGCCTCCGCCGCCGACACCTGCGCGCTGAAGTCACGGCCGGCCGGCAAGGTGCTCCAGGGCTACTGGGAGAACTGGGACGGCTCCGCCAACGGCGTCCACCCGCCCTTCGGCTGGACCCCGATCACCGACTCCCGCATCTCCGCGCACGGCTACAACGTCGTGAACGCGGCCTTCCCGGTCATCCGCTCGGACGGCACGGCGCTGTGGGAGGACGGCATGGACAGCGGCGTGAAGGTGGCCACGCCCGCCGAGATGTGCGCCGCCAAGGCCTCCGGGCAGACGATCCTGCTCTCCATCGGGGGCGCGGCCGCCGGCATCGACCTGTCCTCGAGCGCGGTCGCCGACCGGTTCGTCGCGACCGTCGTGCCGATCCTGCGGAAGTACAACTTCGACGGCATCGACATCGACATCGAGACCGGCCTGGTGGGCAGCGGGGACATCGGCCGGCTGTCCACGTCGCAGGCCAACCTGATCCGGATCATCGACGGGGTACTGGCCCGCATGCCGTCCGGCTTCGGCCTGACGATGGCCCCGGAGACCGCGTACGTCACCGGCGGCAGCGTCACCTACGGCTCGATCTGGGGCGCGTACCTGCCGATCGTCAAGAAGTACGCGGACAACGGCCGGCTGTGGTGGCTGAACACGCAGTACTACAACGGCAGCATGTACGGCTGCTCCGGCGACTCCTACGCGGCGGGCACGGTGGCGGGCTTCACCGCGCAGACCGACTGCCTGGACAAGGGGCTGGTGGTGCAGGGCACGACGATCAGGGTGCCGTACGACAAGCAGGTCCCGGGGCTGCCGGCCCAGCCGGGCGCGGGCGGCGGCTACATGTCCCCGTCCCTCGTCTCCCAGGCCTGGCGCCACTACGGCACCTCGCTCAAGGGCCTGATGACCTGGTCGGTCAACTGGGACGGCTCGAAGAACTGGACCTTCGGCGACAACGTGAGGTCACTGCAAGGGCGTTGACCCCCCGGGCCGCCGCGGACAGCACGACGCCCGCTCCCCCGCCGGGCGAACCGGCCGGGGAGCGGGCGTTCAGGCGTGGGCGCCGCGGGCCTCAGCAGCCCAGGAGGCGCTGGGCCAGGTAGCCCTCGATCTGGTCCAGGGACACGCGCTCCTGCTTCATGGTGTCGCGCTCGCGCACGGTCACCGCGTTGTCCTCGAGCGTGTCGAAGTCGACCGTCACGCAGAACGGCGTGCCGATCTCGTCCTGACGGCGGTAGCGGCGGCCGATGGCACCCGCGTCGTCGAACTCGATGTTCCAGTTCTGGCGCAGCGCCTGGGCGAGGCCCTTGGCCTTCGGCGACAGCTCGGGGTTGCGGGACAGCGGGAGCACGGCGACCTTCACCGGCGCGAGGCGGTGGTCCAGGCGGAGCACCGTGCGCTTCTCCATCTTGCCCTTGGCGTTGGGCGCCTCGTCCTCGACGTACGCGTCGAGCAGGAAGGCCAGCATGGTGCGGCCGACACCGGCCGCGGGCTCGATGACGTACGGCGTCCAGCGCTCCTGGGCCTCCTGGTCGAAGTAGGAGAGGTCCTGGCCGGAGGCCTTGGAGTGCGCGCCGAGGTCGTAGTCGGTGCGGTTGGCGACACCCTCGAGCTCGCCCCACTCGCTGCCGCCGAACTGGAAGCGGTACTCGATGTCGGCGGTGCGCTTGGAGTAGTGGGAGAGCTTCTCCTTCGGGTGCTCGAACCACCGCATGTTCTCGGTGCGCAGGCCGAGACCGGTGTACCAGTTCCAGCGCTGCTCCATCCAGTACTCCTGCCACTTCTCGTCCTCGCCCGGCTTGACGAAGAACTCCATCTCCATCTGCTCGAACTCGCGGGTCCGGAAGATGAAGTTGCCGGGCGTGATCTCGTTGCGGAAGGACTTGCCCATCTGCGCGATGCCGAACGGCGGCTTGCGGCGCGAGGTGGTCTGCACCTGGGCGAAGTTGGTGAAGATGCCCTGGGCGGTCTCGGGGCGCAGGTAGGCGACGGAACCGGAGTCCTGGGTCGGGCCGAGGTGCGTCGACAGCAGACCCGAGAACTGCTTGGGCTCGGTGAACTGGCCCTTGTTGCCGCAGTTCGGGCAGTTGATGTCGGCCAGGCCGTTCGCCGGGGCGTGGCCCTTCTTCTCCTCGTACGCCTCCTCGAGGTGGTCGGCGCGGAACCGCTTGTGGCACGAGGTGCACTCGGTCAGCGGGTCCGTGAACGTGGCGACGTGACCGGAGGCGACCCAGACCTCGGGGGCCAGGATGACGGACGAGTCGATGCCGACCACGTCCTCGCGCGACGTCACCATGTAGCGCCACCACTGACGCTTGATGTTCTCCTTGAGCTCGACACCCAGCGGTCCGTAGTCCCAGGCGGCACGCTGTCCGCCGTAGATCTCACTGCAGGGGAAAACGAAGCCACGGCGCTTGCTCAGGCTGACGATGGTGTCGATCTTGTCGGCGGCCACGGTGCTCTCTTCATTACGACGACGGGCGTTGAAGCGAGATGCTTCCAGCGAATTGATTCAGGTTACCGGCGCAGGCTCCCCCACAGCCAAATCGGCCCCCTGTCCACGGTCTCACGCGGGCGTTGTTGACAACGGTTTCCATGTTTGTTGAAAATGACTGTCATGAACGAACGTCGACGCCGCGCGTCCTCCCGCACAGGCACGGCCGGATCCGCGGTCGCGGTCGCCGCCGCGCTGGGCCTGGCCACCCTCACCGGCTGCTCCACCGACAGCGCCGCAGCGGGCGACCCGGGCAGGCTCGACGTCGTCGCGTCGTTCTACCCGATGACCTTCCTGGCCGAGCGGATCGGCGGCGGTCACGTCGCCGTCACCACGCTCACCTCCCCCGGACAGGAGCCGCACGACCTGGAGATCAGCCCCCGGCAGATCGGCCGGCTCGAGCAGTCCGACGCCGTGCTGTACCTGAAGGGCCTGCAGCCGAACGTCGACGACGCGGTGGCCCAGTCCCCGGTCCGGACCAAGATCGACGCGGCCTCGCTGACCGACCTGGAACAGCACGGCAACGAGGTCGGCGGCCACGCCGCCGAGCACGACACGCACGAGGGCGAGGAGTCCGGCGGCAAGGACCCGCACATCTGGCTCGACCCGGTGCGCTACGCCCAGGTCGCCGAGGGCGTCGGCAGGGCCTTCGAGAAGGCCGACCCGGACCACGCGGCCGACTACCGGAAGAACACCGCGGCCCTGGTGAAGAAGCTGGACGCCCTGAACACCCGGTTCGAGGACGGCCTGGCGCACACGGACACCAAGGTCTTCGTCACCACCCACGCCGCCTTCGGCTACCTCGCCGAGCGCTACGGGCTCACCGAGGAGGCCATCAACGGCCTCGACCCCGAGTCGGAGCCGAGCGCCGCACGCATCAGGGACCTGCAGCGGATGGCCGGGGCCGACGGCGTCACCACCGTCTTCTACGAGACGCTCGTCAGCGACCGGACCGCGAAGACGGTGGCGAACGACGCCGACCTGCGGACCGACGTGCTGGACCCGCTCGAGGGCATCACGTCCAAGTCCCGCGGCACGGACTACTTCTCGGTCCAGGAGGCCAACCTCAAGGCGCTCCAGCGGGCCCTGGGCGCCAAGTGACAGGCATGGAGGGGCAGATCATGGACGAACCCGTCATAGCGATGCGCGGGGTGACCGCCGAACTCGGCGCGCGTCCCGTGCTGCGCGGCATCGATCTCACCGTGCGCCGCGGCGAGGTGGTCGCGCTGCTCGGCGCCAACGGCTCCGGCAAGTCCACGGCGATCCGCACGGTCATCGGCCAGGTGCCGGCCGCCGGCGGCACGATCGAGCTGTTCGGCACCCCCCGCCGCGCCTTCCGCGACTGGGCGCGCGTGGGCTACGTCCCGCAGCGCACCACGGCCGCCGGCGGGGTGCCGGCGACGGTGAGCGAGATCGTCTCCTCGGGCCGGCTGTCCCGCACCCGCTTCGGCCTCTTCCGCGGGACCGACCGGGAGGCCGTGCGCCGCGCCCTGGAACTGGTCGGCATGGCGGACCGCGCCGGGGACTCGGTGAACGCCCTCTCGGGCGGCCAGCACCAGCGGGTGCTGATCGCCCGCGCCCTGGTCGCCGAGCCCGAACTGCTGATCATGGACGAGCCGATGGCGGGCGTCGACCTGGCCAGCCAAGAGGTGCTGGCCGCGACCCTGCGCGAGCAGGTCGCCCAGGGCACCACGGTCCTGCTCGTCCTGCACGAACTGGGCCCGCTGGAGCCGCTGATCGACCGGGCGGTCGTCCTGCGCGACGGCTGTGTGCTGCACGACGGCCCGCCGCCGAAGGCGCTGGGGCAGCACGCCCTGCCCGGCCACGACCACGTACACCCGCACGCGCCCGCGGGCACCGAACCGATCCGCACGGGACTGCTGAGCTGATGGAATTCCTGAACTACGCCTTCATGCAGCGGGCGCTCCTCGCCGCCGTCCTGGTCGGCGTCACCGCGCCCGCGATCGGCATCTACCTCGTCCAGCGCCGCCAGCCCCTGATGGGCGACGGCATCGGGCACGTGGCGATGACCGGCGTCGGCCTCGGCTTCCTGCTGAACGCCTCCCCGGTGTGGATGGCCACGGCCGTCTCGGTGCTCGGCTCGGTCCTGATGGAGCTGATCCGCTGGTACGGCAGGACACGCGGCGACATCGCGCTCGCCATGCTCTTCTACGGCGGCATGGCGGGCGGCGTGATGTTCGTCAACATCGCGCCCGGCGGCTCCAACGCGAACCTGACCTCGTACCTGTTCGGCTCGCTGTCGACGGTCTCCCCGTCCGACGTGACCGCGATCATGGTGCTGGCCGCGTTCGTGGTGCTGGTCACCCTGGGGCTGCGCCGCCAGTTGTTCGCGGTCAGCCAGGACGAGGAGTTCGCGCGGGTCACCGGCCTGCCGGTGCGCGCGCTGAACCTGCTCACCGCGGTCACCGCGGCGGTCACGGTGACGGTCGCCATGCGGGTGGTCGGGCTGATCCTGGTCTCCGCGCTCATGGTCGTACCGGTGGCCGCCGCCCAGCAGCTCACCCGCAGCTTCGCCGCGACCTTCGCGATCGCCGTCGCCCTCGGCATCACCGTGACGATCAGCGGCACGATCACGTCGTTCTACCAGGACGTGCCGCCCGGCGCGACGATCGTGCTGCTGACCATCGCCGCGTTCGTCGCGCTCACCGCGGCCGCCGCCCCTCTGGCCCGCCGGCGCGCCCGCGCGGCGGCCGCGGCACGGCCGGCCGGGGATCCCGCGGAGTGCTCGATTCCGGCCGGCCGGGCGGCCGGGGACGGCGTCGGCGTCTGACCGCGGGCTGCCCGGGCTGGCACAATGGCCCGGGCAGACGCGAGACGAGGAGGCAACCGGTGACGACCGCTGGACCGCCCGTGAAGGGCCGCGCCACCCGGCAGCGTGCCGCTGTGGCGGCGGCCCTGGACGAGGTCGACGAGTTCCGCAGCGCGCAGGACCTGCACGACATGCTCAAGCACAAGGGCGACTCGGTCGGGCTCACCACCGTCTACCGGACCCTGCAGTCCCTCGCCGAGGCCGGCGAGGTCGACGTACTGCGCACCTCCGAGGGCGAGTCCGTCTACCGCCGCTGCTCCTCCGGCGAACACCACCACCACCTGGTCTGCCGCACCTGCGGCAAGGCGGTCGAGGTCGAGGGTCCGGCGGTGGAGAAGTGGGCGGAGGCCATCGCCGCCGAGCACGGCTATGTGAACGTGGCCCACACGGTGGAGATCTTCGGCACCTGCGCGGACTGCGCGACGGCCTCCGGCCGCTGACCCGGCGGCCACGGCCGGAAGCCCGAAGGGGCCGAAGGGGCCGAAGGGGCCGAAGGGGCCGAAGGGGCGAGGAAACCCCGACGACCCCGCCGGCATCCGGCGCACCGGCAACGGCCGTCAGTCCTCCTCGGTGCGGCCTTCCATCGCGGCGAGCACCTCGTTGGGGATCGCGCCGCCGAAGCGGCGGTCGCGGGAGGCGAACTCGATGCAGGCCCGCCACAGGTCGCGGCGGTCGAAGTCGGGCCACAGCACGTCCTGGAAGACCATCTCCGCGTAGGCGCTCTGCCAGAGCAGGTAGTTGGAGGTGCGCTGCTCGCCGCTGGGGCGCAGGAAGAGGTCGACGTCCGGCATGTCCGGGTAGTACAGGTACTTCTGGACGGTCTTCTCATTGACCTTGGACGGGTCGAGCCGGCCCGCCTTCACGTCCTCGGCGAGCCGCTGCGCCGCGTCGGCGATCTCGGCCCGGCCGCCGTAGTTCATGCAGAAGTACAGGGTGAGCAGATCGTTGTCCTTGGTCTGCTCCTGGGCGACCTGGAGCTCCTTGGCCACCGACTTCCACAGCTTCGGCATACGGCCCACCCAGCGCACCCGGATGCCCAGCGCGTCGAGCTGGTCGCGGGTCCGGCGGATGAAGTCGCGGTTGAAGTTCATCAGGAAGCGGACCTCGTCGGGCGAGCGCTTCCAGTTCTCGGTGGAGAAGGCGTACAGGGAGATGTTGCGGACGCCGATCTCGATCGAGCCCTGCAGCACGTCCAGCACCCGCTCGGCGCCGACCTTGTGCCCCTCGGTGCGGGGCAGCCCCCGGTCCTTCGCCCAGCGGCCGTTGCCGTCCATGACGATCGCCACGTGGTTCGGCACCAGCTCGCCCGGGAGCTTCGGCGCGCGGGCACCGGACGGGTGCGGCTCGGGCGCCCTGTACTCGCGGCGCCGGCTTCCCAGGATCCCGCGTACGACCATGTGCTCCTCGACTCCCTCTGGCTCTACTCGCGCTTACTTCTCGACATACCGGAGCGAGCGCAGCCCGCGCTCCAGATGCCAGTGCAGATAGGCGGACACCAGCCCGCTGCCCTCGCGGACGTACCGCGCTTCGCAGGCGTCCGCCGTCTCCCAGTCTCCCGTAAGCAGCGCGCCCAGCAGCACCAGGGTCTGCGGGGAAGGCACGACACTGCCCGGCACGCGGCAGTCGACGCAGACCGAGCCGCCGGAGGCGACCGAGAAGAACCGGTTCGGGCCGGGCATCCCGCACTTCGCGCAGTCGCCGAAGCTGGGCGCGTAGCCGTTGACGGCGAGCGAGCGCAGCAGGAAGGCGTCGAGGACGAGGTGCGGGGCGTGCTCGCCGCGGGCGAGGGTGCGCAGCCCGCCGACGAGCAGCAGGTACTGCTGGACGGCCGGCTCGCCCTCGTGGTCGGTGAACCGCTCGGCGGTCTCCAGCATCGCGGTCCCCGCGGTGTAGCGGGCGTAGTCGGCCACGATCCCACCGCCGTACGGGGCGATGGTCTCGCTCTGCGTGCACAGCGGCAGTCCGCGTCCGACCAGCTCGCTGCCGCGCGCGAAGAACTGCACGTCGACGTGGGAGAACGGCTCCAGCCGGGCCCCGAACTTCGACTTCGTCCGACGCACACCCCTGGCCACGGCCCGTACCCGGCCGTGTCCGCGGGTGAGCAGCGTGATGATGCGATCCGCTTCGCCGAGCTTCTGGGTCCGCAGGACGATGCCGTCGTCGCGGAACAGACTCATGGCTCCATTCTGCCCGCCCGTACGGGCCGCCGGGCCCGCGGGCGGTCCTTCAGGCCACCGGCCGCCCGTGCCCGGCGGTGCGGGCGCCGCCGTACGCCGTCTCGGCGTGGAGCCGTTCGGCGGGGCCGGCCTCCCGCACGGCCCGCGGTTCGCAGTCCCACTCCCGGCCGCCGCCGTAGGGCCGCAGCTGTACGTACGGCCCCTCGTGCCCCATGACGATGCCGAGACGGCCGGTCCGGGTGTCGACGGCACAGGAGCCGACGGGGAGATTCATCGCGTCCACCTCCGGTGGCTCCCCTGCCTCTGGCAATTTCACGCTTCGCATGCCCCTGGTGGCCCAGCGTGTCTACACTCGGCCGGGGTCCGCCCGCCGCACCGCCTGCCGGGCCGCGTCGACTCCGCGCCCCACGCCGCCGTTCGGGCCGCCATTGGCCCGACCTGTGACGGCCTGGCGGGCGGCTGGGCCATTCGTGTGCGATCCCTTGACCACCCCTGCGGGCCCTCCTATCGTCACGCTGACGAATCGGACGTAGAACGTCCTATCTCTCGTTCATCGCCTTGCCCCGACCTCCCGATCCCGCTGCTGGAGGAACCGTGCGCGACGACGTGAACCCCGAGGTGCCGGCCCCGCGCCGCCGGTCGTTCCTGACGTACACCGGGGCGCTCGGCGCGGCCGCCGCCCTTCCGCCGGTGCTGGCGGGCTGCTCGGCCGGGCCGGAGTCGA
The DNA here is from genome assembly GCF_040631045.1 of Streptomyces sp. NPDC005706. Lineage (NCBI taxonomy): Bacteria > Bacillati > Actinomycetota > Actinomycetes > Kitasatosporales > Streptomycetaceae > Streptomyces > Streptomyces sp. NPDC005706. Next base: position 580,594 of record NZ_JBEXYS010000001.1, on the reverse strand, counting down.
CGAACGACACCGGAGGCGGGGGCGCCGGCAAGGACCGCACCCTCACCGCGGTGATCGGGTACGGCAACGACGGCAGCTGGGATCCGACACAGACGGCGTCCGCGTTCTGCATGGCCGCGAACAACCACATCTACGAGGGGCTGCTCGACACCGACCCGATCTCCCGGGTGCCGTACCCGGCGCTCGCCACCGCGGTGCCGGCCGACGCCGGCGCCACGACCTGGCGGTTCACCCTGCGCGCCGGGGCCACCTTCCACGACGGCAGGCCCATCACCGCCGACGACGTCGTCTTCGTCTACGACCGGATCCTCGACCCGCGCACCCAGACCCTCGCCAAGGGCTTCTTCGCGAGCTGGCTGAAGGAGGTGCGGAAGGTGGACGCCCGGACCGTCGACCTGGTCCTGAGATTCCCGTTCCCGGACGGGCTCGCCCGGCTCACGCTCGCCAAGATCATGCCGAAGCACGTGTTCTCCCGGCCCGGCGCCTGGGACGAAGCGATCAAAGGGCTCGCGGTGGGCTCGGGGCCGTACCGGCAGTCCGCCCACCACCCGAAGTCGAACACCGTCTTCGAGGCGTACGCCGCCTACAACGGCCCCCGCAGGCCGGCGTTCAAGCGGATGAACTGGCTGACGATCGTCGACGCCGCGCCGCGCGTGGCGAAGATCTCCGGGACCGGGGCGGGCGCGCAGATCGCCGACAACATCCCCTACGCCAACGTCCCCCGTCTGGAACAGGGCGGTCTGAAGGTCGCGGGCGGGTCCGGGATGAACAACCTGTTCCTGATGTTCAACACCCGGCACAAGCCCTTCGACGACGTGCGCGTCCGCCAGGCGCTGCACTACGCCATCGACACCGAGAAGATGGTGCGGGTCGCGCTGAAGGGGCACGGCAAGCCGTCGACGTCGTTCCTCGACGAGGGCAACCCCGGCTACCGACGGGCCAGGACCGTCTACGGCCACGATCCCGCGAAGGCCAGGGCGCTGCTGAAGGCCGCCGGGGCGGAGAACCTGGAGATCGAGATCCTCGCGGTCAACGTGAGCTGGATCGTGGACTGCCTGCCGACCATCAAGGCGTCCTGGGACGCCGTCGGCGTGCGGACCACCCTCGCCCCGCAGGAGACCACCGCCGTGTTCACCAAGATGGACCAGAAGCGGGACTACCAGGTGGTGGCCGCGGCCTCCAACCCCAACCAGTTCGGGCTCGACGCCGATCTGATCATGCACTACAACTACGGCCCCGAGAACCTGTGGATGCGGTACACCCGGTGGGCCGGCGACCCCGTCGCCGAGCGGCTCTTCCAGGACATGGACCGGGCGACCCGGGAGCCGGACCCGGCCCGGAAGAAGTCGATGATCCAGGACTACATCGACGTCGTCGCCGAACAGGCCGTGCTCTACCCGGTCGTCCACAACGAGCTGATGACCGCCTGGGACCCGCGCCGCCTCACCGGGATAAGGCCGCAGCCCTACCCCGGAATCAACCTCCTGCGGGCAAGGTGGATCTGACGGCATGACGGCCGTCGTCCGCATCCTGCTCCGCCGCGTCGCCCTGCTCGTACCGCTGCTGCTCGGGATCGTGCTGTTCGTGTTCCTGGTGATGCGGTTCTCCGACGCCGACCCGGCCTCCGCGTTCTTCCAGGGCGCGAACCCGACCCCGCGGCAACTGCACGACTTCCGCGAGCGCAACGGCCTGCTGGACCCGCTCCCGGTGCGGTACGTCCACTTCGTCGGCGACCTGCTCCACGGCGACCTCGGCACCAGCGCCCTGACCCGCGCCCCGGTCGCCGACCAGGTGACCACCGCGCTGCCGCTCACCCTCCAGCTCACCTTCCTCGGCCTCGGCATCGCGGTGGTGCTGGCGCTGGCGGCCGGGGTCACGGCGGCCGTCTACCGGGACCGGCCGCCGGACCAGGTGATCCGGGTCGTCTCACTGGTCGGGGTCGCAGCGCCCGGCTTCTGGCTGGCCCTGCTGATGATCCAGTACCTGGCCGTGGACCGGGGCTGGTTCCCGACCGGCGGCTACGTCAACCCGGCCGACTCGCTCACCGGCTGGCTGCGGACCATGGCGCTGCCCGCCCTCGCCCTCTCCCTGCCGGTGGCCGCCCAGCTCACCCGGATCGTGCGGACCTCGGTGGTGGAGGAGCTGGACAAGGACTACGTACGCACCGCGATCGGCAGCGGGCTGCCGCCCCGGGTGGTCGTCGGCCGGAACGTGCTGCGCAACGCCCTCGTCAACCCGCTCACCGTGCTGGGGCTGCGCGTGGGCTATCTGCTCGGCGGCGCGGTCGTCATCGAGACGATCTTCTCGCTGCCCGGCATGGGCAAGCTGATGATCGACGCCGTGCGCAACGGCGACCCGGCCGTCGTCCAGGGGGCCGTGCTGACCACGGCCACCGGGTTCGTGGTCGTCAACCTCGTCATCGACATCCTTCATCTGCTCGTCAACCCGCGTCTGAGGGCGGCCTGATGGTCACGCGCGCGCACCTCGCCGAACGGCTCTCCCGGCCCGGCCTCCGGCCGCGGGGATGGCGCCGGCTGCCGCCGCCGTCGAAGGCGGCCGTCTGCTTCCTGGTCCTGGTCGTCCTGCTCGCCGCGCTCGCCCCGGTGCTCGCCCCGGACGACCCGCTGGACCAGCTCGACCCGGCCGGCGGCACCGGCCACCCGTCCGCCGCGCACTGGATGGGCCAGGACAGCCTCGGCCGGGACGTTCTCAGCCGGCTGATGTACGGCGCCCGCTGGTCCCTCGCCATCGGGCTGGGCGCGACCGCGCTCGCGCTGGTCGCCGGGGCGCTGACCGGCGCGGTGGCGGCCACCTCCCGCAAGGCCGTCGACGAGACGCTGATGCGCTGCCTGGACGTGGTGATGGCGTTCCCCGGGATCGCGCTCGCCGCTGTGCTGATCGCCGTGTTCGGCGGCGGGATCACCGTGCTGATCTGCGCGATCGCGTTCCTGTTCACCCCGCCGGTGGCGCGGGTGGTGCGGGCCAACGTACTCGACCAGTACGGCGAGGACTACGTCACCGCCGAACGCGTCATCGGCGCCCGCACCCCGCACATCGTGCTGCGCCACGTCGCCGTCAACTGTGCCGCCCCGGTCCTGGTGTTCTGCACGGTCCAGGTCGCCGAGGCCATCGTCTTCGAGGCGTCGCTGTCCTTCATCGGCGCCGGTGTGCGGCCCCCGGACCCGTCCTGGGGCAGTGTCATCGCCGACGGCAAGAACATGGTGCTGACCGGCGGCTGGTGGGCGACCGTCTTCCCCGGTCTGCTGATCCTGCTGACCGTGCTGTCGCTGAACATCCTCTCCGAGGGCGTGTCCGACGCCTGGGCGGCCCCGGCGGCCAGTGAGGTGACGGCGCCCGAGGACCCTGCGGAGGCGGCGGACCGTCCGGAGGCCGCGGAGCCGGGCACCGGGGAGGTGCTGCCGCTGCCCGGACTGGCCGAGGCGGCACGGCGGCTGCGCTCCCGGGCCCGGCCCCGGCCCGCGCCCGGCGGGCCGCCGGTGCTCGCGGTGGAGAACCTCGCCGTCGGCTTCCCCGGCCGACACCGGGACGTGGACATCGTCGACGGGGTCGGCTTCGAGGTGCACGCCGGTGAAGTACTGGGCCTGGTGGGCGAGTCGGGCTGCGGCAAGTCGCTGACCGCGCTCACCGTGATGGGGCTCCAGCCCAGGGGGTCCCGGGTGCGCGGGCAGGTCCGCTTCCGGCAGCGCGACCTGCTCGCCGAGCCGGCCCGGGTACGGCGCCGGTTACTCGGCCACGAGATGGCGATGGTCTACCAGGACGCCCTGTCCTCGCTGAACCCGGCGATGACCGTCCGCGCCCAGCTCGGGCAGCTCGTCCGGCGCGGCGGCCGCCGCACCCCGGCGGAACTGCTGTCACTGGTCGGCCTCGAACCCGGCCGCACCCTGCGCAGCTATCCGCACGAGCTCTCCGGGGGCCAGCGCCAGCGCGTCCTGATCGCCATGGCCCTCTCCCGCGATCCCGCCCTGATCGTCGCCGACGAGCCGACGACCGCCCTGGACGTCACCGTGCAGGCCCAGGTGATGGAACTGCTGCTGCGGCTGCGTGAGGAGCTGGGCTTCGCGCTGGTCCTGGTCTCGCACGACCTGGCGCTGATCGCGGACGTCACCGACCGGGTGGCGGTGATGTACGGCGGGCGGATCGTGGAGACGGGCGTGACCGCCGACCTGGTGGCGGCACCGGCCCACCACTACACGCGCGGTCTGCTCGGCAGCGTGCTCTCGCTGGAGTCGGCCGCGGAACGGCTGACGCAGATCAGGGGCGTCGTACCGGCACCGGCCGGCTTCCCGGCGGGCTGCCGCTTCGCCGACCGCTGCCCGCGGGCGACCGGGTTGTGCCACACCACCGTGCCGGTCCTCACCGGCACGGCCACGCACACGGCCGCCTGCCATCATCCGGCCGTGGCGCTGACGTCGGCGGAGAGCGAGGAGGCCGTGCGGTGAGCGCTGTCGTGGAGGTGCGGAAGGCACCCTGGGGCGTCGTACCGGCATCGACGGGCCGCCGCCCGACCGGCCGTTGCCAGACCGGCCGTTGCCCGACCGGCCGCCGCCCGCCGGTGACCGAGGCCTGCAGCACGCCGACGGAGGAGGTCCCGCGGTGAGCGCTGTCGTGGAGGTGCGGGACGCCCATGTCGTTCACCGGGCCCGCACCGGAGGCCTGTTCACACACGACCGGGTGTACGCCCTGACCGGCGCCTCCCTCACCGTCGCGCCCGGTGAGACGGTCGGCGTGGTCGGCGAGTCGGGGTGCGGGAAGTCGACGCTGGCGAAGGTGCTGGTGGGCATCGAGCGGCCGGTCTCCGGGTCGGTGTCGTTCCGGGGCCGCGACCTGTGGGCGATGCCGCCCGCCGAACGCCGGGCCACGGCGGGCGCGGGCACCGGCATGATCTTCCAGGACCCCTCGACGGCCCTCAACCGCCGGCTGACGGTACGCCGCGTGCTGCGCGACCCGCTGGACGTCCACGCGCGCGGCACCAGGGCGGAACGGGAGGAGCGCGTCGCGGAGCTGATGGACCTGGTGGGTCTCCCCCGGGCCCTCGCCGACGCCCTGCCCGGGCAACTGTCCGGCGGACAGCGCCAGCGGGTCGCCATCGCCCGCGCACTCGCCCTCGACCCCGCCCTCGTCGTCGCCGACGAGCCGACCAGCGCGCTGGACGTCTCGGTCCGCGCACAGATCCTCAACCTGCTGCTGGACCTGCGCGAGCGCCTGGGGCCGGCCCTGGTGTTCGTCTCGCACGACATCCAGACGGTACGGCGGATGAGCGACCGGGTGATCACCATGTACCTCGGCCGGATCGTGGAGGAGACCCCGGCCGGCCGGACCGCCGGCGCCGCCCGGCACCCGTACACCCGCGCCCTGTTCTCGGCCACACCCGGCCTGCTGGACCCCGTCGAACCGATCCCGCTGACCGGCCCGGTGCCGTCGGCGACCCGGCCGCCGAGCGGCTGCCCGTTCCGCACCCGCTGCTGGAAGGCCGACGAGCTGTGCGCGCGGGAGATGCCGGATTTCTCGGCCGCGTCGCGGCCCGGACACCGCTACCGCTGCCACCATCCTGTGCAGGAGGACCAGCCGGTCCGCGACCCAGCCCGCCAGGAGCCGTGAATGACCTTCCCCGCCCCGCTCACCGGTGTCGTCCCGCCCGTCTGCACCCCTCTGACACCGGAGCGCGAGGTGGACGTGCCCTCGCTGCTGCGGCTGGTCGACCATCTGGTCGCGGGCGGGGTGCACGGGCTGTTCGTGCTCGGCTCGACCTCGGAGGCGGCGTTCCTGACGGACCGACAGCGCCGGCAGGTGGTCGAGGCCGTCACGGGCCACACCGGCGGACAGCTGCCCGTGCTCGCCGGGGCCATCGACATGACCACCCCGCGCGTCCTGGAGCACGTCCGGGCGGTCTGCGCGGCGGGAGCGGAGGCCGTCGTCGTCACCGCTCCCTTCTACGCCCGCACCCACCCCGCCGAGATCGTCCACCACTACCGCCGGATCGCCGCCGCGAGCCCGGTCCCGGTGATCGCCTACGACATCCCCGTCGCCGTGCACACCAAGCTCCCCGCCGAGCTGGTGCTGGGCCTGGCCGCCGACAGGGTGCTGGCCGGCCTGAAGGACTCCAGCGGAGACCTGGCCGCGTTCCGGGAGGTCGTCACCGGTGCCCGCGCCCACGCCGGCTTCAGCGTGCTGACCGGCTCCGAACTCATCGCGGACTCCGCGCTGGCGCTGGGCGCCGACGGGGCGGTACCCGGGCTGGCCAACGTCGACCCGCACGGCTACGTCCGGCTGTACCGCCTGTGCCGGGCGGGCGACTGGGAGGGCGCACGAACCGAACAGGAGCGGCTGTGCACGCTGTTCGGCATCGTCGGGGTGGCCGATCCGGCCCGCATGGGCGGCAGCTCCTCGGCCCTGGGCGCCTTCAAGGCGGCCCTCCACCTACGCGGAATCATCGACTGCGCGGCGACGGCCGAGCCCCAGGTGCCGTTGTCGGGGGACGAGGTGGCGCGGGTGGGGAAGGTTCTGGCGGCGGCGGGGCTGCTGTAGGTGGAGGCACGAGCGTCCCCCACCTCGATCCGGCCTGACTATGGAGTCGGGATCCGTTGCAGATGCTGAATGATGAGAGCGACATCCGAAATGGATTTGATGCAGAATTCCTGATCCCGAGTGTGCATGCGTTGAATAACGTCGGCAAATGCCGGATTCTCCAGACCGCCAGCCTCGAAAAGAACGCGATTCGGCAGCAGGATCCGGTTTCTTCTTGTTGCGTCAAGCACCCATTCGAGTTGAGTGGGAATGCTCTGAACGGCATCCTCGATGAACTGGTCGACGCCTTCTTGCAGAGCTTTATAGCGCCACCCAATGTAGGCCACTTGATGATAGCCGCACTCGTCGTTGTATTCCGCTGGCAGCTTGAACCAGGCGAGTTCGCCAAACCTACTGAGAGCTTTCATCGCGTCTACGGTTCGGGTCGACATGAAACGTCCGATCTGTACTACCAAAGGGGGCCAGAGTATCCCTCATCATCAATGATGATCTTACCTCGCCCGCCGCTCTCTCGGGAATATATGAAGCGATCTCCGAGCAGTCTATGTTCCCATCTATCGGCGCGGACCTCATAGCACTTACTGCCGCTTCATCTGGGGGGTAGTTCGGGTTGGGGTCCCTGAAATCGAATTTCCCGCGCGATGTCTCGCCGTCGGGATAGTCCGGTGCGAGACCTAGGGAATCGGAGTGGATGTAGGGGTCGTAGACGTAGCTCGTAGGATTGGGGGCAGGCACAAGCCCGAGAGGGTCGGCCGTGAGGTAGCGAGAGGTCTCTGGGGTGTAGTGGCGGAATTAGTTGTAGGGGAGGCCGGTTTCTGGGTCGTAGTACTGGCCTGGGAAGCGCAGAGGTGTGTATGCAGTGCTGTTGGCTGCCCACACCGTGGTGCCGCAAAGGATGGCCAACTCACCCTGCCATCGGGACGGTTCCTATCGCCGCCCCGGGCCGTCGTGCCCGTGGCGCAGGCCACTACGGTCAACGCGTCGCCCCCACCGGCAGCCGCCGGAACTCGATCGTCTCGTACGGCCCCTTCGCCCCCGTCTCGTACAGCAGCCCGACCGTGTCCGCGTCGATGCGGACGAGGTCGGAGTAGGCGGCGGGCCGGTCCGCGAGGGTGAGGGCTCTGACGAAGGTTCGTCCGCCGTCGGTGCTGTGCCACAGGGCCATCGAGCGGCGGGCCGTGGGCACCGAGGGGGCGGAGAAGAGCAGCGGCGCCTGATCGCCCGGTAGTTGCAGGACGCTGCCCTGGACCACCGGGACGTCGTTCAGGGTGCTCTGGACGGCGTAGGGGGCGTCCAGGGTCTCCCCCGCGTCGCTCGACCAGGCGTCGAGCCGGTTGCCGGGGCTGCTGCCGTTCTGGTCGCGCGAGGCGAAGTACAGCCGTCCGTCGGGAAGTTGTGCGGCGCTGGTCTCGTTGGCGTTGGTCACGCCGTCGTAGGTGTCATCCACGAAGCCCAGGTGCCAGGTGTGGCCGCCGTCGTCGCTGCGGAGGGCGTGGGCGCCGTAGTACCGGGGCTCCTGGCCGGTGTCGGGGGAACCGGGAGGCGGCGCGGTGGAGTGGTCCGCGGGGACGAGGAGGCGGCCGGCGTGGGGGCCGCGGGTCACGGCCAGGGCGTGGCCGGGGCCGGTCGCGTACCAGCGCCAGTGCGGTGGCTTCACCGCGGCCGTGATGTCCCGCGGCGGCGTGAAGCGGCGGCCGTCGTCCCGGCTGCGCTGCACGAACACCCGGCGGCTCTGTGCGGGGGTGACCTCGCCGCGCATGATCTGCGCCTCGGTCACCGCCCCGCTGTTGTACGAGGTGACGAGCACGACCGTGCCGGTGCGCGGGTCGATCACGGGTGCCGGGTTGCCCCGGGTGTCGCCCCGCCCGGCGGCCACCACCGTCATCGGTCCCCAGGTGCAGCCGCCGTCGGTGGAGCGGCGCAGCACGACGTCGATGTCGCCGCTGTCCCCGGCACCGTCGTGCCGGCCCTCGGCGAAGGCCAGCACGGTTCCGCGGCCGGTGACGACGGCCGCGGGGACGCGGTAGGTGTCGTAGCCGCCCTGCCCGGCCGTGTACGGCACGGAGGAGACGCAGTGGGCGGCGGCGTGGGCGGGCGGGCCGACGGTGAGCGGGGCGAGGAGGGCGGGTAGGACGAGGAGGCAGCGGCTCGGCAGGGGCACCCGCCCATGTTCGCCGGGACGACGCGGAGTTCGGGGAAGCGCGGGCGTGTCGGGGGTACTGCCCGGGGCGGGCGCGGGGCAGGATCACCCCCGGGGAGCAACCGCCGGCTCGTGAGGTCCCGCGGGGCCGAAGGGGGAGACGCGCATGGTGACACTTCTGTTCGTGCACGGCACCGGGGTACGCGAACCCGGTTACGGCGACGCGCTGCGGCGGGTCCGGGAGGCGGTCGCCGCGCGTCGTCCGGACGTTCGCGTCGAGCCGTGTGACTGGGGCTCCGCCCTCGGCTCGTATCTGCGTGACGGAGGAGTGTCCATCCCGGGCTTCGCACAGCAGGGCGGCCGCGGGCCCGAGGCTCCGGGCCCGGACGACGAACAGGTGGCCCGATGGGCCCTGTTGTACGCCGACCCGCTGGCGGAGCTGCGGCTGTCCGCGCTCACCGGTACGGCCACCGCAGCCGGGCCCGCGCCGTTCGTACCGGGGGGCGCCGCGCCGGGGGACGAGCTGCTGGAGGCGCTGGCCGCGCTGCCCTCATCGGACGCCGCGGACGGGGCGTGGACCGAGGCCGGCCTCGGTCTGCCGCTGGCCCGTGCCGCGGCCGAGCTGGCCGCGGCGGCGGACCTGCGCCGGGCGGTCGCGGCGGACGGCGGGTCCCCGTCCGTGCTGCCGAGGCTCACGGCGCGCGCCCTGGTGGCACACGCCCTGCACCAGGGAGGCGACCCGGGCCGGGTGCCGGCGGCGGCACGCGACGCCCTCGTGGACCGGCTGACCGGGGCGCTGGGCGGTGACGACCGCGGGGTAGGCGAAGCCCTGGCCGCCGGGGCCCGGTTCGCCGCCCGGCTCTTCGAGAACGTGCTGGGCTCCCGGCTGGCGGTCGCCCACCGGACCGCGCTGAGCGGCAAATCCGTCGGCTTCGTCGGCGACATCGTGAGTTACCTGGTCCGCGGCGAGGCCGTCCGCGCTCTGGTCGCCGAGCGGGTGCGCGCCCAGTCCGGCCCGGTCGTGGTGCTCGCCCACAGCCTGGGCGGGATCATCTCCTTCGACCTGCTGGCCTCGGGGGTGCTGCTGGACGGCGCGGAGACGGGCCCCGGCGCCCGCCCCCGCCAGGTCAGGGCCCTGGTCACCGTCGGCTCCCAGGCACCGCTGCTCTACGAGCTGGACGCCCTCCCCTCGCGTCCGTACGGCAGCGGGCTGCCGCGGGGCTTCCCGCTCTGGGTGAACGTCTACGACCGTCGGGACCTGCTCTCGTACCGGGCGTCCGAGGTGTTCTCCGGCGGGGTGACGGACGTGGAGGTCGACAACCGGCAGCCGGTCTCGGCGGCGCACAGCGCCTACTGGTCGAACGACACCCTCTGGACGGTGCTCGACGACGTCCTCGACCGGGTCGCTCCATCCTGAGGCACACAACCGCTCCGCTGGGTACGGTCGTTGTGAGCCAGTTGACGGGACATGCGCGCCGGCCCGCCGCCGGGTGCGGCGTCCCGCGTTCGTACCAGGACATGTACGAAGGGAACGCGCGTGGCGACGCACCACCGGTTGAACGAGGACCAGCTCCGCATCATCGAGGAGATCGTGGCGGTCCTCGAGGACCCCGACGCCAATCTGATGCGTGAGGACGGGCGCCGGCTGTGGCTGCAGCTTCTGCGGGACGCGGTCGACGGTCTGCCCGAGGAGTCGTACGCCGTGCCGCGTCAGGAGCTGGTGAGCGTCGTCCGCGCGTGCGTCGTACGCAAGGGCGCCCTCACGCCCCTGAGGCAGGCCACCGAGCTGGTGGCGCCCGCGCTGGACCGGCACCTCCAGCCCCTGCTGGAGGAGTGGCAGGCGCACGCCGTCCACGGCACCCGGAGCTGGGCCCCGCTGCGCGAGGCGCTCCAGCGGCAGCTGGAGCCGGGTGAACTGGCCGCGATGGTGTCCCGCGTGACCGACGGCCGGCGGGTGCTGCCCCCGTACTGCACGACCCCGTGGCAGGCGTTCGTGCACCTCTCCGACCTCAACTCCCCGGCGTCGGGCCTGCCGCCGTCCATGGTGCTGCTGGAACACCTGGCGTGTCTCCCTGAGTTCGCGCCCTGTGCCACGGAGATCGTCCGCTGGAACGACCACTTCGCGCGGCAGTGGGGGCTGCTGCACGAGGACGACGGCCTGCTCGCCCTGCGGGCCGGCCTGCGGACGGCGCCGCCCGGCTCCGGCACCGAACCGGCGCGCCCGGCGAGACCGCGCCGCCCGGAGATCCGCGTGTACATCCGCGTGGCGCCCGACCAGCGGCCACAGGCCGCCGGGGCGCGCAGGCGCGCACCCCGGTCCCAGCGCTACCACGTGTCGGCCTGCGTCAAGTACTGGGAGTCCCCCGCCCTCCACCGGGAGCCGGGCACCGACTCCGGTGCCCCGGTCACCCGCGCGCAGCTCGGCGCCTGCGTCTCCGGGCTGCTGAGCAGGATGGCCCCGCAGTGGCGCGACCGCTCGGAAGAGGTGGCCCTGGAGTTCTTCCTCCCGCTGGAACTGCTGACCGAGCCGGTCGAGTGGTGGGACCGCGATCCGGCACGGCGCTTCCCCAAACCGCTGCTGAGCCAGTACCGGGTGTCCCTGCACAGTCTGGAGCGGGTGCAGCGCCAGGAGTTCCACCGGGCGTGGCGGGCGCGCTGGGCCCACTACAAGGCGGCCGCCGGCGACGGGCCGCGCACCGGGACCACGGTGTACCAGTGCCCTTCCGACCCCGCTGTCGCCGACGCGGCCCACCTGGGGCGGCTGGACGTCGCGGTGGGCAGCGACCACGATGTGATCGGCCTGCTGCTGTGCGCGCCCCCGATGCGGAAGGGCGAGCTGGGGGCCGAGGAACTGGTGCTGGCGCTGGAGCTGGGCGTTCCGATGCTGCTGTATCCCCGCGAGAGAGGGGTACCGGACGCCTGGCCGGCCGCGGTGCGGGAGATGCCGGCCGGCGAGGGGCTGCGCGGTCTGCGCCGGCTGGCGCAGCAGTGGCGGATCGACGCCGCGTCCGGCCGGCCCGCGCCGCACGACCTCACCGCGATCCGGTCGATGGGCCTGATCTGGGACAACCCCGATCATCTGCTCGACGGGGGCCCGAGTGCTCCCGCCACGTTCGTAGGGGGGACCGAGTGAGCATGATGCCGCAGCCGGGGTCGCGGCCGCCGGGGCCTCTGTACCGAGGGACGGGCGTACCCGTGCCCGAGGTGCCCTACGAGCAGCGCACATGGCCGGCCGGACCGCCATGGCGCACCTTCGGCACCCCGCCGGCCATGCCCGCCCCGCCGGACGACGAGGAGGCCGGGCGCAGGCTCGGCCGGACCTCGGTCCACCGGCTCCCCCGCCACGACGAGGTCCGTCTGGTCAACGCCGCCCTGCTGCTGCGCCGGCCCCTGCTGGTCACCGGACGTCCGGGCGTCGGCAAGTCCGGCCTCGCCTACCGCATCGCCAGTGAGCTGCGCCTGGGCCGCGTGCTGCAGTGGGCCGTCACCAGCCGGACCACCCTGGCCGCCGGCCTGTACGAGTACGACGCGATCGGACGCGCCCAGGCCGGTCACGCGGCGTCGCGGCCCGCGGAGGCGCCCAGCACCGGGAACTACGTCCAACTGGGACCGCTGGGAACGGCGTTGCTGCCCTACCGGCTGCCGCGGGTCCTGCTGATCGACGAGATCGACAAGTGCGACATCGACCTGCCCAACGACCTGCTGACCCTGTTCGAGGACGGCTACTACGAGATTCCCCCGCTGATCCGGGTGAAGACGCAGGAGCCCACCGCCGTCGTCCACACCGCGGACCCGGGCCAGACGGCGACCGTCTCCTCGGGGGTGGTGCGCTGCCACGCCTTCCCGGTCATCGTGATGACCTCCAACGGCGAACGGGAGTTCCCCGAGGCGTTCATGCGCCGGTGCCTGCGCCTGGACATCCCCGAGCCGGACGCGGCGGCGCTCGGGGAGATGGTCGCCGCGCACTTCGGCGACCGGCTGGGAGCGCGGCAGGACCGGCTGATCGAGGAGTTCATGAGACGCAGTGACCGGGTGGGCGGTCTGGCGGCCGACCAGTTGCTCAACGCGGTGCACCTGATCGCCGCGGGGCACTTCCCCGAGAACCTCGACAGCCCGGCCGCCGCGGAGGAGTGGACGGCCCTGCTGGAGTCCGTGTGGCACCCGCTCGGCGGTGAGGAGGCGGCGCCGGAGTGAGCGGTGACGCCGTGCCCGGGGAGCGCGACGAGCGGGGCCGGGACGGACCACGCGTGGCGGACGGCCCGTCAGGGCTGCCGTCGCCCTCCGGCCTCGAGCCCCGGGAGCTCGCCGATGCCCTCTGGCTGGCGAGCGAGCACCCGTGGCTCACCGTGCCGTCCGCCCGCCGCCGGCCCGGCGGCGGCAAGCGCGGCGAGCGGGACCCGCGCGCCCGCCCCGGGGCGGGGGCCCGTCCTGGGGCGGGAGAGCCGCACCGGGACCGCGCGGATCCCCACGCCGACGGGACCGGGCCGGAGCCCGGCGCACAGGAAGCGGAGCCGCGGGCGCGGGAGCCGGGCGCGGACGGTGCCGGCGGCGCGGACGGTTCCCGGCCGGCCCCGGGTGCCGGTGCGCGCAAGGTGTCGTGGCTCCTTCCGCGGTCCGGTGAGCGACGGCCGAAGGGCCGGGCCGTCGGCAGAGCCCTGCGCCCGTTCCGCACCGCGGTGCCCTCGGCGCACACGAACGAGCTGGACGAGGACGCCACCGCCGACCGGCTGGCGCTGGCGCCGTTCCTGCCGCCCGTGCTGCGCCCCTCACCGGAGCGCCGCTGGCGGGTGATCCTGCTGGTGGACACCGCGCCGCAGATGGCCGTTTGGCGGCCGGCCGTGGCGCGCCTGACCGAGGCGACCCGGCGCTTCGGAGGCTTCCGGGACGTCACGGAGCTGGCCCTGGACGCCTCCGTCGCCGGCCAGGCCGGGGTGTCCCTGCCCGGTCCCTACCTCAGCGCGCGGCGTGTCCCGCCCCGCAGCCTTGTCGATCCCGCCGGACGGACCGCTGTGCTCGTCCTCACCGACGGAACGGCTCCCGCCTGGCGCTCGGGAGCGGCCCAGCGGCTGCTCGCGCTGTGGGGCCGGCGGCAGCCGGTGGCGGTGCTGCACATGCTGCCCCAGCGCCTGTGGCACCGCACCGGACTCCACCCCTACCTGGTCAGGCTGCGTACCGCGGGCGGCCGGGCGGCACAGTGGCGGCCCGGCTGGGAACCGGCCGAGGCGGTCTCCGCCCTGCTGTGGTCGCGTTCCCGCCCCGAGGACACCGTGCCGGTACCGGTGCTGGAGCCGCACCCGGCCTGGCTGGCGCCCTGGTCCCGGTTCGTCGCCGGGGACGGCCCGCGCGAGCTGGTGCTCGGCGCCGTCCTCACGGGCGCCGCCCCGGCCGAGCCCGCGTCCGTGCCGCGGGCGGCGACGGCCTTCGAGAAGGTCGCCGCCTTCCGCGGCTGGGCCTCCCCGGAGGCCTTCCAGCTCGCCACGCGCATAGCGGCCGCGCCGCTCGAACTGTCCACGATGACCGAGGTCCAGCGGCGCACCCTTCCCGGCACGCACGCCGAGCACATGGCAGAGTTCCTGCTCGGCGGGCTCGTCTCGCCGGTGCTGTGGTACGACGACGGCCGGTGCGAGTACCGGTTCGGGCCGGGCGTACGGGAGGAGTTGCTGGCCCACGGCACGCGGAGCGCCACCGAGCAGGTGATCGAGCAGACGGCCGAACTGCTCGCGCCGCGCAGTGCCGCGGCCCGGGACCTGCTCCGCTATCTCAAGGGGGAGCGGTCGTTCGTCGTCCAGGCCGATGACGCCGACCAGGACTTCCGGGCGGTCGAGCGCTCGGTGCTGCACGCCCTGAGCGGTCCGCACGCGCGTCGGGCGAGCGCGCTGGACGCCGTGGAGGACGGCACGGTGCGGCATGTGCGCTCGTCCGGGGCGGCGCCGTCCGTGGACGCCGCTCCGATGGCCGTGCAGGGGGCGGGCGGTGCGTCGGACGCCGAGGGGGAAGCCGACGGGGAAGGGGAAGAGGAGACCGTACGAGGGACCGCCGCGCCCGGCGCGTCCGATGCCCGACAGGACGACGGCGGCCGACCCGTCCGGCAGCCCTACGTCCCCAGACCTGCCGTCTGGGGGTATGTGCCGCCGCGCAACCCCCGGTTCACCGGCCGTGGCGAACTGCTCGACGAACTGAGGGCGGGGCTGTATTCGGACCCGGTGGCGGCGGTGCTGCCGCACGCGCTGCACGGGATGGGCGGCGTGGGCAAGTCCCAGCTCGCCCTGGAGTACGTGTACCGGCACGCCGCCGAGTACGACCTGGTGTGGTGGGTGCCCGCCGAGGACGAGACCCGGATGAGAGCGGCGTTCACCGAACTGGCCCGGAGAATGGGACTGACCGAGCACGCGGATGCCCCGAGGGCCGTGTCTCTCGTGCTGGAAGCCCTCCGTACCGGCCGGCCGTTCCAAAGGTGGCTGCTGGTCTTCGACAACGCGGAGGACCCGTCCCTCGTCCGGCCCTATCTGCCGAACGGCCCGGGCTCCGTGATCGTCACCTCGCGCAACCCGAGCTGGGGCGCCGTCGCCCACTCGGTGGAGGTGGACGTGTTCACCCGCCAGGAGAGCGTCCAGTTGTTCCGGCGCAGCGGCCCCGGGGCCACCGAGCAGGAGGCCGACCGGATCGCGGAGCTCCTCGGGGACCTGCCCCTGGCCGTGGAGCAGGCTTCGGCCTGGGTCGCGGAAACAGGTATGTCGGTGGACGAGTACGTGGCGATCTTCGAGCAGCAACGCGCCGAGATCCTGGAGATGTCCGACCCTTCGCCGTCGTACCCCGAGGCGGTCGCCAGGGCTTGGGACATCTCCCTCGACCACCTGGAGACGAGGAGCCCCCAAGCAGTGCACCTGCTGAGACTTTGCTCGTTCCTGGCCGCGGATCCGATCCCCCGGTCGTTCCTCCGGCAGCGCGGCCGGCAGCACATCACGGCGGAGCTCGACGCCGTCCTGGGCGACCCCCTCCGGCTCGGCAGGGCCCTTCGGGACATCAATCGCTACTCGCTCGCCCGCATCGACCACCGCGCGGACTCGATCCAGCTGCACCGGCTCGTCCAGACCGTGCTGCGCAACCGCATGACCCCGGCCGAGGAGGAGCTTTTCCGGCACGCCGCCCACTTGGTGCTCGCCGACAACCTGCCGGGAGAGCCGGCCGATCCGGGCCGATGGCCGTCCTTCCAGGCGCTGTACCCCCACGTGCTCGCCTCACGGGCCTGGGAGTCGTCCGACCCCTACGTGCGGCAACTGACGTACGAGGTGGCCCGGTTCCTGTTCCACTGGGGCGCGCACGACACCTCTCTGGACTTTACCGAGAGGGTGTACGCGCACTGGCGGGAGCGGTTCGGAGAGGCGGACATCCGGGTGCTGTTCCTCGGGCAGCACCTGCACCGGGTGCTGCGGAGCGCGGGACGTCACGAGGACGCCGCATGGCTCACCGCCCGTATGGTCGCCGTCCTGGAGGAGGCGGAAGCAGATGGGGAGGAGTATCTCCGCACCCAGCTTCTGGCCGCCGATGACCTGCGCGCACGCGGCGACCTCGGCGGCGCGCTGCGGCTGGACACGGACATCCACGCACGTTCCGCGCGGGAATTCGGCGACACGGATCCCTTCACCCTGGAGTGCGCCTCCGCCCTCGCGGTGAGTCTGCGGGCGGGCGGCGACTTCGCCCGGGCCCTGGAGGTGTCCGAGGAAACGCGGTCGCAGGCGGCGGAGATGTACGGAGACGATCACCCCCTGACGCTGGGCGCGCTGGCCTCGGTGGCGCTCGACCGCCTGGAACTGGGCCAGTACGCGCAGGCGCTGTCCTTGTCCGAGACGCACGTGGAACGGGTCCGCGCCGTGTTCGGCGAGGACCACCCGGAGACGGCTCTCGCGGTCACGCGGCTGGCGGTCGTCCTGCGCAGGGCGGGGCGGGTCGCCGAGGCGGAACGAAACTCGGACGACGCCCTCGAAACGCTCACCCGCCGTTTCGGCGCGGAGTACCCCGACGCGTTGCGCGCCGCCGTCAACCACGCCGTCGACCTGCGTCACGCGGGCTGGTCGCGGGACTCGGTCCTGCTCAGCGAGCGCACGCTCGGGGTCCTCGAGGCCCTCTTCGGCCCCCGGCATCCGCACACGCTCTGCGCCGTGGTCAACCACGCGGTGACACTGCTGGGGCTGTACGAGCCCGACCGGGCCGGGCCGTTGCTCGAGCGGGCCCTGGCGCAACTGGCGGACACGCTGGGCGCGGGCCATCCCTTCACCACGCTGACCGAGATGAACCTGGCCGGCGTCCACTTCGCGCTGGGCGACCCGGACCGCGCGCGTTCCCTGGACGCCCAGGTCCTGGCCCGGCTGCGGGAGCACCGCGGCGAGACGCATCCGCTCACTCTCACCGCACAGACGAATCTCGCGACGAGCCTGCGCGCGCTGGGTCTGTCGGACGAGGCGGCCGACCTGCACCGCCAGGCGGCCGAGCGGATCGAGGAGTCGTTGGGAGCCGGGCATCCGCAGTGTCTGCGGGCTCAGGCCTGGGAGCGGGCCGACGCCGATCTCGACCCGCTGTACCTGTGAGAGCGCGCCTGGTTCAGCTCCGTCGTTCCGTGTCCTGCTCCGGTGCGCCGCTGTACCACTCCGGGAACTCCCGCAGTACGGCCTCCAGGTCGTCGCGCGCGTCGGTGCCGGCGTCCAACAGCGAGACGGCGCCCCAGAGATGACCCAGACCGTTCTCGAACAGCGCGCAGGTGCCCAGGAGTTCCAGGATCTCGATCCGCATGACCGGGGAACGCGGCACCGACGAGCAGATCTCGGGAGGAAGGCGGGTGATGACGGCGGCCCTCAGTCCCGGGTCCCGCATCACCGGTACGGCGGCCAGCGCCTCGTACAGCCTGCGCTGGTCCGCGATCGACAGACGCCGTCGCGCGCGGGCGCGGGTCACCTCGGTACGGCTCGACCGGCCGGCGTCGTCGAACCAGAGCGAGGTGGGCGACCGCGCCCCCGGCCTGCGGTGCGCGCCGGCGCGGAACTCCTGCCGCAGCGCCGCGGTCAGAGGTTCGGTGTCGGTCGCCCATCCGGGGTGGGCCCGCAGCAGATCGAGGACGGCGGCGCTGAAGGGGCCGGCGGCCCGCACGAGCCGCGCGCCGTCCGCCGGCCCGCGCAGCTCCCCGGGCTCCTCGTCGGGGCGGTTGGCGGTGGTTCCGCCCGGCCCGCAGGCGAACAGCGCCCGCTGCCCGGACACGTGCCGCAGCCGGCCCCGGGGCACCGGGTCGGGGCGCAGGGCGTAGGCCGACGCGGCGGCGTCGACGAAGGTCTGGCAGGTGTCGATCACCCAGAGCTGCCGCGGAAACCCGGGTGCCACGTCCGAGCGGAACGCGGCGAGCGCGGCCTCCAGATCCAGACTGCGCAGGTCCCCGGGAGTGGCGTCGAGGTACGGCAGGCGCCGGTGTCCGTCCATGTCGATGAGCCCGTGCCCGGACCAGGCCACGTAGAGCCAGTCCCCGGACTCTTCGGCCACCTCGCGGAACAGAACCCGGTGGACGTTCTCCCGGGTGGCCGCGCGCCAGTCGACGCCGTGGTCCGTCAGCAGGTCACTGCTGTGCGGCAGGGGCGCCGCGAGCACCGTGACCGCGTCGGGGGCGAGCCCCTGCTCCAGGAGCCAGGCGCGGTGGGCCAGGACATCGCGCACGGGGCCGTCCAGCTCCCACGCGCTTCCGGCCTCGTAGGTCTCGACCGCGACGAGTACCGCTCGGCTGCCCACCGGCTCCCCCTGACGCCACTGTGCTGAACCGGTGGCCGCGGCGGTCGGTGCGCCGGCCGGCCCCCGGCCCGGGCCTGGACTCTACGACGGCGTCCTCGCGGCCGCCAGCAGCCGGGCCACGTCGTCGGCGCAGATGGTGAGGGCGGCGCCGACGGTGGTGAGGGCGTCGCGTTCGGCGGGTGTGTAGGGGCCGTCGGCCAGGGCGATGCGGGCGGCGTCGAGGAACAGGGACTCGCGGCCGGCCGGGGCGAGGTGCGGGGCGAGCGGGTCCAGGGCCTCGTGCAGCTCTATGGCGAGGCTCGCGCCGCACGGCCCGCCGAGGACCCGGCCGGTGTCGGCGGCGAGCGCCTCGACCAGGGCGGCCAGCCGGTCCTCGGTGCACTCCTGGAAGCCGGCGGCGCGGACGGTGCCGGCGGCCGTCTCCAGGACCGTGCGGGAGGAGGTGCCGCCCGCGGCGAGGACGGCGAGGGCGACGGTGTGCACCGCGTCGCGGAGCATCGCGGAGAAGCGGCGGGTGGTGGGGTGGTCGAGGACCTCGGTGCCGTAGTGGTGGGCGCAGGCGGCGCACTCCACGACCGGCCCGGTGGCGCCGCGCGGCAGCAGGGGCACGCCGAGGAGGGTGAGGCGGCGGCGGCCGGAGAGCCGCTGGTAGTTGCGGTCGCCCCCGCAGCCCGGGCAGTAGAACTCGCCGTCCCCCACGGGCGTCCACGCGGTGCGGGTGCCCAGGATGCGCGCAGCCCTGGCGGCACGGCCGTCTCGTCCCCGTACTGGCAGCACGTCGCACCTCCGTAACCGCGCGGCAACATCGCAGCGCTTGCGTGATGTTAGCCACATCCCGGAGCCTGAGTCAGTACCCCGTACGAGACCTTTCCGTGACCTGCCCGGTGCGATGGCCGATATTCGACGGGGCCCCGGTCGCCGTGAACGGCGGCCGGGGCCCCGAAAAGCCCGGTCGGAGGGGTCAGCGGGCCGCGCGGTTCACCGCGGAGACGACGGCCTTCAGCGACGCACGCGTCGTGTTCGCGTCGATGCCGATGCCCCACAGAACCTTGCCGTCGATCGCGCACTCGATGTAGGAGGCGGCCTGCGCGGAGGCGCCCTCGCTCATCGTGTGCTCCTGGTAGTCCAGCAGGCGTACGTCGACGCCGACGGACTGCAGGGCGTCGAAGAAGGCCGAGATCGGGCCGTTGCCGGAGCCGGTCAGGACGGTGTCCTCGCCGTCGACGGTCGCCTCCACGGTCAGCGTGTCCACGCCGTCCGTGTCCGTGGTCGACTGACCGGTGCGGACCTGGATGCGGCCCCACGGGTTCTGCGGGTTGGGCAGGTACTCGTCCTGGAAGGTCGCCCAGATGTCCTTCGGCGTGATCTCGCCGCCGTCGGCGTCCGTCTTGGCCTGGATGAGCTTCGAGAACTCGATCTGCATCCGGCGCGGCAGGTCCAGCTTGTGGTCGTTCTTCAGGACGTAGGAGATGCCGCCCTTGCCGGACTGCGAGTTGACGCGGATGACGGCCTCGTAGGAGCGGCCGACGTCCTTGGGGTCGATCGGCAGGTACGGCACCGCCCACTCGATGTCGTCGACGGTGACGCCCCTGGCCTTCGCGTCGGCCTCCATGGTGTCGAAGCCCTTCTTGATGGCGTCCTGGTGGGAGCCGGAGAAGGACGTGTAGACCAGGTCGCCCACGTACGGGTGGCGCGGGTGGACCTCCATCTGGTTGCAGTACTCCCACGTACGACGGATCTCGTCGATGTCGGAGAAGTCGATCTGCGGGTCGACGCCCTGCGAGAACAGGTTCATGCCCAGGGTGACCAGGTCGACGTTGCCGGTGCGCTCGCCCTGGCCGAACAGGCAGCCCTCGACGCGGTCGGCGCCGGCCATCAGCGCCAGCTCGGCGGCGGCGACGGCGGTGCCGCGGTCGTTGTGCGGGTGGACGGACAGGCAGACGTACTCGCGCCGGGACAGGTTGCGGTGCATCCACTCGAACCGGTCGGCGTGCGTGGACGGGGTCGAGCGCTCCACCGTGGCGGGCAGGTTGAGGATGATCTCGCGGCCCGGGCCCGGCTGGTACACGTCCATCACCGCCTCGCAGACCTCCAGCGCGAAGTCCAGCTCGGTGTCGGTGAAGATCTCCGGGGAGTACTGGTAGCCGAACTCCGTCTCCGGGCCCAGCAGTTTCTCGGCGTACTCCATCACCAGGCGGGTGCCGTCGACGGCGATCTGCTTGATGTCGTCCTTGGAGCCGCGGAAGACGACCCGGCGGAACACCGGAGCGGTCGCGTTGTACAGGTGGACGGTGGCCCGCCTGGCGCCCTTCAGGGACTCCACGGTCCGCTCGATCAGGTCCTCGCGGGCCTGGGTCAGGACGGAGATCGTCACGTCCTCGGGGATCGCGCCCTCTTCCTCGATGATCGAGCGTACGAAGTCGAAGTCGGTCTGGCCGGAGGCGGGGAAGCCGACCTCGATCTCCTTGTAGCCCATCGCCACCAGCTGGTCGAACATCCGGCGCTTGCGCTCGGGCGACATCGGGTCGATCAGGGCCTGGTTGCCGTCGCGCAGATCGGTGGAGAGCCAGCGGGGGGCGACGGTGATCCGCTTCTCCGGCCAGGTGCGGTCCGGGATGCCGACCTGCTCGTAGCGGCCGTACTTGTGGATCGGCATGGAACTGGGCTGCTGGCGGTTGGCCATGATGCGTGGGCTCCTCAGAGTGTCCGGATGTCCGACTGGACGGCCGACAACGCAACGCCAGAGCTCCGCGGGGAGGGGGTCGGCCTTGTCTACAGGCCCTCGCCGCGGCAGCTAAGGAGAAGCAGCCCGAAACGCATGATGCTCCGCAGCCTAGCCGAGCCGCACCGGATGCGCGGGCCTGTCCCAGTATGCGGGACCGCCGGGACTATTCGGACATAGAGTGCGCAATCCCACCCACCGACCCTCATCTCTTACCACTCCGTGACGCTGTGCGACGTGGGATGTCCGGGTATTTCACCAATCATGGTTGCGAGTAGTGACAGTGGTGTCACGGAGTGCGATGGTGCCGGGTATGACCACCAACGGGGGCTACGAGCCCGTCTTCTGCACGATCGTCCCGCCGCACGTCCTCGACCGGCTCGCGCAGGCCGAGGACTCCGCGGTCTCCGGTCCCGCCCGCCGGTCCCTGGAGCACGACGCCTTCCAGCGCACCAAGCGCCGCCTGACCACCGTGCTCGGCGCGCCCGCAGTCGCCCCGCCCGCCGGTGCGGCCGCCGACCGGCCGCACCGCACCGTCTACGACGCCCGGCACCGGCAGGACCTGCCCGGCACCAAGGTCCGCGAGGAGGGCTCCGAGCCCGGCACGGACGCCTCGGTCAACCGCGCCTACGCGGGTCTCGGCGCCACCTTCGACCTGTACCTGAAGGCCTACGGCCGCAACTCCATCGACGGCGAGGGCCTGCCGCTGGACGCCAGCGTGCACTTCGGCACCGACTACGACAACGCCTTCTGGAACGGCGAGCAGATGGTGTTCGGGGACGGGGACAACGAGATCTTCCTGGACTTCACCATCCCGGTCGACGTCATCGGCCACGAGCTGACCCACGGCGTCACCCAGCACACCGCCAACCTCACCTACTTCGGCCAGCCCGGCGCGCTCAACGAGTCGCTGTCCGACGTCTTCGGCTCGCTGATCAAGCAGTACAGCCTCGGTCAGACCGCCGCCGAGGCCGACTGGCTGATCGGCGCGGGCCTGCTCGCCCCGGGCGTGCACGGCACCGCCCTGCGCTCGATGAAGGCACCGGGCACGGCGTACGACGACCCGAACCTCGGCAAGGACCCCCAGCCGGCGACCATGGAGCACTACGTCCGCACCGGCCGCGACAACGGCGGCGTGCACATCAACTCCGGCATCCCCAACCACGCGTTCTACCTGGTCGCCACCGCCATGGGCGGCCACTCCTGGGAGAAGGCCGGGCAGCTCTGGTACGACGTGCTGACCGGCGGCGAGCTGAAGCAGCAGGCCCTGTTCACGGACTTCGCCACGCTGACCGTCAAGGCGGCCCGCGAGCGGTACGGCTCCGGCGACGAACTCGAGGCCGTGCGGAAGGCCTGGGACCAGGTCGGGGTGCGGACGCTGTAGTTCCGTACTAGACAGACACCCATGCGTATTCAGGTACGGCGCACGGGCGGGTTCGCGGGCATCGAGCGCCGGGCCGAGGTGGACACCTCGGCCCGGCCCGACGACCGGGAGTGGCGGTCCCTCGCCGAACGGGTCCTGGCCTCCGGCAGCCCCACGCCACCGGCGGGGGTACCGGACGGCTTCGCCTACGAGATCACGGTGGACGGCCGCACGGTCTACGCGGCCGACCCCCGACTGACGGAAGAACAGAGGGAGTTGATCACAAGGGTGCTGAAGGAGGGGGCCTAGGCGGGCCGCTCGCGCCAGTTCGGGCCCGGGCGTTGACTTCCGTTACCGGCGGTACGGATGATCCGGGCCATGGCGACTGACGCAGGCAAGGCGATCCCCCGTTTCCCGGCCGGCTTCCTGTGGGGCGTGTCGACCTCGGCCCATCAGATCGAGGGGGCGGCCGAGGAACGGGAGCCGTCCGTGTGGGACGTGTTCACGGCCGGCCCGGGGCGGGTGAAGGACGGTTCGACGGCGGCGGTGGCCTGCGACCACTACCACCGCTACCGGGAGGACGTGGCGCTGCTGGCCGGCCTCGGCGTGGACGCGTACCGCTTCTCCGTGTCGTGGCCCCGGGTGAACTCGCCCGGCGGCCTCGACTTCTACGACCGGCTGGTGGACGAGCTGTTGGCGGCGGGCGTGCGGCCCGTGCCCACCCTCTTCCACTGGGACCTGCCCGCCGGGCTGGACTGGCTGGAGCGGGACACGGCCGCCCGGTTCGCCGAGTACGTGTCCCTGGTCGCCGGGCGGCTCGGCGACCGGGTCACCAAGTGGATCACGCTCAACGAGCCGGCCGAGCACACCCTGCTGGGCCACGCACTCGGCGTGCACGCCCCCGGCCGGAAGCTGCTGTTCGACGCGCTCCCCGTCGCCCACCACCAGCTCCTCGCCCACGGCCTCGCGGTGGGGGCCCTGCGCGCCGCCGGGGCGGCGGACATCGGCATCGCCAACTCCCACGGCCCGGTCCGGCCGGCCTCCGGGGACCCGGCCGACCTGGAGGCGGCGGGCTTCTACGACCTGCTGCTCAACCGGCTGTTCGCGGAGCCGGTCCTGCTGGGCGCGTATCCGGAGGGCGTCGGCGAACTGATGCCGGGGGACGTGGAGTCCGACCTGAAGGTCATCTCCGCGCCGGTCGACTGGTACGGCGTCAACTACTACGCCCCGTCCCGGGTGGGCGCCCCGCAGGGCACCGCGACCGAGTTCGGCGGTATCGGCATGCCGGCCGAACTCCCCTTCTCGCTACGGCCGATCGAGGGCCGGCCGGTGACAGACTTCGGCTGGCCGGTGGTCCCCGAGGGGCTGACGGAGCTGCTGACCGGCTTCCGCGACCGGTACGGCGACCGGCTCCCGCCGGTGGTCATCACCGAGAACGGCTGCTCCTACGAGGGCCTCGACGACCAGGACCGGATCGCCTACCTGGACGCCCACATCCGCGCCCTGCACACGGCTCTCGACGCGGGTGTCGACGTGCGCGGCTACTTCGTCTGGTCGCTGATGGACAACTTCGAGTGGGCGGAGGGATACGCCCGCCGCTTCGGCCTGGTGCACGTGGACCACGAGACGCTGAAGCGCACCCCGAAGGCCTCCTACCACTGGTTCCGGGACGTGCTGCGGGCACAGAGATGACCGCCGCCGCGTCGGCCGCCCTGGCCGAGCCCGTCGAGCCGCTCCGACCGGGCTGGACGGCGGCGCTGGCGCTGGCCAACGGGGCGATCTGGGTGGGCTGGTTCGGGCCGCTGCAGATCCTGCTGGCCTCCCAGGCGAAGGACTTCGCGCCCGGCGCCGGGATGCCGAAGGAGACGGTCCTGGCCTGGGTGACCGGCGCGGGCGCGGTCGTCTCACTGCTGGCCAACCCGCTCTTCGGCGCCCTGTCCGACCGCACCACCGCCCGCCGGGGCCGCCGTACCCCGTGGATCGTGGCCGGCGCGGCGGGCGGCGCGCTCTCCCTGCTGCTGCTCGCGGGCGCGGGCGGGGTGTGGACGATGGCACTGGGCTGGTGCCTGGCGCAGCTCACCCTGAACGCGGCGTTCGCGGCGGTGACGGCGGCCGTCCCCGACCGGGTGCCGCGCGGCCGGCGGGGCGTGGTGGGCGGCTGGCTGGGCGCGGCCCAGATCCTGGGCGTGGTCGGGGGCACGGGTCTGGCCACGGCGGCGGGCGGGACCGGGGCCGGGTACGCGGCGTGCGCGGTGTTCACGGTGGTGGGTGTGCTGCCGTACGTGCTGCGGTACGAGGATCCGCGGCTGGCCGGGGCGGACCGGCCGGTCTGGTCCTGGCGGGCCTTCCTGGCGGGTTTCTGGCTGAGCCCGCGCCGCCACCCGGACCTGGGCTGGGCCTGGCTGACCCGCTTCCTGATCAACCTCAGCAACGCGCTCGTCCTGCTGTACCTGCTGTACTACCTGCGGGACCGCCTCCATCACGGCGATCCCGACGAGGGCGTGCTGATCCTGACGGCCGTGAACGCTGCGACCCTGCTCGCCACGGTCGTCGTGGGCGGCGTGTGGTCGGACCGCACGGGGCGCCGCAAGCCGTTCGTGATCTGGTCGGGCGTGCTGATGGCGGTGGCGACGGCGGCCCTCGCCGTCTGGCAGACCTGGCCCGGCGCGATCGTCGCCGCGGCGGTCCTCGGGGTCGGCTTCGGGGTGTTCACCTCGGTCGACTTCGCGCTGATGACGGACGTCCTGCCGACGGCGCTGGACCGCGGCAAGGACCTCGGCGTGATCAACGTGGCCAACGCGCTGCCGCAGGTCGCGGCGCCCGCCCTCGCCGCGCCGATCGTGACGTACCTGGGCGGCTACCGGGTGCTGTACCTGGTGGCGGCCGTGATCGGTCTGGCGGGGGCGGTGCTGGTGAGGCGGATCAGGGGCGTGGAGTGAGGGTCACAGGGCGCCGGCGTCCCGGGCGCTCCACAGTGTCGGGAAGTAGGGGCGGTAGCCGAGCTCGCGGCGGATGCGGTCGGTGGAGACCAGCCCGTACCAGGGGTCGGGGTCGGGGCCGTCCGCGGGCGGCTCGGCGCCGAGGAGCTGATGGATCTCCAGCACCGTGACCGGGGCGTCGTCGGCGATGTTGTAGATCCGGCCGCCCGCGCCGGGGGCGTGGAGCAGGCGCGTCAGCCCCTGGGCGACGTCGGCCACGTGCACCAGATGGTGCCGTTTGGTGGCCGGCTGGCTCGCTGTCCAGCGGGTGATGCCGGGCAGGTGCGGGTCGCCCTCGCCGTAGACGAAGGCGAGCCGGCCCACCCGCACGTCCAGCCCGTCCAGCGCCAGCAGTGCGCGCTCGGCCTCCAGTTTGGACTCCGGGTAGGTCATCCACATCGGGCCGCCGGGCACCGTCGGATCGTCCTCGACGAGCGGCCGGCCGCGCCCGGTGCCGTACGACAGGATCGTGCCGGTCTGCACGAAACGCCGTACCCCGGAGGCGACCGCCGCCCGGCCGAGTTCCACCGCGGCGTCCCGGTTGACCGCCCACACCTCCTCGTCCGGCACGCCGCGGAACGAGGCGGCGACGTTGACGACGGCGTCGGCCCCGGCGAGGGCCTTGCCGAGCACGTCGGTGTCGCGGAGGTCGCCGACGACGACCTCGGCGCCGCGGTCGGCGAGGCCGGCGGCACGGGTCTCGTCGCGCACGAGCACCCGGATCCGATCGTGCGGCCCGGACTGTGCGAGCAGGCGGGGGGCGAATCCGCGTCCCACCTGTCCGGTGGCGCCGGTGATCAAGGTCAGCATGGCTGGGTTCCTCTCGTTCGGTGCTCCCAGCCTCGGCCGCGTTCGGCGGCGCCGGGAGAGACCTCCCGATCGGGGGACCGGCGGTCCCTGGATAACGCCGCCGCAGTGCCGCAGCCTTGAAGGGTGAACCGAGCCGAACTCGCCGACTTCCTGCGCCGCGGCCGGGCCCGCCTGGAACCGTCCGACGTGGGCCTCGCGGCCGGCGCCCGCCGCCGTACCCCGGGACTGCGCCGGGAGGAGGTGGCCCAGCTTGCCGGGATGTCCGTCGACTACTACACCCGGCTGGAACAGCGCCGCGGCCCCCGCCCGTCCCGCCAGATGCTGACGGCGCTGGCGCGCGCCCTGCGCCTGTCCGACGACGAGCGGGACCATCTCTTCCACCTGGTGGGCGAGGAGCCCCCGCGGCGGGGCGCGGCGTCCGCGCATGTCCGCCAGGGTCTCCTGCTGGTCCTGGACCGGCTGTACGACTCACCCGCCCAGGTGGTGACGGACTGCGGCACGGTGCTGGCGCAGAACGCCCTGGCCAAGGCGCTGGTCGGGGACGCGCTCGCCCGTCCGCCGCGCGAGCGGAACCTGACCCGGCGGTTCTTCCTGGACCCGGCGGCCCGCGGCCTCTTCCCGCCGGAGGACCGTCCGGCGCACGCCTTCGACCACGTGGCCGGCCTCCGCGCGGTGGCCGCGGCCCGCCCCGACGACCCGGAACCGGCCGCCCTGGCGGCCGAACTGCGCGCGGCCAGCGAGGAGTTCGCCCGGCTGTGGGAGGCGCACGAGGTGTCCCTGCGCCGCCCGTCCACGAAGCGCTTCGTGCACCCGGTGGTGGGCCTGCTGGAACTGGACTGCGAGGTCCTGCTGAGCCACGAGGGCCATCAGCAACTCATCATCCACACGGCCCGTCCGGGCACGGAGTCGTACGAGAGGCTGCGGCTGCTGAGGGTGGTGGGGCTGCAGGACATGGCCCCGTCGAGCCCGTGAGCCCGTCCGGGGCCGCCCTCAGAAGCCCAGGCGGCGCAGCTGCTTGGGGTCCCGCTGCCAGTCCTTCGCCACCTTGACGTGCAGGTCCAGGAAGACCGGCGTACCCAGCAGCGCCTCGATCTGCTTGCGGGACTTGATGCCGACGTCCTTCAGCCGCTTGCCCTTGGGCCCGATGATGATGCCCTTCTGGCTCGGGCGCTCGATGTAGAGGTTGGCGTGGATGTCGAGCAGCGGCCGGTCCGCCGGGCGGTCCTCGCGCGGCAGCATCTCCTCCACGACCACCGCGATGGAGTGCGGCAGCTCGTCGCGGACGCCCTCCAGGGCCGCCTCGCGGATGAGCTCCGCGATCATCACCTGCTCGGGCTCGTCCGTGAGGTCGCCCTCGGGGTAGAGGGCCGGGCCCTCGGGCATCAGCGGGATCAGCAGGTCGGCCAGCAGGTCGACCTGCTTGTTCGCGGTCGCCGACACCGGGACGATCTGCGCCCACTCGATGCCCAGCTCCTTGCCGAGCTGGTCGATCGCGATGAGCTGCTCGGCCAGGGTCTTGGAGTCGACCAGGTCGGTCTTGGTGACGATGGCGACCTTCGGGGACTTCCGGATCCCGGCCAGCTCCTTGGCGATGAAGCGGTCGCCGGGACCGATCTTCTCGTTCGCCGGCAGGCAGAAGCCGATCACGTCGACCTCGGCCCACGTCGTCCGCACGACGTCGTTGAGCCGCTCGCCGAGCAGGGTGCGCGGCTTGTGCAGCCCCGGGGTGTCCACCAGGATCAGCTGGGCGTCGGGGCGGTGCACGATGCCGCGGACCGTGTGCCGCGTGGTCTGCGGCTGGTTGGCGGTGATCGCCACCTTCTGCCCGACCAGAGCGTTCGTGAGGGTGGACTTGCCCGCGTTGGGGCGGCCCACGAAGCAGGCGAAGCCGGCGCGGTGGGCGGTCTCGCCCGACGGCTCGGATGACTGGGTACGAACGCTCATGGCGTTCATTGTCCCTGATCCACGGGACCGCGCCGTACCAACGGCCGCCACCGTCTCTTGATGTGAGCTTGACGAAACCCCTACGCAACGAAACGTCACGGAAACACACCCGTACGCAACCGGAAATGCCGACCGGTGAACCTCTGACGAGCCCCCACACCGTTGGAGACGCCCGTGATCCTCGCCGCAGCCCACGTCGACACCGGCGACACCGCCTGGCTCCTCGCCGCCACCGCCCTCGTCCTGCTGATGACCCCGGGTCTGGCCCTCTTCTACGGCGGCATGGTGCGCACGAAGAGCGTCCTCAACATGCTGATGATGAGCTTCGTGTCGATCGCCCTGGTGACGGTGGTCTGGCTGGCGGCCGGCTACTCGCTCGCCTTCGGGGACGACGTCTTCGGCGGGCTGATCGGCGGCCTGGGGCACTCCGGCATGAGCGGGATCGGCCCGGGCAGCGTGCACGGCACCGTGCCCACCCTGCTCTTCGCCACCTTCCAGCTCACCTTCGCGATCATCACGGCGGCCCTGATCAGCGGCGCGGTCGCGGACCGCACGAAGTTCTCCGCCTGGCTGGTGTTCGTCCCGGTCTGGGCGCTCGCCGTATACGTTCCCGTGACCCACTGGGTGTGGGGTCCCGGCGGCTGGATCGTGGACCGGCTCGGGGCGCTCGACTTCGCCGGCGGCATGCCCGTGGAGATCACCTCCGGTGCCTCCGGGCTCGCCCTGTGTCTGGTGCTCGGGCCCCGGCTCGGGTTCAGGAAGGACGCCATGCGTCCGCACAACCTGCCCATGGTGATCCTCGGCGCCGGTCTGCTGTGGTTCGGCTGGTTCGGCTTCAACGCGGGCTCCGCGCTCGGCGCGAACGGCCTCGCCGCGGCGGCCTTCCTCAACACGCTCGCGGCGGGCTGCACCGGCCTGCTCGGCTGGCTCTTCGTCGAGCAGAGGCGCGACGGCCATCCGACCACCCTGGGCGCGGCCTCGGGCGCGGTGGCCGGCCTGGTCGCGATCACCCCGTCCTGCGGCACGGTCTCCCTGCTGGGCGCGCTGGTGGTGGGCCTGGCCGCCGGTGTCGTCTGCTCCTACGCGGTGAGCTGGAAGTTCCGGCTGAACTACGACGACTCGCTGGACGTGGTCGGCGTCCACCTGGTCGGCGGCGTCATCGGCACCCTGCTGATCGGCCTGTTCGCCGAGAAGGCGATGACCGGCGGCGCCGAGGGCCTGTTCTACGGCGGCGGGCTGGCCCCGCTGGGCAGGCAGCTGCTGGCGGTGGCGGCCGTCGGGGCGTACGCCTTCGGGGTGACGTACGGGCTCGGCAGGCTGATCGACCGGGCGCTGGGCTTCCGGGCGAGCGAGGAGCAGGAGCACACCGGCCTGGACCTTACGGTGCATGCCGAGACGGCTTACGATCACGGGGTCCTGGGCCATGGCGCCCCGGTCACCCACTCCCTCGTCGCCGCCCAGCAGGCACCCAGCCGGAAGGTCGAGAGCCAGGCATGAAGCTCATCACCGCGATCGTCAAGCCGTACCGGCTGGACGAGGTCAAGACCGCCCTGCAGGAACTGGGCGTGCACGGCCTGACCGTCAGCGAGGCGAGCGGGTACGGCCGGCAGCGCGGCCACACCGAGGTCTACCGGGGCGCCGAGTACCGGGTCGACCTGGTGCCGAAGGTGCGCATCGAGGTCGTGGTGGAGGACGCGGTCGCCGACGACGTGATCGACGCGATCGTCGGGGCCGCGCAGACCGGGAAGATCGGGGACGGCAAGGTCTGGGCGCTGCCCGTGGAGACCGTCGTACGGGTACGGACCGGCGAACGCGGCCCCGACGCCCTCTGACGGGCAGCGCCGTAGGCGACTAGGCGGTGGCCGCCGGGGCGGTCCGCCGCACCTCTCCGTCGGGTCCGGCCAGCAGCACCGGCGTCCCGGCCCCGCCGAGGTCCGCCACGGCGGCCAGGTCCTCCGCCGCGACCTCCTCGGCCTCGCTCACCACGGCGGCCGCCTCCAGCGACCGCGCGCCGGAGGCCACCGCCATGGCGACGGCGGTCCGCAGGGCGCTCAGCCGCAGCGAGGGGAGCTCCACCGACCCGGCGGCGTAGGTACGCCCGGTCTCGTCCCGTACGGCCGCCCCCTCGGGCACAGCGTTGCGGGCGCGCACGGAGCGGGCCAGCGTGACGATCTTGCGGTCCTCGGGGTCAAGCGCGTTGCTGTCGGTCATGGCCGAAGCATACGAAGCCACCGCGGGCTCACCCCGCCACGGGGTGCATGGCGTCCCGCCGCCCCTCGGGAGAGGCCAGCCACTCCAGCTTCGCCGCGGTGTTCTCCTCGTCCAGCGGAGTGTGCAGCACGATCATCAGATCGGGCCGGGCCGGCACCTTCATCACCGTCGACTCCACCACCAGCGGCCCGACCAGGGGGTGGGTCAGCTCCTTGCGCACCTGTCCCTGGTCCTCGATGTCCCGCTCGGCCCACAGCGCCACGAACTCCGGGCTGCGCGCCGACGCCTCGGCGAGCACCGCCCGGAACCCCTCGTCGTCCGGCCGGGCCGCGCACGCGGCCCGGAACTGGGCCACGACCGTCCGCGCGTTCCGCTCCCAGCTGTTGCTGCGCGAGCGGTACAGCGGATCGACGAAGAAGTCGACGAGGCAGTTCTGGGTGATGTCCGGCCGCATGCCGAGGACCAGCGCCGCCGCGTCGTTGTACATCACGCAGTTGTAGTACGTGTCCATGATGTGCGCCGGGTAGGGCATCCAGGTGTCGATCAGCCGCCGCAGCCCCTCGCACATGTCCTGTTTCTCCGGGGCCACTTGGGGTGCCGGCGGGTTCATCCCGGCGAGCAGGTACAGGTGCCGGCGTTCGGCGTCGCTGAGCCGGAGCACCCGGGCGACGGCGTCGAGGACCTGCGGCGAGACGGAGATGTCCCGCCCCTGTTCGAGCCACTGGTACCAGGACGCGCCCACCCCGGCCAGCACGGCGACCTCCTCCCGGCGCAGTCCGGGCGTCCGGCGCCGGCCCCCGCCGCCCGGCAGCCCGGCCTCCTGCGGGCTGACCCGGGCCCGCCGGCTCATCAGGAACTCCCGCAGCTCGTCCCGCCGTTGACTGTGCGTCGCCTCCGCAGCGGTCACGTGCCGCTCCTCCCCCGTCGTGTCTGGTGGTGCCACCACCACCATAAGTTCCGACTCCCCACGCGTATTCCGATCGCCCGAAGCTCTGTCCATGGCGTTCGACACCACCACTCAGACCACCACCCAGGACCCCGCCCCCGCGGGCGAACCGCTCGGCACCCTCCGGCTGTCGCCGCGGGACAAGCTGGTCCTCTTCGTCCTGTGCGCGGCCCAGTTCATGGTCGCGCTGGACTTCTCCGTCCTGAACGTGGCCCTGCCCGAGCTGGGCACCGACCTCGGCATGAGCCGCTCCGCCCTGCAGTGGGCGGTCACCGCGTTCGCGCTCCCCTCCGGCGGCTTCCTGCTGCTGTTCGGCCGCGTCGGCGACCTGTACGGCCGCCGGAAGCTGTTCCTGACCGGCCTCGCCCTGTTCGGCGCGGCCTCCCTGCTGGCGACCCTGGCCTGGGACCCGGCGTCCTTCCTGACCGGGCGCGCGCTGCAGGGCCTCGGCGCGGCGGCGATCGTGCCGACGGGCATGTCCCTGCTCACCACCACCTTCCCGGAGGGCCCGGCCCGCGACCGCGCCCTCGGCATCTCCGGCACGCTGCTGTCGCTGGGCTTCACGGTCGGCATGGTGGCGGGCGGCGTCCTGACCGACGCGTTCGGCTGGCGCTCCACCATGGCCCTGCTCACCGTGTTCGCGCTGATCGTGCTGCCGCTGGCGCCGGGGCTGCTGCCCGAGTCCCGCACCCCCGACCGCCCGCGCCTCGACGTGCCCGGCGCGGTCACCGTCACCGCCGGCCTGCTGTCGCTGATCTACGCCCTGTCCACGGCCGCCGACCGCGGCTTCGGCCGCACCGACGTCGTCGCCGGGCTGATCGCCGGCCTGCTCCTGCTGATCCTGTTCACGGCCGTGGAGTCCCGCTCGGCCTCGCCCCTGGTGTCCCTGCCCATGCTGCGCCGCCGCACGGTGGCGTGGGGCAACCTGGGCGGTCTGGTCACCTTCTCGATGATGTCGACGGTGATCTTCGTCCTGACCCTGTACTTCCAGGAGACCCTGCGTCTCTCGGCCTTCGAGACGGGCCTGGTCTTCGGCTTCCAGGGCGTGCTGTCGGCCGTCGCCGGCACGCTGGCGCCCCGGGTCATCGGCCGCTTCGGCGCCCGCCGTACCCTGGTCGGCTCGCTGACCGGACAGGGCGCGCTGGTGGCCACCCTGCTGTCGCTGAACGCCCACACCTGGTCGGTGTGGCTCGCCGCGGCGGCCGTGTCCCTGGCGAGCATGTGCCACCTGGGCGCGATCATCTCGTACGGCCTCACGGTCACCTCCGGCGTCCCGGACGGGGAACAGGGCCTGGCCACCGGCCTGGTGACCGCCACCCAGCAGGTGGGCATCACGGTCGGCATCCCCCTGCTGGGCGTGCTGGCCACCACCTCGCGCGACCTGCTGTCCGGCGTCCACACGGTGCTCGCGCTGGACGCGGCGATCGTGCTGACCGCCGCCGTCCTCGTCGGACTGGGCCTGCGCCGGGGTCAGTCCAGGGTCTGAACGATCTCGCTCCGCGCGGCCGTGTGCACCACACGGCCGCGCGCGCCGTTCACCAGCGCCAGGTAGGGCGGCACGTGCCCGCACTCGACGTCGGCGACGATCGGCACCCCGAGCGGACCGAGGGCGTCGAGGACCGCCTCGTGCTGGGTGAGGGTGCGGCCGTCGGGGGCCTTGGTGCGGCCCACGAGGACGGCGGCGGCGCGGTCGAAGAACCCGGCGAGCCGCATGCCGTGCAGATTGCGGCAGATGGTGTAGGCGTTGTCCTCGCAGGCCTCGACGTAGACGAGCAGGTCGTCGCCGTCGGCGAAGGACCGCGTGTCCAGCAGGCGGGTGCCCGCGAGGTTGACCAGGGTCTCGATGCAGCCGCCGATCAGCCGGCCCTCGACGTCCACGTCGCCCGTGCCGTCGAGCCGGGTCCAGGTGCCGGCCGTGTCCAGGGTGAGGTCGCGGATCTCCGGGTACAGCGCGTAGTCGTCCCAGCCGGTGGCGCGGTGACGGCCGGGCGGGGTCTGGGCGAGCGGCTGTCCCTGCGGGGCGGTCACGACGTCCAGCCAGGACAGCAGGCCCTCGGGCGTCCGGTAGGGCGTGTCCATGAGGTTGTTGCCGTGCACGGTGGCGACACCGGTGAGCAGGGTCAGCGGGGTGATGATCGTCGAGATGTCCGACCAGCCGACGACCCAGGTGGGCTCGGCACGCCCGATCGCCTCGAAGTCGAGCAGCGGCAGCAGGTCGACGGCGGTCTCGCCGCCCCACGGCGGCACCACGGCCCGGACGGCGGGGTCGGTCAGCATGCCGGTCAGTTCGGCGGCGCGTTCGGCGGCCGGGGCGCTGACGTGGGTCGAGCCGTCCATGCACCGGCCGACGACGACCTCGTAACCGCGGGCTTCGAGGTCCCGGATCGCGACGTCGAGCCGCCCCCGGAGCTCCTTCGCCACTCCGCTGGACGGAGAGGTCACGCCGATACGGTCACCGGGGCGCAGGGGGCGCGGATATCGAACAGTCATGCGCGATTCTGACATGCCCTCAGCGGGCCGGAGCAAGGCGTTTACGGCCGGTCCAGCCGCAGCCGCTCCGCCCTCGGCAGTCCCGCGACGACCAGGTCGTAGGAGTCCTCGATCAGCTCCCGCACCAGGCGGTCCGGCAGGGAGCCGTCGACGGTCACGGTGTTCCAGTGGCGCTTGTTCATGTGCCAGCCGGGGACGATCAGCCCCTCGTGCTCGCCGCGCAGCCGGGCCGCGTCCTCCGGGTCGCACTTGAGGTTCACCGTCAGGGGCCGCGCGCCCAGGTTCGTCAGGGCGAACATCTTGCCGAGGACCTTGAACACGGAGGTCTCCGGGTTGAACGGGAAGTCCTCCACGACCGCGTTGAAGGACAGGCAGAAGGCGCGCAGCTCCACGGGCGTCACTCGGGCGTCTCCTCCTCGACGGGCTTGCCGGCCGGCTCCACCAGCACGGTCACGATCTTGTTCCGGCGTCCGGCCGCCGCCTCCGCGGTCAGCCGCAGCCTGCGCTCGTCGGGGAGCTCGACCTCGGCGGACGCGCCGGCGATGGGGACGCGGCCGAGCGCCTTGGCGAGCAGCCCGCCGACGGTCTCCACGTCCTCGTCGTCGTACTCCTCCAGGCCGTACAGCTCGCCGAGGTCGGTGATGTCCAGACGCGCGGTGACCCGGTGGCGGTCGTCGCCGAGGTCCTCCACGGGCGGGAGCTCCCGGTCGTACTCGTCGGTGATCTCGCCGACGATCTCCTCGAGGATGTCCTCGATGGTGACGATCCCGGCGGTGCCGCCGTACTCGTCGATGACGACGGCGACGTGGTTGCGCTCCTTCTGCATCTCGCGCAGCAGGTCACCGGCGTTCTTGGTGTCGGGCACGAAGACCGCCGGGCGCATGGCGGTGGACACCAGGTCGTTCTCGGCGTCGCGGCTGATGTGCGTCTTGCGGACCAGGTCCTTCAGGTAGACGATCCCGACGATGTCGTCCTCGCTCTCGCCGGTGACCGGGATGCGGGAGAAGCCGGAGCGCAGGGCGAGGGTGAGCGCCTGCCGGATGGTCTTGTAGCGCTCGATGACCACCAGGTCGGTGCGCGGCACCATCACCTCGCGCACCAGGGTGTCGCCGAGTTCGAAGACCGAGTGCACCATGCGGCGCTCCTCGTCCTCGATGAGCGACTCCTTCTCGGCGAGGTCCACCATCGCGCGCAGCTCGGCCTCGGAGGCGAAGGGGCCGCGGCGGAAGCCCTTGCCGGGGGTGAGCGCGTTGCCGATGAGGATCAGCAGCGACGGGATCGGGCCCATGATCCGGGCCAGCGGCAGCAGCACGTACGCGGCCGCCGTCGCCGTGTTGAGCGGGTGCTGGCGGCCGATGGTGCGCGGCGAGACGCCGACGGCGACGTACGACACCAGCACCATGACGCCGATGGCGACCAGCAGGGCCTGCCAGGTGGCGGCGAACTCCTGCAGGCAGGCGTACGTCACCAGGGCCGCGGCCGCCATCTCGCAGGCGACGCGGACCAGCAGGGCCACGTTCAGATAGCGGGTGGGGTCGGCGGCGACCTGGGCCAGCCGGGCGCTGCCGCGCCGGCCCGACTTCACGGCCTCCTCGGCCCGGAAGCTGGAGACGCGCGCGATGCCCGCCTCGGCGCAGGCGGCCAGCCAGGCGACGACGACCAGCGCGATCGCGCCGATCACGATCTGCGGATTCATACGTGGACCGACCCGCCTACGAGACGGTCGGCGCCGGGGAAGGCCCGGTCAGTCCCCGCTCGGACCGCCATCCGTCGACGATGGCGGCCTGGAGCCCGAACATCTCGGCCTTCTCGTCGGGCTCCTCGTGGTCGTACCCGAGCAGGTGCAGCACGCCGTGGACGGTGAGCAGCTGGAGCTCCTCGTCCATGGAGTGCTGCGTCGGCGCCTCGTCGCCCTGCTGCTTGGCGACCTCCGGGCACAGCACGATGTCGCCGAGCAGACCCTGCGGCGGCTCCTCGTCGTCCTTCGACGGCGGCCGCAGCTCGTCCATCGGGAACGACATGACATCGGTGGGCCCGGGCAGGTCCATCCACTGGATGTGGAGCTGCTCCATGGCGTCGGCGTCCACGACGATCACCGAGAGCTCGGAGAGCGGGTGGATGCGCATCCGCGCGAGCGCGTAGCGGGCGATGTCGAGGATCGCCTGCTCGTCGACCTCGGTGCCGGACTCGTTGTTGACGTCGATCGACATGGGCGTGCTGGTCTACTTCCCCTTGGGACCCTTGGCGCCGGTTCTGCCACGGCCGCCCGGGTGGGTGCCGTTCTCGGTGCCGTGCTTGCTGTCGTACATCTCGTACGCGTCGACGATACGGCCCACCAGCTTGTGCCGTACGACATCCTGCGACGACAACCGGGAGAAGTGGACGTCCTCGACGCCCTCCAGGATCTCCTGCACCTGCCGCAGACCGCTCTTGGTCCCGTTCGGCAGGTCGACCTGGGTGACGTCACCGGTGATCACGATCTTCGAGTCGAAGCCGAGGCGGGTGAGGAACATCTTCATCTGCTCGGGCGAGGTGTTCTGGGCCTCGTCCAGGATGATGAAGGCGTCGTTGAGCGTACGGCCGCGCATGTACGCCAGCGGCGCGACCTCGATGGTCCCGGCGGCCATCAGGCGCGGGATCGAGTCCGGGTCGAGCATGTCGTGCAGCGCGTCGTACAGCGGGCGCAGGTAGGGGTCGATCTTCTCGTAGAGCGTGCCGGGCAGGAAGCCGAGCCGCTCGCCCGCCTCCACCGCCGGGCGGGTGAGGATGATCCGGTTGACCTGCTTGGACTGCAGGGCCTGGACCGCCTTGGCCATGGCCAGGTAGGTCTTGCCGGTACCGGCGGGGCCGATGCCGAAGACGATCGTGTGCTTGTCGATCGCGTCGACGTACCGCTTCTGGTTGAGCGTCTTGGGCCGGATCGTCCGGCCGCGCGAGGACAGGATGTTCTGCGTCAGTACCTCGGCCGGGGTCTCCGGGCCGTCGCTCGTCCCGTTCTCGCTCGCCTTGAGCATGGCGATCGAGCGTTCCACTGCGTCCTCCGTCATCGGCTGCCCGGTGCGGAGCACCAGCATCATCTCGTCGAACACGCGTGAGATCAGGGCGACGTCCGCGGGTTCGCCGACCGCGCTGATCTCATTGCCCCGGACATGTATGTCGGCTGCCGGGAAGGCCTTCTCGATCACGCGCAGGAGGGAGTCGCCGGAACCCAGCACGGTCACCATGGGGTGCTGGGCGGGGACGGTGAGCTGTGCTCGCGCCTGCTCCCGCGCGGGGATGTGAGCTTGGGGTGTCTGAGTCATGGGCCGGCGCTTAAGGCCTGCGGTTCCTCCTCGTCACGGCCGCGTAGCTGAGGGCGGCCTCGCACTGTCCAGAGTACGACGGGCCACCGACAACGCCGTAGGGCTTTTCCGCGGGAGGACCCCGCGGCCGGGGCGTCACCGCACCGTCAGGCCGAACGCCCGAACCCGATCGTCGGCACCGCCCGCCGCAGCGGCCACGGCCGGTCCAGTTCCTCGGGCACCAGCCCGTCGAGGAAGCCGTACCGGCGCAGCGCCTCGGGGTTCTGGCCCGGCACCGACTGGACGCGGCGCCACCACGCCCCGATCTCGGACCACCCCGGCGCCGACAGCGAGCCCCCGAACTCCTGCACGGACAGGGCCGCGGTGAGTCCCGCGAGCGCGAGCCGGTCGGCGAGCGGCCGGCCGGCCAGGGTCCCCGCGACGAACCCGGCCACGAAGACGTCCCCGGCCCCGGTGGGATCCAGCGCCTCCACGGCGATCGCCGGGACCTCCGCGGCCTCCCCGGTGCGCCGGTCCACGGCGTACGCCCCCTCGGCGCCGAGGGTGACGACGGCCACCGGGACGTGCTCGGTCAGCGCGTGCGCGGCCGCGCGCGGGCAGTCGGCCCCGGTGTACCGCATCGCCTCCGCCGCGTTGGGCAGGAACGCCTCGCAGTGCCCGAGATCGGGGAGCCCGGCCAGGTCCCAGGCCCCGGTCTCGTCCCAGCCGACGTCGGCGAAGATCCGGGTGCCCGCGCGGGCGGCCTCCGCGATCCAGGGGGCGCGTTTGCCGGGGGCCAGGGAGGCGACGGCGGCCCGCGCGCGGGGCGGGAAGTCCGGCGCCGGTTCCTCCGGGGGCGGTTCGTGGCCGTGGGAGACCATCGTCCGCTCCCCCTCGTACGCCATGGAGACGGTGACCGGCGAGTGCCAGCCGGGCACGGTCCGGGAGGGCGTGAGGTCGATGCCCTCGCCCCGGGCGAGGGCGTCCCAGCAGTACTCGCCGTAGTGGTCGTCGCCGAACGCGGCGGCGAGGGAGGTCCGCAGGCCGAGCCGGGCGAGCGCGGTGGCCATGTTGGCGACCCCGCCGGGGCTGGAGCCCATTCCCCGGGCCCAGGACTCGGTGCCGCGCACGGGCGCCGAGTCCAGGCCGGTGAAGACGATGTCGAGGAAGACGGTGCCCGTGAGGTACACGTCCCAGGGCGGGTCGCCGGGGGCCCTCAGGGCGGCGAGCGGGTCGACCTGGGCCTGGCGGCGCGCTGCCTGTGTGAGGTGTTCGGGTTCCTCTCCGGCGATCGTGCGGGACGGGGTCACGGTGCGCTCCCTGAGCTGGTGCGGATCTGGCCAGTGTGCACCACTTCCCGCCAGGGATACGGCCGCTCGCAACGACGGCGGCGTCACCGCCGGGGCGTCACCAGCACGTCACCAGCGGGGCATCGCCGGCGTCCGCCATCCGGGTTCGGCCCGCCGCATCGCCGCCGCGTCGTCGCGGTCCCGCAGCGCGCCGTCGTCCCGCGTCCACCGCCGGTGCAGGCGGGCCAGTTCGTCCCGGTCCAGCTCGACGCCGAGGCCGGGCGCGTCGGACACCGCGACCCGGCCGCCGGTGAAGGCGAGCCGCTCGGTGAGGACGTCCTCGGACTGCCAGGGGTAGTGGGAGTCGCAGGCGTGGTGGAGGTTCGGCACGGTCGACGCCACGTGGGTCATGGCGGCGAGGCTGATGCCGAGGTGGGTGTTGGAGTGCATGGACACCCCGACGCCGAAGGCGGCGCAGATCGCGGCCAGCTGACGGGTGTTGCGCAGCCCGCCCCAGTAGTGGTGGTCGGAGAGCACCACCTGCACGGCGTCCCGGGTGAACGCCTCCCGGATCTCGCCGAAGGTCGTCACGCACATGTTGGTGGCGAGCGGGATGCCGGTCCCGGCGGACACCTCGGCCATCGCCGGGGTGCCCAGCGTCGGGTCCTCCAGGTACTCGAGGACGTCACCGAGTTCCTTCGCGACCTTCAGCGAGGTCTCCACCGACCAGGCGCCGTTGGGGTCGAGGCGCAGCGGGTGGCCGGGGAATGCCTCGGCGAGGGCGCGTACGGCGGCGATCTCCTGCTCGGGCGGGAAGACGCCGCCCTTGAGCTTGAAGGAGGTGAACCCGTACCGCTCCTTGAACAGGCGTGCCTGGGCGACGACTCCGGCCGGGTCGAGGGCGGCGCCCGGTTCGTCCGGTTCGCAGGCCACGCCGTCGGGGTGCCCGGCCCACTTGTAGAAGAGGTAGGCGCTGTACTCGACGGCGTCGCGGAGCCTGCCGCCGAGGAGCGCGTGCACGGGCAGTCCGAGCGCCCTGCCCTGGGCGTCGAGACACGCCACCTCGAAGGCGGACAGCACGGACAGCCGGAGTTTGTCGGCGCTCTGCACGCCCCGCAGTCCGCCGGCGTCCACGGCGCCCTGGACCCGGCTCTCGTCCACGGCGAGGTCCAGCGCGAAGAGGCCGTTCACATCCATGACCGAGCGTCCGGTCAGCCGCTCGGCCAGCGGGCGGGCCAGCTCCAGGTACTTCGTGTCCCCGTAGGTCTCGCCCAGGCCGGTGATCCCGTCGGCCGTGACGACCTCCACGATCAGCCGGGGGGTGTACGGCTGGTGCACGCCCTGGGTGTTGAGCAGTGGCGGGTCGGCGACCAGGATCGGCGTCAGGCGCACCTCGGCGATGGTCAGGTCACGGGTCACAGGCAGGCTCCTACGAGGTCGAGTCCGGCGGCGAGCAGGGTCCTCAGCTCGGCGAGGTCGGCGGGCGAGGGGTCGGTGAGCGGGGCCCGGACCGGGCCGACGCGCTCCCCGCGCAGCCGGGCCGCCGCCTTCACCAGGGACACCGCGTATCCGGGGACGCGGTCGCGGAGTTCGACGAGGGGGACGTAGAAGTCGCGCAGCAGTTTCCCGGTCGCGGCGTGGTCGCCGTCCCGCAGCGCGGTGAAGAAGGCGCCGGCGATCTCGGGGGCGAAGGCGTGCACGGCGGAGGAGTAGGCGGGGACGCCGACGGTGGCGTAGGCGCGGGCCTGGATCTCGGCGGTGGCGGCGCCGTTGAAGAACAGGAAGTCCCCGGGGGCGGCGAGGGTGAGGCGCTGGAGGCGGTCGAGGTCACTGTGGCCGTCCTTGAGGCCGATGACGTTCGGGATGCGCGCGATACGCCGCAACGACGTCACGGTATAGGCGACCTGGCCGCGCTGGTAGGCGACGATCGGCAGCCGGGTGCGCTCCGCGAGCCGCTCGAGCTGGGCGGCGAGACCCTCCTGCGGGGCGGCGACGAGGTAGTGCGGCAGCACCAGCAGGGCGTCGGCGCCGGCGTCCTCGGCGATCCGCGCGAACCGGGCGGCCTGCGCCCAGCCGTACCCGGTGCCGGCGACCACGGGCACCCGGCCCGCCGCCTCCTCGACGGCGATGGTGACGACCTGCCGGTACTCCTCCTCGTCCAGGGAGAAGAACTCCCCCGTGCCGCAGGCCGGGAAGACGGCTCCCGGTCCGGCGGCGAGCCGGCCCGCGACGTGCGCGCGGGAGCCGTCGGGGTCGAGGGTGCCGTCGTCGTGGAAGGCGGTGAGCGGGAAGGAGAGCACACCGCGCGCCATGCCCTCCTTCAGTCGCCGCGCCACGTCCTGCGGACTTCGGTCGCCACTCACCAGATCATCTCCCGTTGTGAATGCCGTCTATGTATGAGAACAGAGGCTAGGTACACGCACAGGGGGCCGTCAATGGCGCCCACAGAGCCGGACAGCGGCCCGACGGGCGGGAATTCAGGGGCAGACGCCCGGCAAAGCGCGCCCCTTTACCCGTGACCATTCGACCCAAACGCAAGAGTGATCCAGATCACTCCATCCGAACTTCTTCTGGAACCGCGTGCTTGATACAACTTGCTCGCGCGTTCCCGTCCGTCGACGGCCGTCGCCCTCCCCTCTCCCCCGGCTCTCGAGCCGCTCCTTCGCCTGCCCTGGGAACGCCCGTGTCCGCCCCCCGCTCCATGCCCTGGCCCCTCGTCGCCCTTTTCACGGCCGGGTACCTCGCCCCGTATCTGCTGCCGACCACCGTCGGCCGGCTGGACACCGGGCTTCCGCTCACCACCACCCAGGCCGGGGCCATCGGCAGTGCCCTGCTGCTGAGTTCGGCGGCCGCAGGCTTCCTGCTGGCCTCCCGGGTCGAGCGGGCCGGCGCCCGCACCCTGGCCCGCCTCGGCCTCACGCTCGCCTTCCTCGGCTACGGCGGGGCCGCGCTCAGCGAGGCCGTACCGGCCGTCGTCGTGGGCGCGCTCCTCGGCGGGTTCGGCTCCGGCACGGTCACGGCGGTCGCCGCCAGTGGCATCGCGGCCCAGCGGGATCCGCACCGGGCGACCACGTTCGGGCTGCTCGGCGTCTCCGCGCTCGCCGGTGTCCTCTACCTGACGATCCCCCACCTCGGCCCCGGCCATGGTCTGCCGCTCGCCGCGATCGCCCTCACCGCGCTCGCGGTGTGGCCGTTCACCGGCCGGCTGTCCGCCGCCACGGCTCCGGCCCGCCGGCCGGCGGGACCCGGTGCCCGGCTGCCCCACCGGCGGGCCGGACTGCTGCTCGCCGCGGCCATGCCCTGCTGGTCGCTGGCGCAGAACGCGCTGTGGGGCGTCAGCGGACGCATCGGCCTCGGCCAGGCCCACCTGACCGAGGTCACCGTCGGCGCGGTGTTCGCCGTCGCACTCGGCGCCGGGCTGGTCGGCGTGCTGGGCGCCGGGGCGCTCGGACCGCGCCTCGGCCGGGCGGTGCCGATCGGCGCGGGTACGGCGCTCATCGCGGGCTGCATCGTGCTCAGCGCCTCGGCCGACGGCCTGCCGGCCTTCGCGGCGGGCGAGATCTCCTGGAACCTGCTCTACCCGGTCGTGCTCTCGTACGTCATCGGGCTGGCCGCGTCCCTGGACCCGCGGGGCCGCTGGGCGGTGCTGGTCGGCTCGGCGGCGTCGCTGGGCACGGCGGCGGGCCCGCTGACCGGGAGCGTGCTGGCGGCGGGGGCGGGATTCCCGGTCATGGGCCAGGTCCTGGCCGTCGGCCTGCTGGCGGTCGCGGTGCCGATGACGCTGGTGGCGCTGCGCGCGGGCCGGCTGCCGCTGCCCGTGGTGGAGATCCAGGTGGAGGCCCCGGTCCCGGCCGCGCAGGAGGCGTACGACACCGCCGCCGCCTACCCGAACTCGTACGCCTCCACCTCGGCGAGGTAGCGGGCCCGGCGCTCCTCGTCGTCCTCCAGGAAGGAGGCGAGGAAGGAGTTGCGGGCCAGTTCCCGGAGCCGCTCGTCGCCGAGTCCCAAATCCGAGCGCACCGCGTCGAAGTTGTCGCCGGCGTACCCGCCGAAGTAGGCGGGGTCGTCGGAGTTGACCGTGCACCGCAGCCCGGCGTCCAGCATCGCGGGCAGCGGGTGCCCGGCCAGCACGTCCACCGTGCGCAGCCGGACGTTGGACAGCGGGCACAGGGTCAGCGGGACGCGGTCCCGGACCAGCCGCTCGACCAGCGCCGGGTCCTCCATGCAGCGCAGACCGTGGTCGACGCGCTCCACGCCGAGGACGTCCAGGGCCTCGGTGATGTACTCCGGCGGCCCCTCCTCACCGGCGTGCGCCACGCGGCGCAGCCCGAGCGCGGCGGCGGCCTCGAACACCTCCCGGAACTTCACCGGCGGGTGGCCGACCTCGGCGGAGTCCAGGCCGACGCCGGTGATCCGGTCCAGGTGGGGCCGGGCCGCCTCAAGGGTCTCGAGCGCCGACTCGGCGGACTCGTCGCGCAGGAAGCACAGGATCAGCCGGGTGGAGACGCCGTGGTTCTCCTCGCTGCGGCCCAGCGCCCGCCACAGCCCCTCCACGACGGTGCCCATGTCCAGTCCCCGGGCGAGGTGGGCCTGCGGGTCGAAGAAGATCTCCGCGTGCCGGACGCCCTGCGCGGCGGCGCGGGCGAGGTAGGCGTCGGCCAGGTCCGCGAAGTCCTGTTCGGTGCGCAGGACGGCCATCAGCTCGTAGTACAGGTTCAGGAAGGACTGCAGGTCCTCGAACCGGTAGGCCTCGCGGAGCCGTTCGGTGTCGGCGTAGGGCAGCTCGACACCGTTGCGGGCAGCCAGCTCGAACGCCAGCTCGGGCTCCAGGGTGCCTTCGATGTGCAGGTGCAGTTCTGCTTTGGGGAGGGGCATCGCAGCATCGTACGGGGGTTTTATCTCCGTTTCGGAACCGGCACCCGCAGCAGGTCGTAGGCCACGGTCAGCTCGCCCTCGAACCCGGCGGCCCGCGCCTGCCGCTCGAACTCCTCCGGGTCCGGGTAGCGCTGGCTGAAGTGGGTGAGGACGAGGTGCCGCACCCCGGCGTCGCGCGCCACGGCCGCCGCCTGTCCCGCCGTCAGATGGCCGTGGTCCGCCGCCAGCGCGACGTCCTCGTCGAGGAACGTGGACTCGATGACGAGCAGGTCGCAGCCCTCGGCGAGGGCGTGCACCCCGTCGCACAGCCGGGTGTCCATGACGAAGGCGAACCGCTGCCCGCGCCGCACCTCGCTGACGTCCTCCAGCGTCACGTCCCCGAGCCGGCCCTCGCGCTGGAGGCGGCCGACGTCCGGGCCGCCGATGCCATGCGCGGCGAGCCGGCCGGGCAGCATCCGGCGCCCGTCGGGCTCGGTCAGCCGGTAGCCGTAGGACTCCACGGGGTGGGACAGCTTCCGGGCCTCGAGCGTGTACGACGGGGTCGCGGCGAGGACGCCGTCGGCGGCGACCGGTGCCTCGGTGAGGCGGACCGTCTCCCGGTAGGCGGTCGCGTACCGCAGCCGGTCGAAGAAGCGCTGACCGGAGCGCGGGTAGTGCGCGGTCACCTCGTGCGGCACCTGGTCGAGGTTGATCCGCTG
Source organism: Streptomyces sp. NPDC005706 (assembly GCF_040631045.1). Lineage (NCBI taxonomy): Bacteria > Bacillati > Actinomycetota > Actinomycetes > Kitasatosporales > Streptomycetaceae > Streptomyces > Streptomyces sp. NPDC005706. The sequence continues at coordinate 536,533 of NZ_JBEXYS010000001.1, read as the reverse complement.
GATCACTCCGGCCAGCCCGAGGGAGTGGTCGCCGTGGAAGTGGGTGACGCAGATCCGGTTCAGGTCGTGGGCGGCGACCCCGGCGCGCAGCATCTGCCGCTGGGTGCCCTCGCCGGGGTCGAACAGGATGCCCTCGCCGTCCCAGCGCAGCAGGTAGCCGTTGTGGTTGCGGTGCCGGGTCGGGACCTGGCTCGCGGTACCGAGGACGACGAACTCACGGACGGACACGACCGGTTATCCAGGGGGCCATTCGAGGCCACGGCCGCCGAGGACGTGCGCGTGGGCGTGCCAGACGGTCTGGCCGGCGCCGCTGCCGGTGTTGAAGACGACGCGGTAGCTGTCCAGCTTCTCGTCGTCAGCGACGGCCTGGGTCTCGGCGAGCACGTCGGCGGCGAGCTGCGGGGCGCCTGCGGCGAGTTCGGCCGCGTTCTTGTAGTGGGCCTTGGGGATCACCAGGACGTGGGTGGGGGCCTGCGGGTTTATGTCCCGGAAGGCGACGGTGGTCTCGGTCTCGCGGACGACCGTCGCCGGGATGGCCCCCGCGACGATCTTGCAGAACAGGCAGTCGTCCTGCGGTTCCCCTGCCATGCGTGTGCCTCCTCACGCCGGTGATCAGTACCGGGGCATCGTATCGGGGGTGCCGCAAAATCCGGTCACGGCAGTTCTGGCGGCATCTTGGCGGGAGTCGCCTCCAGCGCCTCCAGGGCCAGCCGGATCGCCTCGTCCAGCTGGACGTCCCGGCCCGCCGTGTGGTCCTGCGGGCGCTGCACGACCTCCACGTCGGGGTCGACGCCGTGGTTCTCCACGCCCCACCCGGCCCCCTCCAGCCAGAACGCGTACTTCGGCTGGGTGATCAGGGTGCCGTCGACCAGGCGGTAGCGGCTGTCGATGCCGATGACCCCGCCCCAGGTACGGGTGCCGACGACGGGGCCGATGCCGAGGGCGCGGATCGCCGCGTTGACGATGTCACCGTCGGAGCCGGAGAACTCGTTGGCGACGGCGACGACGGGTCCGCGCGGGGCGTCCCTCGGGTAGCTCTCGGGCCGCATCCCGCGCGGCAGGTCCCAGCCGACGATCCGCCGGGCCAGCTTCTCCACGACGAGCTGGGAGGTGTGGCCGCCGCGGTTCTCCCGGACGTCGACGACCAGCCCCTCGCGGGCCACCTCGATCCGCAGGTCGCGGTGGATCTGGGCCCACCCGGGCGCCTGCATGTCGGGCACGTGCAGATAGCCGAGCCGGCCGCCGGACCGCTCGTGGACATGGGCGCGGCGGCCGGCGACCCAGGCGTGGTAGCGCAGGGGCTCCTCGTCCGCGAGCGGGACCACGACGACGTGCCGCAGATCGCCGCCGCCGGCCGGCGAGACGGTCAGTTCGACGGGCTTACCGGCCGTGCCGGTCAGCAGCGGGCCGGGGCCGGTGACCGGGTCGACCGGCTGCCCGGCGACCGCGACGATCGCGTCCCCGGGGCGCACGGCGACGCCCGGCGCGGCCAGCGGGGAGCGGGCGTCCGGGTCGGAGGTCTCCGAGGGCAGGATGCGGTCGACGCGCCAGCCGCCGTCATCGTGACGGGAGATGTCGGCGCCGAGCAGCCCCTGCCGGGCGCCGTCACCGAAGCCGCCGCGCGGGGTGACATAGGCGTGCGAGGTGCCGAGTTCGCCCTGCACCTCCCACAGCAGGTCCACCAGGTCGTCGTGGGTGGCGAGGCGGTCGAGGACGGGCCGGTAGCGGTCGAGGACACCGTCCCAGTCGACGCCGCCCATGTCGGCCCGCCAGAAGTTGTCCCGCATGATGCGGCCGGTCTCGTCGTACATCTGCCGCCATTCGGCGACCGGGTCGACGGTCTGCCGGATCCGGGTCAGGTCGACGGCGATGTTCGAGTCGCCGTCCTCGTCGTCGGAGGCGCGCCGGTCGGCGGGTACGACCCTGAGCCGGCCGTCGCTCCACAGCAGCACCCGCTTGCCGTCGCCGCTGACCTCGAAGTGGTCGGCGTCGGCGGCGAGATGCTCCAGGCGCTGCTGGGCGAGGTCGTAACGCTCCAGCCGGGTCTTCGGGTCGGGGGCGTCGGGGGTGGCGCGGCCCGCGCCGAGGACGCCGCGCACCGGGTGGCGCAGCCAGAGCATCCCGTCCCTGGCCGCGCGCAGGTTGGAGTAGCGGGCGGCCTCGACCGGGAAGGGCACGATGCGGTCGGCGAGGCCGTCGAGGTCGATCCGGGTCGCCGGGGTGCCCTCGCTGTCCGGCGTCTCCTCCTTGTCGGGGGTGCCGAAGGGCCGGCCGTGCCGCTGCGGCCCGAACGGGGACGGGGTGGTCGCGGCGAGGGTGATCAGGTGCGGGCGGACGCCCTCCACGAAGGCCAGGTCGAAGACGTGCTCGTCGTAGACCGGGTCGAAGGAGCGGCTGGAGAGGAAGGCGAGGTGCTTGCCGTCCTGGGTGAAGGCGGGCGCGTAGTCCTGGAAGCGCAGCGGGGTCGCCTCGGTGACGGACAGGTCGGTGGTGTTGGCGAGGCGGAGCTGGGAGAGGGGCTGGGGCCCGGGGTGGGCCCAGGCGAGCCAGCCGGAGTCGGGTGAGAACGCGAGGCCGTGGACGTCGCCGTGTTCGCTGCGGGTCACCTCGCGCACCTCGCCGGTCTCCCGCTCGACCAGCAGCAGCCGCCCGTCGTGCGCGGCGACGGCGGCCCGGCTGCCGTCGGGTGCCATGGCCAGTTCCAGGACGCGGCCGAGCTCCCCGGCGGCGAGCCGGCGCGGGGGCGTGCCGAGGGCGGCGCCGGTGGCGGGCGCGAACTCCAGGGCGTCCTCGCCCTCGGCGTCCGTCACCCACACCGCCCACTCCTCGCCCTCGGAGCGGAACGTGCGCGGCAGCCGGGTCCGTACGCCCGGCTGGGCGGCGAGCGCGCGGGCGGGGCCGGAGCGATGGGTGACCCAGTGGACGGCGCCGCGCACGGCGACCGCGCTGCCGCGCGCGGTGTGGTCGGGGGCGGCGGAGCCGAACCAGTGGGCGGCGTTCACCGGGAACGGCTGGAGGTCCATGCGCGGTCCGCCGAGCCGGATGTCCAGCCGGCGCGGTTCGGCGCCGTCGAGGTCGTCCAGGAGCCAGAGTTCACCGGCGCGGGAGTAGACGACCCGGGTGCCGTCGGTGGCGGCGTGCCGGGCGTAGAAGCCCTCCAGCGGGGTGTGCCGGCGCAGGTCGGAGCCGTCGGCGAGGGAGGAGTAGAGCGCGCCGGTGCCCTCGTGGTCGGAGAGGAACGCGATCCGGTCGCCGGCCCAGAGCGGGTACTCGATGTTGCCGTCCAGCTCCTCGTGCAGCCGGACGAACTCGCCGTCGCCCTCCCGGTCGATCCACAGCTTGCCCGCGGTGCCGCCCCGGTACCGCTTCCACCAGGCGGCCTCGCGGCCCATCGGGGCGGACAGCAGCACGGTGTGCGGGCCGTGGGCGACATCGCCGACCGGCCCGTACGGCAGGGTGGTGGCCGGTCCCCCGTCGAGCGGGACGGCCCGGGCCCAGCTCCGGCGCAGGCTCGCCCGGCCCTGGGTACTGAGCGCGAGCACCTCGCCGTCCGGGGTCCAGCCGCGCACCTGGGTCCGCCAGCTGCCCCAGTGCGTCAGGCGTCCGGCGGGGCCGCCGTCCACCGGGGCGACGTGCACCTCGGGGGCGCCGTCGCGGGTGGAGGTCCAGGCGACGGCGGTGCCGTCGGGCGAGACGCGGGGGTGGTTCACCGGCACGTTGTCCGCGCTGATCCGCCAGGCGCGCCCGCCGTCGAGCGGGGCCAGCCAGACGTCGTCCTCGGCGACGAAGGTCACCAAGTCGCCGTGCGGGTGCGGGAATCGGAGGTAGCCGGAGGATGCCGTCGAAGCCGCCTGAGTCACCCCGTCACTGTACGCAGCGACCGGCGTCCCCCGCTCCCGGTTCCGATCACTTGCCCTCCACGGGCCGGCAACTGGGATCGTGCTTGCACCAGATGGTCCGCGTCACGGTCACGGTCACGGTCGGCTGCCCGCCCCACCGGGTGGGCGGCCGGTACGTCGGACCGGGTGTGGCGTCGCAGTCGCCGAGCCCGCTGACCCGGAACACTTGCCTGCCGCCGACCCTGGCCGTCAGGTCCCCGCGCACGCAGGCCCCGTCCACGGCCCGGGTCACCTTCCCCTTGACCGTGATCCTCCGCCCGTCCTTGGTCTGCCCCTGGCAGTCGACGGACACGACGGTGCTCTCCGTCGGCGAGGGCGAACTGCGGGACGTGCCACCGCCCTTGCCGCCGTAGTTGCCGGTGCAGGTCAGCCAGCTCACGTCCACGTGCCGCCGTTTCAGCTCGGCGGTCGCGGTGCTGTCGGTGGTGTACGCGGCCGAGGCCGAACTCAGGTCCCCCGGCTGACACGCCACCACCGCGCCCGCGCCCAGCACCACGAGCCCCGCCACGGCCACACCGCGCACGGCCCGCGGCCGGCGCCGAATCCGCCTCGATGCCCCCATGGAGGGCAGCGTGCCACCGCCGCCCCCGGGACGGAAGGCCGCATACGGCCACTCACCCGATCGGGCAGCGACGGCCGGTGCGCTCCCCCGCCGTCAGGTGCGCAGGAGGAGCCTGCGCCACCTCCGTCAGGTGCGCAGGAGGAGCCTGCGCCACCTCCGTCAGGTGCGCAGGAGGAGCCATTCCTGGAGTTCCACCAGGTTGCCCTCCGGATCCTTGAGGTGGGCCACGCGCATGCGTTCGGTCATCAAGGCCGGCCCGTGCAGCACGGTCGCGCCCCGGGCGGTGATCTCCGCGCAGTACGCGTCGAGGTCGTCCACGCGCAGCACGACCAGGGAGCGGTGCCCGGTGGCGGTCTCGCCCAGCTCCGCCAGGATCCCGGCCATCATGGCGCGGTCCTGCAGCGCGATCCCGGCCGAGCCGGCGTGCGGGCTGAACTTCTCGTACGGTCCCTCGCCGGTGCCGGACTGCGGCTTGAGGCCGAGGACGTCGGCGTAGAAGCCGTAGCAGGCGGCGAAGTCGGTGACCAGGAGCCGGACTTGGGCGAGTTCCATGGTGTTCCCCGGTGTTCAGGACCAGCGGCCGGTGCGGCCCAGCAGGAGGGCCGTCGCGGCGGTGCCGGCGGTGGATGTGCGCAACACCGTAGGGCCCAGCACGCACGGCTTGGCGCCCGCCTCCTCGAAGAGCGCCAACTCGTCGCGCGCCACGCCTCCTTCGGGCCCCACTACCAGCACGATCTCGCCCCGCTCGGGGAGTTCGGCGGTGGCGAGGGGAGCGCTGTCGTGCTCGAAGTCGGAGTGGAGCACGGCGGCGAAGTCGGCCGCGGCGAGCAGGGCGGCGACCTGTCGGGTCGTCGCGGTGTCCGCGACCTCGGGGAAGCGGAGGCGGCGGGACTGCTTGCCGGCCTCGCGGGCGGTGGCGCGCCACTTGGCGAGGGCCTTCTGCCCCCGGTCGCCCTTCCACTGCGTGATGCAGCGCGCGGCCTGCCAGGGCACGATCGCGTCGACGCCCGTCTCGGTCATCGTCTCCACGGCCAGCTCACCGCGGTCGCCCTTGGGGAGGGCCTGGACCACGGTGATACGAGGGCTGGGTTCGGGCTCCACCGGGAACGCGCGGGGCTCGACGACCATGTGGTCCTTGCCCGAGGTACTGAGGACGACCCCGGACACTCCCCGGCCCCTGCCGTCGGTGACCACGACTTCCTCGCCGGGCTGCAACCGCCGTACCGAGACGGCGTGCCGCCCCTCGGGTCCCGCCACGTCGACGGTCGAGCCGGGGCCCACGCCCTCGAGCGAGTCGACGACGAACACCGGCGCGGTCATCGCGCGTCACCCCCGGCCGACAGCGCGGTCCAGGCCGCGGCGAGTTCGGCCGTCAGCACTTCCACCAGCTGCCCGGCCGGCAGCTCCCGGGCCAGCCGGTGGCCCTGGCCCGCCCACAGTGCCATGCCCTGCGCGTCACCGGCCTTGGCGGCGGCCCTGCGCAGCGGCGCCGTCACATGGTGGACCTCGGGGTAGGCGGCGGGGGCGTAGGGGCCGTGCTCGCGCAGGAAGCGGTTGACCAGGCCGCGCCCCGGGCGGCCGGAGAAGGCGCGGGTCAGTTCGGTGCGCGCGAACAGGGGGTTGGTCAGCGCCTGCTTGTGCAGGGCGTGGGCGCCGGACTCCGGGGTGGCGAGGAACGCCGTGCCGAGCTGGGCGGCGCTCGCGCCCGCCGCGAGGACGGCGGCGATCTGACCGCCGCGCATGATGCCGCCGGCGGCGACGACCGGGATGCGCACGGCCTCGCGGATCTGCGCGAGCAGCGACAGCAGCCCGATGCCGGAGCCGTCGTTCTCGGGGACGTCCCGATGGGTGCCCTGGTGGCCGCCGGCCTCGACGCCCTGCGCGATCACCGCGTCCGCCCCGGCCCGCTCGACCGCGCGCGCCTCCTCCGGGGTGGTGGCGGCGACCAGGGTGAACGTCCCGGCGCGGTGCAGGGAGTCGATGGCCTCGCGGGCCGGAACCCCGAAGTGGAAGGAGACCACCGGCACCGGGTTGTCGAGCAGCACGGCGAGCTTGGCGTCGTAGCCGTCGTCCCGGGCGCTGTCCGGGTCGCCCAGCTCGGTCTCGTACCAGGCGGCCTCACCGGCGAGCTGGTGGGTGTAGAGCTCCACGGCGCCGGACTCCGCGTACTCGGGCTGCGGCATGAAGAGGTTCACGCCGAAGGGCCGGCCCGTCAGTCCCCGCAGCTGCTTGATCTCCTGGTACATGCCGTCGGCGGTCTTGTACCCGGCGGCGAGGAAGCCGAGCCCGCCCGCCTCGGACACGGCCGCGGCGAGCTGCGGTACGGAGACCCCGCCCGCCATGGGAGCCTGCACGATCGGCCTGGGGAAGAGATCGGTCAGCGCGGAGGACATGTCCGCATGTTGTCACGTCCGGGGGTGAGCGCCGAATCGGGTCTTCCCCTTGGCACATGCCACTTTCCGGCCCACCGGGCCGCGTGATGGGCGGGCAGACGGGGGTCCATGGGGCCGGGCCCCCGGCCGGTGCCGAGGGGCCGCGGCCCCTCGGCCTCAGCGCCCGTTGAACGCGTCCTTCAGCCGCGAGAACAGCCCCTGCTGCCCCGGCTGGAACTGCCCCGTCGGCCGCTCCTCGCCCCGCAGTTTCGCCAGCTCGCGCAGCAACCGCTCCTGCTCGGGATCCAGCTTGGTCGGGGTGGTGACCTCGACGTGGACGATCAGGTCGCCCCGGCCGCCGCCGCGCAGATGCGTGACGCCCCGGTTGTGCAGCGGGATCGACTGTCCGGACTGGGTGCCCGGCCGGATGTCGACCTCCTCCATGCCGTCCAGCGTCTCCAGCGGCACCTTGGTGCCGAGGGACGCCGCGGTCATCGGGATGGTGACCGTGCAGTGCAGGTCGTCGCCGCGCCGCTGGAAGGTCGAGTGCGGCAGCTCGTGGATCTCGACGTAGAGGTCACCGGCCGGACCGCCGCCGGGGCCGACCTCGCCCTCGCCGGCGAGCTGGATCCGGGTGCCGTTGTCGACACCGGCCGGGATCTTCACGGTGAGGGTGCGGCGGGAGCGCACCCGGCCGTCGCCCGCGCACTCCGGGCACGGGGTCGGCACGACCGTGCCGAAGCCCTGGCACTGGGGGCAGGGACGGGAGGTCATGACCTGGCCCAGGAAGGACCGGGTGACCTGCGACACCTCACCGCGGCCGCGGCACATGTCACAGGTCTGGGCGGTCGTGCCCGGAGCCGCGCCCTCGCCGCTGCAGGTGTTGCAGACGACCGCGGTGTCGACCTGGATGTCCTTGGTCGTGCCGAAGGCCGCCTCGTCCAGTTCGATGTCGATCCGGATCATCGCGTCCTGGCCGCGCCGGGTGCGCGAGCGCGGCCCGCGCTGCGACGCCGTACCGAAGAACGCGTCCATGATGTCGGAGAAGTTGCCGAAGCCACCGGCCCCGAAGCCGCCCGCGCCCGCGCCGCCCGCCTGGGAGAGCGGGTCGCCGCCGAGGTCGTAGACCTGCTTCTTCTGCGGGTCCGACAGCACCTCGTAAGCGGCGTTGATCTCCTTGAACCGCTCCTGGGTCTTCGGATCGGGGTTGACGTCCGGGTGCAGCTCGCGCGCGAGCCGGCGGAACGCCTTCTTGATCTCATCCTGCGACGCGTCGCGGCGCACGCCGAGAACGGCGTAGTAGTCCGTGGCCACTTACGACTCCGCCAGGATCTGTCCGACGTACCGTGCCACTGCGCGTACCGCTCCCATCGTTCCCGGGTAGTCCATGCGGGTCGGTCCGACCACGCCGAGCTTGGCAACCGCCTCGCCGCCCGAACCGTAGCCGACCGACACGACGGACGTGGAGTTGAGTCCCTCGTGTGCGTTCTCGTGCCCGATGCGCACCATCACGCCCGGATCCTTCGCCTCGCCGAGGAGCTTGAGGAGCACGACCTGCTCCTCGAGGGCCTCCAGGACGGGCCGGATCACGAGGGGAAAGTCATGTCCGAAACGGGTGAGATTGGCGGTGCCGCCGATCATCAGCCGCTCCTCGTTCTCCTCGACCAGTGTCTCCAGCAGAGTGGAGAGCACCGTGGAGACCGTACCGCGATCCTCGTGCTCGAACCCCTCCGGCAGGTCCTCGACGAGACGCGGCACGTCGGAGAACCGGCGGCCCGCGACCCGGCTGTTGAGCCTGGCCCGGAGGTCGGCGAGGGCCGTCTCCCCGAACGGCACCGGGCAGTCCACCATCCGCTGCTCGACCCGGCCGGTGTCCGTGATCAGCACGAGCATCACGCGCGCGGGGGCGAGCGAGAGCAGTTCCACGTGCCGCACGGTGGACCGGGTCAGGGACGGGTACTGCACGACGGCGACCTGCCGGGTCAGCTGCGCGAGCAGCCGCACCGTGCGCGCGACGACGTCGTCGAGGTCGACGGCGCCCTCGAGGAAGTTCTGGATCGCCCGGCGCTCGGGGCCGGTCATCGGCTTGACGCCCGCGAGCTTGTCGACGAACAGCCGGTAGCCCTTGTCGGTGGGGATGCGCCCGGCGCTGGTGTGCGGCTGGGCGATGTATCCGTCGTCCTCCAGGGCGGCCATGTCGTTGCGCACGGTCGCCGGGGACACGCCGAGGTTGTGCCGCTCGGTGAGCGCCTTGGAGCCGACCGGCTCCTCGGTGCCCACATAGTCCTGGACGATGGCGCGCAGCACCTGAAGTCTGCGTTCACTCAGCATCCGCGCGCACCTCCAGCATGTCTTCCGCTCGGCCCTTCGGGTCGTCCGCCTGGCACTCTGCGTGTCCGAGTGCCAGCGTTCCCCGGCCAGTGTACGGCCGTGGGGTACTCACTGGGCAAGGTCGGTCCCGCCACATCGCGTCCTACCGTTAGCGTCGCGTTATGTCCGTGACTTGGGAAGAGCTGGGATGGGAGCGGTTGGCCGACGGGGTCGGGCGGTGCCGGCTGCCCGGCTGGGACTGCACCGCGGGCCTGGTGCTCGGGGCGGGTACGGCGCTGATGGTGGACGCCGGGTCGAGCCTCGCCGAGGGCGCGCGGCTGCGGGCGCGGGCGCAGCGGCTCGCGGGGCACCGTGTGACCCATCTCGCGCTCACCCATCCCCACTTCGACCACGTCTTCGGGGCGTCCGCCCTCGCCGGGGCCGAGGTGTACGCGGCGGTCGGCACGGACGCGGTGCTGGCGCACGGGCGCGGGGAGCTGCGCCTGGACGCGGTCAGGAACGGCCTGCCGGTCCCGGACGCCGACGAGGCGGTGGACGCGCTGGTGCCGCCCCGGCACCTGGTCTCCGGGGAGTGGACGCTGGACCTCGGCGGCGGGCGTCAGGTGCTGCTGGCCAACGTGGGTCCCGGCCACACGGCCCACGACCTGGCGGTGCTGGTGCCGGGCGACCCGGAGGTCGTCTTCTGCGGCGACCTGGTGGAGGAGTCGGGCGACCCTCAGGCGGGCCCGGACGCGGTCCCGTCCCGCTGGCCGGACGCGCTCGACCGCCTGCTGTCCCTGGGCGGCGAGGACGCGCTGTACGTGCCCGGTCACGGAGCGGTGGTGGACGCGGCCTTCGTACGGCGCCAGCGCGAAGAGCTGGCGGCGCGTTTCGGCGTGTCATGAGCACAGACCCGCCGGTTCTCCTATCGTCATCCGAATGCGCCCACCCGTCTCCCGCCACCGCCCTTCCAACGAGGGCCCTTCGGGCCCGCGCCCTCGTGTGTACGCCTCCGATCTGACCCCGCCGTGGAAGAAGTCCCAGCCCGTGCCGGAGGTCGCGGCGGAGCCGGGGCTGGTGGTGGAGGAGCCCGGTTCCGGGTTCTGCGGGGCGGTGATCCGCTGCGAGGCGGGCACGGTCACGCTGGAGGACCGCTTCGGCAAGCACCGGGTGTTCCCGCTGGAGCCGCGCGGTTTCCTGCTGGAGGGCCGGGTGGTGACCCTGGTGCGGCCGTCGTCGGCTCCGGCACGGCCCACCCGCACGGCGTCCGGTTCGGTGGCCGTTCCCGGCGCACGCGCGCGCGTGGCCCGCGCCGGCCGCATCTACGTCGAGGGCCGGCACGACGCGGAGCTGGTCGAGAAGGTGTGGGGCGACGACCTGCGCGTCGAGGGCGTGGTCGTGGAGTACCTGGAGGGCGTGGACGACCTGCCGTCGATCGTCGCGGAGTTCGCGCCGGGCCCGGACGCGCGCCTCGGCGTCCTGGTGGACCACCTGGTGCCGGGCACGAAGGAGTGGCGCATCGCCGGATCCGTGACGAGCGAGCACGCGCTGGTCGTCGGCCACCCGTACATCGACATCTGGGAGGCGGTGAAGCCGGCCTCACTGGGCATCGGGTCCTGGCCCCGCGTCCCGCACGGCCAGGACTGGAAGACGGGCGTGTGCCGGGCGCTGGGCTGGCCGGAGAACACGGGGGCGGCCTGGCAGCGGATCCTGTCCGGGGTGCGGTCCTACAAGGACCTGGAGCCGGAACTGCTGGGGCGGGTGGAGGAACTGATCGACTTCGTGACGGCGTAGCGGTGCGGCCGGCGCACCCGCCGGTGCCGGACGCCGGGTGATCAGTCCACCAGATCCCGCACCACCGCGTCCGCCAGCAGCCGCCCGCGCAGGGTCAGGACGGCGCGGCCCTCGCCGTAGGGGCCCTCCTGGAGCAGTCCGTCCGCCAGCGCCCGGCGTGAGGCCGCCAGCCCCTCCTCCTTCAGCAGCGGCAGCGGCACCCCCTCCCGCAGCCGCAGCTCCAGCAGGATCCGCTCCACCCGCCGGTCCTCGTCCGAGAGCAGTTCGCGGCCCGCGCCCGGGGACCGGCCCGCGGCCAGCGCCGCCGCGTAGGCGCCCGGGTGCTTGACGTTCCACCAGCGCACCCCGCCCACGTGCGAGTGGGCGCCGGGTCCCGCGCCCCACCAGTCCGCGCCCCGCCAGTACAGCTCGTTGTGCAGGCAGCGCCCGGACTCGGAGGTGGCCCAGTTCGAGACCTCGTACCAGTCGAAGCCCGCGGCGGACAGGGTCTCCTCGGCGATCAGGTAGCGGTCCGCGTGGACGTCGTCGTCCGTCATCGGGACCTCGCCGCGGCGGATGCGGCGGGCGAGCTGGGTGCCCTCCTCGACGATCAGGGCGTAGGCGCTGACGTGGTCGGGGCCCGCGCCGATCGCCGCGTCCAGCGAGGCCCGCCAGTCGTCGTCGCTCTCCCCCGGGGTGCCGTAGATCAGGTCCAGGTTGACGTGCTCGAAGCCCGCCGCCCGTGCCTCCGCCACACATGCCTCGGGGCGGCCGGGGGTGTGCGTGCGGTCCAGGATCCGCAGCACGTGCTGCCGCGCGCTCTGCATGCCGAAGGAGATCCGGTTGAAGCCGCCCTCACGGAGGGTGGTGAGGTACGCCGGGTCGACCGACTCCGGGTTCGCCTCGGTCGTGATCTCCGCGTCCGGCGCCAGACCGAACTCGTCGCGGATCGCCGCCAGCATCCGTACCAGGTCGTCGGCGGCCAGCAGGGTGGGCGTGCCACCGCCCACGAAGACCGTGCGGACCTGGCGGGGGTCGTCGCCGAGGACCTTCCGCGCCAGCCGGATCTCGTCCGTCAGGGTGTCCGCGTAGTTGTCCCGGGAGGCGAGCACGCCGCCGGTGCCGCGCAGCTCGGTGGCGGTGTACGTGTTGAAGTCGCAGTAGCCGCAGCGGGTCGCGCAGTACGGGACGTGCAGGTAGAACCCGAGGGGGCGGCCGGCGGCCCCGGCGAGCGCGGAGGCGGGCAGCGCGCCGTCGTCGGGGACGTGCTCACCGTCGGGGAGTGCGGAAGGCATGTCCCCCATTGTCCCGTACGGCGGGAGTCACCCCGCCTGGAGCACCAGCAGGGCCAGGTCGTCCTCGGGCAGACCGCCGCCGAAGTCGTGCACGAGACGGCGGATCCGCTCGGCGATCTCCTCGGCGGTCAGGCCCGCGCAGCCGGACAGGGCCCGCGCGAGCCCGTCGCCGTCGTCGAACTGGCGGGAGCCGGAGCGCCGCTCGGTGACGCCGTCGGTGACGCACAGCAGGCTGTCGCCGGGCCGCAGCTCGACGGTCTCGCTGGTGTATGTCTCGTCCTCGACGACACCGAGCAGGGTCTGCGGGCGGGCGGCGGTGCGCACCTCGCCGTCGGGGCGCAGCAGCAGCGGCAGGGGGTGCCCGGCGGAGGCGAGGGTGCAGCGGACGCCGCCGTCCGCGTGGGGCGTCAGCTCGCCGTAGAGCAGGGACAGGAAGCGGGTCTGCGGTCCGTCCCCGGCGGCCACGGGCCGGCCGCCGGCCGCGACCAGCGCGCGGGCGGCGGCGTCGGCGGCCTCGGTGGCGTCGTCGAGGAGGAGCTGGTTGAGCCGGTCGAGGACGTCGGCGACCCGGTAGCCCTCGCGGGCGAGCAGGCGCAGCCACGGCCGGGCGAGCCCGATCACGACGGCTGCCTCCGGGCCCTTGCCCTGGACGTCGCCCACGGCGAAGCACCAGCGGCCGTCGCCCGCCGGGAACAGGTCGTAGAAGTCGCCGCTCGGGCCGCCCTTGTCGCAGGGCTCGTAGACGAGGGCGCTGCTCATCCCGGGGATCTCGGCGACCGCTCCGGGCAGCAGCCCGCGCTGCAGGACGGCGCTGATGGTGGCCTGCCGGGCGTACTGGCGGGCCGCGCCGATGGCGAGGGCCACCCGGCGGCTCAGGTCCTCCACCAGGCCGGTGACCTCGTCGGGGAACCGGGGCTGCCCGCACCGCCCGAGGACCAGGGTGCCGAGCGGGCGGCCGCCCGCGATGAGGCGGAAGGCGAGGGCCGTGCCGTGGGTGCCGAGCGCCTCACCGGGCCACGGGTGGGGCTCCGGGTCGGGCCTCAGGCCCTCCGGCGGCCGGGGCGGGTCCTTCTCCAGGGCGCGGTGCAGTTCCTCGGCGCGGTCCTCGTCGGCCACCCAGACCCCGGCGGGTGCGCCGCCGTCGCCGCCGCGTACGGTCGCCTCGTCCTCCAGCCACACCGCGCACCAGTCGGCGAGCCGGGGCACGATCAGCCGGCCGGTGAGGGCGGCGACCAGGTTCTCGTCGAGCTGTCCGGCGAGCAGGTCGGAGGCCTCGGCGAGGAAGGACAGCGCGCCCCGGCCGAGCCAGTCCCGGTCGCGTCCCTCGCCCCGCGGCCGCGGGGCGAGGACCTCGGCGATGTCCAGGGTGTGGTCGGCAGCGGGACCTTCCAGCGGTTCGCCACCGGGCCGCAGCCGCGCCCACACGGTCTTCTCGCCCCGGCGGTAGGTGACGCCCCAGGATTCGGCGAGGTCGGCGACCAGGCGCAGTCCGCGCCCGTACTCGGCCGTCTCGCTCGACGTGTCGCCGGTGCCGGGGTCGCGCGGGGGTCGGGCGGGATGGCGGTCGCCGACCTCGACGACGAAGGCGCCGGTCGTCTCCAGGCGCCAGTCGACGTCGACGTCGGTGCCCGCGTGGACGACGGCGTTGGTGACGAGTTCGCTGACGACGGCCAGGGCGTCGTCCACGAACCGCCGGGGCAGCGCGGGGACCTCGGCGAGCGCGGCGCGCACCAGGGCGCGGGCGGAGCCCGGGGCGAGGGGGCTGCCGGGCAGGCCGGCGTGCCCGCGCACCGCCGGGGCGTGGGTGTCGTACTCCCGTTGCGTCGGTATGGCCGCCATGTCCATGCGGCCAGGGTGACAGACAGGACGCAAGCCTAAGCGGTGAGTCACGAAGCGGGCGGCAACGCGTGAGAACTGTGCTACTGGGGCGGAGGAAGACGGTCAGTTGCGGGCGGGATGCGAAGCGAGTCGTAAGAGGGCGGGGGCCGCACCGGGGTGCGGCCCCCGCCGTCCTCACGCGATGGCGTCAGGATTCCCGGGCCCCCGTGTACATCTCGTCGATGAGGTGCTTGTACTCCCGCTCCACGACGGGCCGCTTCAGCTTCAGGCTCGGCGTGATCTCGCCGTGCTCCACGTCGAGGTCACGGGGCAGCAGGCGGTACTTCTTGATGGTCTGCCAGCGCTGCAGGTTCTGGTTGAGCTCCTTGACGTAGCCGTCGACCATCTCGACGGTCTGCGGCGCGGCCACCACCTCGGCGTACGACTTGCCGTCGAGGCCGTTGTCCTTGGCCCACTGCAGGATCGCGATCTCGTCGAGGGCGATGAGGGCGGTGCAGTAGTTCCGGTCGGCGCCGTGCACCAGGATGTTGGAGACGTACGGGCACACCGCCTTGAACTGGCCCTCGACCTCGGCCGGGGCGACGTACTTGCCGCCGGAGGTCTTGATGAGGTCCTTCTTGCGGTCGGTGATGCGCAGGTAGCCGTCGGGGGACAGCTCGCCGATGTCGCCGGTGTGGAACCAGCCGTCGGACTCCAGCACCTCGGCGGTCTTCTCGGGCTGCTGGTGGTAGCCGTCCATGATGCCGGGGCCGCGCAGCAGGATCTCGCCGTCGTCGGCGATGCGGACCTCGGTGCCGGGCAGCGGCTTGCCGACGGTGCCGGTGCGGTAGGCCTCGCCGGGGTTGACGAAGGAGGCGGCCGAGGACTCGGTGAGGCCGTAGCCCTCCAGGATGTGGATGCCGGCGCCGGCGAAGAAGAAGCCGATCTCCGGGGCGAGCGCGGAGGCGCCGGAGACACAGGCGCGCAGCCGGCCGCCGAAGGCCTCACGGAGCTTGCCGTAGACGAGAGTGTCGGCGACCTTGTGCTTGGCGCCCAGGCCGAACGGCACCGCGTGGGCACCGGTGCGGCGGAAGTTGTCCTGGGAGACCTTGGCGTACTCGCGGGCGACCTCGGCGGCCCACTGGAAGATCTTGTACTTGGCCGCGCCGCCCTCGCGGGCCTTGGCCGCGACGCCGTTGTAGACCTTCTCGAAGATGCGCGGCACGGCCGCCATGTACGTCGGCCGCACCACCGGCAGGTTCTCGATGATCTTGTCGACGCGGCCGTCCACGGCGGTGACGTGGCCGACCTCGATCTGCCCGGAGGTGAGCACCTTGCCGAAGACGTGCGCCAGCGGCAGCCACAGGTACTGCACGTCGTCGCCGCTGACCAGGCCGGTCGCGGCGATCGCCTTGGCCATGTACGCCCAGTTGTCGTGCGGCAGGCGCACGCCCTTGGGACGGCCGGTGGTGCCGGAGGTGTAGATCAGGGTGGCGAGCTGGTCCCTGGTGATCGCGCCGACCCGCTCCTTGATCAGCTCGGGGTGCTTCTCGAGATAGGCGGCGCCGCGCTGCTCCAGCTCGGTGAGGGTGGTCACCCAGTCGCTGGTCTCGACACCGGCCGGGTCGATGACGACGACCTTGGTCAGCGCGGGCAGCTCGGCACGCTTCTCCACGGCCTTGGCGAGCTGGGCCGCGTCCTCGGCGATCAGGATCCGGCTGTCGGAGTCGGAGAGGATGAACGCCGACTCGTCGGCGTTGGTCTGCGGGTAGATCGTGGTGGTGGCACCGCCCGCGCACATGATGCCGAGGTCGGCGAGGATCCACTCGACCCGGGTGGAGGCGGCGAGCGCGACCCGCTGCTCCGGCTGGAGGCCCAGCTCGATGAGGCCGGCGGCGATGGCGTAGACCCGCTCGGCCGCCTCGCCCCAGCTGAGCGACTTCCAGTCGTCGGGGCCGTCCCCGGAGGCCGGGGGCACCGGATGGCGGTAGGCCTCGGCGTCCGGTGTGGCCGCCACGCGCTCCAGGAAGAGGGCCGCCACGGACGGCGGACGGTTCTCGATCAGGGTCTGTGTGTCGCTCACGACATCCTCCGGGGCCCGCGACGGTGCGGCTGGCTCAGGTGCGGCTGGGTTGACTCACGGTGGGGTTGGGACTCGTTGTTTAACTCGCGAGTAACTATCGAGCAGGCATCAGGGTAAGGGGCGACCGGCCGCTGCGTAAGGGGCATCGGCCTGTCACTTTCCACTCAGAGCGACGCTACGCACGCGTAGGGACCCGCCGCACTTTCGCACGACGAGCCCCTCCGTGTCCGTTTTACGGATGCGACCGGCTGTAACCTCCGGTTACTTCTTGCCCTTGCCCGACCCCGCGCTGTCATCGCTGGACAGGACGGCGATGAAGGCTTCCTGCGGAACCTCCACGGAACCCACCATCTTCATCCGCTTCTTGCCTTCCTTCTGCTTCTCCAGCAGCTTCCGCTTACGGGAGATGTCACCGCCGTAGCACTTGGCGAGGACGTCCTTGCGGATGGCGCGGATGGTCTCACGGGCGATGACCCGGGAGCCGATGGCGGCCTGGATGGGCACCTCGAAGGCCTGCCGCGGGATGAGCTCGCGCAGCTTGGCGACGAGCCGCACGCCGTACGCGTAGGCCGCGTCCTTGTGGGTGATCGCCGAGAAGGCGTCCACCTTGTCGCCGTGCAGCAGGATGTCGACCTTGACCAGGCTCGACGTCTGCTCGCCGGTGGGCTCGTAGTCCAGCGAGGCGTAGCCGCGCGTCTTGGACTTCAGCTGGTCGAAGAAGTCGAAGACGATCTCCGCGAGCGGCAGCGTGTAGCGGATCTCGACCCGGTCCTCCGAGAGGTAGTCCATGCCGAGCAGGGTGCCGCGCCGGGTCTGGCACAGCTCCATGATCGAGCCGATGAACTCGGTGGGCGCGAGGATCGTGGCGCGCACGACCGGCTCGTAGACCTCGTCGATCTTGCCTTCGGGGAACTCGCTCGGGTTGGTGACCGTGTACTCGGTGCCGTCCTCCATGAGCACGCGGTAGACCACGTTGGGGGCGGTGGCGATCAGGTCGAGACCGAACTCGCGCTCCAGGCGCTCCCGGATCACGTCCAGGTGCAGCAGGCCGAGGAAGCCGACGCGGAAACCGAAGCCGAGGGCGGCGGACGTCTCCGGCTCGTAGACCAGCGCGGCGTCGTTGAGCTGCAGCTTGTCCAGGGCCTCGCGCAGCTCGGGGTAGTCGGAGCCGTCCAGCGGATACAGACCCGAGAACACCATGGGCTTGGGGTCCTTGTAGCCGCCGAGCGCCTCGGTGGCGCCCTTGACCTGGCTGGTGACGGTGTCACCGACCTTGGACTGGCGGACGTCCTTCACACCGGTGATCAGGTAGCCCACCTCGCCCACGCCGAGGCCGTCGGCGGGAAGCATCTCGGGCGAGTTGGTCCCGATCTCCAGCAGCTCGTGCGTGGCGCCCGTCGACATCATCCGGATGCGCTCGCGCTTGTTGAGCTGGCCGTCGATGACACGGACGTACGTCACGACACCGCGGTAGGAGTCGTAGACCGAGTCGAAGATCATCGCGCGTGCGGGGGCGTCGGCGACGCCGACCGGCGCCGGGATCTCCTTGACGGCCTTGTTCAGCAGGGCGTCGACACCCAGGCCGGTCTTGGCGGAGACCTTGAGGACGTCGTCCGGGTCGCAGCCGACCAGGTTCGCCAGCTCCTCGGCGAACTTCTCCGGCTGCGCGGCCGGCAGGTCGATCTTGTTCAGCACGGGGATGATCGTGAGGTCGTTCTCCATCGCCAGGTAGAGGTTGGCGAGGGTCTGCGCCTCGATGCCCTGGGCGGCGTCGACGAGGAGGATGGTCCCCTCGCAGGCGGCCAGCGACCGCGACACCTCGTAGGTGAAGTCGACGTGACCCGGGGTGTCGATCATGTTGAGGATGTGGGTCGTGCCCTGGTCGGGGCCCTCGGTCGGGGCCCAGGGCAGACGCACCGCCTGGGACTTGATCGTGATGCCGCGCTCGCGCTCGATGTCCATCCGGTCGAGGTACTGAGCACGCATCTGCCGCTGCTCGACCACACCGGTCAGCTGGAGCATCCGGTCGGCGAGCGTGGACTTGCCGTGGTCGATGTGCGCGATGATGCAGAAATTGCGGATCAGCGCCGGGGCGGTACGGCTCGGCTCGGGCACATGGTTAGGGGTCGCGGGCACGCAGGGTCCTGTCTCTTGAGGCGCCTTATGCCTCGGGTCGGATCGATACGTAGTCTCCATGGTCCCACGCGGAGGAACCATGGACCGTTTTGGGCCGCTCGCAGGGCCACTGGTACTGTAGATGGCTGTGCCTCATGCCCTCTCAGCGCGAGGCACGACCAGATAATTTTGGATCACCGGTACGGGACCCGAGCGGCCCCGCGCCTGAACCTGAAAAGGCTCCTTCGTGGCGAACATCAAGTCCCAGATCAAGCGGATCAAGACCAACGAGAAGGCTCGGCTGCGCAACAAGGCCGTCAAGTCCTCCCTGAAGACCGCGATCCGCAAGGCCCGTGAGGCCGCTGCCGCGGGTGACACCGAGAAGGCCACCGAGCTGCAGCGCGCTGCCGCGCGTGCGCTCGACAAGGCCGTCTCGAAGGGTGTCATCCACAAGAACCAGGCCGCCAACAAGAAGTCGGCGCTTGCTTCCAAGGTCTCGTCCCTCCAGGGCTGAACCTCCTTTCTGATCTGACCGCCGGAAGGACCCAGAGCGGGCCCTCTCTCATCCGCTCCCGTCCGGCACCCCGGATTCGTACGCGGCCTGCGTTCGCCACGCGGGTGCGAATCCTCAGTCTTGATCCGAAGGCCCCGGCGCTCTCCCTTCCCCAGGGCGGGCAACGGGGCCTTCGGCATGCCCTGGGCCTCAGCCCCAGAACGCGTTCTCCTTGTCGACGTCGTCGACGCACTCGTCGATGTCGGTGATCCTGTCGCCGACGACACGCAGGACGAGGCATCCGTCGACGCGGTGACGTCTGCCCTCACGCTCGGCGGTGATGTGGTGCAGGGCCACGGCATGGCCCCGGCCGTCGACGAACACATGGCGCAGCTCGGCACGGAAGCTGCCGCCGGTCTCCTGGAAGAGCCTGCGGTACAAGCCGATCACCGCGTCCTGGCCCTTGAAGTCGCCCGCGAGCGCGTGGCTGCCGGGCACGTGGTGGGTGACGTCCGCCGTCATCATCCCGCGCAGGGCGTCCAGGTCGACGCGGAGGAAGGCGTCGTAGGCCTCGCGGACGAGGGTCGCGTGCGGATGCTCAGCCATGGCGATCGCCACCTTTCAGTGCGTCGGCGATGTACGGCTGATACGTACGATTCTCCTCGCCGGCCGCCGCGGGGCGACTGGATCAGGCCCGGCTCTCCCCGGGCCGGTGCCGGTGGGCCGGTGGCGAGAGGTGACCGCTGTCAGCCCCGGCCTCGGGATCGCGCGGCCCGGGCGATGGTCACGACCGCCTTCTCCAGCGCGTACTCGGGGTCGTCACCGCCGCCCTTCACGCCCGCGTCCGCCTCGGCGACCGCGCGCAGGGCCACGGACACGCCGTCCGGTGTCCAGCCCCGCATCTGCTGGCGCACCCGGTCGATCTTCCAGGGCGGCATGCCCAGCTCCCGCGCGAGGTCCGCGGGCCGGCCGCCGCGCGCCGAGGAGAGCTTGCCGATCGCGCGCACTCCCTGGGCGAGCGCGCTGGTGATGAGCACCGGGGCCACGCCGGTCGCAAGTGACCACCGGAGCGCTTCCAGCGCCTCCGCCGTCCGTCCCTCCACGGCCCGGTCGGCGACCGTGAAGCTGGAGGCCTCGGCCCGCCCGGTGTAGTACCGGCCGACGACCGCCTCGTCGATCGTCCCCTCGACGTCCGCGACGAGCTGCGACACCGCGGAGGCCAGCTCCCGCAGATCGCTGCCGACGGCGTCGCAGAGCGCCTGGCAGGCCTCCGGTGTCGCCGACCGGCCGAACGAGCGGAACTCCCCCCGTGCGAAGGCCAGCCGGTCCGCCGGCTTGGTCATCTTCGGGCAGGCCACCTCCCGCGCGCCCGCCTTGCGCGCGGCGTCCAGCAGCCCCTTGCCCTTCGCGCCGCCCGCGTGCAGCAGCACGAGGGTGATCTCCTCGGCGGGCGACCCGAGGTACGCCTTCACGTCCTTGACCGTGTCGGCCGAGAGATCCTGCGCGTTGCGCACGACCACGACCTTGCGCTCGGCGAAGAGCGAGGGACTCGTCAGCTCGGCGAGCGTCCCCGGCTGCAACTGGTCCGGCGTCAGGTCCCGTACGTCGGTGTCGGCGTCGGCGGCCCGGGCGGCGGCCACCACCTCCTGCACGGCACGGTCGAGCAGCAGGTCCTCCTGGCCCACGGCAAGGGTCACCGGGGCGAGAGGCTCGTCATTCGCAGTCTTTCTGGCCATCGCCTACAGCATCCCACGCGGCACCGACAGCGGACCGGCCCGCGCACCCGGACCGGACCCCGGCTTCTCCCCCGGCTTCTCCCCCGGCCTCTCCTCCGGCCTCTCCCCGGCCCGGGCCCCGAGCCGCGCCCAGAGTGGAGCCTGGGGTCACGGCTCCTCGCGCCAGCCGTCCCACCGGCCCGCGAACGCGTCCAGCTCGGCGGGGTCGAGCCGGCCGGCCTCGTCGCGCAGCGCCAGCAGCCACTGGGCGTCCTCGGCGTCGTCCTCCCCGGCCAGGGCGTCCCGGACCGGCCGGGGATCCTCGTCGACGCCGAAGTGCTCCGCGAGCGCCTCGGCCACCTCCTCGGCGGTGTCGCGGTCGGGCAGCACCAGCACATGTCTCACATCGCTCACGGACACATTCTCCGGCACCGGGCACGGGCCGGTTCAGCCCGCCCGGTTTCCCTGCCGCACCGTCGGCACGGCGGCCAGCTCGATGCCGAACCCCTCGCGGTACAGCGCCAGCACCTCCTCGTCCGTCGCCGGCTCCCGTGTCTCCTTCCTCCCGTCGGGTGACGTGGTGGTCAGCGCGCGTCCGCCGAGGGTGATCCGCCCGCCGTCCTCGGTCACCAGCGAGCACACCAGGGACCGGGTGAAGTGCGAACGCGGCGAGGTGCTGTGCCACCAGGCCCCGCCCGTGAAGTCCCCGAGCGCCCGCGGCCGCGTCTCCAGCCGGTACTGCGGTCCGCCGTCCCGCAGCACGTCCAGGTCCCCGCCCCCGTCCGCCGGACCCACGGCACCCATCACGCCGGCCGGACCCGCAGCCGCACCGGTCACGCCGGCCAGGTCCGGACCGGCCTCCGTCACCCGGAACGTCCCGCCGGGGTCCTTCTGCTCACCGCGTTCGGCGAGCGCCAGCGGAAAGTGGCTGTGTGCCCCGAACCCGACATCGGCGAGCCAGTCGGTGCCGTCCGCCGTGCACACCCGCAGCGCGAGATGGTCGTACGGGATGCCGAGACGGCCCTCGTTCCCGTACACCCGTCCCGCCAGCAGCGCGACCTCGAAGCCGAGGGAGGCGAGCAACGCCCCGAAGGCGCCGTTCAGTTCGTAGCAGAAGCCGCCCCGTCGCCGTCCGACCACCTTGTCCAGCAGACGCTCCTCCTCCAGGACGATCTCCTCGCCCAGGTGGATGGAGAGGTTCTCGAAGGGGACGGTCCGCAGATGGCGCAGGTGCAGCTCGCGCAGCGCCTCGGCGCTGGGACGGTGCGGGCGCGCGGCCCCGATACGGCGGAGGTAGGCGTCTGCCTGGGCTGAGTCCATACGCCCAGTCTGGGCGAACACCCGCCGCTCAGTCTCCCGTCACCCGCACCTCCCCCTCCGTCCCGCCGTCGCCGCCGACCGCGAGCGCCCCGTCCCGGTCGGTGCGCAGCACCGTCGCCCCGCCGGCCCGCAGCGCGGCCACGGTCACCGGTGCCGGGTGACCGTAGGGGTTGCCGGCGCCGGTGGAGATGAGCGCCACCCGCGGGGCGGCCAGCCGTATCAGGTCCGGGTCCTGGTACGCCGAGCCGTGGTGGGCCACCTTCAGCACGTCCACTCCCGCGAGTCCGGCCACGGCCGGGGACCGCAACAGGGCCTGCTGGGCCGGGGGTTCGAGGTCTCCGAGCAGCAGCAGTCGCAGCCCGCCGGACCGCACGAGCAGGACGACACTGGCATCGTTCGGGCCGTCGGGTTCCAGTACCGGTGCCCGGCCCGGGGCGGGGGCCGCGGGTGGCCACAGCACCCGCCAGCTCAGTGTCCCGCTGCGCCGCTCCTCCCCCGCCGCTGCCGTGGTGAGTGGGATGTGCCGTCGCGCCGCCTCCCTTCTGACGAAATCGGCCTGGTCGGCCGGTTCCTGGTGGTCCGTGGTCTCGATCTCGGCCACCGAGCGGCCCCGCAGGACACCGGGCAGGCCCGTGACGTGGTCGGCGTGGAAATGGGTCAGGACGAGCAGCGGGACCCGGGTGACGCCGAGTGCGCGCAGGCAGTGGTCCACGAGTTCCGGATCTGGCCCGGCGTCCACCACCACCCCGGTCCCTTCACCGGCCGCCAGCACGGTGGCGTCGCCCTGCCCGACGTCGCACATCGCGTACCGCCAGCCCGGGGGCGGCCAGCCGGTGATCACCCGGGTCAGCGGTGCCGGCCGGACCACCGCCACCAGGAGCAGCACGGCCAGCGCGCCGCACCACCAGGGGTGCCGCAGCAGCCGCCGCCCGGCCGGCACCGCGGCCACGGTGACCGCCGCGAGCAGCAGCGCCCCGGACCAGCTCGCCGGCCAGTCCACTCCCGCGCCGGGCAGCGCCGCGCCGGTCCGGGCGATCTTCGCGATCCATCCGGCGGGCCAGCCGGCGCACCACGCGAGCGCCTTGGCCGCGGGCATCGCCGCCGGTGCGACGGCCAGGGCCGCGAAGCCGAGCACCGTGGCCGGGGCGACCGCCACCTCGGCGAGCAGATTGCAGGGCACCGCCACCAGGCTCACCCGGGCCGACAGCACCGCCACGACCGGCGCGCACAGGGCCTGTGCGGCGGCGGCCGCGGCCAGCGCCTCGGCGAGCCGGGCCGGCACCCCGCGCCGGCGCAGCCCCTCGCTCCAGCCGGGCGCCAGCACCAGCAGCGCACCGGTGGCCAGCACGGAGAGCAGGAACCCGTAACTGCGGGCCAGCCACGGGTCGTACAGCACCAGCAGCAGCACGGCCGTGGCCAGGGCGGGGATCATGGATCTGCGGCGTCCCGTCGCCAGGGCGAGAAGGGCGACCGAGCCGCAGGCCGCGGCCCGCAGCACGCTGGGGTCGGGCCGGCACACGATCACGAAGCCGAGCGTGAGCGCCGCCGCCAGCAGCGCGGTCGCCCGCAGCGGAAGTCCCAGGCGTGGGGCGAGTCCGCGGCGCTCGGCGCGCCGGGCCAGGCCGGGCGGCCCGAGGAGCAGGGCGAGCAGGATCGTGAGGTTGCTGCCGGAGACGGCGAGCGTGTGCGCGAGGTCCGTCTCCTTGAACGCCTCGTCGAGTTCCGGCGTGATCCGTGAGGTGTCGCCGACGACCAGCCCGGGCAGCAGCGCCCGGCCGTCCGCGGGCAGTTCCTCGGTCGCCTCCCGCAGTCCGGCCCTGAGCCGGCCCGCCAGCCGCTGCGGACCGTTCGGCCCCGCCACCATCTCCGGCTCCGGATCACCCCGTACGCGCAGCACGGCCGCGGTGCGGTCCCCGCCCGTCAGGGCGGGCGCCAGCCGGGCGGTCACCCGCAGCCGGGTGGACGGCAGCAGTCCGAGCCAGGCCGTGCGCGCCTCGTGCGGGGTCCGCGCGGTGGGCACGGCTCCGCCGGGTGGCGCCCTCGGCGCCGGGACGTCCCGGTCCACGACCATCAGTACGGGGCTCCGCGTCCGCACGGTCCTCCCGTCGTCCTGCTCGACGCGCCGCACCTCCGCCCGGGCCAGTACCGCCACCGGTGCCGCGTGGTCGCCCCGCACCCGTGGTCTGCTGAGCCAGGGGTCGCCGCTCAGCTCGACCTCGGCGGTCACGGTGGCGAACCGCCGCGCGGACTCCGGCACCGGGCCCCGCCGTACGTCCGCTCCGTGCAGCCCGGCGGAGGCGGCGGCCGCTGCCACGCACAGGAGCATGGCGGCGACCGGAGCGCGGGACCGGTCGAGCCGGCCGGGACCGGTCCGGCGCCGCGCCGACAGCAGAGCGGCGCCGGCGATACCGCAGCCGACAGCGAGGGCGGCACTCCAGGCGGGCGAGGCGCCGAGCACCACGGCAGCCGTCCCCCAGGCCGCGAGGGCGGGCGGCACCAGGCGCAGGTCGGCCGGGGCCTCGGGCTCACCCGGGTGGCTCCTCCCGCGCTGCTCCCCGGGAGTCTCCTCGGCGGGTCGCGCTCGCCCCGCTCCGGCCCCTCCCCCGCTCATGGCCGCACCATCGCGCGCAGGTCGGCGAAACGGCGGTCGCCGATCCCGTTGACCTGGCGCAGTTCGTCCACCGAACGGAAACCGCCGTGCCGGGTGCGGTAGTCGATGATGTGCTGGGCCAGCACCGGACCGACCCCGGGCAGGGCGTCGAGCTGGTCCACGGTCGCCGTGCTGAGGGAGACCGGGGCCGCGGGTCCCGCGCCTCCCGCCGCTCCGCCCGCGCCGTTGCCGGGCCCGGGCGGGGCGGGCGCCGCCCCGGCGGGCGCGCCGACCAGCACCTGTTCGCCGTCCACCAGGAAGCGGGCCCGGTTGAGCCCCTCGGTGCTCACCCCGGGCCGGACCCCGCCCGCCGCGCGCAGCGCGTCGGCCACCCGGGAGCCGGCCGGAAGCCGCCGGATCCCGGGCCTGCGGACCTTGCCGCCGACGTCCACGACGATCGCCGCGGCGGGCGCCGTCGCGGCGTCCGTAGAGGACGTGTCCACCGCGGAGGCGCCGGTGGACCGGCTCGGCTTCGCGTTCTCGTCCCTGCCCGCGTACGGCCCCTCGGCGCGCACCACTTGAGGAGCGCTCACCGTCTCCGTGCGGCCCGTCCAGAAGTGCTGGACGGCGAACACGGCGGCCACCACGAGCACCACGGCCAGCGCGACCACGCCCCGCCGCTCCACCCCGCACCGCGTCTGCAGCCAGACCGGCAGCCGCTCCCGCAGAGCGAGCCCGGTCCGCTCCCGAAGAGTGGGCGCGGACTGCTCCCGCAGAGTGGGCGCGAGCCGTTCCGCAGGCTCGAATCGGCCTGTGAAGTCCGGCCGTTGTGTGTCGTGAGCGCCGACCGGATCCGTGCCGTCGGCCGGGGTGGGCGGATCGGCCTCACGAGCCGCCTCGCTCGTCCCGCCCGGAGCAGTTGGTGCCGTGCTCGGCGACCGCGGTCCGGGCGCCGGCCCCGTCGTACTCGCCGTGTTCGCGGGTGGCCGGCCGTCCGGCGGGGCGTTGCCCGACTCCGGCCAGTGCACGGCGTGTTCACCGAAGAGGAGTTCCGCGCGGCGGCGCAGCCCCTCGGCGGGTGCGGGCGAGCGGTGACGGGGGCGGGGACGGTCGGCGGGGCGGCGGTGGACGCGGCCGTCGGAGCCGGGGCCACGGCCCGGTCCGCTGGTCGGGTCGGCGGTGCGTGAACGTGATCGAAGTGCCATGCGACGAGGATCGGGCAGTCCGCCGAGTCGCGATGATCTTGGTCAATTTCCGTGGACCACGGCCCTCTTGTGGAAAACTCCACCACCCGTACGAGTGATCACATCCCGGGTGCCGACATCCCGCGCGCCGACATCATGGGCCATCACACCCCGCACGGGCACACCGCCGAGCGGCGCCCGCTCAGCGCGGCGAGACGACCGCGCCCAGCAGCCCCGGCCCGGTGTGCGCCCCGATCACCGCGCCGACCTCGCTGACGTGCAGGTCGGCCAGCCCGGGCACACGGACCCGCAGCCGGTCGGCGAGGGCGGACGCCCGGTCGGGGGCGGCGAGATGGTGGACGGCGATGTCCACCTCGGCGCCGCCCGCCCGGTCGGCGACGATCTCCTCGAGGCGGGCGATCGCCCGGGACGCCGTGCGCACCTTTTCCAGCGGTTCGATACGGCCGCCCTCCAGCTGGAGCAGCGGCTTGACGGCCAGCGCGGAACCGAGCAGGGCCTGTGCGGCGCCGATGCGCCCGCCGCGGCGCAGATAGTCGAGCGTGTCGACGTAGAAGTAGGCGGAGGTGCCCGCGGCCCGCTTCTCCGCGGCGGTGACGGCGTCGTCCGCGGTGCCGCCCGCCTCCGCCGCCTCGGCGGCGGCCAGGGCACAGAAGCCCAGCGCCATCGCGATCATCCCGGTGTCCACCACCCGCACCGGAACCGGCGCCTCGCGCGCCGCGAGGACCGCCGCGTCGTAGGTGCCGGACAGCTCGGCGGACAGATGCAGGGAGACGATGGCGCTCGCGCCGGATTCGGCGACCTTGCGATAGGTCTCCGCGAACATCTGCGGGCTGGGCCGGGAGGTGGTGACCGGACGACGTTTCTGCAGTGCCTGGGCGAGGGAGCGGGTCGAGATCTCGGTGCCCTCTTCGAGCGCCTGGTCGCCGAGGACCACGGTCAGAGGCACCGCGGTGATGCCGTGGCGCTCCATCGTCCGTGGCGGCAGGTAGGCCGTTGAATCGGTGACGATCGCGACATGGCGGGACATGAGCTGGAGGTTACCTGCCGTGGTGCCCGTACGGCAGACCGGCCCCTGTCCGCCTCCCGGAGCGGTCCGGTCAAGTGGTGCTCTCCGGGCGCGGTTTCTTCTGCCAGGGGTAGGCCGGGCGCGGCGCGGGCGGGGTGAGCGCGGCCGGGGCCGGCGTCTCCTCGGAGCGGGGTGCTCGCGGATCGGTCCCGGGCTGCCGGCCGGCGGTGCCGTCGGCCGCGGGGGCGTCCGGCCACGGCTGCGGCGCCTGCTGGGGTTCGGGCTGCGTCCAGTGCCGCAGGGCGCCCGTCTCGATGTCGATCTGCGCGCTGAGCGAGTCCAGGTCGTCCTCGGCGAAGCGGTGGGCCCGGTCGCGGGCCGCCCAGCGGAGCGAGTCCGCGGAGTGGGTGATCCGCTCCGTGCGACGGCGCAGTCCGGGAAGGTGCGCGGCGAGCGTCGCCCGGTCCGGCTCGGACTCCAGGCGCTTGAGGTCGGCGTCCAGTTCCTGCCCGAGCGCGCTGAGCCGCTGGAAGAGGCCGAGGGACTCCCGGAGCGACTCGTCCTCCGCCACGCCCGCGTGCAGCGCGTCCTGGGTGGCGCGCATCGAGCCGCGCAGCGCGAGCCGCAGCTGGGCGATCTCACCGGCCGGGCCGGCCTGGGCGATGGATTTGGCGCGCAGGGTGTGGTCCTCGACCGTGCGGCGGGCCTGCGCGATCGTGCGGTCCACACCGCGCTTGGCGGCGCCGACCGCCTTGACCGTCACGTACGCGCCGAGGCCGATGAAGACCAGGAACAGCAGGGCGAACACGGTGATCACAGTTTCCATGCCGCTCCTCCTCAGCCCGGTGGGGCTTTCACAGCTTGTGCTCTCCACGGTAAACGCAGCGGGCAGGCCCGGGGTTCCGGAAGAACCCCGAACCTGCCCGTAGGGGACTACCCCGAGGTGCCCGCACCCCGGCCCCAGACGCGCTCACGCGCTCACGCGGTAACGATGTTCACCAGCTTCGGCGCCCGCACGATCACCTTGCGGATGGCCGCGCCGTCCAGCGCGGCGACGACCTTCTCGTCCGCCAGCGCCGCCTTCTCCAGCTCCTCGTCGGAGATGGCCGGCGACACCTCCAGACGGGCCTTGACCTTGCCCTTGACCTGCACGACACAGGTCACGGTCTCGTCCACCACGTACCGCGGGTCGGCGACCGGGAAGTCCCGGTGGACGACCGAGTCGGTGTGGCCCAGCTTGCGCCACAGCTCCTCGGCGACGTGCGGGGCCAGCGGGGCGACCAGCAGCACCAGCGGTTCGGCGACCGAGCGGGACAGCTCGCCACCGGCCTTGGTCAGGTGGTTGTTCAGCTCGGTCACCTTGGCGATGGCGGTGTTGAAACGCAGGCCCTCCAGGTCCTGGCGCACGCCGTCGATCGCCTTGTGCAGGGCGCGCAGCGTCTCCTCGCCGGGCTCGGCGTCGGTGACGGTGACCTCGCCGGTGCTCTCGTCCACGATGTTGCGCCACAGCCGCTGCAGCAGCCGGAACTGGCCGACCACCGCGCGCGTGTCCCACGGCCGCGACACGTCCAGCGGACCCATCGCCATCTCGTACAGGCGCAGCGTGTCTGCGCCGTACTCGGCGGCGATCTCGTCCGGAGTCACCGCGTTCTTCAGGGACTTGCCCATCTTGCCCAGCAGGCGGGTGACCTTCTCGCCCTGGAAGTAGTAGGCGCCGTCCCGCTCCTCGACCTCGGCGGCCGGCACCGCGATGCCGCGGCTGTCGCGGTAGACGTAGGCCTGGATCATGCCCTGGTTGAACAGCTTGTGGAACGGCTCCGCGGAGGAGACGTGCCCCAGGTCGAACAGGACCTTGGACCAGAAGCGCGCGTACAGCAGGTGCAGCACGGCGTGCTCGGCGCCGCCGACGTACAGGTCGACACCGCCGTGCGGCAGGCCCTCGCGCGGGCCCATCCAGTACCGCTCGATGTCGGGGTCGACCAGCTGCCGGTCGTTGTGCGGGTCCAGGTAGCGGAACTCGTACCAGCAGGAACCGGCCCAGTTGGGCATGGTGTTGGTCTCGCGGCGGTACTTCTTCGGCCCGTCGCCCAGGTCCAGGGTGACGTTGACCCACTCGTCGTTGCGCGACAGCGGGGTCTCGGGCTGGGTGTCGGCGTCGTCCGGGTCGAAGGTGCGCGGGCTGTAGTCCTCGACCTCGGGCAGCTCCAGCGGCAGCATCGACTCGGGCAGCGCGTGGGCGACGCCGTCCTCGTCGTAGACGATCGGGAAGGGCTCGCCCCAGTAGCGCTGGCGGCTGAACAGCCAGTCGCGCAGGCGGAAGTTGACGGTGCCCTCGCCGATGCCCCGGCGCTCCAGCCACTCGGTGATGCGGGCCTTGGCCTCGGTGACGCCCAGGCCGTCCAGGGAGATGTCGTCGTTGGCGGAGTTGATGATCTTCGCGTCGTACGACCCGAAGGCGTCCTCCCAGGTGGAGGTGTCCGTGCCGCGGCCGTCGGTGGGCTCGACGACGCAGTGGATCGGCAGTTCGAAGGCGCGCGCGAACTCGAAGTCGCGCTGGTCGCCCGCCGGGACGGCCATGATCGCGCCGGTGCCGTAGCCCATCAGCACGTAGTCGGCGATGAAGACGGGGACCTGCTCGCCGTTGACCGGGTTGGTGGCGTACGCGCCGATGAAAACGCCGGTCTTGTCCTTGGCCTCGGCCTGCCGCTCGACGTCCGACTTGGAGACGGCCTGCGCGCGGTAGGCGGCGACGGCCTCGGTGGGCGTGGCGTGGCCGCCGGTCCACACCTGGTGGGTGCCCTCGGGCCAGGCCTGCGGCGTGAACTTCTCGACCAGCGGGTGTTCGGGGGCCAGCACCATGTAGGTCGCGCCGAACAGCGTGTCGGGGCGGGTGGTGAAGACCGTGATGCGCTCGCCGTCCACGGGGAAGTCGACGCGGGCGCCCTCGGAGCGGCCGATCCAGTTGCGCTGCTGCAGCTTGATGGCCTCGGGCCAGTCCAGCGCCTCCAGGTCCTCCAGCAGCCGGTCGGCGTAGGCGGTGATGCGCATGTTCCACTGACGCAGCTTGGCCTTGAAGACCGGGTAGTTGCCGCGCTCGGAGCGGCCGTCGGCGGTGACCTCCTCGTTGGCCAGCACGGTGCCCAGGCCGGGGCACCAGTTGACCGGCGCGTCGGAGGCGTAGGCCAGGCGGTACTCGCCCAGGACCTCGGCGCGCTCGACGGCGCTCAGCTCGTGCCAGGGGCGCCCGCCGGGCACCGCGCGCTCACCGGCCTCGAACCGGGCGACCAGCTCGGAGATCGGGCGCGCCGCCCCGGCCTCGTCGTCGTACCAGGAGTTGAAGATCTGCAGGAAGATCCACTGGGTCCACTTGTAGTACTCCGGGTCGATCGTCGCGAACGACCGGCGCTTGTCGTGGCCCAGGCCCAGCCGGCGCAGCTGGGCCTTCATGTTCTCGATGTTCGCCTCGGTGGACACGCGCGGGTGCGTGCCGGTCTGCACGGCGTACTGCTCGGCGGGCAGGCCGAAGGCGTCGAAGCCCAGGGTGTGCAGGACGTTGTGGCCGGTCATCCGCTGGAACCGGGCGTAGACGTCGGTGGCGATGTAGCCCAGGGGGTGACCAACGTGCAGGCCCGCGCCCGAGGGGTACGGGAACATGTCCATGATGAACTTCTTGGGCCTGGCGGCCAGCTCGGGGTCACCGGCCAGATCGCCCTTGGGGTTCGGCGCCGCGTAGGTGCCGTCGGCGTCCCAGAAGTCCTGCCAGCGTGCCTCGATCTCGGCCGCCATGGCGGCCGTGTAGCGGTGCGGCGCGGCCACCTCGGCGGTGGCAGCGGGGTTCGTCTCGCTCATGATCCTCAAAGCTCCATCGATCGTCTCTGCCTGCGGCTGCCAGCGGCTGTGACACTCAGGAAACGAAAAATCCCCTCGCACAGGAGGGGACGCCGCGCCGATGCCGACCACACGGTTCGACCGGTGGGTCGGTACTGATCAGCGCGGCCCGCTAAGCAGAAGGCGTACGGCACGCATGGCGCTAGGGTACCGCAGCCCTTGAGCAAGCCGCGACGCGCTTCCGTATGCCTGGTGGACATGTCACATCGCCCGCCCGCAACTGAACCAAGGTCAGAGATTACTTCGCGTAACAGCCACTAAGGGACACCGTTCCAGTCGCATTGTCCTTTGATAACAACGCAATAACTCAAAGCTCCTACTGATCGGTATGGCGCCACTTAGAGTTCGGCAGCGGGACCGCTTTCCCGAAACTGCTCGGAGTTGCCCCCATGAACCCTCGTCGTAGTAACAGCTCGCTCCCCAAGCCGGGCCGGTCGGCCTATGGGGTGGCGTCCGCCGTCGTCCTGCTGCTCATACCCGTGGTCGTGCTGGTCGGAAGCAGCCAGTTCCAGGAGTTCCTGAACTTCGGAGCGGGCGTGCTGTCCCTGGTCTCGCTGAGCTGTTCGGTGATCTGGGGGCTCTTCGCCCAGGACCGGATCTTCCTGAACACGCGCCAGCGGATCATCGGCCAGGCGGTGCACCGGACGACCGCGGTCGCCTCCATCGCGTTCCTGCTGCTGCACATCACCACCAAGATCGCGCTGGACCACACCAAGCTGATCGCCGCGATCATCCCGTTCTCGCTCGGCGTCACCGGAAGCGGCGGCCTGATCGGCCTGGGCTCGCTGGCGGGCCTGCTGATGATCTTCGTGGGCGTGACCGGCGCCCTGCGCAGCAACTTCGCCACGCCGGCCCCGGTCGCCGCCCGCTGGCGGGCGATGCACATGCTGGCCTATCCGGCCTGGTGCGCGGCGCTGGTGCACGGGCTCTACGCGGGTCGCCAGGCCAAGCCGGTCTTCGTGATCCTCTACAGTCTGTCCCTGCTCGGCGTGATGGGCGCGCTGGCGCTGCGCTCGGCCCCGCGCCCCGTCAAGCGCAGGGTCGCCGACCGGCTCGTCGCCGTCCTGGGCAGCTCGGAGCGACGGGGGTTCGACGAGCTGGAGGCGAGCCGCTCGCGGGTCACCGAGTCCGCCCTGCCGGGCTTCGAGTCCCGGCGCGAGCCGAGGCCGTCGCCGGACGGCCCGCAGGCCGGTCCCGGGGCCGCGCCGCTGTACCAGACCCCCGCCGCGCCCGCCGCCGAGCCGGCGTCCGGCTTCGCGGCCGCCTATCGCGCGGTGTCCACGCCGGGCCGTCCCCAGCAGCCGTTCACGGCCGACCGGACCGCGCGCATGGATCTGCCACTGGACCTGCAGGCCACGGAGGCGATGGCGCGCGTGGACGGCCCGTCGAGCACCTCGGGGAGCTGGCCGATCCCGTCCCCGCCGCCGGTCGGCGAGGCCCCGCCGTCGGCGTACGACCCGCTCCAGGACACCGGATACAACATCCCGGCCTATGGCAATCCGGGCACCGGCGGATACGGCGGACGTGACGTGTACGACACCGGTGAGACGAACGCCGCCTACGAGACGTACAACTCGGGTGACACGTTCAACAGCGGTCCCGCCACCGAAACAAACCCCGGCATGTACGACGCGCCGGGTTCGGGCGAACCTTGGAACACGCCTTCCGGAGGCTATAGGTGAACGAGGCCCTGCCCGACGTCCCGGAAGTCCGCGTGGTCGGCCTTCCCCAGCTGACCTCGGGCTTCGACCTTGTGGAGCGGCTCGACCTGCCCATGCACCTGAAGGTGCACGGCCCTCTCGACCCGCTGGGCGGCGAGCAGCTCGCCCAGCTCGCCGAGCGCATCGGCCTCAAGGGCCGCGGCGGCGCGGGCTTCCCGTTCCACAGGAAGCTGCGCTCGGTCGCCGAGGCGGCGATCAAGCGCGGGGTGCGGCCGGTCGTCGTCGTCAACGGCAGTGAGGACGAACCGGCCTGCCGCAAGGACACGGTGCTCATCAACCGTGCCCCGCACCTCATCCTGGACGGTGCCCTGCTGTGCGCCGAGGCGCTCGGCGCCCGCACGCTCGTGATCGGGGTCACCCGGGAGTCCACCCAGCGCTCCATGGAGGCCGCGCTGGCCGAGCGCGGTCTGAGCAACAGCCGCAGATCGGCACTGCGCGCGTGGGTGCAGCGCAACCCGGTCCGGATGGTCACTGGCGCCGCCGCGTCGCTGATCCGTTCGGTCGACGGCGGCCCGGCCATCCCGCCCGGCCGCAAGATCAGCGCCTCGCAGAGCGGCGTCGGCGGGGCGCCCACGCTGCTGTCGAACGCGGAGACGTTCGCGCAGCTCGCCATCGCCGCCCGCATCGGCCCCGAGCGCTACGGCAACACCGGCCTGTACGACGAGCCGGGCACCGTCATGCTCACCGTCTCCGGAGCGGTCGCCCGGCCGATGGTGCTCGAGGTCCCCACGGGCGTGCCGCTGCGCTACGTCCTCCAGCTGGCCGGCGCCCCGCCGGTGCCGCAGGGCGTGCTGACCGGCGGCTACCACGGCAAGTGGATCGACGCCGCGACCGTCAACGAGGCGATCGTCTCCCGCAACTCGCTGGACGCGGTGGGAGGTTCGCTGGGCGCCGGCGCGATCCTGCCGATCAGCCAGGAGACCTGCCCGCTGGGCGAGTCCCTGCGGGTGGCCCAGTGGCTGGCCGAGGAGAGCGCCGGCCAGTGCGGCCCCTGCTACCTGGGACTGCCCGCCGCCGCGCGCGGCTTGGAGGACATCCTGAACGGCGGCGGACCGGCCGCCCTGGAGGCGCTGAAGCAGGTCGCGAAGAACGTGAAGCGGCGCGGGGCGTGTTCGCACCCCGACGGCTCCGCGATGTTCCTGGAGTCGACCATCAAGGCGTTCACCGACGACCTGGCCGCGCACGTCCTCGGGAACGGCTGCGGACGGCCCGTGGAGGGCGTGCTGCCGCTCTTCGAGGGGGGCAGGGCGCCCACGGGCATCCCGGGCGGCGCGGAGCCCGAGGAGACCGGCGGCAGCCGCCAGAAGATCTACGTCGACTGGACGCTGTGCCGGGGCC
Source organism: Streptomyces sp. NPDC005706 (assembly GCF_040631045.1). NCBI lineage: Bacteria > Bacillati > Actinomycetota > Actinomycetes > Kitasatosporales > Streptomycetaceae > Streptomyces > Streptomyces sp. NPDC005706. Next base: position 503,030 of record NZ_JBEXYS010000001.1, on the reverse strand, counting down.
ACGGCCTCTGCGCCGACATCCTCCCCGAGGTCTTCGAGCTCGGCGCGGACGGCTTCCCGACGGTGGCGCAGGCTCAGGTGCCGCGCTACGCCGAGGCGAAGGCCCTGCGCGCGGTGCGCCGCTGCCCCGCCCTGGCGCTGCGCATCGAGGAGGACACCCGCGGCCAGGCGCCGTCACGCAACCTGCCCGTCCTCTCCCAGGGTCGGGGCCGGCGGGCCCTCGGCCGCTGACGGCACGACCGCGCGCGTCAGGGGGCCGTCCGGCCGGGCGACCCCCGTCGCGCGCGCCGGAGCACACGCGCGCGTGCGAGCCGAACGCGGTGGCGAACACATCCGTGACAGGGAACGCGGCAGGAAACGTGACAGGAAACACGTCGAAGGCGGATCATCCGTCCGGATGATCCGCCTTCGATTTCTGTGGAGCTAAGGAGAATTGAACTCCTGACCTCCTGCATGCCATGCAGGCGCTCTACCAACTGAGCTATAGCCCCTTGTTTTGTTCCGCCCGGTTTCCCCGGCGGCGACGCCAACATTACACGGTCCCCGGGGTGCAGTACCAAATCGGTTTCCGCTTGGCTCCCATACGGGGGCTAATGTCAGCTTTCGTGACCCTTACAGCGTTCCCCGCAGCCCGGCGCCGCGTGCCGGTGGCGGCGGGCGCCTGCCTGGTGTCGTTCACGGCGTTCTGGCTGGCCCAGCGGGCCGCGCACGTGTCGATGATCGACCTGATGGTGTACCGCGCCGAGGGCGCCACCGTCCTCGCGGGCGGTGATCTGTACGCGCTGCGGGCGACCGCCGCGCACCTGCCCACCACCTATCCCCCGTTCGCCGCCCTGCTCTTCACGGCGTTGACGCTGCCGGACACCGCGGTCCTGCGCGCGCTGGCCACGGCCGGGAACCTGGTCCTGCTGCTGGTGTTCGTCCGGCTGTCCCTGAGACTCGCCGGCCACACGCGCGTGGAGAGCGTCTGGTGGGTCGCGGCGGGGGCCGTCTGGTGCGAGCCGGTGTGGACGACCCTGCGCTACGGCCAGGTCAACCTGCTGCTGGCCACGGCGGTGCTGTGGGACCTGACCCGCCGCCCCGCCGACGGCCACGGCCGCTGGGCCGGTGCGGGGCTCGGGCTCGCCGCCGCGGTGAAGCTGACGCCGGCGCTGTTCCCGGTGTTCCTGGTCACCACGGGGATCGTGGCCCGGCTGCGGGGCGGCGACGGGGAGCCGTGGCTGCGTCACGCGCGCGGGGCGGCCGCCGCGTTCGCCGGCGCCACGCTGCTCGCGGCGGCCGCCCTGCCGTACGACTCGTGGCGGTTCTGGACGGACACGGTGCTCCGCTCGGACCGGGTGGGGCACGCCGAGGACACCGCCAACCAGGCCCTGCGCGGCGTTCTGGCGCGCCTGCTGCACACTCCGGACCCGGGAACCGCCTGGACGGCCTGCGCGGTCGCGGTGACCGCCGTGGGGCTCGCGGTGGCGGTGACGGCGGAGCTGCGCGGGCTGCGGGCCTGGGCGGTGTGCGCCTGCGCGGCCACCGCGCTGCTGGTCAGCCCGGTGTCGTGGACGCACCACTGGGTGTGGTGCGTGCCCCTGGTGCTGCTGCTGTGGACGCGCGGACACCGGGCGGCGGCCGTGGGCACGGCCCTGGTGTTCTGCTCGTACGCCCCCTGGTGGGTGCCGCACGGCCCGGCTCGGCCCGAACTGCACCAGAGCGGCGCCCAGATGACGCTCTCCGCCCTCTACGCGGGGGCCGCCGTGCTGTTCCTGGCGCTGGCCCGGACCTCGACATCGTTGCCGGTGCGACGGCAGGGGTCAGCGACACGTCAAGCGGTGACGAAGGAGTAGAACCTCTTGAGCGTGCAGTGCTCCTCGAGCAGACGGCCGTAGATCGGCTCGCCCTCCAGCTCGCGGTAGGTCTCGATCGGGTCCCCTTTTATGATCAGCGCTCGCGCGCATTCCTCGCACCAGTACTGGTAGTCGGGGTTGATCGGCTCCATGTCACGGACGATCGGCGTACCACTGCCGCACCAGTCGCACTTTCGCCTGTGTGCACCCATCGATCAGCTCCAGCTGTGGCCGCAGGCCGTGCACACGAAGGAGATTCCGCCATTGTCGCCGAGAACTTGCGCCACATGCCCGGAACCGCAGGAAGGGCAGCTGAGCCGGGTGGTGGTGTCCCGTATCAACGCAGCATCGAGGAGGTGGCCGACCTCCCCGAGGATGCTCGCAGGCATCGCTACTCCTCCCGTCGGGCCGCGCCCCCTTCCGGCCGTTTGATTCTGCCACGGCCGGGCCGATACGGTCAGCGACGCCTCGGTACCGGTCCGGACACGGCGGCCCTTGCGGCCGGGCCGGCCGGTGTCCGCGCGCCCCGCCGGAAACGCCTCCGTGGAGGTATACGCCCGCGGGACCCCAGGTGACTCAAGCCGGTACGGGACCAGTCTGCCCAACATCGCCCCGCCGGGTCAGCCGGACCAGCCGGTAACGCGAGGACGGGCCGTCCGCAACAGGTCACGTGGCACAGTCGCCGGAACACAGAGGATCCCGCCCCCTGAGGGGGACGGGATCGTCATCATCGATCTCTGACAACTCGACAGAGTGTCGATCCGTGGAGCTAAGGAGAATTGAACTCCTGACCTCCTGCATGCCATGCAGGCGCTCTACCAACTGAGCTATAGCCCCTTGTCCCACGCGGCGAGCCGCATGGTGTTTCGCCCCGCTCGGCGGGGCGAACAAGAAGAACTTTAGCCTGTGACCTGCCGGAAAGTGAAATCCGGGTCCCCGGGTGGAGAACGGCGGGCCCGCGGGCCGTTCAGTCGTCGTCGCCGAGGACGGGCTCCGGGAGGGTGCCCGCGTTGTGCTCCAGCAGGCGCCAGCCGCGGGCGCCCTCACCGAGCACGGACCAGCAGCAGTTGGACAGGCCGCCGAGGCTCTCCCAGTGCGGGGCCTCGAGGCCGAGGAGCCGGCCGATGGTGGTGCGGATGGTGCCGCCGTGGCTGACCACCACGAGGGTGCCGTCCTCGGGCAGCTTGTCGGCGTGCCGCAGCACGACGGGAGCGGCGCGGTCGGCGACCTCGGTCTCCAGCTCACCGCCGCCGCGGCGGACCGCCTCGCCGCGCTTCCACGCCGCGTACTCCTCGCCGTGACGGGTGATGATCTCGTCGTGCGTCAGCCCCTGCCAGACGCCCGCGTAGGTCTCGCGCAGGCCCTCGTCGCGGGCGACGTCGAGCCCGGTGAGGGCGGCCAGCTCGGCGGCCGTGTCCGCGGCCCGTCGCAGGTCGGAGGAGACGATCGCGTCGGGACCGAGGGAGGCCAGCAGCCGGGCGGCGCGGCGGGCCTGGCCGATGCCGGTCTCCGTCAGTTCGACGTCCGTGCTGCCCTGGAAGCGGCGTTCGACGTTCCACGAGGTCTGGCCGTGCCGCCACAGGATGACGCGGCGGCCCCGGCCCCTGCGGTCGGTCACCTCGCCGGTGGCACTCATCGCCAGTCCCCGTCCGGCTCCTCGGCGGCCTCGGTGGCCTGCAGCTTGGCGTGCTCCTCGGCCTTGCCGCGAGTGGCCTTGGCGTCGGCGGGCAGCTCGAGCTCGGGGCAGTCCTTCCACAGCCGCTCCAGGGCGTAGAAGACCCGCTCCTCGCTGTGCTGGACGTGGACGACGATGTCGATGTAGTCGAGCAGGATCCAGCGGGACTCGCGGTCGCCCTCGCGGCGAACGGGCTTCGCGCCGAGTTCCTTCAGCAGGCGCTCCTCGATCTCGTCGACGATCGCCCGGACCTGGCGGTCGTTCGGCGCTGAGGCCAGCAGGAATGCGTCCGTGATCGACAGCACGTCGCTGACGTCGTAGGCGATGACGTCGTGGGCGAGCTTGTCGGCCGCCGCCTGGGCGGCGGTGTTGATGAGATCGATGGAACGGTCGGTGGCGGTCACTACGCGGCTTTCGGTCGGCGGTCTGTTGACCTCAAGGGTCTCACGGACCGCCGGGGCACCCACGCGATTACGCGTCGCGTGGGTGCCCCGGCCCCCGGTCAGGAGGAGGCGGGCCGGTAGTCGCCGCCGAGGACGACCGAGACGTCCGCGCCGGAGGACACGGTGCCCTTGGCCACGGAGCCGGCCGGCAGGCCCAGCGTCTTGGCGACCTCGGCGGCGTCCGCCTTGTGGGCGGCGTCGGCGTAGAGCACCTGGGAGGTGGTCCGGGCGCCGGACGCGGTGCCGCCTTCGAGAAAGGTGAAGCCACCGTTCAGGAGCACGACGCGGGCCTTCTCGGTGTCGTCCTTCACACCGGTGGCGTTCTGCACGGAGACCCGCACCGCCGATCCCGCTTCGGGGCTCTTGGCGGTGCCGCCGAGGATGTCCTTGACCACGCTGTCGCCGGTCGAGGCGCTCAGGGTGCCGTCGGTCTGCACGGGCAGCAGGGCCGTCCGGTAGTCGCCGCCCTTGGCGAGGTCGGCGAGGCCCGCGAGGAAGGAGCCGAGGTCCTTGTCGGTCAGCGGCGGGTCGAGGATCTGCGCCAGTGTCTGCACGGTGGTGGTGGCGGCCGCCGGCTCGGACGAGAGCTTGCGGAGCACGCCCTGCATGACCTGTCCGAACCGCTCGAGCTGGGCGTTCTGGGACTCGCCGGACGCGCGGTAGGTGGCGTAGGCGACGGCCATCTTGCCGCTGAGGGTCTGCGCCTTGCCCCGGTGGACCAGCGCGGAGGAACCCTTCTTCTTGGCGTCCGGGTCGGGCACGTCGGTGTCGGTGTCGATGTCGATGTTGCCGACCAGGTCGACGAGGTTCTGCAGGTACGGGGTGTCCAGGCGCCAGGTGCCCTGGATGCTGGTCCCGAGGACGGTGTCGAGCTGGTCGCGGGTGCCGGAGGCGCCGTCGTCGTCCACGGACTTGGCGAGCGTCGTGGTGGAGCCGTCGTCGCCGCTCAGCGCGAGGGAGTTGGGCAGCAGCACGGTGGTGCCCTGCTTGGTGGTGGTGTTGTCGACCAGCAGTGCCGTGGAGGTGCCGGACTTCCCCGTGTTGTGCAGGTGGACGACGATCACGTCGCGCTTCTGGGCGCCCGCCGGCGTGGCCGTGCCCGTCCTGGAGCCGGAGGAGGACAGGCCGGGCAGCTTCCCGGCGTACCAGAGGTAGCCGACGCCGCCCACGGCGACGAGGGCGAGGACGACGACGAGGGCGATGATCCGGCTGCGGGCGCGGCGGCGGGCCTCCTCGCGGCGCTCGGTGCGGTTCTCGGTGAACGCCAGCCAGTCGATGACGTCCTCGGAGTCGCCGTCGGGCTCCTCGACGAAGGCGAACTGCTCACTGCCGCCGGCCGGTTCGCCGGGGGCGGTGGGGGGCTCGGCGCTCTCGGGCCGCCGCGGGACGGTTACGCCGCCGGGGCCTGCCTGCTGCGGGATGTAGGCGGTCTGTTCGGCCACCCGGGGCTGCTGCCCGCTGGTCGCCGCCTGCCCGTAGGGGTCGTACGGGGCGGAGGTTCCCTGGGCGCCGGTGCCGTAGGCGTCGTACGGGGCCTGGGAGCCGTAGGGGTCGTAGGAGGGCGCGGCGGGCTGCTGCCGGCCGGTGCCGTACGCGTCGTAGGACTGCGGCTGCTGGGGGCCCGTCGCGTACGGGTCGTAGCCGTAGCCCTGCTGGGCGTACGGGTCGTAGGACTGCTGTGGCGCCTGCTGTGCCGGGATCTGCCGGTACACGGGCTGCCCGTACTCGTCGTAGCCGACGAGTTCGTAAGGGGCGGCGCCCTGGTCGGCGTCATCCGCGTCGTATCGGTCGTTCACCGGTGCCCCTCTCGGCTCACTCGCCGCGGTACAGCTCGCGCTTGTCGATGTAACGCACGACTCCGTCCGGCACCATGTACCAGATGGGGTCGCCCTTGGCGACCCTCGCGCGGCAGTCCGTCGAGGAGATGGCGAGCGCGGGAACCTCGACGAGCGAGACGCCGCCCTCCGGCAGCCCCTGGTCGGTCAGGTGGTGGCCCGGGCGCGTGACGCCGATGAAGTGCGCGAGGGAGAACAGCTCCTCGGAGTCCCGCCAGGTGAGGATCTGGCCGAGGGCGTCGGCGCCGGTGATGAAGAACAGGTCGGTGTCGGGGTTGAGGGCCCGCAGGTCGCGCAGGGTGTCCACGGTGTAGGTGGGGCCGCCGCGGTCGATGTCGATGCGGCTGACCGAGAACTGCGGGTTCTCGGCGGTGGCGATGACCGTCATCAGGTAGCGGTCCTCGGCCGGGGAGACCTTCCCGTGGGACTTCTGCCACGGCTGGCCGGTGGGCACGAACACCACCTCGTCCAGCTGGAACTGGGCGGCGACCTCGCTGGCCGCCACGAGGTGCCCGTGGTGGATCGGGTCGAACGTTCCGCCCATGACGCCGAGGCGGCGCTTGCCCGTGTGGGCCGGGCCGTTGCCCGGGCGTGGCACCCGGGTGTGCGCCGGGCCGGTGGGCGTGTCCTGCTGCTCCATGCGTGCAGACCCTACCGGCCCGGTCCGAGGGCCCTGGCCGGGGACGGGGTCCCGGTTCAGCGGTCGCGGTTGAAGCGGGTGGTGATCCACAGCAGGAGCAGCAGGATGATCAGCGCTCCGCCGCCGGTGACCGCCGGGTTCAGGCTGTTGTGGTTGCCACCGTGCTCCTCACCCTCGGCGGCGAGGGTGACCAGCTGGGCGGCGGCGAGGTGGAGGCTCATCAGCACGACCTATCGCGTGTGGGCGGGATGAAGATGTCGGCTCATCGTAAGCGGGCGGCCCGGCGGAGATCACCCCGACTCCGTCGTCGCGGCGGACGCGGGGCGTCCCGGGTGCGCCACGGGCGGGGAACTTCCCCGGCCCGTCAGTCGTCCTTCTGCTTGTAGCCGCGCAGCAGGAGCCATGCGGTCAGTGCGCAGCCGAGGAACATCACGATCAGAACGATCCGGAGCAGATTGCCCGATCCGTGCTGCTGGGCGGCGGTGCCGGCGGCCTCGGTCAGCCAGGTGGCCGGGGGGCGGTACTCCATGACGTGGTCTCCTTCGCTGTACTGCCCGTCCACGGTATCTCCGCCTAGGCTGGCCCCTGCCTCGGGGGCGACAGTGGCACTGACACGCACATGGGGGAAGACATGTCCGACGACGGCCGTGAGCAGACCGGGCACGAGCGCGTGCCGAGCAGGCAGCGCAGGCGCTTCCCGGGGATCTCCTCGCGTGCCTACGAGCATCCGGCCGACCGGTCGGCGCTGGTGGCGCTGCGAAAGCTGAGCGGGTTCGACACCGTCTTCAAGGCGCTCAGCGGGCTGCTGCCGGAGCGGAGCCTGAGGCTGCTGTTCCTGTCCGACTCGGTGCGTGTCTCGGAGCGCCAGTTCGCGCACCTGCACGACATGCTGCTGGACGCCTGCTACATCCTGGACCTGGAGAAGGTCCCGCCGATGTACGTCACGCAGGACCCGCAGCCGAACGCGATGTGCATCGGTCTGGACGAGCCGGTCATCGTGGTCACCACGGGCCTGGTCGAGCTGCTCGACGAGGAGGAGATGCGGGCGGTCGTCGGGCACGAGGTGGGGCACGCCCTGTCCGGTCACTCGGTGTACCGCACGATCCTGCTGTTCCTGACGACGCTGGCCCTGAAGGTCGCCTGGATACCGCTGGGCAACATAGCGATCATGGCGCTCGTGACCGCGCTGCGGGAGTGGTTCCGCAAGTCGGAGCTGTCGGCTGACCGGGCCGGGCTGCTGGTGGGGCAGGATCTGCGGGCCTCTATGCGCGGCCTGATGAAGATGGCGGGCGGTAACCATCTGCACGAGATGAACGTGGACGCGTTCCTGGAGCAGGCCGAGGAGTACGAGGCCGGCGGCGATCTGCGCGACTCGGTGCTGAAGATCCTCAACGTGCTGCCCCGCTCGCATCCCTTCGCCACCATCCGGGCCGCGGAGCTGAAGAAGTGGGCCGAGTCCCGGGACCACCAGCGCTTGATGGACGGCCACTACCCGCGGCGCAGCGAGGACAAGGACGCCTCGGTGAGCGACTCCTTCCGTGAGTCCGCCGCGAGCTACGCCAGCGATGTGAAGACCTCGAAGGACCCGCTGATGAAGCTGGTCACGGACCTCGCGGGCGGCGCCGGCGACATCGGCGGCCGGGTCCGCCGCGGTTTCGACGGTTTCCGGAGCCCGGCCCCGCCGAAGGACGGCCCGCAGGACGGACCGCGAGGCGGGTCCGAGCGGGACGGCGAGCGGGACGGCGAGTAGCCGGACCACGGCCCCGGGGTCCGGCCGGGACGTCGGGCCCCGGCGTCAGACCTTGGGCTGGGCCTCGGTGGCCAGCGTGCCGCACAGGGCCGTGGTGCTGTCCGCGGCGTAGGGGTTGGTGCCCGCCGGGCCGCCGCTCCGGGCGGTCTGGCCGGGCAGCAGGGGACGCAGGTAGGAGGTGGCGTCCTCGGCGCAGGACAGCGGGCCCGCCTGGGTGTAGGAGCTTGCCAGCCGGACCTGGCCGACGCGCAGGTCGTCGCGGGTGAACCGGAAGGCCAGCTCGCGGCGGACGGTGAAGAGGGAGACGGCCGCGTCGGCGGCGGCGCCGGCCGGGCGCAGGGCGTAGACGAAGATCGCGTCGGCGCTGATCTCCAGGGTGGCCGTGTCGGTCTCGGCGGCCCGCAGGGTGCCCTGGACACGGATCCGGTCGTCGGCCAGGCGTGCGCGGGAGGGGTCGATGCGGACCAGCCAGCCGGTGGGTGCGTGGCGGCCGTCCGCCGCCGGGTGGCCGAAGCCGCGGTCGAACTGGACGAGCTGGTCGGAGTCGAGCAGGGCCCGGACCGGGCGGACCTGGCGGCCGGTGAGCACATCGGGGTCGAGGGAGGAGCGGACCAGGTAGGTCCTGGCGATGCTCAGGGCGTCGGTGACCTGGCTGTCCGAGAAGTGCGCGGTGCCGCGGGAGGCGGGCAGCGGGATTCCCGCGGCGCCGACCTCGAACTGGGCGGCCGGGCTGTGCGCGTACAGGTACTCGGCGTCGGTGGCGCCGGGCACCTTGCCCCCCGGGACCAGCGGGATGACGGTCATCCGCAGGGGCTCGACGGTGCGCCGGGCCTGCGGGGAGCCGTAGGGGTGGCGGACGCCCATGTAGACGGCGGTGCCGAAGGCGACGGCGATCAGCAGGAAGAGGATCAGGGCCTGCCGGGTCAGCCCCCGGCGCAGCGGCGGGCGGCGGCGCACGGCGGGCGCGTGGTCGGTCATGCGCTCCTGTGCGGAGAACTCCTGGAGGCGGGCAGCGCGGACGAACGATTCGTCGAACACGACGGATCGGTACTCGTCCTCGCCACCTGTGGGGCCGCCCTCGGGTGTCCCCTCCGGTGGGTCTCCAGGCCCGCCCATACTTTCAGGGTAGGTTCCGGGGGCCTCTGGTAAACGCACCGCTGTACGACAACTTCTGACAGGTTCTCACCAAAAAGGTGCGGCGGCTGTCAGGGGGACGGCGGGATCGCCGAGACCACGGGGCGTCCGGTGCCGGCGGGGGCGGAAGGGCGCGCCGCCGCTCCCTGCTCCAGGCCGGTGGAGGCGGGTGACGGCATCCGGTCGCGGGTGCCGGAGGAGGCGCCCCGGTAGACGGCGGCGAAGGCCAGCGCGACCATGCCGACGCCCATCACCAGCGCGAGCACCCAGGCGACGGGCCGGTGCCAGCGGACCTGCTTGCCGTAGGGCCAGAAGGCGCCGCGGTGGTCGCCGTGGGCGTGGTCGTCGTCGAACTCGTCATCGTCCTGATCATGACCGAATCCGGTGCCCTCGAGGCCGTGGCCGTCGTCGTAACGGTCGCCTCCGGCGCGGGCACGGCGGCCTTCCGCCTCGGAGGCCTCGGCTCTGGCCCGGGCCGCGGCCAGGAGGCGTTCGACGGCGGTCGGCTCGTGCACCACGGCCGCCTGCACGAAGGCCTCGTCGAATACCACGGAGGCGAACTCTTCGTCCGACACCCCGCGGTCGTGGTCGTCGTCGGGCTCCCAGCCGTCCGAGAACGGCGTGCCCCCCACGTCCTCCGGCACGGATCCAGAGTAGACCTGGGGGGTCAATTTGGGCAGACGGTACGGAAATTCATCCGCCTGCTGAGACGCCTTTCCGCCAGGCCTCCTCACCGGCGTGCACACGGCTCGGTCAGCGGCGTACGTGTCCGTCGCCGGTGACGATGTACTTCGTGCTGGTCAGCTCCGGCAGGCCCATCGGGCCGCGGGCGTGCAGCTTCTGGGTGGAGATGCCGATCTCCGCGCCGAAGCCGAACTGGCCGCCGTCGGTGAACCGGGTGGAGGCGTTCACGGCGACGGTGGTGGAGTCGACCAGCTGGGTGAAGCGGCGGGCCGCCTGCTGGGAGGTGGTGACGATCGCCTCGGTGTGCCCGGAGGTCCACAGCCGGATGTGCTCGACGGCCTTGTCGAGGGAGTCCACGACGGCGGCGGCGATGTCGTACGACAGGTACTCGGTCTCCCAGTCCTCCGGGGTCGCCTCGACCACGGTGGCCTTGGAGTCCTTGGCGTGGGCCAGCACGCGCTCGTCGGCGTGCACGGTGACCCCGGCCTCGGCCAGGGCGTCGAGGGCCCGCGGCAGGAACTCGGCGGCGATGTCCTGGTGCACCAGGAGGGTCTCGGCGGCGTTGCAGACGCTGACCCGCTGGGCCTTGGAGTTGACCAGGATCTCGATCGCCATGTCGATGTCGGCCTGCGCGTCGACGTAGACGTGGCAGTTTCCGGTGCCGGTCTCGATGACGGGGACCACGGACTCGTTCACCACGGTCTGGATCAGGGAGGCGCCGCCGCGCGGGATGAGCACGTCGACGAGCCCGCGGGCGCGCATCAGCTCACGGACGGAGTCACGGCTCTCGCCGGGCACGAGCTGGACGGCGTCCGCGGGCAGCCCGGCGCCGCCGACGGCGTCCCGGATCACCCGGACGAGGGCGGTGTTGGACTCGTAGGCGGAGGCCGAGCCGCGCAGCAGGACGGCGTTGCCGGACTTCAGGCACAGCGCGGCGGCGTCCACGGTGACGTTCGGGCGGGCCTCGTAGATGATGCCGACCACACCGAGCGGGACGCGGACCTGGCGCAGGTCGATGCCGTTGGGGAGGGTGGAGCCGCGCACCACCTCGCCGACCGGGTCGGGCAGCTTCGCGACGTCGCGGACGTCGGCGGCGATGGCGCGGACACGCTCGGGGGTGAGGGTGAGCCGGTCGACCACGGACTCGCTGGTGCCGTTCTCCCGGGCCTTGGCCACGTCCTTGGCGTTGGCCTCGACGATCTCGCCGGTCCGGACCTCCAGGGCGTCGGCGATGGCGAGCAGCGCGTCGTCCTTCACGGCACGCGGGAGCGGCGCGAGATCGGCGGCCGCGGCCTTGGCCCGGTAGGCGGCCCGGGTGACCGGGGACATCGAGTCGTACGGCGAGAGCGTGGTCATGAGGGGAAGGGTAGTGCGCGGCACCGGGCCGTTCAGCCGTCGTCCCACACCGCGAGACGGGTCAAAAGGGGGTGAAGCCCGCCGGGGAACCAGCCCCCGGGCGGCACCGGGCCGTCAGAACGGGTGCACACCCACCGGGGTCGCGGGCGCGGGGCCGTATCCCTCGGCGATGCGCTGGTGGTACGTCTCGCGGTCGATGACCTCGAGGCCGACGATCTCCCAGGCCGGCAGTCCGGCGGTCTGCCGGTGCTCGCCCCACAGCCGCAGCGCGACGGCGGCCGCGTCATGGAGGTCGCGGGCCTCCTCCCAGTAGCGGATCTCCGCGTGGTCGCCGGCGTATCTGCTGGTCAGCAGGAAGGGGTGGTCGTGGGCGAGCTGTTCCAGGGCGCGCCGCAGGTCGGGCAGCGGCACCTCCTCCCCGGAGACGCTGAGGGTGACGTGCCACAGCCGGGGCAGGTCCCTGGGCCCCTCACGCCGCTCGTAGGTGTCTCCGGCCGCGACACTCGTCAGAGCACCGCGGGACGCCGGCCCGGGGCGCGCTCGTCTCACGACGGCCTCCTTCTCGCATGACCCTTGACGGAACGTGTCCCATCAACATGTCCCCGAGAGAAAGTTGAGCAGGCCGCCGGGCTCCGCGTGGCGGTTTTACGGAACGTCCCCCACCGGGGGCGTTCCTTACGCCCTGTTCTACGAGTGGCTTTACGAGTGCGACGAGCGCAGCAGTACCAGGTCGTCCCTGTGTACGACCTCGCGTTCGTACGCCGGACCCAGTTCGCGCGCCAGTTCCCGGGTCGAACGCCCGATCAGCAGCGGGATCTCCTTGGCGTCGAAGTTGACGAGTCCCCGGGCCACCGCGCGTCCCGCGCCGTCCCGCAGTTCGACCGGGTCGCCGGCGCTGAACTCGCCCTCCACGGAGGCGATGCCGGCGGGCAGCAGCGAGGTGCGCCGCTCGACGACCGCGCGGACGGCGCCGTCGTCGAGGGTGAGGGAGCCCTGCGGGGTGGAGGCGTGCTGGAGCCACAGCAACCGGTCGGCGGAGCGCTTGCCGCTGGGGTGGAAGTAGGTGCCGGTGTCGCCGCCGCTCAGCGCCTCCGCGGCGTGGACGGCGCTGGTCAGCACCACCGGGATGCCCGCGGCCGCGGCGATCCCGGCGGCCTCGACCTTGGTGACCATGCCGCCGGTGCCGACCCCGGCCTTGCCCGTGCTGCCGATCTCGACCTCGGCGAGGTCCCCGGGTCCCCGCACCTCCGCTATCCGCGAGGTGCCCGGCTTGCTCGGGTCGCCGTCGTAGACGCCGTCGACGTCGGAGAGCAGTACCAGCAGGTCGGCGTGGACGAGGTGGGCGACGAGGGCGGCGAGGCGGTCGTTGTCGCCGAAGCGGATCTCGTCGGTGGCGACGGTGTCGTTCTCGTTGACGACCGGCAGGGCGCCCATCGCGAGCAGCTTGTCCAGGGTGCGGGAGGCGTTGCGGTGGTGGGCGCGGCGGCTCATATCGTCGCTGGTGAGCAGCACCTGTCCGACCCGGATGCCGTAGCGGGCGAGGGAGGCGGTGTAGCGGGCGACGAGCAGGCCCTGGCCGACGCTGGCGGCGGCCTGCTGACGGGCGAGGTCCCTGGGGCGGCGGCGCAGACCCAGCGGGGCGAGCCCGGCCGCGATGGCACCGGAGGAGACCAGTACGATCTCCCGCTCCCCGCCGCTGCGCACCTTGGCGAGGACGTCGACGAGAGCGTCGACACGGTCGGCGTCCAGGCCGCCCGCGGCGGTGGTCAGCGACGAGGAGCCCACCTTGACTACGATCCTGCGGGCCGCGCCCACGGCCTGCCTTGCCTCGGTCACCTTGCCTGCTGTCCCCTCGCCCCGTACCGGCTGCCTGAGCGGCAATCGCTGCCTGTGCGGCAATCTACGCGAAGGGGGCCGGGCGGTGCGCATCGGTCCAGCCCCCGGACAGGCACACAGTAACCGTTTGCTCACGGTTCGCGTACGGCAAAAAGGTTGTACCCGTTGCCTATAGAAATTAAACCCTTCACCAATTTAAATTGACCGTTGTGTCACCTACCGTTCGCCACCCGAAGCGCATCCTGCTCCGATCGGGCAAGAGTCCCTATGACGTCTTCTCCGTGGAGCAGGCACTCCACCAGGACGTCATCGCCACCAACTCCGGCAACCTGATCTTCCAGGACGCCGCGCACAAGATCCTCGAGACGCCGGACACCGAGGTCTTCTCGAACGGCGGGCGCACCGAGGTGGCCGCGGCGGCGCGCATCAACGCGGAGTACGACGCGTTCGTCGTGCCGCTCGCCAACGCCTTCCGCCCGTCCTTCGAGGTGGCGCTGCAGCGGCTGACCCGTCTCATCTCCAAGCTGCGCATCCCGGTCGTGGTGCTCGGCGTGGGCGCGCAGACCGGTGTGGGCTACGACGCGGCGCGGCTGAAGCGGATCGAGCCGACGGTGCGCGCGTTCTGCTCGGCGGTGCTGGACCGCAGCGCCTCGATCGGCGTGCGCGGCGAGTTCACCGAGACGTACCTGCGGGACATGGGCTTCAAGGACATCGAGGTCATCGGCTGCCCGTCCCTGTTCATGTACGGCCGCGAACTCGACGTGCGCAAGCAGGTCCCCGGTCTGACGGCCGAGTCACGGATCGCGATCAACGGCTCACACAGCGCGGTGAAGAAGCAGGGGCTGGGCCGGATCATCAGCCGCACCCACGAGCACTACCCCAATCTGCGCTTCATCGGCCAGAACCTCAGCGACGCGCGGCAGCTGCACTGGCGGGACATGTCGGACCCGAACGCCGCGGTGACCGCGATACCGACGCACCCGGACCACCCGATGTACCGGGAGGACAAGGTGCGGGTGTACGTCGACCCGATCACCTGGATCGACGAGCTGCGCCCGTTCGACTTCTCCTTCGGCTCCCGCATCCACGGCAACATCGCGGCGCTGCTCGCCGGTACTCCGGCGACGGTGCTGTGCGGGGACTCGCGCACGCTGGAGCTGTGCCGCTACTTCGAGATCCCGCACCAGCGCCTGGACAAGGTCGCGAAGGACCCGGAGGCGGCGGACCCGGCGCGGCTGTACGAGCAGGCCGACTTCAGCGGGCTGACCGGCAACCACGCCGAGCGCTTCGATCGGTTCACCGGCTTCCTCGACAAGAACGGGCTGCAGAACACCTTCACGCACGGCGACGGCGGCGCCGCCTTCGAGAAGCGGATGCGGTCGCTGGCGTTCCCGCCGGGCGTGCGCCCCTGGAACGACGCCGACCTGTCCTCGCTCACCACGCGGTTCGGCTGGCTGCACGCCCAGGTCGGCGAGCTGTCCAGGGACAACGACCGGCTGCGGCGGGAGCTGGCCCGGTCCAAGCGCGTCAAGGACGCGGTCCCCGCACCCGCGGCCTCCGTCTACCGGCGCGCCCGCCGCGTGGTGGGCCGGGCGCTGCACTCGGGCAAGTAGCGGGGCGCGCGGCGCCGGCGGGCGTCAGGCCGCCGCCGCGCCGATCCCGCCGCTGGGCAGCAGCCGCCTGATCTTCCGCAGCGCCCGGCGCGGGAGCGAGCGGGCGGCCGGCTCGCGGTATCCCGGGAAGGCACGGGCCTCACGGGGCTCGGCGAGATACACGTCGTCGGGGATGCCGGCCGTCCCGGACCGGAAGTGCGGGTAGGCGAGGTACAGGCGGGTGCCGCGCTTCTCCAGCAGCGCGGCGGCCTGCTTCCCGGCCCGTACGAACTCCACGACGTCCAGCAGCGGCTCGGTCCGCTGCTCGGCCACCAGGTGCAGCCGCAGCCGCTCGTGGACCTTCAGGCGGCGGGCCACCCCGGGCGTCCAGTAGGCGTCCATCAGCGGCTTCGCCAGCTCGAGCTTGTTGCGGCGGACGGCCTCGCCGTCCTTGAGGAACCTGGGCCCGAACTGCGGCAGCAGGGTGATGAGGAAGGGCCGGACCATCAGGTCGTCGCGCCGGGGCCCGGCCGGGACCATGTCGGCGATCAGCTTCATCAGGGCGCGCGCGGAGTCGAAGCGCAGCGTGTAGCTGCCGGTCTTCGTCACGTGCTTGCCGTCCTCGCGGCCCACCAGGTAGTAGCAGGTGTGATCGGCGAGCACGGAGACGCCGTCCGCCCGCAGGTAGGCCTCCAGGGTGAAGAGCGCGTCCTCGCCGGTCCACAGCGATTCGTCGAACCGCATGCCGTGCCGCTCCAGCAGCGCGCGGCGGAACAGTTTCTGCGCGCTCAGCGTGAACTTGATGTTGGAGGAGAAGACGTCGGTCCGCTCGAGGGTCCGGCCGAACATGGACTTCGGCGGGGTGCGGTTGACGCCTTCGACCCGGCCGAGGACGACGTCGGTGCCGTTCCGGTCGGCCATGGCGACCATGCGTTCCAGGGCCTCGGTGCCGAGCCGGTCGTCGGCGTCGAGGAAGAAGACGTAACGTCCGGCGGCCTTGCCGAGGCCGACGTTGCGCGGGCCGCTGGGGCTGCCGGAGTTCTCCTGGCGGACGATGGTGACCGGCATCTCGGCGCGGGCCGCGAACTCCTCCAGGTACTCCCCCGTGCCGTCCGTCGAGCCGTCGTCGACCGCGATGACCTCCATCCGGGCCGGGCCGATGGTCTGCGCCTCGACCGACGCCAGGCACTCGACCAGATACGGCATCGCTTCGTACGCCCCGATGACTACGGTCACATCAGGCTGCGTCACGACGGTCACGGTTCCCCCTTGGTCACAGTACATTTCCCCCGAATCACATCATTCGCAACCTGTTAGACGGGGTCCTGTCGGAAGCGGTTGCCTGACGCCGAGTGATGAGTGAGGCACGCCACACGGGACGCGGCGGCCGCATCCGAAGGTACGCACGCCCGGTAAGAGCTGCTCATCGGTGCGGCAGGGGGTCGGTAAGGGAGACGTGAAAAAGGGCCGGCCCCCGGAGTTCTCCGGGGCCGGCCCTCCGGGGCGGAGTCGTCAGACCGCGCTCACGTCGTCCGTCTCACCGGCGGAGGCGCTCCGCTGGGCCGGCAGCGCGGTGGTCAGCTCGGCCGCCTCGGCGGGGTCGACGTTGGCCGCTCCCACCCGCGACTGCTGGCCGACGTTGCGGGTCTCTGCCTTCAGGGCCAGATCGGCGACCGCGGTGTTGAACTGGTCGATCGACTTCGGCTCGTCCGGGCCCAGCAGGTACTGCTTGAGCTCCTTGCGGTCCCCGGCCAGCGGGTCGGCGGACGGGGCGCGGACCGCGTCCAGCAGGCCGCCCAGCTCGCCGGCGCTGTTGGACAGGATCGTCGCGGCGCGCACGGCCGTGTTCTGCCGCTTGAACTCCTCCACGCCCAGCTCGCCGGAGTCCGTGACCGCGTACGGCTTGCCGCTCGCGATGAAGTCGGAGACCACCGAGGAGATGTCGGAGACCATCGCGTCGGACACGTTGAAGCAGTCGTACAGGCGCGGCTCGGCACCGGTGATGACCTTGTGCTCGTACGCCGGGAAGGACTCCCAGTAGGCGGCGTTCCACTCGGCGCGCAGCCGGGCGATCTCCTGGTGCCGCTCGACGTCGACGATGCCGTCGCGGGTGGCCTCGGCCTCGTCGCCCTTGTCGCCGCCGGCGCCGGCCAGCTCGGCGAGGCGCGCCTCGATCCGGGCCAGCTCGGCCCGGGCCCGCTCCTGCGCGGCGGTGTCGGCGGTGAAGCGGGAGTCGGCGGCACGCTCGGCGGCGGCCTTCTCGACCAGGGCGGTGACGCGGCGGTGCGCGGCGCCGGCCTGGGCGCTGACGGTGCCGGTGAAGGGGTGCGGCTTGTACAGGACACGCACCGGCGGGTCGGCCGCGACCAGCTTCCGCACGATGTTCTCACCGGCCAGCACGATCGAGGTGTTGCCGGGGTTGCCGTCCCAGCCCTCCCAGGTGGGGGCGTACAGCACGGTCGGGATGCGTCCCTCGGGCACGCCCTGCCAGGTGGTGATGGGCGCGAGCTGCGGGCGGCCGACCTCGACGATGTCCTCGTCGCGGACGCCGACGTCGGCGATGGCGTAGCGGTCGCGGCCCGCCCGGCCGGCGGTCCACACCTCGTCGTACACCTTGCTGTACGGGTTGACGCTGGCCAGCTTGTCGCTGTCGCCGTGGCCGATGAAGACGTGCTTCATGGTGGGCACGCGCAGCAGGTGGATGTTCTTGCCCACGTTGGCCGCGTAGAGCGCGACGCGCACCGTCGACAGGTCCAGGTTCATCAGGTGCACCCCTCCGGGCACGCAGATGACGGGGACGGTGGTGGGGGCGATGTTGTTCACGATGGCGCGCTCGCGGAGGATGATCAGCGGCCGGGTCTCCAGCTGCTCCATCGTCTCCAGCCACATGTTGACCTGGTACGCGGAGTCCTTGGAGCCGGAGAAGTACAGGACCGTCTCCGGCTTGTAGGCGGCCAGCCAGTCGTCCACGGCGGCGAGCACGGCATCGGCCTTCGGCGGGGTCCGGCGGCCGCGCACGTACGGCAGCAGCACCGCGACGTAGAGGCAGCCGAGGGCCACGGTGATCCCGGCGCAGATGAAGCCGACGAGGGCGTCGTCCAGCGCGGCGGAGACCAGGAGACCGGCGACCGCGAACAGGTCGAGGTGCAGCATCTTCTCCGCGGAGCGGTGCAGCAGGCGGCGCGGCGGCGCGTCCGGGATGCGGATGCGGGACTTCAGGTCGATGTTGCGGGTGGCGACCGGCATCCGGCGGCGGTTGCGGATCAGCGTCACGAGCGCGCCGTGGGGAGCCTGCAGGCCGTAGAAGGCGATGAAGCAGGCGACCGCGGCGTAGAAGACCAGGTTGTCCGCCAAGGACATCCGGGCCAGCAGCAGGATGAGCAGCAGCTGCCTGATCAGGAACCGGATCGACAGGCCGGCCCGGACCTTGCTCAGACGGTTGATCAGATAGCTGCCCTTGCGGTGCAGAAAGTGGTCCGCCAGGTACGTCACGGCGGCCGCGACCACGAAGGCGTACACGCTGGGGAGGAGCGCGGCCAGCATGAGGCAGGGGAAGCCCAGCATCATGAGGGCCGCCGCGGCCAGCTCGGCCGCGCTGCCCACCCGGGCGACGCGAATAGCGGTGGATATCACGGAGAAACCTGCTCTGGGAGGGGGGAGTGCCGGTTTTGTTCGGTATTGCCGGAATCGAGCGAGGATCGCGGGCCGTACCGACTTTTAAGAGGTGTACGGACTCAGGCCTCTGCGAACGCCCAGTGAATGAGCGAGCGGCAGAGGCCTGAATTCCCAAAAGCTATTTACCGCGATTATTACACGCCGTCCTGACGGTCCAACACGGTGGCCAGAGCCTGCTCGAAGCCGGAGGCCTTGGCGGCGCCCGCGGTCGGGTCCTGCTGGCGGACGTCGATGACGTGACCGGTCAGCTCCGACAGCAGCACGTCCAGGGAGGTGCGGGCCACCGCCTCGGAGGAGAGCAGCGAGCCGGCCGGCTCCTGGCCGAACGCCTTGGTGCGCATCGGGGTGGCGGTGCGCTCGGGGTTGATGCAGTTGACGCGGATGCCCTCGGACGCCCACTCGTCGGACAGCGCCTGGGTGAGGTTCACCATGGCGGCCTTGGTGGAGGAGTAGAGGCTGTACTCGGCGCGGCCGCGGGTGTAGCTGCTGGAGGTGTAGAGCAGCAGCTGGCCCTTGGTCTCCGACAGGTACTTGTAGGAGGAGCGCGCGATCTGCACCGGGGCCAGGTAGTTGACCTTCAGCGCCTCCTCGATGGTGGCGTTGTCGGTCTCGGCGAGCTTGCCGATGCGCAGCACGCCCGCGGTGTTGACCACGTAGTCGATCCGGCCGGTCTCCGCGTACGCCTTGGACAGCGCGTCGTCGACCTCCTCGGGGTTCTCCACGTGGGTGCCGGTGGTGGAGCGGCCCAGCGCGTACACGGAGGCGCCGTAGGACTCGGCGAGTTCGGCGATGTCCTTGCCGATGCCGTAGGAGCCGCCGAAGATGACGACCGTCTTGCCGGTCAGCAGCTCGCGGTAGTCCTCCTCGCCGTTCTGCTCCGGGGCGGCCGTGGAGGCGAGCTGGAACAGCTTGTCGGCGATGAAGACGTCGACCGGCTGGGTCACCTTCATGTTGTACTCGTCACCCGCGACGACGTGGATCGGCACGTCCGGCAGGTACTTGAGCACGACGGAGCAGTCGTCCGTGGCCTGGAAGTTGGGGTCACCGGAGGCGACCTCGTAGGCGCGGCGGATAGTGGACAGCTTGAACGCCTGCGGGGTCTGGCCGCGGCGCAGCCGGGAGCGGTCCGGGATCTCGGTGATGAACTCACCGTCCTCGCCGTGCGTGCGCGTGACGATGATGGTGTCCGCGGACGGGATGGCCACGTCCACGGCCTGGAAGCGCTCCAGCGCGGTCACGCAGTCGTCGATGACGCGCTGCGAGAGCAGGGGACGCACGGCGTCGTGGAAGAGGACGTTGACGTCTTCGCCCTCGGCCAGGCCCTCACCGAGGGCGGAAATCGCGCGCTCGGTGGTCTCGTTCCGGGTCGAACCGCCCTCGATGACCTTCTTGACCTTGGTGAAACCGGCCTTGGCGACGATCTTCTCGATGTCCGGCACATAACCGGGCGCCATCAGCACGATGATGTCGTCGATCGAGTCGGCGTTCTCGAAAGTGGTCAGCGTGTGCTCGATGACTGCCTTGCCGGCGATCTTCAGCAGCTGCTTGGGGATCGAAAGACCCACCCGCTGGCCGGTGCCACCGGCCAGGACGACTGCGGTGGTTCGGGGCTTGGCTATGTGCTGTGACACAGGCTGACCTACCTTGGGGCGACAGGGAACGTTCGAAATGGTCCCACTTCGGGTAACCGCTGTGCAAGGTGAGTGACGTCCCATGCATATGTGCGCGCCACCTGTCATTCACCTTGCGCCCCAGGTGATTGGGCGACGGCCGCCGTGAACCTCCGTGGAATTGCTGTGAGTAAGTCCACAGGTCCCTCACAGACCCCGGCGGGAGGGGTGTTCAGCGGCGCCCCAGCCGCTTCAGGCAGCGGTGACCGAGGACCCGGACGAGCTCCTTCGACGGCGTCCGGTGCACATCGCGCGCGAGGGGGCCGCCCCCGCTCGCAAAGGCGGCTGCCGCGAGTGCGCCGTACAGCGCACGAGCCGCCGCTTCCGGGGTCATCCGGGGCTCCGGCGAGCACGGTACCGGCTGCTCGGGCACCGTGGACAGCAGGCCCGGATCGCCGAGGACCCGGACGCCGAGGGCGCCGATCCGCTCCGCCGCCGAGGCGCCTATCGCGGCAGCCGCCTCGGCCGCCCAGCGGGGGGTGGCGATCCTCACGTCGGCGGGTGTCGGGCTGCACGTGTTCTTCATATGCGTCACGGCACCGTTGCGGACCAGCCGGGAATACAGCCCGTCGGGCAGCCCATTGCCACGGAATTCGACGTTAAGATTCCGCAGCATTTCGGTCTCGGCCAGGGTGAGGGACCGATTCGCGGTGTCCGGAACCGGCCGCAGAAGATTCTCCGGCAGTCCGAGCAGTGCCTCGAAGCTGCGCATCAGCCCGCCGCGGTCGCGGTCGTCCACCACGACGACGGTGACCCGCCCGCTCCCGGCGGCCCGGACCCAGCGTGCCACCAGCCGGTCGTGCCGGTGCCGCCGCCAGAAGCTGGGGCTGGGCTCGTCGTACGGCGGTCTGCGCAGCATGTGCTCCAGCCAGTCCTCGTACCCCATGCGCAGGCCGTTCTGCACGTACTGCTGCCACTGCGAGGGCATGATCCTCGCCAGCGGGCGCAGGATGACCAGGACGTGCACGCGGTCGCCGCCGAGCTGCTCGACGATCCGGGCCGCGGTGGCGTCGTCCGGGGCGTCGGCGAAGAACTCGCTGCTGATGACCGAGGTCTTCTCCCCCGTGGCCCGCACCCGCTCCAGCAGCCGGGTCCAGTGCCTCTCGGTGGGCACGGTGTCGCCCATCATCGCGGGCCGGGCGCAGGCGGCGAGGGCGGCCTCCATGGGGTGCCTGCTGTGCGCGGGGAACACCACGCCGTGCTCCGGCAGCCGGTCCCGCGCCGCGAACAGCGCGCCCTGAACGGCGGTGGTCCCCGTCTTGTGCGGGCCGATGTGCAGCAGCCGGGTGCCCGTGGGCAGCGGCGCGGGCATGTCACTCGTACAGTCCGTCTCCATGGTCAAGGGACGGTAAGAGTTCCGCCTGAGGCGGAACTGAGAGGAGCCTGGGACCCGGATGAGTCCCGGGCCCCGCTCACACAGGTTTCCGGGGCGCCCGAGGAGGCCGCGTCACACGGCCCGGACGCCGGGCTCGTCCGCCTCCACCCGCAGCCGCGTCAGGGTGCCCGCGGCGGACTTCGGCGCCAGCACCGTGTCGACGATCCGCACCTGGGCGTCGAGACCGTCGCGGCCGATGTCGAAGAGGTGGTAGCCGCGGTGGGCGTCGATCACCTTCCAGTGCGGGTTGTCCGCCTTCAGCGGGTCCCACTGGGCGTGGAAGGCGGCCTGGTCCTGGTCGCCGTTGCTGGAGATGGAGGTGCCGACGAACTCGGCGCCGACGACGGCGGACCCGGGGTCGGCGAAGTCCTCCTTGAGGTCGCTGATCATCGTCAGGTGCCGGTCGCCGCTGAGCACGACCGGATTGCGGACGCCGGCGAACTCCCCGAGCAGGGCGTTGCGTTCGGCCTGGTAGCCGTCCCAGGCGTCGTAGTACCAGAGCTTGCCGTCGCCGGGCAGCAGGTCGGTCTCGGCCATCATGATCTGCGAGGCGACGAGGTTCCAGTGGGCCGGTGAGCCGTGCAGCCCGTCCAGCAGCCACCGCTTCTGCGCGGCGCCGAGCATGGTGAGCGACGGGTCCTCGGCGCCGGCCTGGCTCGTGGCCTGGTCGCCGCGGAACTGCCGGGTGTCCAGCACGTTGAGCCGGGCCAGGCGGCCGAAGTCCAGGTGGCGGTACATCTGGATGTGCGGGCCGTCCGGGACGGCGGTGGCGCGGACCGGCATGTGCTCGTAGTAGGCCTGGTACGCGGCGGTCAGCCGGGCCGTGAACGCGTCGTGCGACTGCTTGCCGGGGTCCTGCGGGACCTCACCGGCGTAGTCGTTGTCGACCTCGTGGTCGTCGAAGGTGACCACCCAGGGGGCGTTCGCGTGCATGGCGGCGAGGTCGGGGTCGGTGCGGTACTGGGCGTAGCGGTTGCGGTACTCGGTGAGCGTGTACGGCTCCCCGGTGCCCTCGTGCCGCCGTACGGCCGTCGCGGACGGCGTGGACTCGTAGATGTAGTCGCCGACGAACAGGACGATGTCCGGGTCCTGGGCGAGCATGTCGGCGTACGGCGTGAAGTAGCCGTGCTGCCAGTTCTGGCAGGAGGCGAGCGCGACGCGCAGGGAGCCGCCCCGCTGGTGCGGGTGGGGCGCGGTGCGGGTCCGGCCGGTGGGCGAGAGCTGCCCGCCCACCCGGAAGCGGTACCAGTACCGGCGGTCCGGGCGCAGCCCCCGTACGTCCACGTGCACGCTGTGCCCGAACTCGGGACGGGCCTGGGCGGTGCCCCGGCGGGCGGTCCGGCGGAACCGCTCGTCCTCGGCCAGTTCCCACTCCACCGGGACGATCGTGTCCGGCATCCCGCCGCCGTTCAGCGGGTCGGGGGCGAGCCGGGTCCACAGCACGATGCCGTCGGGCAGCGGGTCGCCGGAGGCCACGCCGAGGGTGAACAGGCCGTCGGGGAGCGGGTTTCCGGCGGCGCGGGCGGTACCCGGCAGCCATAGCTGGGCGGAGGCCGCGGCGCCGAGGACGGCGGCGCCCGCGGTCAGAAAGCGGCGTCGGTCGGGCTGCGGTGCTGCTCCGGTCATTCGGCTGACTCCCTTGCCACACGGGCCTCTTGGGCTTCACTCGCGGACCCACGGAAGCTCCCACGGCCGGACGGCCCGGACGCCGAACGGCAGCGTTCGCATGCATGACAAGTAGGCGGACAACAGAAAACCCGCCGCGGCACCGGGACCACGTGGAGAACGTGGTGGTGCCGCGACGGGTCACGGTCTGTCAGAAATGCTCTGAAGCAACGGAGTTGAGCGTGCTGACGCCCCAACCGACCGGGCCGGTGAGGACGTCCGGGTCAGCGGGGAAACGCGGTGCCGAGCCGGACCTCGGAGGCGCCGGTGCCCAGGGTGCCGGCATGGACCGGGCCGGGACACGTCGGCTCCGGGGCGGGAGAGGGAAGTGTGCGACACGGCAGGGACCGATGTCCCTGCCGTGTCGCACAGTTCGGCTCACCCGGGAGCCGCGTGATTGCCCCGGACGCCGGGACCTTGCCCGGCGTCCACCGCTCCGCGCCCGCCCGGTCCTACTCGAACGGGTCGAACTCGTCGTACTCGCGCAGCGCCTCGTCCCGCTCGGCCTGCTTGTCGCGCCGCCGCTGGGCGGCCGGCCGGGCCGCGTCGAAGCGGTGGTCCTCGCCGCGCCGGCCCAGCATCTCGGCGCCGGCCATGGCGGTCGGCTCCCAGTCGAAGACGACCGCGTTGTCCTCGGGCCCGATGGCCACGCCGTCGCCGACGCGGGCGCCCGCCTTCATCAGCCGCTCCTCGACACCGAGGCGGTTCAGGCGGTCGGCGAGGTAGCCGACGGCCTCGTCGTTGTTGAAGTCGGTCTGCCGCACCCAGCGCTCGGGCTTCTCGCCGCGCACCCGGAACAGCGGCTCACCGCCGGCGTCCTCGCGGGTGACCGTGAAGCCCGCGTCGTCCACGGCCTGCGGCCTGATGACGATCCGCGTCGCCTCCTCCTTGGGCCGGGCGGCGCGCGCCTTCGCGATCAGCTCGCCGAGCGCGAAGGACAGCTCCCGCAGCCCGATGTGGGCCACCGCCGACACCTCGAAGACGCGGTAACCGCGCGCCTCCAGATCGGGGCGGACCATCTCGGCGAGGTCCTTGCCGTCCGGCACGTCGACCTTGTTCAGGACGACGATCCGGGGCCGGTTGTCCAGGCCGCCGTACTGCCGCAGCTCCTCCTCGATGATGTCGAGGTCGGAGACCGGGTCGCGCTCGGACTCGAGGGTCGCGGTGTCCAGCACATGCACCAGCACGCTGCACCGCTCCACGTGGCGCAGGAATTCCAGGCCCAGGCCCTTGCCCTGGCTGGCGCCCGGGATCAGACCGGGCACGTCGGCGATGGTGTAGACGGTCGAACCGGCCGTGACCACGCCCAGGTTGGGCACCAGGGTGGTGAACGGATAGTCGGCGATCTTCGGCTTGGCCGCGCTGAGCACCGAGATCAGCGAGGACTTGCCCGCGCTCGGGTAACCCACCAGGGCCACGTCCGCGACCGTCTTCAGCTCCAGGACGATGTCCTGGAGGTCCCCCGGCTCGCCGAGCAGCGCGAAGCCGGGCGCCTTGCGGCGGGCGGAGGCCAGCGCCGCGTTGCCGAGGCCGCCCCGGCCGCCCTGCGCGGCGATGTACGAGGTGCCGTGGCCGACCAGGTCGGCGAGCACGTTGCCGGCCTTGTCCAGGACGACGGTGCCGTCCGGCACGGGCAGGACCAGGTCCTGGCCCTCCTTGCCGGAGCGGTTGCCGCCTTCGCCGGGCTTGCCGTTGGTCGCCTTGCGGTGCGGGGAGTGGTGATAGTCGAGCAGCGTGGTGACCGACTGGTCGACAGTCAGGATCACGTCGCCGCCACGGCCGCCGTTGCCGCCGTCCGGGCCGCCGAGCGGCTTGAACTTCTCACGGTGGACGGAGGCACAGCCGTGGCCTCCGTTACCCGCGGCGACATGCAGCTCGACGCGGTCCACGAAGGTGGTCATGGTTCATGCCTCCAGAACTACGGTGATGTCTCTTGCGTAACACGCGAAAGGCGGACCCGCCTTCCCGACCGGGAAGTGAGGTCCGCCTCGCGAAAGGTTCGAACGGAACGCTCGGGTCAGGCGACCGGAACGACGTTCACGACCTTGCGGCCACGGTGGGTACCGAACTCCACCGCACCGGGCTGCAGCGCGAACAGCGTGTCGTCGCCGCCACGGCCGACGCCGGCGCCCGGGTGGAAGTGGGTGCCGCGCTGGCGGACCAGGATCTCACCCGCGTTGACGACCTGACCGCCGAAGCGCTTCACGCCGAGCCGCTGGGCATTGGAGTCGCGACCGTTCCGGGTGGACGATGCGCCCTTCTTGTGTGCCATTTCTCCTCAGTCCCTTACTTCGCAGCCGCGGGGATCTCAGTGACCTTGATCGCCGTGTACTGCTGGCGGTGGCCCTGACGACGACGGTAGCCGGTCTTGTTCTTGTAACGAAGGATGTCGATCTTGACGCCCTTGTGGTGGTCCACGACCTCGGCCTGGACCTTGATGCCGGCCAGCACCCACGGGTCGCTGGTCACAGCGTCGCCG
This sequence comes from Streptomyces sp. NPDC005706, assembly GCF_040631045.1. Classification (NCBI taxonomy): domain Bacteria; kingdom Bacillati; phylum Actinomycetota; class Actinomycetes; order Kitasatosporales; family Streptomycetaceae; genus Streptomyces; species Streptomyces sp. NPDC005706. The sequence continues at coordinate 477,387 of NZ_JBEXYS010000001.1, read as the reverse complement.
TCGACAACGAGCAGGGTCGAGAGCTCGACCGTGTCGCCAACCTTGGCGGTGGAAATCTTGTCAACCTCAACGATGTCGCCGACAGCAACCTTGTGCTGGCGACCACCGCTGCGCACGATGGCGTACACGCGGATCTCACTCTCTCGCTCGGGAACGGCACCCCCGCAGTCCAGCCGCCCGGGCATGAACACGGACGGCCTCTCCCGGCCACCGAGGCACCCGGGAGGAAGAGGTTTACGGGGATGTGGCGTGTCACTCGACACGCCGACGGTCAAGGTTACGGGGCCACGGCCGAAGGGGTCAAACCGGGCCCGGCGGATGTGGGGCCGGTCACGTGGACCGGCCCCACATCCCGGGGCGTCAGCCCTCGTCGCCGGCGGGGACCGTGGTGGTCTTCTTCGCCGTCGTCTTGGCGGCGGCCGTCTTGGCGGTCTTGGCCGCCTTCTTGGCCGTCGTCTTCTTGGCGGCCGTCTTCTTGGCCGCGGTCTTCTTGGTGGCCGCCTTCTTCGCCGTGGCCTTCTTGGCGGTCTTGCGAGCCGTCTTCTTGGCCGGAGCCGCCTCCTCGACGGTCTCCTCGGTCACCGGCGCCTCGGTCACCGTCTCAGCGGCGGCCGGGGGCTCCTCCGCCGCGGCCGACGGGACGACCGTCACGGCCGTCTCCTCGGACGCGGTAGGCGCGGTGGCCTTGCGCACGGCGCGGCGGCGCGGGCGGGCCGGGGCGGCGCTCTCCGCCTCCGCGGCCGGAGCCGGGGCCTCGGCCGCGGGCTGCTCCACCGGGGCCGCGGGCGCGGTCTCGGACACCGTCACCACGGCGGCCTCGGCTCCCGCGGGGGAACCGGCGGGCGCCGACACCTTCCGGGTCGCCCGGCGGCGCGTACGGCCCTTGGGCGCGGCCTCCTCGGCGACGGGCTCGGCCTGCGGCTCCGGGATCATCTGGTCCTCGGCGGCCGCCGGCTCGGCCAGCGCCTCCGCGGCGGGCTCGGGCAGTACCGGGCGCGCCGCCGCCTCCTCGGCGGTGACGTCCTGGGCGGTCGGCGCGGCGGCGGCCACGGCCGCCTCCGTCCTCGGAGCCTTCTCGGTCTCCGCGGCCTTCTCCGCCTTCGGGGCCCGCTCCGCCTTCGGCGCGCCCGCCGGTGCCGAGGCCCGGCGGCTCGCGCGGCGGCGGGAACGACCGCGGCCGGCCGCCGCCTCCGCCTCGGCGACGCTGCTGTACAGCTCCTCGTCCGGCGCGAAGTCCGGCCCGGGCAGTGCGACGGGCTCGGCGAGCTCGGCGGCCACCTCGACGGCGGTCTCCACCTCGGGCTCGACGGCCTCGCCGGTCTCCACCGCCACGGCGGCGGTCTCGTGCACGTGCTCCTGCGCGTCGCCGCCCCGGCCGCGCTTCTTGCGCTTGCCGCCGCCACCGCCGCCGGCCGCGGCCGGCTGCTCCATGTGGACGATGACACCGCGGCCGTTGCAGTGGACGCAGGTCTCGGAGAACGACTCCAGCAGGCCCTGGCCGACCCGCTTGCGGGTCATCTGCACCAGGCCGAGCGAGGTCACCTCGGCCACCTGGTGCTTGGTCCGGTCCCGGCCCAGGCACTCCAGCAGGCGGCGCAGCACCAGGTCCCGGTTGGACTCGAGCACCATGTCGATGAAGTCGATGACGATGATGCCGCCGAGGTCGCGCAGCCGGAGCTGGCGCACAATCTCCTCGGCCGCCTCCAGGTTGTTCCTGGTGACCGTCTCCTCGAGGTTGCCGCCCTGACCGGTGAACTTGCCGGTGTTGACGTCGACGACGACCATCGCCTCGGTCCGGTCGATCACCAGCGAACCACCGCTCGGCAGCCAGACCTTGCGGTCCAGCGCCTTGGCGAGCTGCTCGTCGATCCGGTAGGTGGCGAAGACGTCGACCTCGCTGGTCCACTTCGACAGCCGCTCGGCGAGGTCGGGCGCCACGTGCGAGACGTAGCCGTGGATGGTCTGCCACGCCTCGTCGCCGCTGACGACGACCTTGGAGAAGTCCTCGTTGAAGATGTCGCGGACGACCCGGACGGTCATGTCCGGCTCGCCGTAGAGCAGCGTCGGGGCGTTGCCGCTCTTGGCCTTCTTCTGGATCTCCTCCCACTGCGCCTGGAGCCGCTCGACGTCACGGCGCAGCTCGTCCTCGCTCGCGCCCTCGGCGGCGGTGCGCACGATGACGCCCGCGTCCTCGGGGACGATCTTCTTGAGGATGGTCTTCAGCCGGGCCCGCTCGGTGTCGGGCAGCTTGCGGCTGATGCCGGTCATCGAGCCCTCGGGCACGTACACGAGGTAGCGGCCCGGGAGGGAGACCTGGCTGGTCAGGCGGGCGCCCTTGTGGCCGATGGGGTCCTTCGTCACCTGGACGAGGACCGACTGGCCGGACTTGAGGGCGGCTTCGATACGGCGCGGCCCGTTGGCCATGCCGAGCGCCCCGAAGTTGACCTCACCGGCGTACAGGACGGCGTTGCGGCCCTTGCCGATGTCGATGAAGGCGGCCTCCATCGACGGCAGCACGTTCTGGACCTTGCCCAGGTAGACGTTGCCGACGTACGAGGTCGACTGCTCCTTGTTGACGTAGTGCTCGACCAGCACGTCGTCCTCGAGCACGCCGATCTGGGTGCGCTCGCCGTGCTGGCGCACGACCATCACGCGCTCGACGGCCTCGCGGCGGGCCAGGAACTCGGCCTCGGTGATGATCGGGACGCGGCGGCGGCCCTGCTCGCGGCCTTCGCGGCGACGCTGCTTCTTGGCTTCCAGACGGGTCGAGCCCTTGATGGACTGCACCTCGTCGGACGGCTCGGCGGGCTTGCGGGGCTCGCGGACCCTGACGACCGTGCGCTCCGGGTCGTCGGTGGACGGCTCGGCCTCGCCGCCGCTCTCACCGGCACGGCGACGGCGGCGACGGCGCCGGCGGCTGGAGCTGGAGCCCCCGGACTCCTCGTCCCGGGCCTCCTCGGAGTCCTCGTCCTCCTGCTCGGCGGTGTCCTCGGCGTCCTGTGCGGCCTGCTCGGCGGCGAGTTCGTCGGACTCGGCGTCCGCGCCCTCACCGGCCTCGCCGTCGGCGGCGTCACCACGGCGACGGCGACGGCCGCCCCGGCGGCGACGGCGGCGCGAACCGGACTCCTCGGAGCCCTCGGCCTCGTCGCCCTCGTCACCCTCGGCGAGGTCCTCGGCGGCCTCCTCGGCCTCCTCCGGCTCCTCGGCCTCGGCGGGCCGAGTCTCCTCGGCGGCGGCACCCCGGCGGCGACGGCGGCGGCGCGCGCCCGCCTCGGCGCGCTCCTCCGGGTGCGCCTCGGTCTCCTCCTCGGTCTCCTCCTCGGGCTCCTCCGTCACGGCGGCCTCGGCCGCGGCCTGGGCGGCGGCCCGCTGCGGGGTCTGGAACTGCGGCTCGGCGAACACCGGCGCCTGGAACACGGCCACGGCGGGCCGGGCCGGGCGGCGCGGCGCTCCGGCCTCGTCGGCCTCGGTCTGCGCGGGAGCGGCGAATCCGGTCGCGGCCTGCCGGACGACCCGGCGACGGCGACGCGGGGCACCCTCCTCGGCGGGGGCCTCGGCGGCGGGGGTCTGCGGCGCCTCGGGAGCCTTGGTCTCCTCGGCGGGCCGGTCGGCGGCCGCGGTGGCCTCCTCGGCCGCGGGAGCGTCGGCGGACGCGGCGGCACCGCGGGTGGCGCGGCGGCGGGTACGGCGCGGAGCGGCTTCCTCGGCGGCCGGGGCGGGCGCGGGCTCCTCCGCCGCTGCCTCCGCCTCGGGGGCGGCGGCCGTCACGACGCGCTCGGTGGTCTCGGCGGCGGCCGGGGTTCCGGTGGGCGCGGAAGCACGGCGGGTCGCCCGGCGGCGGGTACGGCCGGCGGGCGCGGCCTCCTCCGTCGCGGCGGGAGCCTCGGCGGCCGGGGCCTCGGCGGCGGGGGCGGCCTCTGCGGCGGGAGCCGCCTCGGCGACCTCGGGAGTCTCGGTGGCCTTCGGCTCACCGGCGGGCGCGGAGGCGCGCCGGGTGGCACGGCGACGCGGGCGAGCCGGGGCGGCGGCCTCGGACTCGGACTCCACGGCTGCCTCCGCCTTCGCCTCGGTCCCGGCGGCGGGCACCACGGCCTCCGCCTCGGCCGGGGTTCCGGCAGGCGCGGCGGCACGGCGCGTCGCCCGACGGCGGGTCCGGGGCGCCGCGGGTTCCTCGGCGGTCCCAGCGGTCTCGACCGCCTCGGCCGGCGCGGCGGACCCGGCTGCCTCGGCGGCCGGTACGACCGTCTCGGCGGCCTCGGCGGCGGCCGGCGACCCGGCCGGCGCGGCGGCACGGCGGGTGGCCCGGCGGCGGGCCCGGGCGGGGGGCGCGGCCTCCTCGGCCGCGGCGGGTGCCTCCGCGGTCTCCGCCTCGGCGATCTCATCCGCTTCCGCGGCCGGTACGGCCGGCACGGTGACCTCGGCGGGGGCCCCGGCGGCACCGGGCGGGCCCGCCGGGCGGGAAGCGGCACGGCGACGCCTGCGCGGCGGCAGGGTGTCGCTCGGCGTGTTCAGTTCGGAACCCTCGTTGGGTTCGGTCGGTTCGAGCATGCGGGCGTTTCTCCCGTCAGGCTCCCGGGCGCCGCGCCTGGTCCGGCGACGGTCTCGAGGGACCGTTCACCGTTGACGTCCGCGGTCCGCGCGATGCGCGGTGACCGCCGTCCGGGGCGCGGGCGCCGCACGGGAGCACTCTGTGTCCTGTCTCGCCGGTTCCGTACGCCTTGTCGGTACGGCCTGGCGAAAGTCTTCTGGTCGGTGCGCTGCCCGACCCAGGTGGCTCCCGAGTACGAGGGCTGCGCTACGACGTCCGTCCCTACGCGGAACCTTCCGGCGTCGGCGTCGTCGCGGCGGCGGCCGGTGCGGCCGTCAGGGCCTCGGCTGCCTCGCGGTCGGGCGCGAGCGGGTCGGTCACCGTGCCGGTCTCTTCATCGAGCAGCCCCTGCGCCAGCCTGGTCACCGCTGCGGGGACCGGCGGCGCCAGGTCGGCCACGGCGCGGAGACCGGACAGGACGTCGTCGGGTCGTACGGCAGGCGTCACGTGCCGAACAACCAGCCGCAGTATCGCACAGGGCTGGTCGGTCGGCCCATCAGCCCGCGAACTGTGTGTTTCCAGGTTCGCGACCGCCGGGCGGGCGTCGAAGGTACGGACGCCGTTCTTGGTCATGCGCTGCACCTCGACGGTGTCGGCCTTGATGAAGGCCTCCACCGCGCGCCCGGCGTCGAGCGGGTCGACGCCGTCCAGTCGCAGCTCCCATACGGAGGCCGTGAGCCGGTCGGCGAGTCCCGAGGTCCGTGCCTCGACCGCGTCGACGATGTCCAGCCCGGTGGGCAGCGACTCGTCGAGGAGGACGCGCAGGGTCTCGGGGTCCCGCGCCGCGGTCAGCGCGATCTCCAGGTACTCCGCCTCACTGCCCGTGCCGGTGGGTGCGGCATTGGCGTACGACACCTTCGGATGCGGTGTGAACCCCGCCGAGTACGCCATGGGCACCTCGGCGCGGCGCAGCGCACGCTCGAAGGCGCGCTGGAAGTCACGGTGGCTGGTGAACCGGAGGCGGCCGCGCTTGGTGTAGCGCAGTCGGATGCGCTGCACCGCGGGTGCGGGCGGCGGGCCTTCGGGCTGTCGCTTGCCCAGTGTCCTAGTCCTTCGTGAGTGCGGTGGTACTCCTACCAAGAGTACGTGTCCCGCGGCCCCCGGGTTCCCGCCGGTCCACAGCGGCCGGCGGCCCGGGCTCGCCGAGCAGCGCCCGCCGGAGGTCCGCGCGGACCTGCCGCACGGTGTCCCGGGCTGCGGCCAGCGCCTGCCGTACGCTCCGCCCCACCACGCGCGTCGCCGCCGCGGCGGGCCGCAGCACATGGTCCCGGACGACGTGCCCGACGGGGGTGAGGACCGTCCGGTACACCCGGCGCACCGGTTCCACGAAGATCCACCGCAAGAGGGTCCCGAGCACCCGCCCCACGACCCGGGAGATCCGCCCGGCGATCCGCCAGGCGTGCCTGAGGGCCTCACCGGTCTCCCGCACGACGACGGCCAGGACCCGGCCCGCGGGCACGAGCACCCGGCGCCACAGGGCCAGGGCGGGCAGAACGAGCAGGACGCGTGCCGTCCAGTACAGGACGGCACCGAGCCCCGTGACGACGGCGGCCACGAGCCACGCCAGCGCCCGGCCCACGGGCGCGAGCACCCACGCGTACAGCCACCGCGCCGGGACGACCAGCAAGTACCGCGCCAGCCAGGCGATGACGGCGAACACCCCCGCCCCGGCCGCCGCGAGCAACAGGCCGGCGCCCCTCAGCAGCCAGGCGGTCCCCCGCCCGACGGGGGCCAGCACGCGCGCGTACAGCCAATCCAGAGCGGCCCCGACCGCCCGCGCGCCCCGGGCGAGACCGTGCCCGAGTGGGGTCAGCACGTACCGGTGGAGCCAGAGCGCCGGTACGACGACGAACACGTTCCCGAGCCACCCGAGCGCCTTCCCGGCGGGCACCACGACCCACCGCCACAGCGCGGCGAACGGCCATACGAACAGGGCCCGGCCGAGCCACCGCAGCGCGCGCCCGAGCGGGCGCAGCACCGAGCGGGACAGGAACCGCCCGGCGACGGTCAGCGCGTCCCACACCAGCCGCACCGGCACCACCAGCACGAGCACGACGATCCGCACCGGAACGCGGATCGCCACGGCCAGGCACCCTTCCGGGTACTGGGGCTGGGCGGGCGGCTTGTCGAGGTCCATACCCGGGTAGACGCGGCGAACGCCCCGACGGATGCGCCAGGGCCCGGACTCTAAGTCACGCGTGCCTTGTACGACTCGGGATAGCGCTCGGTGAACTTGACGACGCCGACCAGCAGGGCGATCGGGACGACCCAGTTGAACCAGTCGTCCATGGACGGGTTCCGGACGGCCAGCCAGGTGGAGAGCGCCATGAGGGCGAAGACCACGCCCCAGGCCGCGGTCAGCACCCGGTTGATGTGCGCGAAGACGGGCGAGTCCCAGTATTCGCGGGGTGTCTGCTGCCGGGCGTACTGCGCCGTGAAGGGGTCGGCGAACAGCGACCCCAGCGCGACGACGGCCACGACGCCGTTGGAGATGACCTGGGCGTAGGTCTCCAGCCAGATGAGCTGCGAGCGGTCCAGGGCGAGCGCCAGGACCGTGATGACCGCGAAGAACACGATGCCGACCATGTCCAGGACGAAGAACCTGCCCCGGAGCGTGTCCCTCCCCGACAGCACGATCGCGGCGATCAGCGCGGCGAGCGCGGCGTACTCCCAGGTGCTGGGGGCGGCGACCACTCCGAAGATGATCCAGGGGGCGAACGAGAGGAACACGCCGCCCGCGCCGGCGGGCTTGCGGGTCGGTGCCTTCGCCTCCGTCTGCTGCGCCATGGGAGTCCTCCCGTCGGATGTCGGCACCCGCCCCTCCCCCATGGTCCCGTGGCCGGTCGCCCGCCGCCCGTCGTGCGCGGCGGGCGCGCGGCCCAGGAGGGTGCGCACCTGCACTGCGAGCCGCTGGGCCGGGCCCTGTTCGAACAGCGTGTCTTCGACTGGCCGGACACCCGCCCGGCCGCCGCCGGGACCCCCCTGTCACCGAACGACCACAGCCGGGTAACACATTGACCCGCCCACGCCAAAGACATGGTTTCAAGTCACCGTGACTGGTTCGATGGGAAGCCAACTGAGCTTGAATTCCTGGGGGGACAACCATGCACTGGTACATCGACGTCCTGAAGAAGTACGCCGTGTTCAGCGGCCGCGCGCGGCGGCAGGAATACTGGATGTTCTTCCTGTTCAACATCATCATCAGCATCGTGCTGGCGATCATCGACGCCGCCATCGGCTCGAGCGTCCCCGCGATCATCTACTCGCTCGCCACCCTGCTGCCCGGCCTCGGCGTCGCCGTCCGCCGGCTGCACGACACGGACCGCTCGGGCTGGTGGATCCTGATCGGCGCGATCCCGCTGGTCGGCGCGATCATCCTGATCGTCTTCCTGGCCACCGAGGGCAAGCCGGAGACCAACCAGTACGGCCCGAACCCGAAGTACGCCCAGGCCGCCTGAGCGGACATCAGCCTCGAAAGGCCCGCCGGAACCCTCCGGCGGGCCTTTCGCGTGCGGTCCCGGCGGGTAAGGGCCCGCGCCGGCAGCGCAGCGGTCGCCGGAAGGCAAGCCCGGTACGGCCATCGGACGCACGGCACAGGACCATCGGATGGAAACCGACCGGTAACGGGCGAGCCCGGGCGCGCCTGCGGGGAGTGCTGTTCCGACCCCCTGCCCGAGATGGTCCAGGGCCCTTCGGTACGGCCGGACGCTCGCGGCGGGCACGACTCGGAAAGGACCCCCATGCTCACTCGGAAGTCACTCGCCCGGACCGCCCAGGTGCTGTGCATAGGCGCGGCCGCCACCCTCGCCCAGACCGCGCTGGCCCCCGCCGCGTCGGCCGCCGTCCTGCCGGTGGGGTGCAGCCAGACCGCCCTTGTCAACGCGATCAACACGGCCAACAGCACCCCGGGGAGCGACACTCTGAACTTGGCGCCCAGCTGCCCGTACTCGCTGACCGCCGCGCTGCCCCCCATCACCTCGCAGATCGTTGTCAACGGCAACGGCGCCCTCATCACCCGTGCCAACACGGGGCCCAGTGACCCGAAGTTCCGCATCATCACCGTCAACGGCGGCAACCTGACCCTGCGGGCGCTCAGCATCGCCCACGGCGACGCCGCGGGTAACCCGATCGCGCCGGGGGCGGGCGGCGGCATCGTCGTCACGGGCAACGGCACCCTGAACGCCAACGCAGTCGTGATCCGGAACAACGAGGCCGACTTCGGTGGCGGTGTCAGCAACTTCAAGGGCTCCACCACGACGATCAACGCCAGCGTGGTCTCGAACAACCACGCCAACAACAACGGCGGCGGCCTCGTCAGCGACGGCAATCTGACCGTCACCGCCTCGAACATCTCGAGCAACAAGGCCGACGTCGCGGGCGGCGGCATCGCCAACATCGGACAGCTCACGGTCCGCGCCAGCAACATCAGGAGCAACGAGGCGAACACCGGCGGCGGCCTCGCCAACGGCGTACCCAACGCACCCGGCGGCACCTCCACGATCAGCATCAGCAACATCAGCAACAACACCGCCCACGGCACCAACCCGGGCGGCATTTCCAACGACCACGGCACCGTGAACCTGACCCTCAGCACGGTCATCAACAACACCCCCAACAACTGCGCGACCAGCCCGACCCCGGTCCCCGGCTGCTTCAACTGACCGGCGCGAACCGGCACGAGGCGCCCCCTCCGGTCGAGAAAGCGGCTGGTCGGGGCGCCCGCGCCCGCTCAGTCCCCCGGGATTCCGGGGGACTGGCCGTCCGGCGACGGCAGGTCCTGCTCGGTCCAGAGGGTCTTGCCCGTGGGGGTGTAGCGGGTGCCCCAGTGGTGGGTCATCTGGGCGATGATGAACAGGCCCCGGCCGCCCTCGTCGTCGCTCGCGGCATGGCGCAGATTGGGCGTGGTGTGGCCGGTGTCGGAGACCTCGCAGATCAACGTCCGGTCGCGGATCAGACGCACCTGGATCGGGCCGCCGACGTAGCGGATGGCGTTGGTGACCAGTTCGCTGACGATGAGCTCGCTGGTGAACGCCAGGTCCTCAAGGCCCCAGTCCCGCAGCTGCTTGCTGACGGCGGTGCGGATGCCGGCCACCCCGGCCGGGTCGGGCGGCAGCTCCCACTGGGTGAACTGACTCCGGTCGAGCAGCCGGGTGCGGGCCACGAGCAGCGTGGCGTCCACGTCGACCGGCCCGGGCAGCAGGGCGGTCACCGCCCGGTCGCAGAGCCGGTCCAGGGACGTCCGGTCACCGGCGAAGATCCCGGACAGCCGCGCGAGCCCGGCGGCACGGCCGGCGGTGGCCTGCAGCAGGCCGTCCGTGCACAGGGCGACGAGACTGCCCGGCGGCAGCCGCAGCTCCGCGCTCTGGTAGGGCACACCGCCGACGCCCAGCGGTGGTCCGGGGGGCAGCTCCGGATAGCAGACGGCACCCGTGTGCGGGTCGACGACCGCCAGCACCGGGTTCCCGGCCCGCGCCAGGCTGCACTGCCCGGAGACCGGGTCGTACACCGCGTACAGGCAGGTCACGCCCCTCGCCTCGTCCGCCTGTGACTTCGCGAGGGCCGGGCCGCCGTGGCCGTCCCCGCGCTCGTGCGCGGTCTGCTCGACCAGGTCGTCAAGGCGGGACAGCAGTTCGTCCGGGGTCAGGTCGAGACGGGCCAGGACGCGCACCCCGGTGCGCAGGCGGCCCATCGTGGCGGCGGCGCGCAGGCCGTGCCCGAGCACGTCCCCGACGACGAGGCCGACCCTGGTGCCCGACAGGGGGATCACGTCGTACCAGTCGCCGCCCACCCCGGAGCCGTTGTCGGCGGGCAGGTAGCGGCTCGCCGAGTCGAGGGCGGTGTGCGGTGGCAGGCGCCGCGGCAGCAGGCTCCGCTGCAGCTTGAGGGCCACCCCGTGCCCGCGGGTGACCACCGGCATCAGCAGGAGACCGAGCAGCAGGGCGCCGAGACCGATGACGGTGACGCCGCCGGTCGGCCCGAAGAGCGGCAGGTCGACGCTGGTCGCACCGTAGTCCGGGGCCGCGTAGACATAGGTGGCGTAGAGGAACAGGACGAGCATGATCAGCCCGCCCAGACCCGGCAGCACACCCTTGAAGACGAGGTCCTTGGTACTGCGGTCGAGGATCTTGCGGTAGTACCAGAGGCAGGCGAAGCCGGTCAGGCCGTAGTGGAACGTGATCGCCAGGCCGACCGAGTCGACCGAGTCGGCCAGCGCGTTCCCGCTGAAGGAGGCCAGCAGCACGAGGAAGCCGATCGAGACCGCGCCCATTCCGACGGTCGACCAGGTCGGGGTGAGGAACCTGCGGTGCACCCGGGCGAACCGGGCGGGGACGGCCTTGTGGACCGCCATGGAGAAGACGGTCCGGGCCAGGGGCAGGATGGTGGTCTGGGTGGACGCCAGCGCCGAGGTCAGCACCATGAGGATCAGCAGTCTCGACAGCACCAGACCCGTGTCGCCGCTTCCGAAGACGGCCTCGCCGAGCCCGGAGAAGACGTCGTCCGAGTTGTCGGCGTTCCCCAGCCCGACACCCGAGCCGCCGGTTCCCGCGAAGGCCTGCGCCGAGGTGGACACCAGCGCGTACAGGATCAGCAGCAGCACGGTGGACATGACCGCGGCGCGGCCGGGGATGCGGGTGCTGTCGACCGTCTCCTCGTTGATCGAGACGGCGGTGTCCCAGCCCCAGTAGATGAAGACCCCGGCCAGGAGACCCGAGGTGAGCCCCTTCACCGAGGTCACCTCGAAGGGGTTGAACCAGGAGGCGGAGACATGGATCGCGGTGGACGGGGCGTCGGTGTAAGCCCTGACCAGCGCGGCGACGGCGAAGACCAGCAGCATCCCCACTTCCATGCAGAGCAGCCAGCGCTGCAGGGCGGCGGAGAACTCTATGCCGACGTAGCAGACCGTGGTCATCACGACGATCCAGGCGATGCCGGCGACGGTGGTCCACAATCGGTCCTCCGCCAGCCCGTCCAGGCCCACCAGCCGAAAGCTGTAGGTGCCCGCGATCTCGGCGAGGCTCGCCATGACGATGACGTTGGCGACGACGATGCCCCAGCCACCCATCCAGCCGGTGCGGGGGCCGAAGGCGCGGGTCGCCCAGGTGAAGGTCGTCCCGCAGTCGGCGTTGCTCGCGTTGAGTTCCCGGAAGGCGTACGCGATCAGCAGCATCGGGACGAACGACAGCATGATGACGATCGGTGCCTGCAGGCCCACCGCCGCGACGATCAGGCCCAGTGTGGCGGCGAGGCTGTAGGCGGGGGCGGTGGAGGCAAGCCCGATGACCACCGAGGAGAACATGCCCAGCGCGTCGTTCTTGAGCCCTTTGCGGCCGGCCCCCGTCCCGGGAGCGGGGCGGCCGGCGGACCCGTCGCCGCCAAAATGCCACACACTCGATTGCAACGCCGGGCCACTCGCCCCGCAACAGCGCGGGGCGCCCGCGAATCCCTGATTCGCGGGCGCCCTCCGGCCGGTCCGTGCCGGTCCGCCGCTGCCCGGGGCCGGTCAGAACGCCTGGTTGTTGCAGCCCATGTCCGAGCCGAGGTGGCTCTGCTGCGCCCCGGGGTTGCCCTCGCCGTTCAGCAGGTTGCTCGCGGCGCCGGTGAGCGCGCCGACGCTGCCGAGCACCTCGATGTTCATGTCGTGCGAGCGGCACTCGACGCCCTGCGTGACGTCGAAGTCGTGGCCGGGCTCACCGTGGGCGAAGGCGGTGTTGGCGCCGAGCGAGCCGACGGTGCCGAGCATGGCGCCCAAGAGGACGGCCTTGTGCAACTTGCGCATGGGTTCTCCGTTGTTCGGGAGTCTGGAATCTGCGACGGGTACGGATCGGGTGGGACGCGGGCGTCCGCGAGGGGCGCGGTCAGCCGAGCCGGGGCAGTCCGAGCTGGCCGACGGGCGGCGCCGCGACCTGGCCGAGGCCGACCGGTGACAGCCCCGGCCCGCCCCCGGGCGCGATGATCGGGTTGACGAGCGGGTTCACCTGGGGGTTGACCTGCGGGTTCACCTGCGGGGCGACGTGCGCCGGGGGCTCCTGGGCGGCCTGGGGCATGGCCACCTGCGGGGCGACCTGAGGCATGACCTGGGGCATCACCTGCGGAACGACCTGCGCCGGCTGCGCGGGGGCGGCCTGCTGGTACGGCGCGGGCTGCTGGTAGGGCTGCTGCTGCGGGTACGGCGCCTGCTGCGCGTACGGCGCCTGCTGCGCGTACGGCTGCTGCGGCGCGTACGGCGACACGGTGGCCTGGGCCGAGCCCTGCGACACCGCCGACGCCGAGGCGTAACCGGTCTGCTGGGGCGCCTGCGGGGCGGCCTGCTGCGGAGGCGGAGCGTAGACCTGGGGGGCCGGCTGCGCAGCGGGGGCGTAAGCCGGCGGCGCCTGCTGTGGCACCTGCTGTGGAGCCGGAGCGTAGGCCTGGGGGGCCGGGGCCGGGGCCGGGGCCGGGGCGACCGCCTGAGGCGCCGGCTGTGGAGCGGGGGCCGGGGCGTAGGCCTGCGGAGCCGGCTGCGGGGCCGGCGCCGGAGCGGCGCTGCCCTGCCCGACTGGTGAATCGGCATGGCTGACGCCCACGCCGATGACGGACAGACCGCCGGCCGCCGCTACAACGAGCGCGGCCTTGTGAAGCTTGCGCATGAAACCCTCGGCCCTTCGATACCTGAAAAGGGAAAGCAATTGCGTTCGGTGCCGCCACACGCGCAGTCGATGCGATATTCACACCGCACCGTCAGCAGCGTTACTCCTGACCGGCACGCGGACGTCGCGTGGGAGCGGGCAGCGAAATTCCTCGCCCTTTTCGAGTCGAGTCCATACCGCTGCCTTCTCCCCGTCGGAACGAGAATTTCCGCGCCGTGGTCACGGCACCCGAAGGCCTGTCACCCATTTGCCGCATTCCCGGGTGGGGCGTTACGGCATATGCCGGTCCTTGTCTTTGCGTCGAATGGGTGACCCCGGACGGGTGGCCGTATCCGCGACTGTTCCCGCCTCGTTCCCCACGGGCCGGACTCGACGGTCCACAGCGACCGTCGGCCGCACCGAGCGGCGGGACAGCGAAAGCCGTGCCGCCCCATCAGCGTTTCACCAGGTTCCGCGCACAGGTCAACGAAGGGCCGAGGATTCCATGCGCAAGCTTCACCACGTCGCGCTCGTCATCGCAGCTGCGGGCGGTCTGTCCGCCGTCGGCGCCGGCCCGAGCTCCGCCGCCCCCGCCACCTACAACGGGACCGTGCCGCCACCCGTATCACAGCCGGACGCCCAGGCCGCCTCGGCCACCTCCTCCCAGGCGACCGCGCAGACCTACGGCTCGCCGGCCGCACAGCAGGCGGCCCCGCAGCAGGCGACCCCGGAGCGGGGCGCCGAGGTCACCCCTCAGGTCAACCCCCAGCTGAACCCGCAGATCAGCCCCCAGATCACCCCCCAGGCCCAGCAGACCCCGCAGGGCGCCCCGCAGACGATCAACCAGGGCGGTCCGGTGACCCAGAGCAACCTGTTCCGTCCGTACCAGGAGTGCAGCCCGCAGAACCTGCTCGACGCGAACGTGCCGATCGCCCTGCTCGCCGCCGCCCAGACCCGGGGCGTCGACTGCACCCAGGCCAACAGCCAGTCGAACTCCCTGGCCAGCGCCCAGCGGTACTGACGCCGGCCCCGGTGCCCCGTCCCGGTCTGTCACGGGCACCGGACCCGACGGTCCGTCACATCCCTGACGCGGCCGGGACTTTCCGGGGGTGCGACGCGAAGATCGGCGCGTCGCCACCCGATTTGGGGCATTTCGCACTAATCTCCCGTAACTGTAAAACGTCGATCTGCCACAGATCGCACACCCCCACTCCACCGGAGATGACATGCGCAAGCTTCGCAACGTTGCCGTCCTGGTCGCCGCCCTCGGCAGCATCGGACTCGTCGGCGGCACGGCCCACGCCGACGGCGGCAAGGGCGGCGACCACGGTGACAGGTTCAACATCCAGCAGAGCACCAACTGCAAGTCGCACGACCTGAACCTCGACCTCCTCGGCAACGTCGGCCTGCTCGACGGCGTGCTGGGCAACGGCCTGAACGGTGAGGGCAACCCGGGCGCCAAGAACACCCACAACGGCTCGACCATGGGCTGCAACAACAGCGCGTTCTGAGCCCCCGGTCCGGCGCACCGACGCCGGAGTGTGATGGTCCCGGCACCGCGCCCCCGCGCCCGGCGCCGGGACCATCGACGTCCCTCACGTTCTTGACCCCCCTCACTCCACCGGGAGATCACATGCACAAGCTCCGCACGGCCGCCCTCCTCCTCGCCACCATCGCCAGCGTCGGGTTCCTCGGAACCGGCGCCGCCCACGCCGGCGAAGGCTGGGGCGGCAAGGGCGGCGACGAGTTCAACATCGAGCAGAGCACCAACTGCAAGTCGCACGACATGAACCTCGACATCCTCGGCAACGTCGGCATCGGCAGCGGCCTGGGCGGCAACCTGCTGAACGGCGAGGGCAACCCGGGCGCCCACAAGACGTCCAACGGCTCGTCCATGGGCTGCAGCAACAGCGCGTTCAGCGAGTAGCAGACCGGACAGCGAGCCCCGGTGCCCCGACCAGTGGTCGGGGCACCGGGGCTTTCGCCGTTTCCCGGCTCGGACCGGCCGTGCCGGCGGCGTTCAGAAGTCGACGTGCGGCTTCTTGAAGCCCTTCGGCAACTCCGCCTTGTTGGAACAGTCGATGTCCTGTCCGGTACTGACGGAGCCCTTGCCCGAGGCCTCGTCCGCCGGGAACATCACGTTCGGACGGTCGACCGACGAGCAGCCCTGATTCTGCTGGATGACGTGCGTGCCGTCCTTGTCGACGTGGGAATCGTTCTTCTGGACACACACGGCGCCACTCTCCGCGGCGCTCCCGCAGCCACTCGGGAGCCCGCCGGCGGAGGCCTGGCCGGCGCCGAGGCAGAGCACGGCGAGACTTCCCACGAGCCCCGTGACGGTGGCGATCTTCTGCGCGTTGAACATGTGCTGCGTTTCCCTTTCCCTCTCAAAACGGAGGCCCGGACGCCGTCGCCTTTGACCGGCGTGCGCCCGGGCCGATATTCCTGAACCACGCCCCGGTCGGCCGGACTCGAGGTCCGGCGCGACCCGACGGTGGAATCGCCGCAGCCCGGGCGCGTGCCGTTACGGCCGGCGCGCACCCGGGCTGCCTTCGCCACGGTGTCACCCGGACACCGCTGGACGGAGTACTTCCTTACTTGTCCTCGCCGTGCTCGCCGTAGCCCTGCTCGGGCTCGTCGTTCTTCTGCTCCTCCTGCGGCTGAGCCTGGGGCTGCTCCTCCGGCTGACCCTCCTGCTGGGCCTGCGGCTGCTCCTCCGGCTGACCCTGCGGCTGGGTGTAGTAGCCACCACCGACGGCGACGGCGTTGGCCGAGGAGTTGGCCACGGCGCTGATCGACGGAGGCGCGTCGTTCTCGCCGGCGAAGCTGGCCCCGGCGCCAAGGAAGGACAGTCCGGCAACCGCCGCCGCTACGAGCGCAGCGCGCTGAAACTTGCGCATGTAAGACCCTTTCGTACCCGGGCAAGGCGCCCGGCTCGACTACGTATTGTGAGCATATACACACGCAACGTAGTTCCGGCGGATCTACACCCTTCATGTCGCGTCAGCAAGTTCAGCGGCGGCGGAGGGGTGACGGGACGCCCGGAATGCTACGGACTCCCCGGACTCAGGACATCAGGCCGAACAGCGCCTCGTCCCCGTCGCCCCTCTCCGGCGGCACCCCCTTCGCCGCGGGAGCACAGGTGACCTCGGGCCCGAGCCGGGTGACCCCGCTGCCGCCGGCGGCCGGCAGCGTGAGGGGCTGCACCCGCGCGCAGGTCTCCTGATGAGGGATCACGCCACCCTCGGGCACCTCACCCACGATCCGCTGCGAGCACCTGACGTTGCCCTGGAGGTCGGAGGCACAGGGCGCCGGCCCACTTGCGGCGAATGCCTGGGTGACACCCGCGCAGGCCACGGTGAGGCCGCCCACGAGCCCGGCGACGGCCGCGATCTTCATCCTGCTGAACATGTGATGCGCCTTTCTCTGCGGGAGCGCCCGGGAACCGGCCGCAACGGGCCTGACTCAGCGAATGAAAGCCGTGTTGGCGGTGTTGTACTGGGCGCAGGTGGTGTCCACGGTGCCGGCGATCCCGAGCACGCCGACCGGGATGTTGCTCTCGGCCACCGTCTGCGGGCTGCACTCCTGGTAGGGGCGGTAGGAGTCGGCCACCTTCGGCCCGTTGCCGGGGCTGTCGGCGACCGCCGTGCCGACGCCGATGGCGGACAGGCCGCCGGCCGCCATTGCCGCGATCACAACCTGCTGGAACTTGCGCATGGAACCCTCAGTCCTTTGCTGAACAACGGAATCGATTGCCTAGCGTGACCGGCCAGACACTAGCAGTAGCGGGACGGGGCATTCCACATTCCTGGTCCGGCCGGGGGCGGTACAGCCCAACGGAGGTCACCGCTGGACGCCAATTGACCCCGTGAGGCCACGGAGTTGACGAACTTCTGTGCGATCGGCGGGAGTTCGTCAGAGGAAGACCGGCTGCCCGGCCCGCAGCCGATCGTGCGCGGGGCGGTCCTGCGCGGGCACGGAGAGGATCAAGTCCCGCAGTTTCTCCGTGTACAGCCGCACGTTCTTGTACGCGACCTCGGTGTCCGGGTAGCGGCAGGCGAACCACAGGCCCTCGTCCAGCCGGTTGACCCAGGCGCACACCTGATCGCCGTACGACACCCGGATCAGCCCGTACGCCTTCTGCTCGGCCCAGCGGCCGGAGCCGGGAGTGGGGCGGGCGTCAACGTACGAGACGATCGAGTACATGTCGGGCGAGGTCGGGCGGAAGTCCGCGCCCAGCAGGCGCAGTACGCGGGCCAGCGGGATGCGCGCCAGCGACCGGTTGGCCTTCAGCTCGGCGCGGACCGTGGCGAGCGCGCAGTCGAAACTCCGCGCCGCGGGCACCTCGATCGGTGCGCCGCCGACGTACCAGCCGACGGAGTCCGACCACGCCGACTTCAGCCGGGTGTGGAACGGCACGACAGTGCGGTAGACCGGCTGCCCGCCCAGCTCGTGGACGATCAGGCTCGTCGCGGCCAGAACGCCCACCAGGCTGCCGCCGTAGGGCCTGCAGTACGCCTCGAACGCGGCGGCGGCGTCCGCGTCGACGAGCGGCTCGCACATCAGCTTCTGGGTGGGCAGCTCATATCCGGGCCGGAGACCGAGGTCGACGGGGAACTCCGGGAGCCTGCCGTCGCACCGGGCGATGAACTCCCGCCAGCGGGCGACGATCGCGTGGGTGTCGTCGATCCCGTCCGCGCTCGTCCGCTCCTGCTCGCAGAAGTCGACGTAACTGCCGGGAGGCGGGCCGGCCGCGGGCCGCCCCGTGACGTCCGCGGTGTACAACTCGCGGATCTCGTCGGGGATGCGCTGGAGCGAGTAGGCGTCGACGTTGGTGTGGTCGAAGGCCATGTACACGCTGGTGGAGTCCTCGCGGACGACCGCCGTGTAGATGAAGTTCGGCCAGCCGAGCGCGTCCGCCGCCACGTCGAATCGGTCCTGCAGGTACCGGATCAGGGCATTGGTGTCGGCGAAGTCGCCGACCACCTCCCGGTGCAGGGACACGTCGACCTCGTCGAGGGTGAACCGGTGCATCTCCTCCTCGGCCCACCGGAATCCGCTGCGCAGCGTCTCGTGACGCAACGTCCAGCTGCGCAACGCCCGTTCCAGCGCGTCGAGATCGGCCGGCCCCGGCAGGTCGAACGCGGTGCCCAGCCAGGTCGGTACGAACAGTCCGTCCTCCCGCACCGAACGGGCCGTCCGGATGTGCGACTCCTGGATGTACGCCGGCGGCCGCGGGTCCGGCGGCAGCACTGCCGCGGCCTGGACGGTCGCAGGGCTGAACGTCCATTCGACGAGTCGTCCGGGCCGGACCTCGCAGCGCTGGATGTCAGAAATTCGCACGGTGGCGTCTCCTTCGCAGAAGACACCAGCTTGGTGAAGGGGGCGCCGTGCGCGAGCGGCGGCCGCCGTGTCGCCGTCATTTCAGCGGGACGTGTGACGCGTCGAACGGCGAAGCGATCATGCGGAGTTCACCTGCGCCGCGCGTGACCGGCCCTGGCTCGGCGGCTCGGGCGTTGCGCCGGCCCGGAGCGAAGGCCGGCGCGGGTTCACAGGCTCAGCGTGATCGCGGCGCCGAGGCCGCCCAGGCCGAGGGCGAAGGCCGCCTCCTTCCAGCCGCCGCCTCCCCAGAGGAAGAGGCGGTCGACGGCCAGCCGGCCAGGACCGATGGCGGCCACGGCCAGGGCGACGACCGCGATGCAGACGCTGTATTCCACACCGCCGTCCGCTTCCCACAGGCCATGGGCGCCGGTGACCGTGGCCATCGCGTTGATCATGACACCGATCAGGGCGGCGGCGGCCAGCGGCGTCAGCAGCCCGAGAGCAAGACCCAGGCCGCCGAGGAACTCGGACAGACCTCCGATCACTGCGTAGAGCCTTCCCGGGCGATAGCCCAGGCCCGCGAAGCCCTTGCCGGTCGCGGTGAGGCCCGGGCCCCCGAAGAGCCCGAAGAGTTTCTGGGCCCCGTGGGCGGCCATCAGCAGGCCGAAGGCCAGCCTGATGAGCAGCAGGCCGGCATCGGCGGCGGTGACGGGACGCGCCACCGTTTCCGCGGAACGAGCAGGGCGGTTCAGTATGCGCTTGGTCAACATGGCAATGCTCCGGTCGGAACGCCGGAACGGGCGTCTTCCCCCAGCTCGGACGGATACCGAGCAACCGGTGACGGGCGGGCTCCGCGCGGGCGGCGGAGCGCGCTCCCCCACACGATCCTTGCGCCGGAAGCGGCATCGGGCATCCGGGCGGCGGTCCGGGGACGGACGGGCGGGCGGCCCCGCCTCGCGTCAGTGGTCCCGGACCGGCCGGCTGTCGCCGTCGTGGCCGCCGGGGGCGAGTCGCACGCAGCACTCCCCGGGCTCGGGGGCCAGGACGGCCTCGACTCCACCGACCTGAAGGCCGTCGAGGCAGCCCTTGAGGAAGGCGTGGTTCATGCCGCACACCAGATCCGGGGCCTTCGCGGCCAGCGGGTGGAACGGGCAGTTGCGCAGCCGCAGCAGCGTGGGGGTGTCCCGGACGGGTTCGTAGCCGTACCTGTCCAGCAGGCGCTCGCACGCGGTCAGCCCGCGCTCGGGGCCCAGCCGGCCCGGCCGGGTCTCCTCCCGCGCGGCCTCGCCCAGCTCCCGGCCGCGCCGCTCGGCGGTCCGGACCGCCGCCTGCGCGGCGCTCTCGTCCGCACCCTCGGTCAGGACGGCGTCCAGCAGCAGATCGGCCAGGAGTTCGTGCCGGCGGTCGGGGATGCTCACGGTGATCTGGGCGCCGGTGGGCTCGTACACCTTCGGCTGCCTGCCGACCTTGCGGATCGCGCCGGGCGTGCCGTACCGCGCCCGCAGCAGGCCGGCGTCGACGAGCTTGTCGAGGTGGAAGGCCGCGAGCTTGCGGGAGATACCGACGCTGGCGGCGGCCTCGTCGCGGGTGACGGCGCGGCGGGCACGCCGGATGAAGGTGAACATGCGCCTCCGCGAGTCCTCGCTCAGGACGCTGACGGAGTCGATGGCGCTGTCGGCCGCGTCGGCCCGGGCGCTCGGATCGGGAGTCACCCGACCACAGTAACTCCCATCGCCGTGGGCACAAGCGTTCTTCACTCGTCGTGGGCTGTACGTCTTGACTCCCTCCCGCAATAAGACCAAGCTTTGTTGGTGAAATAAGGAGGTTGCGATGACCCCTGAGCCACAGCTTCAGGCGAAGCGCCCGGTCAGCGCCTCGCTCGCCGGCCCCTACGGCCACCCGTTCCACCCGATGCTGGTGACCGTGCCGATCGGAGCCTGGGTGACCAGCCTGGTGTTCGACATCGCGTCCCACGTCGTGCACCGTCCGGGCTTCCTGACCCAGTCGTCGCAGTGGCTGATCGCGGTCGGGGTGATCGGCGCGCTGCTCGCGGCCATGGCCGGATTCCTCGACCTGTTCGCGATCCCCGCCGGCACCCCGGCATTCCGCACCGCCCTGGTGCACATGACGCTCAACCTGCTGGTGACCGCGGCCTACGCCGTCAACTTCCTGTGGCGCCACGGCGAGCACACCGGCGGCGGGAGCGTCGCGACCGGACAACTCGTCCTGTCCGCGTTCAGCGTCGCGGCCCTGGGTGTGTCCGGATTCCTCGGCGGCAAGCTCGCCTACCGCTACGGAGTGCGCGTCGCCGACGAGACCACCCAGGCCGAGGGATACGCATCCCACGGCGGCCCCGGGAGCAGCCACGCCCGCACTCCCGTCTGACCCGGCCCCGCCTTCCCGTCACCGCGGCCCGGCCGGACCACCGGCCGTCGCCGCCACCGATCTCATCCGGGAGTTCCCCATGGACATCGCCGCACTGATCACCTGGGTGGTCACCGCTTCGGGCGGCTTCTACATGCTCGGCACATGGATCCAGCGCGGCGGCCTCCGCCAGCAGCGAACCGGTACCAGCCGCCTGCCCGCACCGGTCCTTTTCGGGCACTTCGCCCTGGCCGCGATCGGGCTGGTCGTATGGATCGTCTATCTCGTGGCCGACCGGACCGCCCTGGCCTGGACGTCGTTCGGCCTGCTCCTGCCCGTCGCCCTGCTGGGCTTCGTGATGCTGGCCCGCTGGCTCCCCGTCCACCGCGCCGGCGCCGGGGCGGCACCGGCCGCGGCGGGCCGGGCGGCCGAGGCGACCGTCCCCGCCGAACGGCACTTCCCGGTGCCCGTCGTCCTGGCCCACGGCCTGTTCGCCGTGGCCACCCTCGTCCTGGTCCTGCTGACCGCCCTGGGCGTGGGGGGCAGCTGACACGGTCGGTGGCCGCGCCGGCGGCGGTCAGGAACTCAGCACGCCGATGCCGTCCCCCAACAGCTTCAGCCCGAACACGAAGAACAGGACCGCCATGACGGCGATGTTGTGCCGCGCGGCCCAGTCCTTCCAGTTGCCGAGCGTGCCCTTCGCCCGCTCCCTCATGATCAGGAAGACCCCCAGCGGGACCAGCAGACCGAGGGAAGCGACGACCACGAAGATCGCCAAAACTCCGATCTGCTGTCCGGCCGGCAGTCCCGACGAACTGATGGACGCCGCCGCGGCGATGGTCAGCGGGGCGTTCTTCAGGTTCCCGGCCGACAGCAGCAGAGCGAGAAGAAAGACCTTCAGCGGCGGGAAGCGGTCGAGCGCGGCCATCCACCGGGGCAGTCGCGCCTCCGTCACGTCGGCGGGGCGATGACGCCACATCCGCACGGCGAAAAGCACCAGTGCCACTCCCAGCGCCAGCTTCAGCGCGCCCACCCAGTCGGCCGGCTCCCCCTGGCCGGCTGCGTCTCCCTGGCCGCCGATCACCAGCATCACCCCGCCCAGGCCGGACAGGCCCACCACCCAGCCGAGGGTGAACACCAGCCCGTTCACGCGTCCGCGAGGTGTCGCCAGCACGATGATGAGCGCGACGATCGGAAGAGGACTGACGGCGACACCGGCCGCCAGGCCCAGTACATCACCCAGCACTTGTCCCATACGTGCCTCCGGCACATCGAAGAACCGCACCGACCCCGGCGCGCGGATCCACCCGCCGCCTCACCCGCCATGCGTAAAGGATCAACGACACGACGTCGCCCCGACCGCAGGGGCACGCGGCGCGCGAGTGAACGCTGCGCCCGGTGTGCGGGTGATTTGTGCCGGGACTAGGCTTTTCTCACGGCAGGGTCAGCTTATCCGGGCGGTTTCACAGGCGCCGTTCGCCCTGTTCGCGACGATCAAATCCTTCTGCAGAGACCCGACGAGCGCGGTGCGCCCCCCTCGCGGTGCGCGGGGACGGCCGGCGGCCCGCATCCTCTCACCGAGGCTTGTCCCGCGCTGCGCGTGCCGCGCCGGCTTTCCGGGTCCGCAGTTCGCAGTCCCTGTGGAGGTCGGGATGAGAGTTGTCGTTGATCTTTCCCGGTGCCAGGGGTACGCACAGTGCGCGTTCCTGGCTCCGGAGGCGTTCCGGATGCACGGCGAGGAAGCGCTGATGTACGACCCGCAGCCCGACGACGCCCGCCGCGAGCAGGTATTGCGGGCCGCGGCGGCCTGCCCGGTCCAGGCGATTCTGGTCGACCAGTTGGAGGGACGGCTCGGGGGACGGGACGTACCGGTTGAGGCGTCGACGTCATGACCAGCGCCGATACCCTGCGAGCGTTCAAGCGCGACGGCCGCATCGTGGTCGTCGGGGCGTCACTGGCGGGACTGCGGGCCGCGGAGACCCTGCGCGACGAGGGGTTCACCGGGTCGCTGACCATGATCGGTGACGAGCTGGGCGAGCCCTACGACCGCCCGCCCCTGTCCAAGCAGGTACTGACCGGATGGGTCCCGGCCGGGAACACCACGCTCCCCCGGCGCCGTGACGTCGACGCGGAGTGGCTGCTGGGGGTGCCCGCCAGCGGGCTGGACCTGGCGGCCAACCACGTTTGTCTCGCCGACGGACGGGAGATCCCCTTCGACCGGGTGCTGATCTCCACCGGAGTGCGGGCCCGTCCCTGGTTCGTCGAGAGCGAGGCGGACCTGGACGGCGTGTTCGTCCTGCGCACACGGGAGCACGCCGAGGGACTGCGGCAGGCACTCGCCTCCGGGCCCTCCCGCGTACTGGTCATAGGTGCCGGATTCACCGGCTCCGAGATCGCCTCGATCTGCCGTGAGCGGGACATCCCGGTCACCGTCGCCGAACTCGCGCCGTCCCCCCTCGTCGGGGCGCTCGGCGCCATGATCGGTGAGGTCGCGTCGGACATGCAGCGCGCCCACGGCGTGGATCTGCGCTGCGGAGTCAAGGTCACCCGGCTCGAGGGCGACGCACAGGGGCACTTCCGCCGCGCGCACTTCGACGACGGCAGCACGGTCGACGCCGACGTGGCCGTGGTGGCCCTCGGAGGCATCCGCAACACCGAGTGGCTGCGGGGCTCCGGACTGGCGGCCGGTGTGTGGGGCATCGCCTGCGACACGGGCTGCCGCGCCCTCACCCTCGACGGCCTGATCACCGACGACATCTTCGCCGCCGGGGACGTGGCCCGATGCCCCAACCCGGTCTACGAGTACCGGCTCATCTCACTGGAACACTGGGCCAACGCCGTGGAACAGGCCGAGATCGCGGCGCACAACATGGTCAGCGGCCAGGCGGACCGCTGGCCCCACCTGACCCTGCCGGTGTTCTGGTCGATCCAGTTCGGCGTCAACATCAAGTCCGTCGGCGTGCCGACCTTCGCCGACGAGGTCGTCGTCGCCCAGGGCTCGGTCACCGACCACCGTTTCGTCGCCGCGTACGGCTACCGGGGCCGTGTCACCGCGGCGGTCACCTTCAACAACGCGAAGTGGATCGACCACTACCGGGGGCTGATCGAGACGGCCGCACCCTTCCCGCCCCCGGGCCCCACGCCCGACCAGCCCCTCGACATGAAGCCCGTGCCCGTCGACTTCCCCGGACCCCAACTGCTCGCCCAGGGCGCCACCGTGGTCGTCACCGGTCACGACCCCGGCGAACGGCGGGTCACGGCCGCGCAGCAGCACCACCGGTAGGAGGGAGAGCGAGATGACCACGACCGAGGCGGCACCCGACACGCTGCGCCGGATCCTCGACTACTCCTCCCGGGCCGACCCGTACCCGCTGTACGCCGAACTGCGCCGGACCCCGGTGGCCCGGCAGGAGGACGGCAGCTACGTCGTCAGCACCTACCGCGAGATCGCGGACCTGCTGCACGATCCCCACCTGAGCTCCGACGTCCGCAACCTGGCGAATCCCATGCCCTCGCACCAGGGGGACACCACGCCGGCGTTCATCAACCTGGACCCGCCCGAGCACGACCGTCTGCGGCGCATGGCGATGCGCCACTTCGGCCCCCCGCACACCCCGGGGCTGGTGGCCGGCATGGAAGACGATCTGACCGCCGTCGTGAACGGTCTGATCGACGGCTTCGCGGGCAAGGAGCAGATCGACGTCGTCGACGACTTCGCCTACCCGTTCCCCGTCACCGTGATCTGCCACCTGCTCGGTGTGCCACGCGAGGACGAACCGCGCTTCCACCTGTGGGTGGACGCCCTCGTCAACTCGATCGACTACAACCCCAAGACCGATCCGAAGGAGAAACTGGAGAACGGGCTGCAGGCCCGCAAGGACCTGCGCCAGTACCTCGGCGGGCTGCTGGAGCAACGTCACGGCCGGCCGGGCGAGGATCTGCTGGCCCGCATGGCCAACGACGACGGTCCGGACGGGCGGATGGCCGACGAGGAGATCATCGCCACCGCCAATCTGCTGCTGATCGCCGGTCACGAGACCACGGTCAACCTCATCACCAACGGCATGCTGACGCTGCTGCGCCACCCCGAGATACTGCAGCGACTGCGCGACGACCCGGGTCTCGTCGTACCGCTGGTCGAGGAACTGCTGCGCTACGAGCCACCGGTGCACATCATTCCGTGGCGGGCGGCGTACAGCGACATCACCGTCGCGGACACCGTCGTCCCCAAGGGCTCGCAGATCATGCTGATGCTGGCCTCGGGCAGCCGTGACCCGGACCGCTTCCACGAGCCCGACCGCTTCGACCCCGACCGCCGGGACAACCAGCACCTGGGCTTCGGCAGCGGCATCCACCTGTGCTTCGGCGGCCCGATGGCCCGGCGGGAGGCCCACATCGCGCTGACCGAGCTGGTACGCCGGCTCGACCGGCCCCGGCTGGTCACCGACCCGCCGCCGTACCGCCGCAGCCCCATCCTGCGCGGCCCGATCCACCTGGGCGTGGAGCAGGGCAAGGGCTGAGGGGAGAGACGGACGCAACGAGCCCCCTTCCTGACCGGAAGAGGGCTCGGAGGGGATGCCGTGCGCGCGGGAAATCGTCGTCGCCGCCGTGCGGCTCCGTGCGGGGCGGCTCGTCCAGCTTGTGGCTTTCGTTTTACGACGAGGAGACCGCGGGTGCACCGTCGTGACCGCGCTCGACCGTCGGACTTTCCGGACCGGGGTCAGATCCGCCGGACCACGTCCGTGATGCCTCCGGGGCACGCGAGCGTCGCGATGTCCCATTCGGCGCGTCCGGCCCCGGCCCGGTAGGCGCTTTCGTAGAAGGCGAGTACGGCGGCACGGGGATCGGTCTCGACGCGGGCCGCGTCGTAGCGCAGCACGGCCAGGTGACTGTCGCCGCGCGCGACCCACCGCGCGGACGCGGGGCTGAGCGGCTCCCCGGCCAGGCCGGCGGGCTCGGGGGCGGTATAGGAGTAGAAGGCGGGCTCGGTGAAGGTGTCGTCGCCGAACCAGAAGCCGAAGCTGATCACTTCCCTGGAGTACGCCTCCCGGGTAACCGGGTCGACCTGCCGAGGCTGGTCGATCTGTCGCCCGGAGAACCGGCTGTGGGCGATGTCGAAGGTGTGCCAGAAGTGGTGCACCGGGCTGCTCTTTCCCGAGTAGCCCGCCGCGAACTCCTCCAGCACGGACGCCACCTGGCTCAGGACCCGCCAGTAGCGGTTGGCGGCCCGCGGATCGTAGGTCGCGTGCTCGGTGTCCCGGGCGAACGGCCGGCCGGCGTCGGGCAGGTCGAAGGGCCTGGGAATGGCGATGTCCACCCGGACGCCCAGCGCGGTCAGGGCGGCCAGGGTCGCGTCGTGGAAGGACGCGACGGACTGGCCCGGAAGCGGGAAGGACCGCTCTTCGCCGTCCAGTGTCGCGACGATGAGCCGGTGGTCGACGAAGTCGAAGTCGATCGTGAAGATCGGATTCCCGTCGAGCTGACCCATCGGACGCGTGGTGATGCCCCGCCCCGTGACATGGAACGGGACGTTCCACCAGTGGTTGCGCCGGGCGCTCGCCGCCAGGCGGATCTTGCCGACGATCTGCTCGAAGCGGTGCAGGGTCTCCTTGGTGTCCCGCCACTCCGTCAACGGCATCGGTGGGAAAAGCTCCGTCACGGTTCCATGATGACCTCGTGAGCGGCGTCCGGCACCCGCGCCGGGTGGCCGGAGGCACCGCCGCACCGGAGCCGCGGCACCGGCAGCGCGCCCGCGCCGAGGACCGCGTCCGCGCCGCTCGCGCCACCGGCCTGCGCAACCTCCCGCTCCAGGACGCCGCCCTGCCTCCCGAAAGCGGAAGGGCCCCCTGCGTTCCCTGCTGCGCAAGGGGCCCGACCGGCTACTTGTCGACCACGGTCAAAGGCAGGAGCTTCTTGCCCGTCGGACCCACCTGGATGTTCGTGTCCATGGCCGGGCAGACGCCGCAGTCGAAGCAGGGCGTCCAGCGGCAGTCGTCGACCTCGGTCTCGTCGAGGGCGTCCTGCCAGTCCTCCCAGAGCCATTCCTTGTCCAGGCCGGAGTCGAGGTGGTCCCAGGGGAGGACCTCCTCGTAGGTGCGCTCGCGGGTGGTGTACCAGTCGACGTCCACGCCGAAGGAGGCGAGGGCCTTGTCCGCGCACGCCATCCAGCGGTCGTAGGAGAAGTGCTCGCGCCAGCCGTCGAAGCGGCCGCCGTCCTCGTAGACCGCGCGGATGACGGCGCCGATGCGGCGGTCGCCGCGGGAGAGCAGGCCCTCCACGATGCCGGGCTTGCCGTCGTGGTAGCGGAAGCCGATCGAACGGCCGTACTTCTTGTCGCCGCGGATCTTGTCGCGGAGCTTCTCGAGGCGGGCGTCGGTCTCCTCGGCGGAGAGCTGGGGCGCCCACTGGAAGGGGGTGTGGGGCTTCGGGACGAAGCCGCCGATCGAGACCGTGCAGCGGATGTCGTTCGACCGGGAGACCTCGCGGCCCTTCTGGATCACGTGGGTCGCCATGTCCGCGATCTGCAGGACGTCGTCGTCGGTCTCCGTCGGCAGGCCGCACATGAAGTACAGCTTCACCTGGCGCCAGCCGTTGCCGTACGCCGTGGAGACGGTCCTGATCAGGTCCTCTTCCGAGACCATCTTGTTGATGACCTTGCGGATGCGCTCCGAGCCGCCCTCGGGGGCGAAGGTGAGGCCGGAGCGGCGGCCGTTGCGGGTCAGTTCGTTCGCCAGGTCGATGTTGAAGGCGTCGACTCGGGTGGAGGGCAGCGACAGGCCGATCTTATCCTCCTCGTACCGGTCGGCCAGGCCCTGCGCGATGTCACCGATCTCGGAATGGTCCGCCGAGGACAGGGAGAGGAGGCCGACCTCCTCGAAGCCCGTCGCCTTGAGGCCCTTGTCGACCATGTCGCCGATGCCGGTGATCGAACGCTCACGCACCGGACGGGTGATCATGCCGGCCTGGCAGAAGCGGCAGCCGCGGGTGCAGCCGCGGAAGATCTCGACCGACATCCGCTCGTGGACCGTCTCGGCGAGCGGGACCAGGGGCTGCTTGGGGTAGGGCCACTCGTCCAGGTCCATGACGGTGTGCTTGGAGACACGCCACGGGACCCCGGACCTGTTGGGCACGACACGGCCGATACGGCCGTCGGGCAGGTACTCCACGTCGTAGAACGCGGGGATGTAGACGCCGCCCGTCTTCGCCAGACGGAGGAGGACCTCCTCGCGGCCGCCGGGACGGCCCTGCGCCTTCCACTCGCGGATGACACGGGTCATGTCGAGGACGGCCTGCTCGCCGTCGCCGATGACCGCCGCGTCGATGAAGTCGGCGATCGGCTCCGGGTTGAAGGCCGCGTGGCCGCCGGCCAGGACGATCGGGTCGTCCAGTCCGCGGTCCTTCGACTCCAGGGGGATGCCGGCCAGGTCCAGCGCCGTCAGCATGTTGGTGTAGCCCAGCTCCGTGGAGAAGCTGAGGCCGAACACGTCGAACGACTTCACCGGGCGGTGGCTGTCCACGGTGAACTGCGGGACGCGATGCTCACGCATCAGCGCCTCGAGGTCCGGCCACACGCTGTAGGTGCGCTCGGCGAGGACGCCCTCCTGCTCGTTGAGTACCTCGTAGAGGATCATGACGCCCTGGTTGGGCAGTCCGACCTCGTAGGCGTCCGGGTACATGAGCGCCCAGCGGACGTCGCACTCGTCCCAGTTCTTGACGGTGGAGTTGAGCTCACCGCCGACGTACTGGATCGGCTTCTGCACGTGGGGGAGCAGAGCTTCGAGCTGCGGGAAAACCGACTCGACAGGCATCTCGCGAACCTTCATGAGCTGACAGGGGTGACCATTCAGCGTAACCCGCCCGGAGGGCTCCCCCGTACGCTCAGACGGACGCCCCCGACTTGATCTTCGCCCACAGGCCCGGCAGCTCGGCTTCCGCCGCCGCCGCGCGCCGCTCCTCCCGGCCGTACAGCAGGCCGTACGTGAAGGTGCTCTCCCCCGCCGCGTGGGCGACCGCGGCGAACTCGCGCAGGATGTGGCGGGCCATGACGCTGTCCTGGTGGTCGCCCAGCAGAGAGGTGAGGGACTTCATCGACTTGGCCAGGGATTTGGCCGGGGCGCCGAGGGCCGGGATGGCGGCCTCGGCGGCGTAGCGGGTGCGCTTGGCCTTCTTGCGGGCCTCGTGCAGGGCGACGTCGCGCTCCTGGCCGGGTGGCAGGTCGAGCGCGTGGGTGATCAGGCGGGTGACCTTGGCGAGGTCCTTGCGTACGGCCTTGGCGAGCACCTTCGCGGGTTTCTTGCCGGCCTTGCCGCGCAGCGGCGGGTCGGCGAGGAGGGCGTCGAGGGTGTCGAGCAGGGCCTGGTGGCGGGCGGAGTCGAGGATGGCGATGAGATGGCCGCGGGTGCTGCTGTGCCGGGCGTCGGCCCAGGAGGCGAGCCGCTGGGGCACGGGACCGAGGACCAGCTCGGACGGGAGTTCGTCCAGGGCGGTGCTGAGGCGCTCCGCCAGTACTTCCTGGTCACGGTCGGCGCCCAGCTCGCGGGCCAGCCATTTCAGCTCGGTGGCGACCGGGGCGGTGACGGCGGGGTCGAGGACCGTGCCGAAGGTGCGGAAGGTGCTGCGCATACGGCGGGTGGCGACCCGCATGCGGTGCACGGAGTCCGGGATGTCCCGGCGGACGGCCGGGTCGCGGTCGAGGATCTCGTCGCGTTGTTCGCGCAGGTAGGCGAGGACGTGGTCGCCGGCGGTCACGGGGGGTGCGGGCTCGGCGGGCCGGGTGCGGGTGCCGCCGGTCTGCTCCAGCGCCCGGGCCAGCTTGGACGGTGAGGTGGACGGGCGTACGCCCGCCTTGCGCAGGCGTTTGTCGACCTTGTCGAGGAGGGCCGGATCGGCGTCGTCGGCCAGCTCCACCTCGATCTCGGTCCAGCGGGTGGTGCCGCCGGCCCGGTTGAGCCGTTCGGCGGTGACCGTGTCGACGCTTGCCTCGGCCAGCAGTGTGCCGTCGGCGTCGACCAGGTGGCGTACGTCGCGGGCGGAGCGGAGCCGGACGACGGGGACCAGTTCGGCGGCCCGGACCCGGGAGCGGACCAGGGCGGCGAGTTCCTCGGGAACGGTGTCGGACAGCGGTGCCCTGATCTCGTCGCGGACACCGGGGGCGACCGGGAATTTCAGGTGCCAGCCGTCGTCCGAGCCGCCGGTGCGGCGGCGCAGGGTGAGGGAGGCGGCGGCCAGGCGTTCGTCGGCGGTGTCGTAGTAGGTGGCGTCCAGCTCGACCAGGCCCTGGTCGAGGACGTCCGCCACCTTGCCGGCGCCCGTCAGGTC
The DNA here is from genome assembly GCF_040631045.1 of Streptomyces sp. NPDC005706. Classification (NCBI taxonomy): domain Bacteria; kingdom Bacillati; phylum Actinomycetota; class Actinomycetes; order Kitasatosporales; family Streptomycetaceae; genus Streptomyces; species Streptomyces sp. NPDC005706. The sequence goes on along the minus strand of NZ_JBEXYS010000001.1, from coordinate 447,189 downwards.
GGGGAGCCCGCTCTCATCGGATTCGTACTTGCGCTCGATCTCGCGTTTCGTATCCGCCATGAACAGAATCTAGCCGCGATGGGCCTGCTCAGTCCCCTTTCGTGCGGTCGGATTCACGCGGACATCGGACGTTGCACCTTGATGGACTGCAAGAGGCCGACGGCGATCCATACTGCGAACATCGACGTGCCGCCGTAGGAGACGAAGGGCAGGGGCAGGCCGGTGACGGGCATGATGCCGAGGGTCATGCCGATGTTCTCGAAGGACTGGAAGGCGAACCAGGCGATGATGCCGGCGGCGACGATCGTGCCGTACAGCTCGGTGGAGTCGCGGGCGATGCGGCAGGCGCGCCACAGCAGGATGCCGAGGAGGAGGATTATCAGTCCGGCTCCGATGAAGCCGAGTTCCTCGCCGGCGACGGTGAAGACGAAGTCCGTCTGCTGTTCGGGGACGAACTGGCCGGTGGTCTGCGAGCCGTGGAAGAGGCCCGCGCCGGTGAGGCCGCCGGAGCCGATGGCGATGCGGGCCTGGTTGGTGTTGTAGCCGACGCCGGCCGGGTCGAGGTCGGGGTTGGCGAAGGCCGCGAAGCGGGCGATCTGGTACTCGTCCAGGATGTGCAGCTGCCAGACGGCGATCGCGCCGACGGTGCCGGCGGTGATCAGGCCGAAGACCCAGCGGTTGGAGGCGCCGGAGGTGAGCAGGACGCCGAGGATGATGACCACCATGACCATGACCGATCCGAGGTCGGGCATGAGCAGCACGATGAGGATGGGTACGGCGGCCAGGCCCAGGGACTGCAGGACCGTGCGGTGGTCGGGGTACTTCTTGTCGCCGGCGTCGACGCGGGCCGCGAGCAGCATGGCCATGCCCAGGATGATCGTGATCTTCACGAACTCCGAGGGCTGGAGCGAGAAGCCGCCGCCGAGCACGATCCAGGAGTGGGCGCCGTTGACGGTGGAGCCCAGCGGGGTCAGCACGGCGAGGATGCCGAAGACGGACAGGCCGTAGAGGATCGGCACGGCGTTGCGCAGGGCGCGGTGGCCGAGCCAGAGCGTGCCGATCATCAGGACGAGCCCGATGCCGGTGTTCATCAGGTGCCGGAGCAGGAAGTAGTACGGGTCGCCCTGGTTGATCTCGGTGCGGTTGCGGGTGGCCGAGAAGACCAGCAGGGAGCCGATCCCCGAGAGGGCGAGTGCCGACAGCAGTATCGGCCAGTCGAGCCGGCGGGCCAGTGAGTCGCGGGCGAAGAGTCTGGTCCAGCCGGCCCGCTCGGGTCCGTAACCGGAGACGGAGAAGCTGTTGGCGCTGGTCATGTGAGCATCCTCCGGCTTCCCCTCCTGCGGTGGCGCCTGCGGGTGTCGCGGTTGCCCGTGGTGGGCGAGGGCGAGGTGGCCGGGGTCTGGCCGTCGTCGTTGCTGGGGTTGTCCTGCTGGGAGGCCTCGACGTCCTTGGCCGGGTCGCCGGCGATCTTCGGGGAGGCGATGGTGCCGTCGGTGCGGACCTTGGGCAGGCTCTTCTGCGGTTGGGGCAGCAGTGCCTTCTTGTTGTCGATGGAGCCGTCGCCGCCGACGCCGTAGAGCGCGCTGTAGATGTTGCGCACGGCCTCACCGGAGGCTCCGGAACCCGTACCGGCCTGGGCGATCGTCATGATCACCGTGTAGTCCTTGGAGTAGGTGGCGAGCCAGGAGGTGGTCTGCTTGCCGTAGACCTCGGCGGTGCCGGTCTTGGCGTGCAGCGGGATCTTGTCCTGGGGCCAGCCGCCGAACTTCCAGGCGGCGGTACCGCGGGTGATGACGCCGGCGAAGGCGTCGTTCATGCCCGCGAGGGTGGCCTTGGTGACCGGCAGCCTGCCGTTCTTCTTCGGCTTGATCTCCGTGACCGTCCTGCCGTCCGCGCTGATGACCGCCTTGCCGATGGTGGGCTGGTACATGGTGCCGCCGTTGGCGACGGCGCCGTAGATCGCGGCCTCCTGGATGGGGGTGACCAGGGTGTCGCCCTGTCCGATGGAGTAGTTGATCGAGTCGCCCTCGCGCATCTTGTTGCCCTCGAGGCAGTTCTCGTACGCGATCTTCTCGACGTAGCTGCCGTCCTTCTTGCCGGACTTGCACCAGGCGTCCTTGTTGGCCTTCCAGTAGTCCTGCTTCCACTGGCGGTCCGGGACGCGTCCGGTGACCTCGTTGGGGAGGTCGACGCCGGTCTCCTTGCCGAGGCCGAACTGATGGGCGGCCTTGTAGAAGTAGTCCTTGGGCTTGCCCTTCTTGGGGTTGATCCCGCCGTCGCGCTTCCACTCCCTGTCGGCGAGACCGTAGAAGACGGTGTCGCAGGAGACCTCGAGGGCGCGGCCGAGGGAGATGGGGCCGAAGTTCTCGCCCTCGAAGTTCTTGAAGACCTGGCTGCCGACGGAGTAGGAGCTGGTGCAGGGGTAGCGGCCGTCGAAGGGGTAGCCGGCCTCGACCGCGGCGGCCGTGGAGACCACCTTGAAGGTCGAGCCGGGCGCGGCCTGGCCCTGGATGGCCCGGTTGAGCAGCGGGTAGTCGGAGTTCTTGCCGGTGAGGGCCTTGTAGTCCTTGGCGGAGATACCGCCGACCCAGACGTTCGGGTCGTAGGTCGGTGCGGAGGCCATGGCCACTATCCGGCCGGTCTTGGCCTCCATGACCACGACGGCACCGGAGTCCGCCTTGTAGTTCTCGCCGGTGATCTTGTCGTACTGCTGGCGGGCGACCTTCATCGCCTTGTCCAGCTCGTACTCGGCGACGCGCTGCACCCGGGAGTCGATGCTGGTGACCAGGTTGGAGCCGGACTCGGCCGCGTCGGACTGGGCCTTGCCGATGACCCGGCCGAGGTTGTCCACCTCGTAGCGGGTGACGCCGGCCTTGCCGCGCAGCACCTTGTCGTACTGGCGCTCGAGGCCGGAGCGGCCGACCATGTCGGAGCGCAGGTAGGGCGAGTCGGTGTCCTTGGCCTTCTGGATCTCCTCGTCGGTGACCGGCGAGAGGTAGCCGAGGACCTGGGAGGTGTTGGACTTGCCCGGGCCCGGGTAGCGGCGCACGGCCTCGGGCTCGGCGGTGATGCCGGGGAAGTCCTCGGCGCGCTCGCGGATCTGCAGGGCCTGCTTGGCGTCGGCCTCGTCGGTGATCGGGATCGGCTGGTAGGGCGAGCCGTTCCAGCAGGGCTGGGGGGTCTCGGCGTCGCACAGCCGGACCTTGCGCATGACGTCGGCGGGCTTCATGCCGAGGACGCCGGCCAGCTTGGTGAGGACGGCCTTGCCGTCGTCCGCCTGCTTGAGCAGATCGGTGCGGGAGGCGGAGACGACCAGGCGGGTCTCGTTGTCGGCGAGCGGCACGCCCCGGGCGTCGAGGATGTCGCCGCGGACGGCGGGATCGACGACCTGCTGGACGTGGTTGCCGGAGGCCTCCTTCTGGTACGCGGCGCCCTCACGGATCTGCAGGTACCACAGGCGGCCGCCGAGGGTGCCGAGGAGGGAGAGGACGAGGATCTGGATGACGACGAGGCGGATCTGGACCCGTGGGGTCCGTCCGGTCTCGGGGATGTTGGTCACTGCGGCTGTCTCCCCCTCTCAGTGCGCGGACGTGTGTGCGCCGACGAATGATGAACGATCCGCCTGTGCGGCGCCGTTCCGCCGCGATTGCCCCGTTCGAGTGAACTCTGGTGCGTTCACAGCCGCTTGACCCCCTTGATGCGGCCGACCCTGGTGGAGCGGGTGCGGGCCTTGGCCTTCAGGGCGCCGAGGCCGCGCTGACCGCCGATGCGCAGCCCGGTGCCGGAGGAGAGCCAGCCGGAGGAGATGTCGCCGGCCTTGGCGGCGGGACTGGTCTCGGCGAGCGGGTCGTTGTCGGAGCGGCGGGCCAGCCACATGATCGCGGGGACCACGAAGGGGGCCAGCAGCAGGTCGTACAGGGCCGCCGAGAACAGCAGGCCCGGCAGGCCGACATGACGGGCGGCGGTGTCGCCGACCAGGGCGCCGACGCCCGCGTACAGCAGGGTGGAGCCGACGGCGGCGGCGACCACGACGGCCATCGGGCCGGTGGCGGACTTCAGCCGCCCGTTTTCCGGCTTGATGAGTCCGGCGAAGTAGCCGATGACGCACAGCACCAGGGCGTAGCGGCCGGCCGCGTGGTCGGCCGGCGGGGCGAGGTCGGCGAGCAGTCCGGCGCCGAAGCCGACGAGGGCGCCGCCCACGTGGCCGTACACCATGGCGAGGCCGAGGACGGTGAGCAGCAGCAGGTCGGGGACGGCACCCGGCAGGTGCAGGCGGGCGAGGACGCTCACCTGGATCACCAGGGCGACGACGACCAGCGCGATCGAGAGCAGGATCCGGTTGGGACGCATGGGGATTCAGCTCCTACTGCTGCTCGTTGGTGCCGGGCGCGCCGGCCGAGGGGCTGACCGTGACGGTCACGGTCGGCGTCGGTGTCGGCTTGGGCTTGCGCGGCAGGACCTCGTCGCGCGGGTCCCGCTTCGGGCCCTGGACGACCACGCCGACGACGTCGAGCTTGGTGAAGCCGACGTACGGAGTGACGTAGAGGGTGCGGGTGAGGCCGCTGCCGGAGGGGTCGATCCGGGAGACCACGCCGACCGGGACGCCGGGCACGAAGGGCTTGTCGGCCTGGGAGCCGAAGGTGACGAGCCGGTCGCCCTTCTTCACCTCGGTCTTGCCGTTGAGGAGTTCCACCCGCAGCGGGCGGTCGCCCTGGCCGGAGGCGAAGCCGAGTTCGTCGCTGTTCTCCATGCGGGTGCCGACGGTGAAGTCGGGGTCGTTGGCGAGCAGCACGGTGGCGGTGTCCGGGCCGACGGTGGTGACGCGGCCGACGAGTCCGTCGCCGTTCAGCACGGTCATGTCCCGCTCGATGCCGTCGTTGGCGCCGGCGTCGATGGTGATGGTCCAGGAGAAGCCCTGTGCCGACCCTATGGCGATGACCTGGGCGCCCTTGATGCCGTACTGGCCCTCGCCGGCGATCTTCAGCATCTTGTCGAGCTGGTTCAGGCGGCTGCGGTTGCGGTCGTCGCTGCCGAGTTTCGCCTTGAGGGCCGCGTTCTCCTTCTCCAGCGTGGCGAGCCGGTCGTGGCGGGTGCCGGAGTCACGGACGGCGGAGACGGCGTCGCCGACCGGGTTCACCGCCGAGGACAGCCCGTTCTCGATCGGGCCGAACGCCGCGGCGGCGGCCTGCCGGGCGCCGTCGACGGGGGAGTTGCGGCCCCCTCGGATGTCCACCGTGATCAGCGCGAACGCGATGGCGATCAGCAGGACCAGGAGCAGCCGGCTCTCTTTCGTGTCCCTCACGTGCGGCGGCCGTGCCCTTCCTCGAGTGGAATTCGGGGACCCCCGGTGATGCGCCGGTGGTGCGGCGCGAACCCTGGGGGCCCATGTGCGGAGCTTGTGCCTCTATGTCAACGACCCGCCGCACGAGAGGGATCGTCTCGTACGGCGGATCCGGGGAACCGCCCGATCGGCGGATCCGGGGAACGGCCTCATCGGCGGGGCTGGGCGTCCAGTACCTGCTGGAGCGCCTCGAACTCCTCGACGCACTTGCCGGAGCCGAGCGCCACGCTGTCCAGCGGGTCCTCGGCGATGTGGATCGGCATTCCGGTCTCGCGCCGCAGCCGCTCGTCCAGACCGCGCAGCAGGGCGCCGCCGCCGGTCAGCACGATTCCCCGGTCCATGATGTCGCCGGACAGCTCCGGCGGGCACTTGTCGAGGGTCGTCTTGACGGCGTCGACGATGGCGTTGACCGGCTCCTCGATGGCCTTGCGGACCTCGGCGGCGGAGATGACGACGGTCTTCGGCAGCCCGGAGACCAGGTCGCGGCCGCGCACCTCGGTGTGCTCGTCGGCGTCGAGTTCGTACGCGGAACCGATCGTGATCTTGATCTGCTCGGCCGTGCGCTCGCCAAGCAGCAGGCTGTACTCCTTCTTGATGTACTGGATGATCGCGTTGTCCAGTTCGTCGCCCGCGACCCGGATGGACTGCGCGGTGACGATGCCGCCGAGCGAGATGACCGCGACCTCCGTGGTGCCGCCGCCGATGTCCACGACCATGTTGCCGGTGGCCTCGTGGACCGGCAGACCGGAGCCGATGGCGGCCGCCATGGGCTCCTCGATGATGTGCACCTGGCGGGCGCCGGCCTGCGAGGACGCCTCGATGACGGCGCGGCGCTCGACGCCCGTGATGCCCGAGGGCACACAGACCACGACGCGCGGGCGGGCCAGGTAACGCCGCTTGTGGATCTTCAGGATGAAGTAGCGCAGCATCCGCTCGGTGATCTCGAAGTCGGCGATCACACCGTCCTTCAGCGGACGCACGGCGACGATGTTGCCCGGGGTGCGCCCGATCATCTTCTTCGCCTCGGCACCGACCGCGAGGATGCCACCGGTGTTGGTGTTGATCGCGACGACGGACGGCTCGTTGAGCACGATTCCGCGACCCCTGACGTACACCAGCGTGTTGGCGGTCCCGAGGTCGACAGCCATGTCACGGCCGATGAACGACATTGAGTTCCCCATCCGGATTCATCTGGCCTTCCTGAGCTTTTGAGGGCATATCAGGTCGGCGAGGCGGGTGCTGTGACGTGAAGGCTTCCATCGTAAACGCGCCTGCACGAACACTGCGCGAGGGTCTCCGCCATTGTCATCAGATGGCGCGCCGCCTCGCTTGTGGAGACGGCCCATCGGGGGCACACGTTCCCCCGATCGGCAACGCATATGCCGAAGGACGGCCGAAAAGGTACGGCCGTCCCAGGTCAGGACTCCGAGCGGACCTGACGCCCCCTCAGAAAAATTCGCGAAGATTCGGCCGGCCGGCGGCTCAGGCGCGGCCCGGGAAGAAGATCTTCACCTCGCGCTCGGCGGACTCCTCCGAGTCGGAGGCGTGGATCAGGTTCTCCCTCACGATCACGCCGTAGTCGCCCCGGATGGAGCCGGGCGCGGCGGCGATCGGGTCGGTCGGGCCGGCCAGCGCGCGCAGCCCCTCGATGACCCGCTCGCCCTCGACGATCAGCGCCACGACCGGGCCGGACGCCATGAACTCCACCAGCGGCTCGTAGAAGGGCTTGCCCTTGTGCTCGCCGTAGTGCTGCTCCAGCGTGTCCTGGTCCAGGGTGCGCAGCTCCAGCGCGGTGATCTGCCAGCCGGCCTTGCGCTCGATACGGCTGATGATCTCGCCGGTCAGGCCGCGACGGACGGCGTCGGGCTTGAGGAGGACGAGGGTGCGCTGGCTCACGAGGGGCTCCTTACGACTGACATGTGCGGTGGGACGAGGTTACAGGGCGTGTCCCCGCCGCCGTTACGCAGCGTCAGGTGCAGGGGGGCCGGGGTCCCCGGACTCTCCCTGGGCCGCGAACCTGGCCTTCGCCGCGTCGACCTTGCGCCCGTAGTGGACCGACGCCCACCACAGGGCGGCGAACACCGCGCCCATGAAGTACATCGTCGGGACGAAGACGCCGGAGGCGATCAGGGCGAGCTGGAGCGCCCAGCCGAGAGCGACGCCGCCCGGCCGGGTCACCATGCCGCACAGCAGCACGCACAGGACCATGGCGATGCCGCTGACCAGCCACACCGTGGACGTGGCCAGATCCGGGTCCTTCATGGCCACGAGAGCGGCGAACCCGATGACGAAGAACTCGCCGATCAGCGTCGATGAACAGAGCGTACGCACGACGGACTCCTCAGCCCTTTCCCAGGAGCAGGCGGGCCTCGCCCACCGTGATGACCGAGCCGGTGACCAGCACCCCGCCGCCCGCGAACTCGCCCTCCTCCTCGGCCAGCGTGATCGCGGCCTCCAGGGCCTCCGGCAGTCTCGGCTCGACCTGGACGCGGTCCTCGCCGAACACCTCGACGGCGATCGCTGCCAGCTCGTCCGCGTCCATGGCGCGGTGGCTGGAGTTCTGCGTGACGACGACCTCGGCGAAGATCGGCTCGAAGGCCTCCAGCAGCCCGCGCACGTTCTTGTCGCCGCTCGCCCCGACCACGCCGATCAGCCGGCTGAAGTCGAACGCCTCCCGCACGGCCTCGGCGGCGGCCTCGGCGCCCGGCGGGTTGTGGGCGGCGTCCAGGACGACGGTGGGAGAGCGCCGGACGACCTCCAGGCGCCCCGGCGAGGAGACGGCAGCGAAGGCCTTGCGCACCGCGTCGATGTCCAGCCGCTCCGCGCGCTGCGCGCCGACCCCGAAGAACGCCTCCACCGCGGCGAGCGCGACGGCCGCGTTGTGCGCCTGGTGGGCGCCGTGCAGCGGGAGGTAGACCTCCTCGTACTCGCCGCCCAGCCCGCGCAGGGTGAGCAGTTGCCCGCCGACGGCGATCTGCCGGGCGGTCACGCCGAACTCCAGACCCTCACGGGCCACGGTGGCGTCGACCTCGACGGCCTTCTTCAGCAGCACCTGCGCCGCGTCCACCGGCTGCTGGGCCAGGATCACGGTCGCGCCCTGCTTGATGACGCCGCCCTTCTCCCCCGCGATCTCCCCCGGCGTGCTCCCGAGCCGGTCGGTGTGGTCGAGGCCGATCGGGGTGATCACGGCGACGTCGCCGTCGATCACGTTGGTGGCGTCCCAGGAGCCGCCCATGCCCACTTCCACGACGGCCACGTCGACCGGCGCGTCCGCGAAGGCCGCGTAGGCCATGCCGGTGAGCACCTCGAAGAAGGACAGCCGGTACTCCTGCGAGGCGTCGACCATCTCGATGTACGGCTTGATGTCCTGGTACGTCTCGATGAACCGCTCGGCGGAGATCGGCGCGCCGTCCAGGCTGATCCGCTCGGTGACCGACTGCACGTGCGGGCTGGTGTAGCGGCCGGTACGCAGCTCGAAGGCGCCGAGCAGGGCCTCGATCATGCGCGCCGTGGAGGTCTTGCCGTTGGTCCCGGTGATGTGGATCGAGGGGTACGAGCGCTGCGGCTCGCCGAGGACGTCCATCAGCGCGGCGATCCGGCTGACGGAGGGCTCCAGCTTGGTCTCGCCCCAGCGGGTGGCCAGCTCCGTCTCGACCTCGCGCAGGGCCCTGTCGACCTCGGGGTCCGCCGGCCGGGCCGGTACGTCGGCCTCGGGCGGGCCGCCCTGGGTGCGCAGGGTGCGGCTGCCCGCCTCGATCACGGCGAGGTCGGGGTCGCGGGTCGTCTCGGCCTCGATGATCTCGTCGAAGCCGTCGAGGGGATCGGGGGTGTCGCTGGTGCCGGGGTGGTCGCTCACGGTGCCAGTCTACGGAGGCGCGGTGACATGGGCGGGCGAAGGCCCCCGGAGCTGTGGAGTTCCGGGGGCCTTCGGCTGCCGTGCGCGCGGGGCGGCGCCTGCGCGCCGGCCGTGGCGCTACGCCGCCGGGAGCCGGTCCAGCTGGGCCTGGATGCGGGCGATGTCCTCGTCGGCCTTGGCGAGGCGGGTGCGGATCTTGTCGACCACGTTCTCCGGGGCCTTCGCCAGGAACGCCTCGTTGCCGAGCTTGGCGGTGGACTGGGCCTTCTCCTTCTCGGCGGCGGCCAGGTCCTTCGCCAGGCGCTTGCGCTCGGCGGCCACGTCGATGGTGCCGGAGAGGTCGAGGGCGACCTCGGCGCCGGCGACCGGCAGGGTGGCCGTGGCCGTGAAGGAGTCGCCCTCCGGCTGCAGGCGCAGCAGCTGGCGGATGGCGGCCTCGTGCGGGGCCAGCGCCGTACCGTCCAGGGTCAGCCGGGCCGGGACCCGCTGGCCCGGCTGGAGGCCCTGGTCGGCGCGGAAGCGGCGGACCTCGGTGATGACGGACTGCAGGGACTCGATCTCCTGCTCGGCCGCGCGGTCGCGGAACCCGCTGTCGGCCGGCCACTCGGCGATGACGACGGACTCGCCACCCGTGAGTGTGGTCCACAGCGTCTCCGTGACGAACGGGACGACCGGGTGCAGCAGCCGGAGCGTGACGTCGAGGACCTCGCCCAGGACGCGCTTGGAGACCTCGGCCGCCTCGCCGCCCGCCTGGAACGTCGTCTTGGACAGCTCGACGTACCAGTCGAAGACCTCGTCCCACGCGAAGTGGAAGAGGGCGTCGGAGAGCTTGGCGAACTGGAAGTCGTCGTAGAACGCGTCGACTTCGGCGACGACCGAGTTGAGCCGGGAGAGGATCCAGCGGTCGGTGGCGGACATCTTCGCCGGATCGGGCAGCGGGCCGTCCACCGTCGCGCCGTTCATCAGCGCGAAGCGGGTGGCGTTCCAGATCTTGTTGGCGAAGTTGCGGGAGCCCTGGACCCAGTCCTCGCCGATGGGCACGTCGACGCCGGGGTTGGCGCCGCGGGCGAGGGTGAAGCGCAGGGCGTCGGAGCCGTACTTGTCCATCCAGTCCAGCGGGTTGACCGCGTTGCCGAAGGACTTCGACATCTTCTTGCCGAACTGGTCGCGGACCATGCCGTGCAGGGCGATGGTGTGGAACGGCGGGGTACCGTCCATCGCGTACAGGCCGAACATCATCATCCGGGCGACCCAGAAGAAGAGGATGTCGTAGCCGGTGACCAGGACGGAGTTCGGGTAGAACTTCGCGAGGCTCTCGGTCTGTTCGGGCCAGCCGAGGGTGGAGAACGGCCACAGGCCGGAGGAGAACCAGGTGTCGAGGACGTCGGTGTCCTGGTGCCAGCCCTCGCCGCTCGGGGCCTCCTCGTCCGGTCCGACGCAGACGACCTCGCCGTTGGGCCCGTACCAGACCGGGATGCGGTGGCCCCACCACAGCTGCCGCGAGATGCACCAGTCGTGGAGGTTGTCGACCCAGTCGAAGTACCGCTTCTCCATCTCCTGCGGATGGATCTTGACCTTGCCGTCGCGGACGGCGTCACCGGCGGCCTTGGCCAGCGGGCCGACCTTGACCCACCACTGCATGGACAGGCGCGGCTCGATGGTGGTCTTGCAGCGCGAGCAGTGGCCGACGGAGTGCACGTAGGGGCGCTTCTCGGCGACGATCCGGCCCTCGGCGCGCAGCGCGGCGACGATGGCGGAGCGGGCCTCGAGCCGGTCCAGGCCCTGGAAGGGACCGTGCGCGGTGATGACGGCGTGCTCGTCCATCACGGTGAGGGACGGCAGGTCGTGCCGCTGGCCGATCTCGAAGTCGTTCGGGTCGTGGGCCGGGGTGACCTTGACGGCACCGGTGCCGAACTCGGGGTCGACGTGCTCGTCCGCGACGACCGGGATGGAGCGGTCGGTCAGCGGGAGCCTGATGAGCGTGCCGACGAGGTGCTTGTAGCGCTCGTCGTCGGGGTGGACGGCGACGGCGGTGTCGCCGAGCATGGTCTCGGCACGGGTGGTGGCGACGACGATGGTGTCGTCCCCCTCCCCGTACTTCATGGAGACCAGCTCGCCGTCGTCGTCCTGGTACTCGACCTCGATGTCGGAGATGGCCGTCAGGCACCGGGGGCACCAGTTGATGATGCGCTCGGCGCGGTAGATCAGCTCGTCGTCGTAGAGCCGCTTGAAGATGGTCTGGACGGCCTGCGAGAGGCCCTCGTCCATGGTGAAGCGCTCACGCGACCATGCGACGCCGTCACCGAGGCGGCGCATCTGGCCGGAGATCTGGCCGCCGGACTCGCCCTTCCACTGCCAGACGCGCTCGACGAAGGCCTCGCGGCCGAGGTCGTGGCGGGACTTGCCCTCCTTGCCCAGCTCGCGCTCGACGACGTTCTGGGTGGCGATGCCGGCGTGGTCCATGCCCGGCTGCCACAGCGTCTCGAAGCCCTGCATGCGCTTGCGGCGGGTCAGGGCGTCGATGAGCGTGTGCTCGAAGGCGTGGCCCAGGTGGAGGCTGCCGGTGACGTTCGGCGGCGGGATGACGACGGTGAACGGCGGCTTGTCGCTCTTCGCGTCCGCCTCGAAGTAACCGCGCTCTACCCAGCGCTCGTACAGCGGCCCCTCTACATCGGCCGGCGCGTACTGGGTCGGCAGTTCGGAGTCGGGCGCGGGTGGCTGCTGCTGAGCGTTCTCGGTCACGAGGGTCAGTTTAGGGGTGTCACGGGGTGGTCCCGAAACACGTTTGTTCTGTAACGGTGCGGCCCCCGGTGCCGTGTGTTCCCGGCGCCTGGGCCAGGATGTCAGGAACACATAAGCATCTGAGGGGGAACCCAGAAATGAGCAACAACCAGCCGGGCCCGTACGGCCAGCAGCCGCCCTACGGCCAGCCGGGGCAGCCTGGTCCCTACGGCCAGCAGGGCCCCTACGGCCAGCAACCGCAGGCTCCCCAGCCCGGCTACGGCTACCCCCAGCAGACTCCCCCGGCCCCGCCCCAGCCCGGATACGGCTACCCGCAGCAGGGCGGTGTGCCGCAGCAGCCGAACCCGTACGGCCAGCAGCCGGGCGCCTACCCCCAGCAGCCCTACGGCGTCCCGCAGCCGCCGGCGCCGGGCGGCGGCAAGAAGAAGACGGGCCTGATCATCGGCGCGGTGGCCGTCGTCGCGGCGATCGCGGTGGGCGCGTACTTCGTGCTGGGCGGCAGCGGCGGCTCGGACGTCGCGGACGACGGCCCCCACAAGCTGACGACACCGGCGACGGTTCTGGGCGAGTACAAGAAGTCCAAGAGCGACAGCGGCACGATGACCGCCAAGGACATGAAGGACGCGAAGAAGTGGGGCGTCGAGGACCCCCACGACGTCAGCGCCGGGTACAAGTCCGGGGACGTCGACAATCCGCTGAGCCAGAAGATGATCCAGTTCGGCGGTGTCTACGGCACGATCGACGACCCCGAGAAGACCGTCGACGCGATGTTCGCCTACATGAAGAGCGAGTCCCAGAAGGACAGCGGCAGCAAGGACGTCGCACTCCAGGGTGAGCCGAAGGCGTACGAGCCGGCCGGTCTCGACGGCGCGGTCCTCAAGTGCCAGCAGGCGAAGGCTCCCACCGACTCCACCAGTGGCGGTCCGAAGGACGTCACGATGACGATCTGCGTCTGGGGTGACCACAGCACCATCGGATTCGTCATGCCGATGGACATCGCGAACCTCGCCGCGGGCCGCAGCAGCGACCCGGCGGTCGACGCCGAGCTGGCCGCCAAGTTCCGCAAGGAGATCCGCGTCAAGGCCTGACGGCACAGGCTCAACGGCGAAGGGGCCCCGGTCGGTGACCGGGGCCCCTTCGTATGCCTTGCCGTGGGCGGCTACGCCGTCTTCTGCTCCCCCGTCCCCCGCCCCCGGACGTCCCGGGGGATCAGGGTCGGGTTGACGTTGGAGTGGACGACGTCGGCCGTGATGACGACGCGGGCGACGTCCTTGCGGGACGGGACCTCGTACATCACCGACATGAGGACCTCCTCCATGATGGCGCGCAGGCCGCGGGCGCCGGTCTGGCGGAGGATGGCCTGGTCGGCGATGGCCTCCAGGGCCTCGCGCTCGAAGTCCAGCTCCACGCCGTCGAGTTCGAAGAGGCGCTGGTACTGCTTGACCAGGGCGTTGCGGGGCTCGACCAGGATTTGGAGCAGGGCCTCGCGGTCCAGGTTGTGCACCGAGGTGATCACCGGCAGGCGGCCGATGAACTCGGGGATCATGCCGAACTTGACCAGGTCCTCGGGCATGACGTCCTCGAACTGGTCCTTGGCCTCCAGCTCGCGCTTGGAGTGGATCGTGGCGCCGAAGCCGATGCCCTTGGCGCCCGCCCGGGACTCGATGATCTTCTCCAGGCCGGCGAAGGCACCGCCCACGATGAACAGGACGTTCGTCGTGTCGATCTGGATGAACTCCTGGTGCGGGTGCTTGCGGCCGCCCTGCGGCGGGACCGAGGCCGTGGTGCCCTCGAGGATCTTCAGCAGGGCCTGCTGGACGCCCTCGCCGGAGACGTCACGGGTGATCGACGGGTTCTCGCTCTTGCGGGCCACCTTGTCGATCTCGTCGATGTAGATGATCCCGGTCTCGGCCTTCTTGACGTCGTAGTCGGCCGCCTGGATCAGCTTGAGGAGGATGTTCTCCACGTCCTCGCCGACGTAGCCCGCCTCGGTCAGCGCCGTCGCGTCGGCGATCGCGAAGGGCACGTTCAGCATGCGGGCCAGGGTCTGCGCGAGGAGCGTCTTGCCCGAGCCCGTGGGGCCGAGCAGCAGGATGTTGGACTTCGCCAGCTCGATGGCGTCGTCACGGCTCTGGGCGCCGCCGTTCTCGCCCGCCTGGACCCGCTTGTAGTGGTTGTACACCGCGACGGAAAGGGCCTTCTTGGCGGCCTCCTGGCCGACCACGTAGCCCTCGAGGAACTCGTAGATCTCGCGGGGCTTGGGAAGCTCCTCCCAGCGCACCTCGCTGGTCTCCGCGAGCTCCTCCTCGATGATCTCGTTGCAGAGATCGATGCACTCGTCGCAGATGTACACACCGGGCCCTGCGATGAGCTTCTTGACCTGCTTCTGGCTCTTGCCGCAGAACGAGCACTTGAGCAGATCGCCGCCGTCACCGATGCGTGCCACGGTGTGCTTCCCCTTCGCCTGGGAGACGACTGGACGCTTTCGAATCCAGCGGCTCCTGGTGCTGCCTTATGTCCGACGGTACCTTGCCGGGCCCCGTGTTCGGGTCCCCCTTGGCAGGGTTCACTTTGACGTGCATCCTGCCAAGGGGGCCTGAGCGTACGCCGCCTCGGGTCAGCGGACCGCTTCGTTGTTCATCTTCCGGGTGGAGATGATCTGGTCGACGATGCCGTACTCCAGCGCTTCCTCGGCAGTGAGGATCTTGTCGCGCTCGATGTCCTCGCGGACCTTCTCGAGCGGCCGGTTGGAGTGCTTGGCCAGCATGTTCTCCAGCTGCTCACGCATCCGGGTGAACTCGTTGGCGATGATCTCCAGGTCGGAGAGCTGGCCGCGGCCGGTGGAGCCGGCCGGCTGGTGGATCAGCACGCGCGAGTTCGGCAGCGCCATGCGCTTGCCCGGGGTGCCGGCGGCGAGCAGGATGGCCGCGGCCGAGGCCGCCTGGCCCATGCACACCGTCTGGATGTCCGGCTTCACGAACTGCATGGTGTCGTAGATGGCCGTGAGAGCCGTCATGTCGCCACCGGGGCTGTTGATGTAGATCGAGATGTCCCGGTCGGGGTCCATCGACTCCAGGCACAGGAGCTGCGCCATGACGTCGTTGGCGGAGGCGTCGTCGATCTGGACGCCCAGGAAGATCACGCGCTCCTCGAAGAGCTTCGCGTACGGGTCGTACTCGCGGATGCCCTGGGAGGTGCGCTCGACGAAGCGCGGGATGACATAGCGGCTGTCGGGCCGGGGCCCTTCGTACATACCGCTGGCGGCGCCGGGGAAGTTGCTCATGAGGGTGTTCACCGTCCTGGTGGCGTTCGGGGGGCTGGTGTCTCGGCGGTGCGTTGCGTGGCCGGGCCGGTCAGGCACCGGTGCCGCCGCCTCCCGGAACACCCGAGGCGTTCCTGATGATCTCGTCGATGAGGCCGTACTCCTTGGCCTCTTCCGGGGTGAACCAGCGGTCACGGTCGGCGTCGCGGAGGATCGTCTCGACCGACTGGCCGGAGTGCAACGCGGTCAGCTCCGTCATGGTCTTCTTGGTGCGCAGCAGGTACTGGGCCTGGATCTTGATGTCCGAGACCGTACCGCCCAGGCCCGCGGAGCCCTGGTGCATCATGATGTCCGTGTGCGGCAGGGCGAAGCGCTTGCCGGCGGTGCCGCCGGTGAGCAGGAACTGGCCCATCGAGGCCGCCATGCCCATGCCGATCGTGACCACGTCGTTCGGGATGAACTGCATGGTGTCGTAGATCGCCATGCCGGCCGTCACCGAGCCGCCGGGGCTGTTGATGTAGAGGTAGATGTCCTTGTCGGGGTCCGCGGCGAGGAGCAGCAGCTGTGCGGTGATCTTGTTGGCGATGTCGTCGTCGACCTGCTGACCGAGGAAGATGATCCGCTCGTTGAGCAGCCGGTTGTAGACCTGGTCGCCGAGGCCACCACCGATGGAAGGCTCGCCGGCGGCGGAGGGCATCAGATTCGTCACGTATCCACCTGCTCGTCTTACGACGGCGCCGGGCCGTCTCACGTCGTCCTGCCGGAGGCTTGGCTGGGGGTTTCAGGAGACTCCCCTGCCCCCGTATTCAAGGACCCTAACGCTCAGGTCCCCTCGGGGAATCCCGGAGATGACAGTGTTCGCCGGGGGCGTAGCGGCCGCGCGGCGGGGGCCGGGCGCGGACGCCCGGGCCGAACGGCACGGGCCCCCGGGGAAGCACACTCCCCGGGGGCCCGTCCTACGCGCTGCGGAGGCGCCGTGGAGGCGCTCAGCCCTCGGCGTTCTCCTCGGAGGTCTCCGACGCCTCGGCGGCCTCGGTCTCCTCCTCGTCGTCCAGGTCGACGACCTCGCCGTTGGTGTCCTTCACCGTGGCGGCCTCGACCACGACGGCCAGGGCCTTGCCCCGGGCGACCTCGCCGACCAGGAGCGGAACCTGGCCGCCCTCGACGACGGCCTGGGCGAACTGGTCGGGGGACATGCCGGAGGAGGCCGCACGCCGCATGAGGTGCTCGGTGAGCTCCTCCTGGTTGACGTTGAGGTTCTCCTTCTTGACCAGCTCGTCCAGGACGAACTGGGTCTTGATGCCCTTGACCGCGGCCTCGCGGGTCTCGGCCTCGAACTCCTCGGCGGTCTTGCCCTGGATCTCCAGGTACTTGTCGAGGTCCAGACCCATCTGGCCGAGCTGGTGGTGCTCCAGGTTGTGCTTGCGGGTGTTGATCTCGTCCTCGAGCAGCTTCTCGGGGACCGGGACCTCGACCAGCTCGAGGAGCTTCTCCAGCACGCGCTCCTGGGCCTGGGTGGCCTGGTCGTACTGCTTCATGTTGGCCAGGCGCTTGCGGCTGTCGGCCTTCAGCTCGTCCAGGGTGTCGAACTCGGAGGCGAGCTGCGCGAACTCGTCGTCCAGCTCGGGCAGTTCGCGGGCGGCGACCTGGGTGACCTTGACGGTGACCTCGGCCTCCTTGCCCGCGGCGGAGCCGCCCTTCAGCTCGGAGGTGAAGGTGCCCTCCTCGCCGGCGGACAGGCCCTTGACGGCGTCGTCGATGCCGTCCAGCAGCTCACCCGAGCCGATGGTGTAGGAGACGCCGTCGGCGACGCCGTCCTCCAGGACCTCGCCGTCGACCTTGGCCTGCAGGTCGATGGTGACGACGTCGCCGTCCTCGGCGGCGCGCTCCACCGGGGAGGTGGAGGCGAAGCGCTCACGGAGCTGCTCGACGGACTTCTCGAGGTCCTCGTCGGTGACCTCGACGGCGTCGACCTCGACCTCGATGCCGGAGTAGTCCGGGATCTCCAGGGCCGGGCGGACGTCGACCTCGGCGGTGAAGTTCAGCGTCTCGCCGTCCTTCAGGTCGGTGATGTCGACCTCGGGCTGGCCCAGCGGGCTGAGCTCGGCCTCGTTGACCGCCTCGGTGTAGAACTTCGGAAGCGCGTCGTTGACGGCCTCCTCCAGCACCGCACCGCGGCCGAACCGCTGGTCGATGACGCGGGCCGGGATCTTGCCCTTGCGGAAGCCCTTCACCGTGACCTGCTGGTTGATCTTCTTGTACGCCGCGTCGAGGCTGTCCTTGAGCTCCTCGAAGGGCACCTCGACAGTGAGCCGAACCCGGGTCGGGTTCAGGGTCTCCACGGCGCTCTTCACGGTTCGGTCTCCTTGTGGCTGACTTCTTGGTTTCTGCCGGAGCCAGACTGGTCCGGCGGATTTCGCCGCCCGGAGGAGTTCGTAGGCCGAGTGGGCCGGGACACACGGGCGCGCAGCTTGCATAGTAACCGCAGCCGGTCAGCGCCCCAAAAGGCGATCATCAGGATGCCGTGAGCCGGTGGTCGGGGTGGCGGGATTTGAACCCACGGCCTTCCGCTCCCAAAGCGGACGCGCTACCAAGCTGCGCCACACCCCGTCTGGTGCGACACGTAGGGTACATGTCCCGGCCGATTCCTTCGGCCGGTTTCACCACCGCCGCGCGTACGACATCGCCGCAGTCCAACACGTTGGCCTCCGCGGCGGGCGACCCGCTACGATGCTCTCCAGTGCCACGGTCGCAGACCGGCGGCGCGTTGTCGCGGGCGTAGCTCAATGGTAGAGCCCTAGTCTTCCAAACTAGCTACGCGGGTTCGATTCCCGTCGCCCGCTCCGCACGGTTCAGGGCCGGATGGTGGATCACTCCTCCATCCGGCCCTGAACGTTTTCCGCGGCGCCCCGCCCGTTCCCGGCGGAGCGATCACCCCGCCCCCGCACCCGCCCCGCCGGCCCTGGTGCGGGGCGCGCGCCGGTCGCGGGTGGGCGGGGTGCGGTCAGAAGCTGATCTGGTTGATCGTCTCCGCTATCGAGTTCATGAAGCGGTTGATCGACGGCGCCATGCCGGTCGAGGCGAGGAAGAAGCCGAAGAGGACGGCGACGATGGCCGGGCCGGCCTTGATGCTCCCCCCTCGGATCAGCACCACAAGGATGATCGCCAACAGCAGCACCACGGACAGTGAAATGGCCACAACTGATCACACCTTCGGTCGGTCCGCTCTCCCGGCCCTGGGACGCGGCCCCGCGCACCCCAGCCAGAACCATCGTGCCACCAACCCGGCCCTTGTATGCGGGTCGTGACACAACGTCGGGTGCCGGTCCGGCCCCCGAGAGGCCCCGCACGGTAATTCGACGCGCACACCGGCACCTGCGGCACAGGGAATTGCGCAGCTTGGTTTCCATGTCCACACATCATGTGCGCAGGTAATTCGAATTGATGACACAGAGGCAACGTATGCCCCAATTAGTCGGGATGAATCGGTACATCGGGGGCGAACGAGGGGTGTCGCTGTGCCCACCATCACGTGGACAGGGCAGGCAAGTTATGTAAATCAGGGGGTATCCGAACGTGATAACCAGGAATAACAGGCGGGGTTTTACGGAATCCCACAGTCGACGCTAGGGTGCCTGAGATGTTTGAAGCCGCCTCGTCCCCCGGCCAGAACCGCAGACCACTCCCCCCGGCGCAGTCGCCGGCCGACGGAGTGCCCGGTCCGCGTACCCCGATGAGCGAACAGAAGGGGCGGACGACGGTGGACAGACCGGGCAAACAGCGCGACTCGTTCTTCGACAACGCCAAGTACCTGGCCATCGCGCTGGTCGCGATGGGTCACGCCTGGGAGCCGCTGAAGGGCGACAGCCGCATCCTGGAAGGCCTCTACACGGTCGTGTACACCTTCCACATGCCGGCGTTCATCATCATCTCCGGCTTCTTCTCCCGCAGTTTCGACATGCGCCCGGACCGGCTGAAGCGGCTGATCACCGGCGTGGCCGTGCCGTACGTCCTCTTCGAGACGGCGTACCCGCTCTTCAAGAACGCAATCGACCACTCCCACGAGGAGATCAGCCTCCTCGATCCCTGGTACCTGACCTGGTTCCTGGTCGCCCTGTTCGTCTGGCGGCTCACCACCCCGGTGTGGAAGCTGGTGCGCTGGCCGCTGCCGGTGGCCATCGGCATCGCCATGCTGGCCAGCGTCACCCCGAACATCGGTGACGACCTCGACCTCCAGCGCGTGCTGCAGTTCCTGCCCTACTTCGTGCTCGGTCTGTGCATGAAGCCCGAGCACTTCCACATGGTGCGCCGGCGCTGGGTGCGGATCGCCTCGGTGCCGGTGTTCGCGGCCGCGCTCGCGTTCGGCTGGTGGGCGGTGCCGCGCATGAACACGGCGTGGTTCTACCACCGTGACTCCGCGCAGGAGCTGGGCGCGCCGTGGTGGATCGGCCCCGTGATGGTGCTCGCGATGATGGGCTGCTCGCTGCTGCTGACGGCGTGCTTCTTCGCCTGGGTGCCGCGCCGCCGCATGTGGTTCACCGCCCTGGGCGCGGGCACCCTGTACGGCTACCTGCTGCACGGCTTCCTGGTGAAGTTCGCCGACTACCGGGGCTGGTTCGACCACCCCGCGCTGCACCACCCGCTCGGCGAGATCCTGGTCACCGTCGTCGCGGCCGCCGTCGTCACACTGCTGTGCACCGCTCCGGTGCGGCGGATGTTCCGGTTCGCCATGGAGCCGAAGATGGCCTGG
This sequence comes from Streptomyces sp. NPDC005706, assembly GCF_040631045.1. Classification (NCBI taxonomy): domain Bacteria; kingdom Bacillati; phylum Actinomycetota; class Actinomycetes; order Kitasatosporales; family Streptomycetaceae; genus Streptomyces; species Streptomyces sp. NPDC005706. The sequence goes on along the minus strand of NZ_JBEXYS010000001.1, from coordinate 427,238 downwards.
GCGTTCAAGCAGGACGCGGCCGAACTGGCCCGCGAGCGCCAGCAGAAGGAGCGCGAGCGCGAGAAGGTCAGCGCCTAGCCTCCCCTCTCGGCACCAGCCTCCCGCTCAGCGCCCGGCCTCACCCTGGCCGAGACCGAGAAGCGCGCGCATCCGCGCGTACTTCTCGGTCAGTCGTCTCCGGGTCGGTTCGTCCAGCACCGCCAGCCGGGCCGGGTCGGCGTTGTGCGCCAGGTCGGCCTCCTTCACCAGCAGCGCGCCCGGGGTGGCGAGGATGCGCCGCGCGTACGCCCCGGGTTCCTCGCCGGCCCGCTTGGTGACGGCGCGCACGACGGCCTTGGTGCGTTCCGTCAGGGCGGCGCCCTCGAGCCACTCCTCGCTCAGCGCGCCGTCCTCCACGGCGTCGTGCAGCCAGGCCGCCGCGATCTGTTCGGCGTCACCGCCACGGGCGCGTACCCCTTCGGCGACGGCCGCGAGGTGTTCGGCGTACGGCCGCCCCGCCTTGTCGGTCTGTCCTTCGTGCGCGGCCCGCGCGAGGCTCTCGACCTCGTCGGGGCCGAGTGGCGTCCCGTTCATCGCCCCAGTGTCCCCGGTGCGCGGAACGTCCGGTACCCGGGTCAGCGGGGGACCGACGAGGTCTCGCGGCAGATCAGCAGCAGGGCCCGGTCGTCGTTGACGTCCTTGGCGACCGCCTCGATGAGGTGCCAGGCGGCGCCGTGGAAGCCGCCGGCGACATAGCGGTCGGCCTCGCCGGTGAGGCGGTCGATGCCCTCGACGATGTCCCGGTCCGAGGTCTCCACCAGGCCGTCCGTGAAGAGCATGAGCACGTCGCCGGGCCGCAGCGAGCCCTTGGTGGAGTCGAACTGGGCGCCGTCGTACACCCCGAGCAGCGGGCCCTCGGCGGCCTTCTCCTCCCAGCGGCCGTTGCCCGCGCTGAGCTGGAGGCCCGGCGGGTGCCCCGCGGAGTACAGCTCGTAGTCACCGGAGTCCAGGTCCAGGACGAGGTGGATGGAGGTGGCGAAGCCCTCGTCCCAGTCCTGGCGGAGCAGGTAGCCGTTGGCCGCCGGGAGGAAGGCGTGCGGCGGCAGGGAGCCGAGCAGGCCGCCGAAGGCGCCGGAGAGCAGCAGGGCGCGCGATCCGGCGTCCATGCCCTTGCCGGAGACGTCCGTGAGGACGACCTCGAGGGTGCGGCCCCCGTTGGTGCGGGCCGCGACGACGAAGTCGCCCGAGAAGGACTGGCCGCCCGCCGGGCGCAGCGCCATCTCGTGGTGCCAGCCCTGCGGCAGCTTCGGCAGCGTGCTCTGCACCCGGATCCGCTCGCGCAGGTCGAACAGCATGGTGCCGCCGCGCCGCCAGGGCACGCCGACCCGGCTGCGGAACTGTGCGGTGAGCAGACCGAAGAAGCCGCACGCGGCGACCACCAGGACGACGCCCGGGGTGACCCGTGAGGGCCCCTCGGTGTACGGGCCGAGCCGCACCGACTCCACGATCAGCGCGGTGGCCGCGGCGGCGTACAGGCCGAGCAGGCTGGCCGGGCGCAGCACCAGGCCGCCCGCGACGATCGGCAGCACCAGCGCGCCCGGCGAGAACCACACGGAGTTGCCGAGTGTCAGGGCCGTGAGGACGGGAATGGTGAGCAGCAGGCCGACGAGCGCGATCCAGTCCGAGCCGTTGCCGCGGAAGTAGTCCACGGCGCTTCTGCGCAGGCCGACGCGGACCCGGTGCCACTGCATCTTCCACCGGGCCGTGAACGTCTCGGCCTTCGCTCGCCGCTCTCGTCCTGCTGCCATCAGTTCGGGACCCTATCCATCGGACCAGCCACTTGGCACGGGAGGTCCCACTTGTCCCCCGTGCGGGCTCCGCTTCGCGGTTCGACTTCACAGTGAACGGCACTCGGGGCCGTCGCGCCGCCGCCTGGGAGAAATTCGCTGGCTCGTCCCGGGACGCGCTGGTAGGCATGGTTCATGGCGACCGAGCGTGTGACCGAGCTGACAGTGCTGCGCCCCGAGCAGTGGGACGGGTGGTTCGACCACCTGATCCGTGCCTTCGGTGCCGGTGAGGCCTCCGCCGAGGAGCGCGAACTGGACCGGTCGGTCACCGAGTTCGACCGTTCCCTGGCGGCCCGGGACGGGGACACGCTCGTGGGGACGGCCGGGGCCTTCAGCTTCCGGATGACCGTGCCCGGCGGTGCCCGGGTGCCCACCGCGGGCGTCACCATGGTGAGCGTCGCCGCCACGCACCGGCGGCGCGGGGTGCTGACCTCGATGATGCGGCGCCAGCTCGACGAAGTGCGCGCGCTCGGTGAGCCGCTGGCGGCGCTGACCGCCTCCGAGCCGGCGATCTACGGCCGGTTCGGGTACGGCGCGGCGACCTTCCAGCTGCAGGCGGAGATCGACACGAGCCGGGTGGCGCTGGCCCCGGTCGCAGGCGCCGGGGAGGTGCGGCTGCGGTACGCGCAGCCCGCCGAGGTGCTGGCCGAGTGCGAGTCGGTGTACGCGGCGCTGGTGCCCCGCAGGCCCGGGATGCTGGCCCGGCAGCCGAACTGGGAGCGGGCCGGTCTGGTCGACCCGGCGAGCGGCCGGGACGGCGCGTCGGCGCTGCAGTGCGTGGTGGCCGGGCGGGACGGCGCGGTCACCGGGTTCGCCCGGTTCCGCACCAAGCTCGGCTGGGGTCCGAGCGGGCACGACGGCACGGTGACGCTGGAGGACCTGGCCGCGCTGGATCCGGCGACCGACGCGGCGCTGTGGCGCTTCCTGTTCGACATCGACCTGATGACGACCCTGAACGTGCGCGGGCGGCCGGTCGACGACGCCTGGCAGTACCTGGTCTCCGACATCCGGCGCTGCCGGCCGCGCTTCCGGGACGCGTGCCATCTCCGTCTCGTCGAGGTCGGTGCGGCGCTGTCGGCCCGCACCTACCAGGCGCCGGTCGACGTCGTGTTCGAGGTGGAGGACGCCTTCTGCCCCTGGAACGCCGGGCGTTGGCGGCTGACCGGTGACGCGAAGGGCGCGTCCTGCGAGCGCACCCGGGACGCCGCCGATGTGGAGCTGTCCGTACGGGAGTTGGGGGCGGCGTACCTGGGCGGGGTGTCGCTGCTGTCGCTGGCGGCGGCCGGCCGGGTGCGTGAGCTGCGGCCGGGGGCGCTGGCGGAGGCGTCGGTGGCGTTCGGCTCTCCGGTGACGCCGTGGCTGCCGCACGGCTTCTGACGCGGAGGGGCTGAGCCCCGCCCGCCCCTCGGGTCAGGGTTTCTGGCAGGTGGGGCACCAGAAGAGGTTGCGGGCGGCCAGGCCGGCGGTGCGTATGCCGGTGCCGCAGATGTGGCAGGGCTGGGTGGCCCGCCGGTACACGTACACCTCGCCGCCGTGGTCGTCCACGCGGGGCGGGCGGCCCATGGCCTCGGGGGTGTGCTCGGGGCGGACGGTGTCGATGCGGTTGTCGCGCACGCCCTCGCGCATGAGCGCGACCAGGTCGGCCCAGATCGCCTCCCACTCGGCCGGGGTGAGGTCCCGGCCCGGGCGGTAGGGGTCGATGCCGTGCCGGAAGAGGACCTCGGCCCGGTACACGTTGCCGACCCCGGCGATGACCTTCTGGTCCATCAGCAGCGCGGCGACGGTCGTACGGCTGCGGGAGATCCTGCGGTACGCGGCGCCCGGGTCGGCGTCCGCGCGGAGCGGGTCGGGGCCGAGCCGGTCGTGCACCGCCCGCTTCTCGGCGTCGGTGATCAACGCGCAGGTGGTGGGGCCGCGCAGGTCGACGTACGCGGTGTCGTGGGCGAGCCGGAGCCGGACGGTGTCGGTGGGCGGGGGCGCGGGGGCCGGGCCGAAGGCGACCTTGCCGAAGAGGCCGAGGTGGATGTGGACCCAGTCGGTGTCCCGGAACCGGAGGAACAGGTGCTTGCCGTGGGCCTCGGTGCCGGTCAGAAGGGCGCCGTCCAGCAGGTCCGCCGCATCGGAGAACTTGCCCTGGGGGCTGGTCACCCGGGGGGCGGTGCCCTCGAAGCGCTCGGCGTAGTCCTGGGCCAGCCGGTGGATGGTGTGCCCTTCTGGCACGGCTGAGGTGTCCTTTCCTGCCGCTGCCCGCCGGCCCGTCCCGGCCGGTTGAGAGGCTGCGAGGGCCCGGTACCGGTCCGGGCCCTCGGGGGCGCTACTGCTGCGGGTGGTGGGCCGGGATCGGGGGCAGGTCGCCGGTCGTCTCGTAGGCGGCGAGCATGTCGATGCGCCGGATGTGACGCTCGTCACCGGAGAACGGGGTGTTGAGGAACACCTCGACGAACTTCGTCGCCTCCTCCGTGCTGTGCATGCGCGCGCCCACGGCGACGACGTTGGCGTCGTTGTGCTGGCGGCCGAGCCCGGCGGTCTCCTCGCTCCAGGCCAGCGCCGCGCGCACGCCCTTCACCTTGTTCGCGGCGATCTGCTCCCCGTTGCCGGAGCCGCCGATCACGATGCCGAGCGCGTCGGGGTCGGCGGCGGTCCGCTCGGCCGCGCGCAGGCAGAAGGGCGGGTAGTCGTCCTGGGCGTCGTAGATGTGGGGCCCGCAGTCGACGGGCTCGTGCCCCGCCGCCTTGAGCCAGTCGACGAGGTGGTTCTTGAGTTCGTAGCCCGCATGGTCGGAGCCGAGATACACGCGCATGGGACGAGTGTGACACGCCGGTTTCGGGGCAGCAGCCGCGGGTGTGACATCGGCAGAATGTGAATCGGGCCATAGATCCTCAAGAGAACCTCAAGTAACAATCTGGATTCAGAGGTTCCTGAATCCGTTCACCTCGGATTCACTGGACCGGCTCGTACACCGCTCGTGCGGGCAGCTCCACCTGGCGTAAAGGAAATCCGTCCATGACCCCTGGTTCGGGCCTTCAAGCAGGACTGAAAAACCGCCATCTGACGATGATCGCGATCGGTGGCGTCATCGGAGCCGGCCTCTTCGTCGGCTCCAGTACCGGTATCGCCACCGCGGGACCGGGCATTCTTCTGTCGTACGCGCTCGTCGGCACGCTCGTGGTGCTGGTGATGCGCATGCTCGGCGAGATGTCGGCCGCCAACCCCACCTCCGGTTCGTTCTCCGCGCACGCCGACCGTGCGCTGGGACCCTGGGCCGGTTTCTCCATCGGCTGGCTCTACTGGTTCTTCTGGGTCGTCGTGCTGGCCGTGGAGGCCACCGCCGGCGCGAAGATCCTCGAGGGCTGGATACCGGCCGTGCCCCAATGGGGCTGGGCGCTCATCGTGATGACCGTCCTGACCGCGACCAACCTGGTCTCGGTCGGCTCCTACGGCGAGTTCGAGTTCTGGTTCGCCGGCATCAAGGTCGTGGCGATCGGCGCGTTCATCGTCGTCGGCCTGCTGGCCGTGTTCGGCGTGCTGCCGGGCGCGCACACCGACAAGGCGAGCTTCGCCAACCTCACCTCGCACGGCGGCTTCCTGCCACACGGCCCCGGCGCGATCCTCACGGGTGTGCTGCTGGTCGTCTTCTCCTTCATGGGCAGCGAGATCGCTACTCTCGCGGCCGGCGAGTCGGAGGACCCGCAGCGCGCCGTCACCAAGTCCACCAACAGCATCATCTGGCGTATCGGCGTCTTCTACCTGGGCTCGATCCTGATCGTGGTCACCCTGCTGCCGTGGAACGACCCGGCCATCCAGAAGGACGGCTCGTACGTCGCCGCCCTGGGCTCCCTGGGCATCCCGCACGCCGGCCAGTTCATGAACTTCATCGTGCTGACCTCGGTGCTGTCCTGCCTGAACTCCGGTCTGTACACGGCCTCCCGGATGGCGTTCTCGCTCGGCCAGCGCGGTGACGCGCCCAAGGCGTTCGCGCGGACCACGTCCCGCGGTGTGCCGCGGGCCGCGATCCTCGCGTCGGTGCTCTTCGGTTTCGCCGCCGTGTTCTTCAACTACAAGTTCCCGGACACGGTCTTCCTCTTCCTGCTCAACTCCAGTGGCGCGGTCGCCCTGTTCGTGTGGCTGGCGATCTGCTTCTCGCAGCTGCGGATGCGCCGGATCATCCAGCGGGAGGCGCCGGAGAAGCTCGTCGTGAAGATGTGGCTGTACCCGTACCTGACCTGGGCCACGGCCGTGCTGATCATCGGCATCTTCGGCTACATGCTGACCGACACCGAGGGCGAGAGCAGCGGCCGGACGACCGTGGAGCTCTCCCTCCTGGTGGCCGCACTCGTGATCGCGGCCTCTCTGATCAAGCAGAAGATCGCGGGCCGCCGGCCGGCTCCGGCCGTGGAGGACGCCGCGGAGAAGGTGTCCGTCGGCTGACCGCACCCGGCACACCGCCATGACGAAGGGGAGGGAGTCCCGTCGGGACTCCCTCCCCTTCGTCGTTCGTACGCCCGGCCGGGGCGTGGCCCCCGAAGGGGCGGGGCGTCAGCGCCTGCCGGTGAGCTTCCAGGCGGCGGGCAGCGCGCCCATGGCCAGCGCCGCCTTCAGGGCGTCGCCGATCAGGAACGGGGTGAGGCCGGCGGCGACGGCCTGGGAGAAGGACAGGTGGGCGGCCAGGGCCAGGTACGGCACGCCGACCGCGTAGATGATCGCCTCGCCGAGGACCATCGTGCCCGCCATGCGCAGCGGGGAGCGGTCGGCGCCGCGGCGGGCCAGGGCGCCGACGGCGGCGGAGGCGAGCAGCATGCCGAGGACGTAACCGAAGGAGACGGCGCCCGCGCCGGAGCCGCCTTCCGCGAACCACGGCAGGCCGGCCACGCCCGCGAGCGCGTAGAGGGCGAGGGAGAGGAAGCCGCGGCGGGCGCCGAGGGCGGTGCCGACGAGCAGCGCGGCGAAGGTCTGGCCGGTCACCGGCACCGGGGAGCCGGGCACGGGCACCGAGAGCTGGGCCGCGAGGCCGGTGAGCACGGCACCGCCGAGCACAAGCGCGATGTCGCGGGTCCGCGAAGCGGGCAGCAGGTCGGCGAGGACTTCGCCGGGGCGGACGGTTGCGGTGGCGGTGCTCATGGGGACTCCGCGTGGGGCGAGGGCAGATGGGACACCGTGACGCTATCCCGACGGCCACGCGGTGATCACCGTCAGCGCTCGACAAAGGGGGGAACGAGGGCTTGGTGGGCTCCCGACAAAGGGTGGCGGTTACACCCGGTACGGCGTGACAACGGTCACTGAGGCGGGGACGCGCAGCTCACTCGGCGGGCCGCCGACGGGACTGTGGAACCCCGCCAATGAACCCTAGTGGACTGGTCGGATTCCCCCTTCCTGCCCTACGCTTCCGGCATGGTTGCCCAGGCCCGGTACTTCACGTCGCGTCGCTATGTCGACCTGCGACGGCAGGGCACGGCCACCTGTCGCCGTCCGGGGTAGGGGCGCGTCCCGGCGCGCCCTCGCCCTCCGAGACGTGTCGGCCCCGTTCCCGAGGACGGTCCCCCATGCCCCGTACCGCGGCATCCACCCTTGTCTCCCCCGTTCCCCGCGCCGCCGACAGCGACCGGCGGCGCACGAGTGCCAGTGTCGTGCTGCGGTCCGTACTGGAGCACGGACCGGTGGCACGCAGCACCGTCGCCCGGCTGACCGGGCTCTCCCCCGCGGCCGTGACCGAGCACTGCGCCCGGCTGGCCGGACTCGGGCTGCTCCGCGAGGAGGCGGCGCCGCGCCGCTCGAACGGCGTCGGCCGTCCGCATGTCCCCGTCGACCTCGACACCGGGCGGTTCGTGGTCGGCGGGGTGCACGTGGCCGTGCCGTACACCACGGTCGCGCTGCTCGATCTGCGCGGCCGGGTGGTCGCCCGGCGCGAGCTGAAGCACGAACGGCCGGACCCGCACCGGGTGCTGGCCCGCGCCGCCGACGGGCTGGCCGCGCTGCTCGCGCGGGCGCCGGACCGCCGCCCGCTGGGGATCGGTGTCGCCGCCGGCGGCTGGGTGGACCGGGAGTCGGGCACCGTCGTCGAGCACGAACTGCTGGGCTGGCGCGAGGTGCCGGTGCGGGAGCTGCTCGAGGACCGCACCGGCCTGCCGGTCCATGTCGACGGGCACGCGCGGGCGTTGGTGAGCGGTGAGCGGCTGTTCGGGCGGGCCCGGGGCAGCCGGAGCGTGCTGCACCTGTTCGTCGGCAACATGGTCGACGCGGCGTTCGCCACCAACGACGAGGTGCACCACGGGCCCCGCTCGCAGGCCGGTGCGATCGCCCACCTTCCGGTGCCGGGCGGCACCGAACGGTGCGTCTGCGGCCGTACGGGGTGCCTGCAGGCCGAGTTGAGCGAGCGGACGCTGTGCCGGCGGGCCCGGGCGGCCGGTGTGACCGACTCGGGCAACCCGATGCACGTGGTGGCCGCGGCGGCGGCCGGTGACGCGGTGGCCCGCCGGCTGCTGGTGGAGCGGGCGCGGGCGACGGGCCGGGCGGCCGGGCTGCTGCTGGACGTGCTCAACCCGGAGACGGTCGTGGTGACCGAGGTGGGCGCGATGCGCTTCGACGACTGCCTGGCCGCGCTGCGGGAAGCGGCCGGGAAACGACGGGCGGCATCCGTGGTGCCGACGAGTTTCCCCGATTCGGTGCTCGCGGTGGCGGGCGGCTCGGTGATGCTTGACGTGCTGTTCCGGGATCCGCTGGGCGCGTCACCTGAGGCTATTTAATTCAGAAACTCGGAATGTTGACAGGGGGCGGCGATGGCGGAGAACATGCTGGTCATGAACCCGCTCACGAGTTGTCGCACCCTCTGTTGCTGACATGTTGCCGCGCATGAAGCGCGTGTTTCCGTCTGCGTGAGTTCTCTTTCCAACAGCTCTCCCATGAGCTTTTCTTCCGGCTTTCCGCCGGGAATTCCGGCTGCCTTCCGGCTTGCCTTCCGCTTTGCGTACCCAGGGAGTCCTCCCATGTCTGCTCCGCCTGTCACCGGTCTCGACCGCCGCCTGTTCCTGACCTCCCTGCTCGGCGCGTCCGCCGCCGTCGCGGGTCTCAGCGGCTGCGCGGGCGGCAGCGCCGCCGCCGACAGCGAGGGCGCCCTCACCCGCCCCCTCGCGGCCAAGGTCCCGGCCGGCACCAGCCTGAAGATCTCCTCCTACCAGAACGTCCAGCAGCTCCAGTTCAAGCTGGCCAAGCTGCCCGCGCTGCCGTTCGAGGTGTCCGACTGGCTCAACATCGGGGCCGGCCCCGACGTCATCAACGCCTTCCGCGCCAAGTCCCTCGACCTCGCCAACAACGCGGGCATCCCGCCGATCCAGGCGCACTACCAGGGCTTCGACGCGAAGATCGTGGCGATCAACGTGACCCGCAAGCCCAACTACCTCTTCGCCACCAAGCCCGGCAGCGACATCCGCAGGGCCGAGGACTTCCGCGGCAGGAAGCTCGCCTTCTCGCAGGGCCAGGCGCAGGGTGTCGTGCTGCTGCGGGCGCTGAAGAAGGCGGGCCTGAAGTACGACCAGGTGACGCTGGTCCCGCTGACCAGCAACCAGTTCCTGACCGCCCTGCAGTCCGGCCAGGTCGACGTGGCCCCGCTCGGCAACAGCCAGGCGCCCGCCTATCTCAAGCAGTACGGGAGCAAGGGCGCCCGCGTCATCAAGACCGACGTCGTCGACCTGCTCAACCTGCTGTGGGCACCGCGGTCCGTGCTCGCCGACCCGGCGAAGGCCGCCGCGGTCGCCGCGTACATCCCGCACTGGGCCAAGGGCCAGGTGTGGAGTTACGAGCACCCGGACGTGTGGGACGAGGAGTTCTACGTCAAGACGCAGAACCTGACCCTCGACCAGGCGAAGTCCATCACCGCGCTCGCCAACAAGCCGCTGTTCCCGCCCAGCTGGGACGAGGCGATCAAGTGGGAGCAGGAGACCGCCGACCTGCTCGCCGAGGGCGGATTCGTGAAGAAGTTCGACGTCTCCTCGCTCTTCGACCACCGCTTCGAAGCCATCGCCGCCCGGGCCGTGGCGGCGGAGTACCGGAGGTGAGCGCCGTGACCACGACCACGACCGCCGTGGCGGCACCGGCCACCCCGGAACCGCCCCAGGTGCGCCGGCGCCGGCGGCTCTCCCCCGGACGCCGGCTGCCCGCCGCCCGGCTCGCCGGCCCGCTCGCCGTCCTCGTCCTGTGGGCCGTCGCCTCGGCCGCGGGCGCGCTCGACCCGGGCGCGATACCGGCGCCCTGGACGGTGCTGAGGACCGCCGGCCACCTGTGGACCGACGGCACGCTGCCCACGGACGTGCTCACCTCGCTCAGGCGGGCCGCCTACGGCTTCGCGATCGGCCTGACCGCCGGGGTGCTGCTGGCGCTGGCCTCCGGGCTCAGCCGGGCCGGGGAGGCGCTGATCGACGGGACGGTGCAGCTCAACCGGGCGATCCCGACCCTGGGTCTGATCCCGCTGTTCATCCTCTGGCTGGGCATCGGCGAGACCTTCAAGATCGCCATCATCGCGATCGTCGTCTACATCCCCATCTACCTGAACACGCACGCCGCGCTGTCCGGCATCGACACCCGGTTCGTCGAACTCGCGGAGGTGCAGGGCCTGTCCAGGTTCGCCTTCGTCCGGCGGGTGGTGATCCCCGGGGCGCTGCCCGGATTCTTCGTGGGTCTCCGGCTCGGTGTCACCGGCTCCTGGCTGGGCCTGGTGGTCCTGGAGCAGATCAACGCCACCAGCGGCCTCGGCTACCTGATGTTCCAGGCGCAGAACTACGGCCAGAGCGACGTCATCCTGGTCGGCCTGCTGATCTACGGCGTCTTCGGCCTGATCTCCGACAGCGTGGTCCGACTCATCGAACGGAGGGTGCTGTCGTGGCGCCGCACACTGAGCAGCTGACCCGGCCCGCGGTACGACTGCGCGGCCTGACCCGGTCGTTCGGCGGCCGTACCGTCCTCGACGGCATCGACCTCGACCTGCCCGCCGGCCAGTTCACCGCCCTGCTCGGGCACAGCGGCTCGGGCAAGTCCACCCTGCTGCGGGCCGTCGCCGGACTCGATCACGGAGTCGCCGGCAGCGGGCGGCTCAGCGCCCCGGAGCGGGTGTCGGTGGTCTTCCAGGACTCCCGGCTGCTGCCCTGGGCCCGGGTGCTGGACAACGTCCTGCTCGGCACCGAGGGCAAGGACGCCGAACAGCGCGGCCGGGCGGCCCTGGAGGAGGTGGGTCTCGGCGGCCGCGAGCGGGCCTGGCCGGGCGAGCTGTCCGGCGGCGAGGCACAGCGCGCCGCCCTCGCCCGCTCCCTGGTCCGCGAGCCCGAACTGCTGCTGGCGGACGAGCCGTTCGGGGCGCTGGACGCGCTGACCCGGATCCGGATGCACAACCTGCTGCGCGAGCTGTGGAAGCGGCACCGGCCCTCCGTGCTGCTCGTCACCCACGACGTGGACGAGGCGATCGTGCTCGCCGACCGGGTCCTCGTCCTGGACCGGGGCCGCATCGGCCTCGACCTGACCATCGACCGTCCCCACCCGCGCTCCTACCGGGAGCCGGTGCTGGGCGAGTACCGCGAGCGGCTGCTGGCCGCGCTCGGTGTCACGGAGGACCACGAGTGACCGCGAGACAGCTTCACCTCAACGCGTTCCTGATGAACACCGGCCACCACGAGGCGTCGTGGCGGCTGCCGGAGAGCGATCCGTACGCGCACGTCGACCTCGCCCACTACGTGCGGCTGGCCCGGATCGCCGAGCGCGGCACCTTCGACTCGCTCTTCCTCGCCGACGGCCCGCAGCTGTGGAGCAACCTGGCCCAGCGCCCGGCCGGCGCCCTGGAACCGCTCACCCTGCTCACCGCGCTGGCGACGGCCACCGAGCACATCGGGCTGATCGCCACCGCCTCCACCTCCTACAACTCCCCCTACAACCTGGCCCGCAGATTCGCCTCGCTGGACATCGTCAGCGGCGGCCGGGCCGGCTGGAACATCGTCACCACCGCGGGCCGGGAGGCCGCCCGCAACTTCGGTCTGGACGCCGAACCCGCGCACGCCGAGCGGTACGCCCGCGCGGCCGAGTTCCTCGACGTGTCCCTCAAGCTCTGGGACAGCTGGGAGGACGACGCGATCGTCGCCGACAAGGCGGCCGGCGTCTGGGGCGACGACAGCAAGATCCACCCGCCCCGGCACCAGGGGACGTACTTCGGCGTCGAGGGCGCCCTGAACGTGCCGCGTTCCCCGCAGGGCTACCCGTTGCTGGTGCAGGCCGGCTCCTCCGAGGACGGCAAGGCCTTCGCCGCCCGGTACGCGGAGGCCGTGTTCACCGCCCAGCAGACCCTCGCGGACGCCCAGGCCTTCTACGCCGACCTCAAGTCCCGCACGGCCGGGGCGGGCCGGGACCCCGAGCACATCAAGGTGCTGCCCGGCATCGTCCCGGTGCTCGGCTCGACCGAGGCCGAGGCGCGGGCCGGCGAGCGGCTGCTGGAGGACCACATCGTGCCCGAGCACGGCCGGGCCCGGCTGGAGAGCCTGCTGCACCTGGAGCCCGGCACCCTCGAACTCGACCGGCGGCTGCCCGAGGACCTGCCGCCGGAGTCCGCCATCGAGGGCGCCAAGAGCCGCTACACCCTCGTGGTGGAGCTGGCCCGGCGCGAGCGGCTGACCGTGCGGCAGCTGATCGGCCGGCTCGGCGGCGGGCGCGGGCACCTCACCTTCGCCGGGACGCCCGAGCAGGTCGCCGGCCAGATCGAGACCTGGTTCGCCCAGGGCGCCGCCGACGGCTTCAACATCATGCCCGCCGTACTGCCCTCCGGCCTGGAGGCCTTCGTCGAGCACGTCGTGCCGATCCTGCGCGAGCGCGGCCTGCTGCGCACCGGCTACGGGCCGCGCCGGACCCTGCGGGAGCGCTACGGCCTGCCCCGCCCCGCCAACCAGTACGTCACGCCCGCCCTCGTCTGAAAGGACCACCGAACATGTCCCTCGAGATCACCAAGGTCACCGCTCGCATCGGCGCCCGTGTCTCCGGCGTCGACATCTCCCGGCCGCTCGCCCCGGAACAGGTCGCCGGCGTCCGCGAGGCGCTGAACGCCCACAAGGCGCTCGTCTTCGACGACGTGCGCCTGGACGACGCCGGCCAGCAGGCGTTCGTCCGTCACCTCGGCGACCTCACCACCGCCCATCCGACGGTCGGCGCCGTCGAGGGCTCCCCGAACGTGCTGCCGGTGGACAGCGAGCGGGGCCGCGCCAACCACTGGCACACCGACGTCACCTTCGTCCTCAACCCGCCGCAGGCCAGCACCCTGCGCTCGATCACCGTCCCGCCGTACGGCGGCGAGACCCTGATCGCCAACGCGGCGGCCGCCTACCGCGACCTGCCCGAGCCGCTGCGCCGGCTCGCCGACACCCTGTGGGCCGAGCACACCAACGACTACGACTACGCCGTGCCGGAAGAGGCGGTCGACGAGGAGAAGGCCGCCCAGCGCGCCCGGTTCACGTCGATCAAGTACCGCACCGCCCATCCGGTGGTCCGCGTCCACCCGCTGACCGGTGAGCGCGGGCTGTTCATCGGCGGGTTCGCGCAGCGGATCGTGGGGCTGTCGGTGGGCGAGTCCCGCAAGATCCTCGATCTGCTCCAGGCGTACGTCACCCGCCCGGAGAACGTGCTGCGCCACCGCTGGTCGCCGAACCAGCTCGTGCTCTTCGACAACCGCATCACCCAGCACTACGCCATCGACAACTACGACGGGCGGCCGCGCCGGCTGCACCGGGTGACCGCCGCCGGTGACGTCCCGGTCGGTGTCGAGGGCAAGGAGAGCTACTCGATCGAGGGCGACGCCTCGCACTACACCCCGGTCGCCGCGTAACCGGAGTCTCACCCTTCGTACAGCGCGTGTCCGGATGCTGGGCGGCCCCTTCGCGGGAGCGAACGGGCCGCCCAGACTGGCCGGGTTTTTGCCCGCCGATGACTGGACGAGCCGCGCCCATGCCCCACAGCACCCTCCAGACGCCACCGCGGCAGCGGTCCGGCGACTCCCTCTCCCACGGTCTCAAGCAGCGCCACCTGTCGATGATCGCCCTCGGCGGAGTGATCGGCGCCGGCCTGTTCGTCGGCTCCGGCGCCGGTATCGCGGCGGCCGGACCCTCCATCGTCGTCGCGTACGCGATCTCCGGTGTGCTGGTGATGCTGGTGATGCGGATGCTCGGCGAGATGTCGGCCGCCTACCCGTCCTCGGGATCGTTCTCCGCCCACGCCGAGCGGGCCATCGGCCCCTGGGCAGGGTTCGCCGCCGGCTGGTCGTTCTGGGTGCTGCTGTGCACCGCGGTGGGCCTGGAGGGCATCGGCGCCGCGAAGATCGTGCAGGGCTGGCTGCCGGGCACCCCGCAGTGGGCCTGGGTGGCGCTGTTCATGCTGGTGTTCTGCGGTGCGAACCTCGCGGCCGTGAAGAACTTCGGCGAGTTCGAGTTCTGGTTCGCGGCGCTGAAGGTCGGCGCGATCGGCCTGTTCCTGGTCCTCGGCGGCCTGGCCGTCGCCGGCGTCCTGCCCGGCACCCACTCCCCCGGCACCTCCCACCTCGGCGACTTCCTGCCCAACGGCAGCGAGGGCCTGGTGATCGGCCTGCTGGCCTCGGTCTTCGCCTACGGCGGCCTGGAGACGGTCACCATCGCGGCGGCCGAGTCGCAGGACCCGGTCAAGGGCGTGGCGAGCGCGGTGCGCACCGCGATGTGGCGGATCGCCCTGTTCTACATCGGCTCGATGGCGGTCATCGTGACCCTGGTCCCGTGGAACGCGAAGTCCGTCGTGACGGACGGCCCGTACGTCGCGGCCCTGCGGCAGATCGGCCTCCCCGGCGCCGACCAGGTGATGAACGTGGTCATCCTGGTGGCCCTGCTGTCGGCGATGAACGCCAACATCTACGGCTCCTCGCGCATCGCCTACTCGCTGGTCGAGCGCGGCCAGGGTCCGAAGGCGCTGGCGAAGGTCTCCGGCGGGGTGCCGCGCATCGCCGTCCTCGTCTCGTCGGTCGTCGGCTTCGGGTGCGTGCTGCTCAGCTACTGGCGGCCGGACGACGTCTTCGCCTGGCTGCTGAACATGATCGGCGCGGTGATCCTGGTCGTCTGGATCTTCATCGCGGTCTCCCAGCTGCTGCTGCGCCGCCGCATCGAGCGCGAGGCGCCCGAGAAGCTGGCCGTGCGGATGTGGGCGTTCCCGTACCTCACCTGGGTCGCCCTGGCCGGCATGGCGGCGATCTTCGTCCTCATGGCCCGGGAGCCGGACACCCGCCTGCAACTGCTGTCGACCGGCGGCATGACGCTGTTCCTCGCGGCCGTGGGCTACGCCCGGCAGCGGGCCCGCGCCAGGAGCTGACCCGGCGCCGCTCCGCTCCCACCCCGAAGGCCCCCGTGTGCGACACACGGGGGCCTTTGTGTCGCCCACGCCTTGTTGTTGCTAGCGTGTAGTTGCAAGAGACTTGCAATAAGGTTCGGAGGGGAACCCGCCCATGCCCGTGTACGCGCTGCCCGACCTGCCCTACGACTACTCCGCGCTCGCCCCCGTGATCAGCCCCGAGATCGTCGAGCTGCATCACGACAAGCACCATGCGGCCTATGTGAAGGGCGCCAACGACACCCTGGAGCAGCTCGCCGAGGCGCGCGAGAAGGAGGCGTGGGGCTCGCTCAACGGCCTGGAGAAGAACCTGGCCTTCCACCTCTCGGGGCACATCCTGCACTCGGTCTACTGGCAGAACATGACCGGCCCGAAGGAGGGCGGCGGCGAGCCCCTCGCGGCCGACGGCGTGGGTGAACTGGCCGAGGCGATCAGGGAGTCGTTCGGCTCCTTCGCCGCCTTCCGGACCCAGCTCTCCAAGGCCGCCGCCACCACTCAGGGTTCAGGCTGGGGCGTACTGGCGTACGAGCCGCTGAGCGGCCGGCTGATCGTGGAGCAGGTCCACGACCACCAGGGCAACGTCGGCCGGGGCTCGACCCCGATCCTCGTCTTCGACGCCTGGGAACACGCCTTCTACCTGCAGTACCGCAACCAGAAGGCGGACTTCGTCGAGGCCATGTGGCAGGTCGTGAACTGGCAGGACGTGGCCCGGCGCCACGAGGCCGCCAGGTCCCGCGCGGACGTGCTGCCGCCCGCCCCCTGAGAACGTCCCGCCTCGTGATCGTCTTCTCACCCTTCACGACGGCGGGCGGATGAGGGAGGGCCCCCGCGAGGACAGGACTCGCGGGGGCCCTCCGGCTGTGCGCGGGCTCTACAGGTTGCTGAAGTCCGGGCCCTTGGTGCGGGTCCGCTTGATCTCGTAGAAGCCGGGGACGGAGGCGACCGCGAGGGTGCCGTCCCACAGGCGGGCCGCCTCCTCGCCCTTGGGGGCGGGGGTGACGACGGGGCCGAAGAAGGCGATCTGCTCGCCGTCGGGGCCCGGCACCGCGATGACCGGGGTGCCGACGTCCTGGCCGACCTTCTCGATGCCCTCCTTGTGGGAGGCGCGCAGCTCGGCGTCGAACTCGAAGTCCTGCTGCTCGGCGTACTCGATCAGCTCGGCGGGCAGGCCGACGTCCGCGAGCGCGCCCGCGACGGCCTCCAGGGTGGGGCCCTCGCCGTTGTTGTGGATGCGGGTGCCGAGCGCGGTGTAGAGCGGGCCGAGGATGTCCGCCCCGTGCTTCTGCCAGGCGGCGGTGACCACGCGCACCGGCTGCCAGGCCTTGGTGGCGAGCATGTCGCGGTAGTCCTCGGGCAGCTCGTCCAGCCGGTTCTCGTTGAGGACGGCGAGGCTCATGATGTGCCAGCTGACCTCGATGTCCCGGACCTTCTCGACCTCCAGCACCCAGCGGGAGGTCATCCAGGCCCAGGGGCACAGCGGGTCGAACCAGAAGTCCACGGGGGTCTTGCCGGAGGGGTTCGCGGTCTCGGACATGCTTCTCCTCAGCGAAGGTCGTTTGAAGCGGCAACAGAACCGCCGCTGCGGCCATTCCCGCCCCGGCCGTGTCGAGGGCTTTCCCTGATGTGCCGTGTCAGGTGCGCATGGCAGGATCGGTCCTGTTGTGAGGTGACCGTGCGACCACGAAGGAGTGCCACGACGTGCCCGGTGAGAATCTGACCCGTGACGAGGCCCGGGAGCGGGCCGCCCTGCTGTCGGTGGACGGCTACGAGGTGGCGCTGGACCTGCGGTCCGCCCCCGGGGGCGGGGGCGCCGAACCGCACACCTTCCGTTCGGTGACGGTGATCAGGTTCCGCTGCAACGAGCCGGGCGCGTCGAGCTTCGCCGACCTGATCGCGCCGGGCGTGACCTCGGTCACGCTCAACGGGAAGGACCTGGACCCCGGCGCGGTCTTCGACGGCTCCCGGATCCTGCTGGAGGACCTCGCCGCCGAGAACGAGCTGACGGTCGACGCCGAGTGCGCCTACTCCCGCACCGGCGAGGGCATGCACCGCTTCGTCGACCCCGAGGACGGCGAGGTCTACCTCTACACCCAGTACGAGCCGGCCGACGCCCGCCGGGTCTACGCCAACTTCGAGCAGCCGGACCTGAAGGCGCCGTACCGCTTCGAGGTGCGGGCGCCCGAGGGCTGGACGGTGTGGAGCAACGGCGCAGGTGAACTCGTGGACGGCGTCTGGCGGTTCGCGGAGACCAAGCCGATCTCGACGTACATCACCTGCGTGGTGGCGGGGCCGTACCACTACGTGACGGACCGCTACGAGCGGGTCTTCGAGGACGGCACGAGGCTGGAGATCCCGCTGGGCGCGATGTGCCGCAAGGGCCTCGCCCCGCACTTCGACGCCGAGGACGTCTTCCTGGTCACCAAGCAGGGCCTGGACTTCTTCCACGACCACTTCGACTACCCGTACCCGTTCGGGAAGTACGACCAGGCGTTCGTCCCCGAGTACAACCTCGGGGCGATGGAGAACCCGGGTCTGGTGACCTTCCGCGAGGAGTACATCTTCCGCGGCAAGGTGACGCAGGCGTCGTACGAGGCGCGGGCCAACGTGATCCTGCACGAGATGGCCCACATGTGGTTCGGCGACCTGGTCACCATGGAGTGGTGGGACGACCTGTGGCTGAAGGAGTCCTTCGCGGACTTCATGGGCACGTTCGCCAACGTCGGCGCGACCCGCTTCACCGACGCCTGGATCACCTTCGCCAACCGTCGCAAGGCCTGGGCCTACCGCGCGGACCAGCTGCCCTCCACGCACCCGATCACGGCGGACATCCGCGACCTGCAGGACGCCAAGCTCAACTTCGACGGCATCACGTACGCCAAGGGCGCCTCCGTGCTCAAGCAGCTGGTGGCGTACGTCGGCCGGGACGCCTTCCTCGAGGGCGCCCGCCGCTACTTCAAGCGCAACGCCTACGGCAACACCCGCCTCGGCGACCTGCTGTCGGTGCTGGCGGAGACCAGCGGCCGGGACATGACGGTGTGGGCCCGGTCCTGGCTGCAGACGGCCGGCGTCAACTCGCTGACCCCGCAGGTGCTGCTGGACACCGAGGGCGGCCGGATCGCCGAGCTGGCCGTGGTCCAGGAGGCGCCCGAGACGCACCCGGAGCTGCGTCCGCACCGGGTCGCGGTGGGCCTGTACCGGCGGACGCCCGAGGGCGCGCTGGAGCGGTACGCGCGCGTGGAGACGGACGTCGAGGGTCCGCGCACGGTCGTGGCGGAGCTGGCCGGTGCCCAGGCGCCGGAGCTGGTGCTGGTCAACGACGACGACCTGACGTACTGCAAGGTCCGCTTCGACGAGACCTCGCTGGCCACCCTGCGTGAGCACCTGGGCGCGCTCACCGACCCGCTGGCCCGCGCCCTGTGCTGGTCGGCGCTGTGGAACTCGACCCGTGACGGCCTGCTCCCCGCCCGGGACTTCATCGGCCTGGTGCTCCGGTTCGCGGGCCGCGAGTCCGACATCGGGGTGCTGCAGATGCTGCACGCCTGGGCCAACTCGGCGCTGGTGCACTACGCGGCGCCGGCGTGGCGGGCCACCGGCGAGCGGCTGGTGGCCGAGGGCGCGCTGCGCGAGCTGCGGGCGGCCGGGCCGGGCAGCGAGCAGCAGCTCGCCTGGGCGCGCTTCTTCGCCGCGGTGGCGTCGGCGGAGGCGGACCTCGCCCTGCTGAAGGGCCTGCTGGACGGCACGGAGACGGTCGAGGGACTGGCGGTGGACCAGGAGCTGCGGTGGGCGTTCCTGGAGCCGCTGGCGGCGCACGGCACGGCGGACGAGGCGGCGCTGGCGGCCGAACTGGCCCGCGACGACACGGCGTCCGGCAAGCGGCACCAGGTCCGCTGTCTGGCGGCCCGCCCGTCGGCGGCGGTGAAGGCGCAGGCCTGGGCGCAGGTGGTGGAGTCCGACAAGCTGTCCAACGCGCTCGTGGAGGCGACCATCGCGGGCTTCGGCCCGCCCTCGCAGCGGGAGCTGACCGCGCCGTACGCGGAGAAGTACTTCGCGGTGATCGAGCGGGTGTGGCGGGAGCGGTCGATCCAGATCGGCATGGACGTCGTGCGCGGTCTGTACCCCTCCCACCAGGACCGGCCGGAGACGCTGGCGGCGACCGACGCCTGGCTCGAGGCGCACGCGGACGCTGCCCCGGCGCTGCGCCGGCTGGTGCTGGAGGCACGGGACGATCTGGCGCGGGCGCTGCGCGCACAGGAGTGCGACGCGGCGGCGGCCGGCCGGTGAGCCTTGGCCAGGGATTCCGCTCTCGGTGACCGTTACGGAATTCAGTCAATAGCAGCCGTAACCCCTGGTCCGTAACCGAGCGGACCAGGGGTTTCCGGCCCCTACTCGGCATCCGAACACCCGTCCTTTAATACCGTGTTGTCCGCATTCTTCGACGAGCCTGTAACAGCGGTTACAGGAGGGACGAAGCACGGGAACGTCGACGCCATGACGCACGACACCCCGCTCTCCCCCCGCACCCTGCGCCACCTCCCCGACGTCCGCCGGCGCCTCATGACGCCCGCTCAGCTCCGGTCCCACGGGGTCTCCACCGCCGAGCTGAACGAGCAGTGCCGTCCCGGCGGCACCTGGCAGCTGCTGCTGCCGAACGTGGTCCTGCTCCACCCCGGCCCGCCGACCAGCGAGGAGCGGCTGCACGGCGCGCTGCTGTACGCGGCGCGGGAATCGGCCCCGGGCGTCCCCACGCAGCCCACGGCCGGCGACCCGCACCGCCCGGTCTACCCGGAGACGATGATCACGGGTCTGGCGGCGCTCACCCTGCACGGCTTCTCGTCCACCCCGCCGCTGCTCTCCCTGGACCGCGTCGACGTCCTGGTCCCGCGGCTGCGCCGGCTGCGCACCACGGGCTACGTCCGTGTGCTGCGCGCCCCGGACCTGCCCACGCCGGTGGCGGTGACGGGACTGCCGGTGGCGCCGGTGCCGCGCGCGCTGGCGGACGCGGTGGCGGGACTGACGGACGCGGGCGCGGTACGCCGGCTGCTGACCGAGGCGGTGCGCGACGGCCACTGCGAACCGGCGGCGGTGGTGCGCGAACTGACCCGGGCGAAGCTGCTGAACCGCCCGCACGTGGTGGGCGCGGTGGACTCGCTGGTGGCCGAGGGCCGGGCGGTCGCCGAGAACCGGCTGTACCGGATGGTCGGCGAGCACGGGCTGCCCGACCCGGTCTGGAACGTGGACCTGCGCCTGCCCGGCGGACCCCACCTCGGCGGTCTGGACGCGTACTGGCCCGAGCAGGCGGTCGGGGTGGAGCTCGACACCCGCGCGCCCCGGCAGGACGACGACGCGATGTGGTCGGAGTACGCGCGCAAGCGGGAGCACCTGGAGCGGCTGGGGATCACGGTCGTCCACATCACCCCCCGCAAGCTCAGGGAGTCCATGGACCAGCAGGCGGCGGTGGTCCGGACGGCCCTGATGGCGTCCGGCGACCGCGATCCGGCCGCGTACGTCGTGGTGCTGCCCCGGTAGTCCGGGCTCCCGGACGGCCGGCGGGCGCGGAGGACTAATCTCCGCAGAACTCCTTCTCGGTCACGGCGCCGGTGCCTCCCACCCAGTCGCCGTTGAAGTTGAGCGCGAGGGAGTGCCGGCCGTCGGCCGTGGTCATCGCCGAGGAGGCGGAGCCGTGGATGCCGCCGTCGTGGCCCCAGACATGGACGCCGCAGCTCAGCCTGGTGTCCATCAGGCCCAGTCCGTAACCGGTGTCGGGGGAGCCGTCGACCCGCACGGTGGTCTTCATCTCCTTGAGCTGCCGGGACGGGAGCAGCTTTCCGCTCAGCAGGGCGGAGTAGAAGCGGTCGAGATCCGCCGAGTCGGAGATCATCTCACCGGCCGCGGAGGCGATGGAGGGGTTGAGCTCGGTGACGTCGTAGGTCGGACCCGTCGATGTCGGGGCGAGCTTGGAGTAGGCGCGGCTGCTGGGCCGGGGGACGGTGACCCGGATGCCGGGCAGCGAGGTGGCGGTGAGCCGCAGCGGCCGGATGACGCGCCTTTCGATCTCGGTGGCGTACGACCGGCCCGTCACCTTCTCGATCACCATGCCGGCGACGACGTAGTTGGTGTTGGAGTACTTCCAGGACGTGCCCGGCGCGAAGTCCGGCTCGTGCCGCATGGCGGTCGCCACCAGGTCGCGCGGGGTGAGCGTGTCGTAGCGGTGCCGGAAGAAGCCGTCCTTGAGGAAGTAGGCGCTGACGAAGTCGGCGTCGGAGGTGTAGTTGTAGATGCCGCTGGTGTGGTTCAGCAGCTGCCGGACGGTGATCCGGCGGCCGTCGTGGCCATGGCCCCTCAGCAGCCCGGGCAGCCAGGTGTCCACCGTGTCGTCCAGGGTGAGCCGGCCCTCCGCCTCCAGCTGGAGCAGGACGGTGGCGACGAAGGTCTTGGTGATGCTGCCGACGCGGTAGCGGTCGGCTGCCGAGCGCGGCGCTCCGGTGACGACGTCCCCCACGCCCGCGGTCGCCGACCACGTGCCCCGGCTGTCCTTCGCGGTGACGGTCACGCCGGGCACACCGGCCGCGACCGCCGCCTCGACCGCCCGGCGGGTGGCCACGTGGCCGCCGGCGCCGGGGCCGGCCGCGACGGCCGGGCCCACCAGGGCCGCCGACAGGAGCAGGGCGGTGGTGCCCACCAGGGCGGTGCGGACGCGCATGCTGTCCCCCAACGTGTGGTGTTCGGTGCCGTCGGGGGGAGATACCCGGCAACACGCGCGATCGTGCCTGCCCGTGGCCCGGTTGAGTGACTCTCAGCCCTTCTTCAGCACCAGTTCCGTGTTCCGGTCCACCGCGTCGCCCGCCAGCGCCTTGTTCGCGCCCGGGGCGTTGTAGGACAGCTCACGGTAGAGGGCGGCGAGGCCGGTCTGCGAGAGGTCGGTGTGGTCGGTGCGGTGCGGGGCGGCGGATTCGACCAGGGTGGTGAAGACGGAGAGCGTGCCGTCCTTGTTGTCGACGAGTTCGACGACCCGGGCGAGCTGGGGGAAGTCGACGTGCGAGGCGGTGGAGATCTCCCAGAAGGAGCCACCGCCGGAGGCCCGGTGCGGGGTGATGTCGTTGCGGTGGATGTGGCCGTTCACCCAGGCGAGCACATTGCGGTGGGCGGAGAGCACCGAGACCACCTCGGCGCCGTTGTGCCGGCGCTCCCCCGGGCGGCCCGGGTCGGGGCGGGTGTTGGTCATGGTCCTGCTGGTGTGGTGGCTGAAGACGACGGCGTAGGAGTCCTTGTTGTCCTTGAGTGTCCTGTCGAGCCATTTGAGCTGGGCGGTGCCGACGGACCCCTCGTAGTGGCCGCCGGGGTCGGTGGTGTCGAGGCTGATGCCGATGACGTCCTCGGAGACGCGGAAGGCGTAGTACTGGGTGTCCGCGTCCAGGTTCGCCGAGGAGTAGCCGTGGCCGGCCGGGCCGACGCCCTGGTGGGCGGGGTCCAGGTGGGCCTTCAGGTAGTCGGCCCGGGTGTACGGGGCCCGCTTCTCGTCCGGGGTGACCTGGCGCATGGAGCGGGCGTGGGCCTTGAGGAAGTCGCGGTAGCCGACGCCCTTGGGATCGGTCGCCTTCTTGATGGTGTCCTGCAGCTTTTTGGCGTCGGCGGCGGAGACGCTCATGAGCTTCCGGCCGCCGATGGCCGCCTCGGTGAGGTACGGGTCGCCGTGGGAGCCGTAGCAGCCGAGCGGGAGGGCGTCGTGGTTGCCGACGGTGGAGTACCAGGGCAGGTTGAGGCCGGGGCTGCGGACCTCGCGGGTCGCGGCGGCCAGGAAGCCCTTCAGGTAGGGGAAGCCGAGCGCCTTGTCGCCGTCGCGTGCGGTGGAGCCCGGCTGCCAGTACAGCTTCAGGCCGCTGTTCTGCACGCCCTCGTAGTGGCGCGGGTCCCCGGAGTCCGGGGTGATGCGCCCGCCGCTCATCACCTTCATGAACCACTCCAGTTCGGAGCGGGCGTTGTTGTCGGTGTTGTCGCCGGTGGTCATCACGAAGTGCAGCGGGGCGCCGGTGACGGGGGCGCCGCGCAGCGCGTTGACCCGCTCGACGAGCGAGACGGCGCCGGGCACGGTGAGCGCCTCGTGCGGACGCCAGGCGTGCGGGTCGTGGGCGCGCAGGAACTCCAGGCGCAGCGGGTGCTGCACATCCATCAGGTGCAGGTCGGTGAACTGCACGAACGCCGCGAGGGTGGTACGGCGGCCGGTGCGGCCGGACTTGGGGGCGGCCAGCTCGTCCCGCACGACCCGCTTCCAGCCGGGGCCGTCGCCGAGCCGCCGGTAGCCGGAGCCGCTCAGCGGCGCGGCGACGGAGGCGAGGGTGGTGCCCTTGGTGTAGGGGGCGGGCGGGGCCGGCGCCGCCTTGCGGGAGTTGGCGACGGGCTGCTCGGCGGTGGTGGCGGCCTGGCTGTCGGTGGGGCGCAGGGCGTAGCCGACGCCCGCGGAGAGCGAGACGGCTCCGGCGGCGGCGAGCACGGTACGGCGGTGGACCCCCAGCGTGGAGGTGGCGACAGAGCGTATGCGCGACATGGCGCGATCTCCCCGGGTGCGAACGCGTCGGCGGTGGTCGCGGGCCGTCGCAGGCGCGAACGCCCCGCTCGCTCTGGATGGTTGGCACCGGGGATGACCTGTGCGTGAACAGGGCGGCAACGCGCGACACCGATCACCGTACGTGGATCACGGGGTGCGGAGCGCGGTCATGGAGTGGAACGCGGGGGGCCGGAAGGCGGTCACTCCTCGTTCATCTGCCGGGGTAGGGGATGGGCCCCGGGCCCGAGATGTCCGGTCTCCGGGCGCTCGCGCCACAGCCGCAGCGCGACGTCGACGAGGCGGATCCGGTTGAGTCCGGGCACCGCGTCCAGGTCCTGCCAGGCCGCGAAATCGGTGGAGCCGCCGATCTCGTGGCGGAGTTCGCCGCCGGTGATCTCGGCCTCGTAGACGATCCGCACCCCCTGGTGGTCGGTGCGGCGCGGCGGCCGGCCGCCGCGGAAGACATGGCGGGAGGAGTCCACACCGAGCAGCCGGGTCACCTCGACCCGGTAGCCGGTCTCCTCGGCGACCTCGCGCCGGACGGTGTCGTAGGGGTCCTCGCCGTGTTCCATGCCGCCGCCCGGCAGAACCCACTCGTGGGTGCCGCCGGGGGCCGGTGAGCGGGCCAGCAGGATCTGTCCGTCACGGACGCACACGGCGTAGGCCGCCACCCTCAACTTCTCTCGCATGACCGGACGTTAGCGCGGGTTGTCCGGATTGGCGGGTGAATACTCCGGCGCGGACCAGCGCAGCGGCAGGGCGGCCGGGGTGTGGACGGCGCCGGTGACGGTGAAGCGGACGGTCCGCTCGCCGCCGGTGCCGAACCCGGTGCGGGCCGAGCCGGTGAGCTGGAGGGTGGTGCCGGTCGTCCAGTCCGGGAAGAGCAGTCCGGCACGCGGGTCGGCGTACAGGTTGCCGAGGCTGCGGAACATGGCGTTGCCGGGATAGTCCGGCCAGGCCAGTTCACGCGGTGAGACGACCCGGACGAAGCCGGGGTCGCCGCCGCGGTGGCTGACGTCGGCGCCGTCGGTGTGCACGGTGGCCAGGAAGAAGGTGTCGGCCGCCGCGACGAGCGCGGCCTGCTCCGCGCCGAGCCGGGTCAGCGGGC
The DNA here is from genome assembly GCF_040631045.1 of Streptomyces sp. NPDC005706. Taxonomy (NCBI): domain Bacteria; kingdom Bacillati; phylum Actinomycetota; class Actinomycetes; order Kitasatosporales; family Streptomycetaceae; genus Streptomyces; species Streptomyces sp. NPDC005706. The sequence goes on along the minus strand of NZ_JBEXYS010000001.1, from coordinate 402,400 downwards.
GTGGCGCGCCCGGCACGCGGTCCGGCACCCGCTCGAAGGTCTCCCGGCGCTGGATGTACTTGGGGCAGTTGGCGAACACCTGCTCCGCCTCGACGGCGAAGCCGCGGGGTGCGGGCCGGAGCCGGCCGTTGAGGCGCATCCGGCGGCGGGTCCGCGGATCGAGGGCGATGGTGCCCACGGAGGTGCCCGGCGTGGCCAGGGCCGCCGCGAGCGGGTCGGCCGGGTGCGGCCCGCCCGTGACGGACATCCGCCGGGGCCCGGCGGCCCGGACGAAGCCCGGGGTGCCGGCGACCGGCGAGGCCCACACCCGGCCCGTGGCGGGGTCGGCGGCGCCCACGACGAGCAGCGGCTGCAACTCCAGGAAGGCCGCCGCGACCGGTTTGACGTCCGGCCCGAGGGAGCGGCCGACGTGGTCGGCGCGGTCCCGCACGCCGACCAGGTCCTGCACGGCGCGTGAACCGGCGTGATAGACGCTCATGGCGCGGGGTCCTAGAAGAAACCGCAGGTCGGAGCGGATGCGTGCGGAGCGGGCGCACCCTCGGCGCCGTGCGGGACGGAGATCTCCAGGCGGGTGCCGTCCGGGTCGTGGAAGAAGATCCCGCCCGAGGCCGAGCCCTCCTGGTGGGCCACCACGCCCTCGTGGGCGAACTCCACCCCGGCGGCCCTGAGCGCCGCCTCGTACTCCCGGACCCGGTCCACCGAGCCGGCCGTGAAGGCGAGGTGGTGCAGTCCGGCCCGGCCGCCGTCGTAGGAGTCGCGGGCCTGCTGCCAGAGGGTGAGGACGGGCCCGTCTCCCCCGGCCTCGCCGAGGAACGCGTACCTGCGGCCGTCCTCCTTGCCCTCGGCGAGCGGCGCGAAGCCCAGGACGTCCCGGTAGAAGGCGAGGGAACGGTCGAGGTCGGTGACGTTCAGGCCGGTGTGGCCGGTGCGCAAGGTCATGGCTCTCCCCTTCGGACTGTCTAACCTTCGTAAACCATGTTAGAAGGTTAGACAGCGAAGCGTCAACCGGTCACGTACGCTTGAGCGGTTAGCAGAGAAGGAGCCCCTCATGTCCACCGCCCGTGAACCGCGCCCGCTCACCGGTGAGCCCCTTGCCCTCGACCTGCTCAACACCCGGTGGATCAAGGAGGGCGCGCCCCAGGACCTGCTCGACGGCACCGAGGGCCTCGCGGTGTGGCTCGCGGACAACGGGCTGGCCGGCGAGCACCCGGCCGACGCGGACGTGCTGCGTCATCTGCGGCAGGCGCGGGACGCCCTCGGCGCCGCGGTGGACCGGTCACTGGAGGAGGGCGCGCCGCTCGTGGACGCCGTGCTGGCGCACGGGCGCATCAGGGCGCGGCTGACCGGCGAGGGGGCGTTCGAGGAACCGGAGTTCACCGACGCCTCCTGGGCTCCGGCCTGGCTGGCCGCCCGCGACTACCTGGACCTGCTCGACCGGGCCCCGGACCGGATCCGCCGCTGCGCCCACGAGGCGTGTGTCCTGCACTTCTTCGACACCTCAAGGAACGGCACCCGCCGCTGGTGCTCGATGGCGTCGTGCGGAAACCGCGCCAAGGCGTCCCGGCATTACGCCCGCACCAAGGAGAGTTGAGCCAATCCGGGACACGACGGGATTCATCCCGCCAAATCCCATCGCGGGTTTTCCCCATACATTGATTACGTTCAGGTCAACGGTCCCCAAATTCCTTTGCCTTGGGTAAAGCTGTGCGCTCGTCCGGCACTGGTTTCCTCACCTGCAAGGGATGCCGATGACCCACACCCCCGAGCGCGACCCGATATCCGGCCCGAGACGCCTGGCCCGCATAGCCGTGGCCGTCGGCGTGGTGGCCGCCCTCTCCGCGGCCGGGCCCCTGCCGCTGGCCCTCGGCGCGGACGCGCCACCCGCCACGGCCGATCCCGCCGTCAAGTCCGCCCACGACAAGCTCGGTTCGGACGACGCCGACCGGCTCGCCGAGGCCAAGGCGGACGGCGACAAGAACGTCACGATGATGATCGCCACCGCTCCCGGGCAGACCGAGCAGGTCGCCTCGGAGCTGGACGCGGTCAAGGGCGGCTCGGTGGGCCGCACCTACGACAAGCTCGGCTACGTCCGCGCCACCGTGCCCACCGCGAAGGCGGACTCGGCGATCGCGGCCGCCGCGAAGCTGTCCTCGGTGCACGCGATCGACCTGCGCCAGGAGATCGCGCTGGACGACCCGACGCCCAGCGCGGACACTGCCCAGAGGGCCAAGGGCAAGGACTCGGCGGCCACCTACTCCGGGCCGGGCAAGAGCACCCCGGCCGAGAACCCGTACAACCCGTCCTTCGAGACCGGTGCCGTCGACTTCGTCCAGGACCACCCGAAGGCGGACGGCCGGGGTGTCACCATCGGCATCCTCGACTCCGGCGTGGACCTCAGCCACCCGGCGCTGCAGAAGACCACCACGGGCGAGCGGAAGATCACCGACTGGGTGACCGCCACCGACCCGATCGTCGACGGCGACGGCACCTGGCGCCGGATGACCAACCCGGTCAGCGGCCCGTCGTTCGCCTACGGCGGCGCGACCTGGAAGGCGCCCGAGGGCAGCTACCAGGTCAACCTGTTCCGCGAGTCGTCGACGGCCGGCGGCGACGCCAAGGGCGACGCCAACCGGGACGGCGACACCACCGACGTCTGGGGCGTCCTCTACGACCCGGCCGCCGGCACCGTGCGCGTCGACCTGAACAACAACTTCGACTTCACCGACGACAACCCAATGAAGCCGTACAAGGACGGCTACCAGATCGGGTACTTCGGCACCGACGACCCGAAGACCGACGTGGTCGAGCGGCAGCCGTTCGTCGTCCAGATCCGCAAGGACGTGCCGACCGACCCGTACGGCGGCGACTGGGTCGGCAAGAAGGCCGACTTCGTCAACATCGGCGTCATCGAGTCCGAGCACGGCACGCACGTCGCCGGCATCACCTCCGCCAACGGGCTGTTCGGCGGGAAGATGAACGGCGCGGCCCCGGGCGCGAAGATCGTCTCCTCCCGGGCCTGCACCTGGAGCGGCGGCTGCACCAACGTCGCGCTCACCGAAGGCATGATCGACCTGGTCGCCGACCGCGGCGTCGACATCGTCAACATGTCCATCGGCGGTCTGCCGGCGCTGAACGACGGCAACAACGCGCGCGCCGAGCTGTACACGCGGCTCATCGACACCTACGGCGTCCAGCTGGTGATCTCCGCGGGCAACTCCGGCCCCGGCGCCAACACCATCGGCGATCCCGGTCTCGCGGACAAGGTGATCTCCGTCGGCGCGACCATCTCCAAGGAGACCTGGGCCGCCAACTACGGCTCGGCCGTGGAGACCCGGTACGCGATGATGCCCTTCTCCTCGCGCGGCCCGCGTGAGGACGGCGGCTTCACCCCGACCCTGAGCGCCCCCGGCGCCGCGATCAACACCACCCAGACCTGGCTGCCGGGCTCCCCGGTCGCCGAGGCGGGCTACCCGCTGCCGGCCGGCTACTCGATGCTCCAGGGCACCTCGATGGCCTCCCCGCAGGCGGCGGGCGCGAGCGCGCTGCTGCTGAGCGCCGCCAAGCAGAAGGGCATCGACCTGACGCCCGCGAAGCTGCGCACGGCGCTGACCTCGACCGCCGACCACATCAGCGGCGTCCAGGCCTACGAGGAGGGCGCCGGCCTCATCGACATCGTGGACGCCTGGGACGCGATCCGCGACGGCGCCACCGCCCACGACTACACCGTGAAGGCCCCGGTCGACACCGCGATCGACTACGCGCTGAAGACCCCGGGCTTCGGTACCGGTCTGTACGACCGCGAGGGCGGCCTGAAGGCCGGCCAGCGCAAGACGTACGACGTCACCATCACCCGTACCTCCGGCCCGGACCGTGCCCTGCGGCACGAGCTGAGCTTCGAGAACAACGCCGGCCGGACCTTCCGGATCCTCGGTGACGACGAGGTGCGCCTGCCGCTGAACCAGCCGGTGACGGTCAAGGTCCAGGCGGCTCCGGGCTCCGCGGGTCTCAAGAGCGCGATCCTGGACGTCGACGACCCGCGCACGGAGGGGGTCGACAAGCAGATCCTCACCACCGTCGTGGTCGCCGCCCCGGTGAACTACACCTGGTCCGCGTCCGGTTCGGTGCAGCGCAACAGCACCCGGTCGTACTTCGTGACCGTGCCCGAGGGCGCCAGGTCGCTGGAGGTCGCGATCGGCGGACTGAAGGACAAGAGCCAGACCCGGTTCATCTCGATCCACCCGTACGGCACTCCGGTGGACAACACCAGCACCCCGTACTGCTACAACAACTACCTCGACGGCAACGGCTGCAAGCCGGACGTCCGCTCCTACGCCGACCCGCAGCCCGGCGTCTGGGAGGTCGAGGTCGAGGCCCGCCGTACGTCCCCGCTGCTCGACAACCCGTACAAGCTGGACGTCACCGTGCTCGGCGCGGCCTTCGACCCGGAGACCGTGACCGTGCCCGAGGCGAAGGTCGGCACGCCGGCCACCGTCTCCTGGAAGGTGACCAACAAGTACGCGGCGCTGGACGGCAAGCTGGTCGGCGGCCCGCTGGGCTCCTCCAAGTCGGACCGCCCGGCCATCAAGGAGGGCGAGACGCAGACCACCACGGTCGATGTCCCGGCCGGCGCCAAGTCCCTGGACGTGGCGATCGGCAACGTCTCCGACGCGGCCTCCGACCTGGACCTGACCGTGTACGACGCGAACGGCACGCAGGTCGCGCAGTCCGCGGACGGCGACTCGGAGGAGGCGGTCTCCATCCCGTCCCCGGCCGCCGGCACGTACACCGTCAAGGTCGTCGGCTACTCGGTCCCGTCCGGCTCGACCGACTACGACTACCGGGACGTGTTCTTCTCCGGCACGCTCGGCAACGTCACGGTCGACGGCTCGGCCGCGGTCAAGCTCGGCACGGGCGACTCGGCCACCGTGAGCGGGCAGGTCACGGCCGCCGCCGAGGCCCCCGCGGGCCGCGAGTTCTTCGGCCGGGTCCAGCTGGTGAACGGCCGCGGCACCGCCGCGGGCACCGGCAGCGTGAAGATCGAGAAGGTCACGCCGTAACGGGGTGATCCCAGACGAGGGGCGGGTGTCCGGACACGGGCACCCGCCCCTTCGCCGTCCCCCGGCGCGGTCCGTCCCGGCCGCCGCAAGCGGGACGGACGTCCGCGTGACCTCGCTCAGGCACGACGAGGACGGCGACCTCCGCCGCGGCGAGCAACGGCGGCGCTCCCGCGGCAGCGGCCCGGCGCCACGGCCTCACGGTGCCCCGCTCACGGCTCGTCGCAGGGGGTGGGCGCGGACTCGGACGCGGTACCGGTGAGCCGGGCGCGTTCGGCGGCCACACGGGTGTCGCCGACGGCCCACAGGGTCGCCTCCGGCCGGCCCCGGCCCACCCCGGCCAGCACGTGCTGCCCCCGGCGCGGGGCGGGGCTCGCGGCGTCGCCGAGGAGGAAGGCGACCTCCGACGGGCCGTGGGCGGGGCGGTAGGAACGGGTCACGGTGAGCACGACGCGGATTTTGGGGGCCCGCGTCCGCCGGTCCACCCGGGCCACGGTGCCCTCGGCGAGCAGCCGGTAGCAGGAGAGCGCCGACCCGCCCGCGGCCTGGGCCGGGGCATCCGCCCCGCTCTTGGCGTCGGCGCTCTTGTCCGAGCTCATCGAGGCACCGCCGCCCGACCGCACCACCACCCAGCCGAGCCCCGCCACCAGCCCGAAGGCCATCACCCCGGCGACCGACCCGAGCACCACCCGCACACCCCGCCGGACCCCGCCCGCCCGCGCGGGCCGCCCGGCACCGCCCGGCCGTCCGACACTCCGAGGACGGCCGGCGCCCCTGGCGAAGGGCTCAGCCCGGCCGGCGCCCGCGGCGGCCGCCCCGGACGCGGCCCGGCCACGCTCCTCGGCGGCCGCCGGCCCCCGTGCCGACCGCTCCGGCAGAGGCTCCCCCGTCAGGGCCTCCGCGAGCCAGTCCAGTTGTTCCCTGAGTACCGTGACGTCCGCCTCGGCCGACCGGTGTTCCGCGAGGAAGGCGGGGTCGTCCTGGGCGTCCGGCGGGAGGGGGGTGCCCGTGATGGCGGCCATCAGGGCGTCCATGCCGCCGTGCTCCCCGGTGCCCTCGTGTCCGGCGGGCATCTCACACCACCTCGTCCTCGTGCAGTCGCCGGCGCAGGGCGCGGACCGCCGTGTGCAGCCGGCTCTTGACCGTGCCCTCGGGAACGCCCAGCTCCTCGGCGATGCCGCGCACCGGCAGGTCGGCGAAGAAACGCAGGATCAGGACCTGGCGCTGGGCGTCGGGCAGTTCGTCCAGGCCCCGGGCGACGGCGAGCGAGAGCACGCTGGTCTCCTCGCCCGACGGGTGCGCGGGCTCGCGCAGGGCCGCCAGCCGCTCCCCCAGCCGCTCCTGGCGCCGTTTGGCCCGGTGCCAGTCCATGGCGAGGTTGGAGGCGACGACCGCCGCCCAGGCCGACACGTCCCGCGGCGCCTCGCGCCCGCTCGCGGCCCGCTCCAGCAGCCGCAGGCGGACCTGCTGCACCCCGTCCGGCAGGTCCGCCTGCGGCACCCCGCCGAGCGCGAGCACCGCCCGCACCCGGCGTTCCTGGGCCGCGTCCAGTGGGTCCCCGCCGGTACGGTCCGCACCGGCGTACGCCCTCTGGCCGCGGCGCGCCCCTCCGCGCAGCACAAGCCACCCCCTCACGCGTTTGCCCCTACGACGCACGAGGGGGCGGAAACGTTCGGCCGGGTCCCGGGGAGGTGGGAGGCGTACGTCACACCGCCGTGTGGGCGGGACCCCGATGGGCAGGGGCGGCACAGCACAGCTTCCGGCGCGAGGCCGCCGCCGGGGAAACATCTGCAGCTCAGCGCGGTGTACGACGGAGGTCCGGAACCGGACACCGGGTGATCGTGTCCCACTTTCCGGGCAGACGCCGCAAAGAATTGGACAGGTGGACCGGGACTGGCCGCATGATGGAAAAGCCCCGGTCATGCGAAGGCAAGCAGCAACAGACACACAGAGGGAGTAGCCGTGAGGGTCGGAATCGTCGGAGCCACCGGTCAGGTCGGCACGGTCATGCGCAGGATCCTCGTGGAGCGGAACTTCCCGGTCACCGAGCTGCGCCTGTTCGCCTCGGCCCGCTCGGCCGGGACCGTGCTGGACGGCGTGACGGTGGAGGACGCGGCGGCCGCCGACTACTCCGGCCTGGACATCGTGCTCTTCTCCGCGGGCGGCGCGACCTCCAGGGCGCTGGCCGAGAAGGTCGCCTCCCAGGGCGCCGTGGTGATCGACAACTCCTCGGCCTGGCGCCGCGACCCCGAGGTGCCCCTGGTGGTCGCCGAGGTGAACCCGCACGCCATCGCCGACCGGCCCAAGGGCATCGTCGCCAACCCGAACTGCACCACGATGGCCGCGATGCCGGCCCTGAAGCCGCTGCACGAGGAGGCCGGCCTCGAGGCGCTGGTCGTCGCCACCTACCAGGCGGTGTCCGGCTCCGGCCTGGCGGGCGTGGCCGAGCTGCACGGCCAGGTGCAGAAGGTGGCCGCCGAGGCCGACAAGCTGACCCACGACGGTGCGGCGGTCGACTTCCCCGAGCCGCAGGTCTACAAGCGCCCCATCGCCTTCAACGTGCTCCCGCTGGCCGGCTCCATCGTCGACGACGGTCTGGGCGAGACCGACGAGGAGCAGAAGCTGCGCAACGAGTCCCGCAAGATCCTGGAGATCCCGGAGCTGAAGGTCTCCGGCACCTGCGTGCGCGTCCCGGTCTTCTCCGGCCACTCCCTCCAGGTCAACGCCCGTTTCGCCCGGCCGCTCAGCCCGGAGCGGGCGACCGAGCTGCTCGCGGGCGCCCCGGGCGTCGCCCTGTCCGACATCCCGACCCCGCTGCAGGCGGCCGGCCAGGACCCGTCGTACGTCGGCCGCATCCGCCGCGACGAGACGGTGGACAACGGCCTGGCGCTGTTCGTCTCCAACGACAACCTCCGCAAGGGCGCCGCGCTGAACGCGGTCCAGATCGCGGAACTGGTGGCGGCCGAGCTGTCCGAGAAGTAGGCACCCGGTGCGAAAGGGGCGGTCACGTGCGCGTGACCGCCCCTTTCGCATGCCCGGGCTCATCGCTTTCCCCGTGGCCGCCATGGAAGGATGGCGCAACCCACACATAACGAGGAGATGACCGCGTGCCTGGCACAAACCTGACTCGCGAAGAGGCGCGGCAGCGGGCGAAGCTGCTGACCGTTGACTCGTACGAGATCGATCTCGACCTCTCCGGCGCGCAGGAGGGCGGCACCTACCGGTCCGTGACCACGGTGCGCTTCGACGTGGCGACCAGGGACGCCACGTCCTTCATCGACCTGGTGGCCCCGGCCGTCCACGAGGTGACGCTGAACGGGGACTCGCTCGACCCCGCCGAGGTGTTCGCCGACTCGCGCATCGCGCTGCCCGGTCTGCTGGACGGGCGCAACATCCTGCGCGTCGTCGCCGACTGCGCCTACACCAACACCGGCGAGGGCCTGCACCGCTTCGTGGACCCGGTGGACGAGCAGGCGTACCTGTACACCCAGTTCGAGGTGCCGGACGCCCGCCGGGTCTTCGCGTCGTTCGAGCAGCCCGACCTGAAGGCGACCTTCCAGTTCACCGTGAAGGCGCCGGACGGCTGGACGGTCATCTCCAACTCGCCGACGCCGGAGCCCCAGGAGAACGTCTGGGTCTTCGAGCCGACGCCGCGCATCTCGTCGTACGTCACGGCGCTGATCGTCGGCCCGTACCACTCGGTGCACAGCGTGTACGAGCGGGACGGGCAGAGCGTGCCGCTCGGCATCTACTGCCGTCCCTCGCTGGCCGAGTTCCTGGACTCGGACGCCATCTTCGAGGTGACCCGGCAGGGCTTCGACTGGTTCCAGGAGAAGTTCGGGCTGGCGTACCCGTTCAAGAAGTACGACCAGCTCTTCGTGCCCGAGTTCAACGCGGGCGCGATGGAGAACGCGGGCGCGGTCACCATCCGCGACCAGTACGTCTTCCGGTCCAAGGTGACCGACGCGGCGTACGAGGTGCGCGCCGAGACGATCCTGCACGAGCTGGCCCACATGTGGTTCGGCGACCTGGTCACCATGGAGTGGTGGAACGACCTGTGGCTGAACGAGTCGTTCGCCACCTACACCTCCATCGCCTGCCAGGCCGCCGCGCCCGGCTCCCGCTGGCCGCAGGCGTGGACGACGTTCGCGAACTCCATGAAGACCTGGGCGTACCGGCAGGACCAGCTGCCCTCCACGCACCCGATCATGGCCGACATCCGTGACCTGGACGACGTGCTCGTCAACTTCGACGGCATCACGTACGCCAAGGGCGCGAGCGTGCTCAAGCAGCTCGTCGCGTACGTCGGCGAGGACGAGTTCTTCAAGGGCGTGCAGGCCTACTTCAAGCGGCACGCGTACGGCAACACGCGCCTGTCGGACCTGCTGGGCGCCCTGGAGGAGACCTCCGGCCGCGATCTGAAGACCTGGTCGAAGCAGTGGCTGGAGACGGCCGGCATCAACGTGCTGCGCCCGGAGGTCGAGACGGACGCCGAGGGCGTCATCACCTCCTTCGCGGTCCGCCAGGAGGCCCCGGCGCTGCCCGCCGGCGCCCAGGGCGAGCCGGTGCTGCGCCCGCACCGCATCGCGATCGGCCTGTACGACCTGGACGGCGCCGGCAAGCTGGTGCGCACCGACCGGATCGAGCTGGACGTCGACGGCGAGCTGACGGCCGTGCCGCAGCTCTCGGGCCGGCGCCGGCCGGCCGTCGTGCTGCTCAACGACGACGACCTGTCGTACGCGAAGGTCCGGCTGGACGAGGAGTCGCTGCGGACCGTCACCGAGCACCTCGGCGACTTCGAGGCCTCCCTGCCGCGCGCCCTGTGCTGGGCCTCGGCCTGGGACATGACCCGCGACGCCGAGCTGGCCACCCGGGACTACCTGTCGCTGGTGCTGTCCGGCATCGGCAAGGAGTCCGACATCGGTGTGGTGCAGTCGCTGCAGCGCCAGGTGAAGCTGGCGATCGACCTGTACGCCGACCCGGCCGCCCGTGAGGCCCTGCTGACCCGCTGGACCGACGCCACGCTGGCCCACCTGCGCTCGGCCGGCCCGGGCAGTGACCACCAGCTCGCCTGGGCCCGGGCGTTCGCGGCGACGGCCCGCACGCCGGAGCAGCTCGACCTGCTGGACGCGCTGCTGGACGGCTCGCAGACCATCGAGGGTCTGGTCGTCGACACGGAGCTGCGCTGGGCGTTCGTGGAGCGGCTCGCGGCGGTCGGCCGCTTCGACGAGGCGGAGATCGCGGCGGAGTACGAGCGGGACCGGACCGCGGCCGGTGAGCGGCACGCGGCCACCGCCCGGGCGGCCCGGCCGACGCCGGAGGCCAAGGCGGAGGCGTGGGCGTCGGTCGTCGACTCCGACAAGCTGCCGAACGCCGTGCAGGAGGCCGTCATCGGCGGCTTCGTGCAGACCGACCAGCGGGAGCTGCTGGCGCCGTACGCGGAGCGGTACTTCGAGGTCCTCAAGGACGTCTGGGACGCCCGTTCGCACGAGATGGCCCAGCAGATCGCGGTCGGCCTGTACCCGGCGGTGCAGATCTCCGAGGAGACGCTGGCCCGGACCGACGGCTGGCTGGCCTCGGCCGAGCCCGGTGCGGCCCTGCGCCGGCTGGTCTCGGAGTCCCGCTCGGGCGTCGAGCGCGCGCTGAGGGCCCAGGCGGCGGACGCGGCCACCGCGTAACGCCGGTACGGCCACGAGGGCGCCCGGTCTCGTACCGGGCGCCCTTTTCCGTGCGGCCGGTGCGGCCGGTGCGCCGGGTTCGACGTCCGGATTCCGCCGGTGCGCGGCACCGTCGGCGGGCCACGCTGGCCGTATGACGACCTACACCGCACGGCCCCTGCCGCCCCCGGTCCTCGCGGAGCTGCGCGTCTCGGACGACGCGGCCCGCCCGACGGCCGCCTTCGAGGACACCGAGGGCGGCGCGCCGCTGCGCTGCTGCCTGCGCCGCAGCGCACCCGGCGAGCGCGTCGCCCTGGTGTCGTACGCGCCCCTGCGCCGCTGGGCGGCCGCGACGGGCGCCGACCCGGGGGCCTACGACGAGCAGGGCCCCGTCTTCATCCACGCCGGGGAGTGCGCCGGACCGGACGGCGACGCGCTCCCCTTCACGGGCGCCCACCGCACGCTGCGCCGTTACTCCGCGGACGGCCGCATCCTCGGCGGCCGGCTGGTCGAGGACCCGGACGGCTTCGAACCGGCGTTCACGGAGGCCTTCGCCGATCCGGAGGTGGCGCTGGTGCACGTGCGGGCGGTGGAGTACGGGTGCTTCCTGTACGAGGTACGGCGCCCGTAGGCCGCTCCGCTCCCGAGCTGCCCGGCCGCCGTCGCCGCGAACGCCAGGGCCATGCCGAGCACCTGCACGGGAGTGAGCGCCTGTCCCAGGGCCGCCCAGCCGGTCACGGCGGCGGTCAGCGGGGAGAGCGGGCCGAGGAAGCCGGCCCGGGTGGCGCCGAGCCGGCCGATGCCGCGGAACCAGAGCCAGTAGGCGACGGCCGTGTTCGCCAGCGCGAGGTAGAGGTAGCCGCCGATCGCGCGGCCGTCGAGCGCGGGCGGGGCCCCCTCGGCCAGCAGGGCGACCGGGGCGATGAGCAGGCCGCCGGCGGTAAGCTGCCAGCCGGTGAGGGCGAGCGGACCGACGCCGTCCGGCCGGCCCCAGCGCCGGGTCAGCACGGTCCCCGCGGCCATCGAGGCGGTGGCGGCGACGGCCGCGAGCACCCCGGCCACGTCGAGGGCGCCGGCCCCCTTGAGTACGACGAGGCTGACGCCGAGCGCGGCCACGGCCCCGGTGACCAGCGTGCGCACGGCCGGCCGCTCCCGCAGCAGCGGTACCGAGAGGCCGACCACGAACAACGGCCCGGCCGAGCCGACCACGGCGGCCATCCCGCCGGGCAGCCGGTACGCCGACACGAACAGCAGCGGGAAGAAGGCACCGATGTTCAGCGCGCCCAGCACGGCGGCCTTCGCCCACCAGATGCCGCGCGGCAGCACCCGGGTGAGGGCGAGCAGCAGCAGTCCGGCGGGCAGGGCGCGGACCAGGGCCGTGAACAGGGGGCGGTCCGGCGGCAGGAACTCGGTGGTGACGGCGTAGGTGGTGCCCCAGGAGACCGGGGCGAGGGCGGTGAGCAGGACGGTCGTGGGGCGCTTCATGAGACCGGGCCCTTTCGCGGGGTCTTGGCAGCGGCTTCGGGCGGCTTGACGGGTGGCTGCGGAGGGTCCTCGTCGAGGAGCGGGAGTCACACCGTGGAGGGCGCCGGGGACGGGGAGCCGCCGCGGGCGATGATCGCGGTGGCCGGCCACACCGCGTCCGCCGGGAGCCGGCGCTCGGCCCGGATCAGCAGGGCGGCCGCCATCGCCGAGGTGAGGATCAGGAAGACCCACGGCACCCGGCCGTCCACCGCGAGCAGGGTGGTGAACAGCGAGGGCGCCAGGGCCTTCGCCAGCGACCAGGACATCTGGTAAGCCGCCATGTACCGGCCGCGCACCGCCTCCGGTGCCGTCGAGACGGCGAGCACCTGGGCGGCGGGGCTGTGGATCAGTTCGCCGAGCGTGTAGACGACGGCCACGGCGGTCAGGAGCGCGGCGAGCAGCGGTCCGGAGGCCGGCCGTACGCTCGCGAGCACGCACAGAGCGGCGAAAGAGGCCGCGAACAGCGCGCAGCCCAGGGCCGCCGCCCGGGTGCGGCGGGCACCGGCCCGGCGGACCAGGCCGCCGACGAAGACCCCGGCGACCGCGCACAGTGCCGTGTTGATCGTGAAGGCGGCGCCGCTCAGGGCGGCGGACCCGTGCAGCGTCTCCACCAGGAACAGCGGGAACAGCACGGCGAGCGCCGAGTAGCTGAGCGCGTTGAGGAAGTTGGCGCCGGTGACGACGAGGAAGGGACGGTCGGCGAGGACGAGCCGGTAGCCGGGGCCGGTGCCGCGGACCCTCGCTCCCGGTTCCGGACGCGCCGGGCGCAGCGGGCGCAGCAGCAGCGCGGCGAGCGCGAAGGAGAGGGCGTTGCCCCAGGCCGCGCAGGCGTAGCCGGTGCCGCCCGCGAAGGCCAGGAGCAGGGAGGCCAGGAGGGCTCCGGCGCCGTTGCCGGCGTTCTGCAGCGCACGCGAGGAGGCCTGCAGCCGGTCCCGGTGGGCGCCGCTTGCCACCTCGCCGATCAGGGACTGCTGTGCCGCCGGGAAGGCCCGGTCGGCCGCCGCCGTGATGAGCGCGAGGCCGGCGAAGGCGGTCAGGGAGCCGGCGAAGGGAAAGAGGGCGAACCCCGCGGCCCGTACCCCGTAGAGCACGTACTGCACGGGCCGGGCCCCGTACCGGTCCACGGCCACCCCGGCGACGGGCAGCGCGGCCAGCCCGACGAGGCCGGTGACGGTGAGCACGGCGCCCACGACCGTGAAGGACAGCCCGGTGACGTGGTGGAAGAACACAAGGGTGAACGGGACGTACATGCCGGTGCCGACGCCGTTGACCGCGGCGGCTACGGGCAGCGCCCACTCCCCCGCTATGCGCTCGCTTCGTCCGCTTCCCGTCCGCATGATGCCGCCCCCTCCGAAATGACTTAGGAGCAAGTAGCTTAGCTTCAAGCAACTTGCCGTCAAGCCACTTTCTTGCGGGCGACCGTCAGGACGGCGATACTCGGACGCATGAACGCAGGCCGGCAGCAGCCCAACGACCCCGTCGACGCGATCATCGGGCAGTGGGCGGCCGTCCGCCCCGACCTCGACACCAGGGCGATGGAGGTCTTCGGGCGGATCTACCGCCTCTCCCGCACCATGGGCGACCGCATGGAGAAGGCCTACGAGCCCTACGGCGTCTCCCGGGGCGAGTTCGACGTGCTGGCCACCCTGCGCCGCTCCGGCGAGCCGTACGCCCTGTCCCCCCGCCAGCTCTCGGCGACCCTGATGCTCACCACCGGTGGCATGACCGGCCGCCTCGACAAACTGGAGCGGGCCGAACTGCTGCGCCGTTCCCCCGACCCCCACGACCGCCGGGGGCTCCAGGTGACCCTGACCGAGAAGGGGCTGGACGTCATCGACCGGGCGGTCGGCGCGGGCCTCGCCGTCCAGACGGAGGCCCTGTCCCACCTGGACGACGAACAGGCCGGCCAACTGGCCGGCCTGCTGAGGGAGTTGCTCTCCGGGACGCGGGAGACGGGCAACTAGCCGCCGACATGTCCGGCCACGGCCGCCCCGATCTCCGCGGGGCCGGCCGAGTCGGCCGCCCAGGCCACGTATCCGTCGGGGCGCACCAGCAGCGTCGTACGGCGGTCACCCGCCCAGCGCGTCACGGCCAGCCGGTCGCCGTGCCCGCCCTCGTACGGCTCCGGGGTGATCAGCACGAACCGGCCCCCGCGCAGCGCCTCGTAGAGGCGGCCGCCGCCGGCCAGGGCGACGTCCGGGACCCGGGCGCCGGTGAGGCGGTGGGCACCGCGGGGCGCGGGGTAGCGGTAGCCGATGCCGGTGACCTGGCCGGCGACCTTGCGGCGGGCGGGGCCGACGGCGTCGAGGAACGCGGTGAGCGCGCCCCGGGCCGCCAGCGTCCAGGGGCGCTTGGCCATGGCGAGGCGCACGATCCCGCCGCTGCTGCGCAGCACCGCCCTGCCGACCGGGTGCCGCTCGGCCTGGTAGCTGTCGAGCAGTTCGGGATCCGCGTGACCGCCGACGACCGCGGCGAGCTTCCAGCTCAGGTTGGCCGCGTCCTGGAGCCCGGTGTTCATGCCCTGACCGCCGGCGGGGGTGTGCACGTGCGCGGCGTCCCCGGCGAGGAAGACCCGGCCGGCCCGGTAGGCGGGCGCCTGGCGCTCGTCGCTGTGGAAGCGGGACAGCCAGCGGGCGTCGTGCATCCCGTAGTCCCGGCCGAGGGCGAGCCGGGTGATCTCCTTGACCTCGGCCAGGTCCAGCGGCTCGTTGTCGGGGACGTCGCGTCCGCGGTGCCAGCCGATCACCCGGTAGTAGCCGTCGCCGAAGGGCGCGAGGAAGGCGAAGGCGTCGCCGACGGCGTTGACGGTGAGCAGGGCCGGGGGCTTCTCGGCGAGCCGGACGTCGGCGAGGACGACGGACCGGATCACCGACCTGCCCGGGAACGGCAGCCCGATCGCGTCCCGTACGGCGCTGCGCATGCCGTCGGCGCCGACGAGGTAGGCGGCCCGCAAGGTTTCCGCGCGCCCGCCGGGGCCGCTGACCTCGACGGTGACTCCGTCGGCGTCCTGGGTGAGGCCGGTCAGCTCGGTCTCGTACCGGAAGTCGACGCCGGCTTCGAGCGCCCGCCGCTCCAGCGCCTTCTCCACCTCGTACTGCGGGAGGACGAGGAGGTGGTTGAAGCGGGAGGGCAGGGCGGCGAGGTCGACGGTGAGCCGGCCGAAGAGGCGGAGCCGGTCCAGGGGCTGCCCGAGGGCCTCCAGGCCCTCGGCGAGGCCCCGGGCGTCGAGCTGTTCGAGTGTGCGGGCGTGCAGGACGAAGGCGCGGGAGAGGTTGCTGATCCCGTGGGGGCGCTTCTCCAGCACGGTGACCGGGACGCCCGCGGCGGCGAGATCACCGGCGAGGAGGAGTCCGGTGGGGCCGGAGCCGACGACGAGGACGCGAGGGTGGACGGGGTTGGAGGCGGGCCTGGGAGCAGCGGTGGGGCCGGTGTTTCCAGTGGTGCCGTTCATGAGGACCTCCTGGTGCCAACATTTGTTGGCCTACGCCTGCTGGCCCGCGCTCGCCGGTCAACAGCTGTTGGTCAACGCTTGTTGGCAAAGCTACGGCGACCTCGATTGCTTGTCAACGCTTGTTGGCCAACGCTCGTGGGCCTACGCTTGTAGGCATGACCGTCAGCACCAGCAGCAGCGGCGACTCCGGCAGCGGCAAGAGCACCAGTCAGTCGCGCCGCTCGAACGCCACCCGCACCGCGATCCTCGCGGCCGCCCGCGAGCGCTTCGCCACCGACGGCTACGAACGGGCCACCATCCGCGCCATCGCCAAGGACGCGCGCATCGACCCCTCCATGGTGATGCGGTACTTCGGCAGCAAGGAGGGCCTGTTCGCGGCGGCCGTCGCGCTCGATCTGCGGCTGCCCGATCTGGGGCCGGTGCCCCGGGACGAGGCCGGCCGGACGCTGGTCACGCACTTCCTCGGCCTGTGGGAGGAGAACGAGGAGCTGACGGCGGTACTGAGGGTGGGTGCCACCAACCAGGCCGGGGCCGAGCGCATGCAGGGCATCTTCCGGGACCAGCTGCTGCCGGTGGCCCGGCAGGTGTGTCCCGACCCGGAGCAGGTTCCGGCCCGCGCGGCGCTGTGCGCGGCGCAGCTGCTCGGGCTGGCCCTCACCCGCTATGTGCTGCGGCTGCCGCCGGCGGTGGCGCTGACGCGCGAGGAGCTGGTGGCCTGGCTGGGGCCGACCGTGCAGCGGTACCTCACCGCGCCCAGCCCCTGAGCCCGCCGGGAAACGCCGAGGGCGCCGACCTCACCCTGGTACGGCGGTGTGCGCGTACCGGAGGGAGGACGGCGCCCTCGGCGGGACGGGGCGGCCGGTCAGGCCTTCGCCTCGCCCTTCACGTTGATGTTGGACGTCGTGGTGTCCTTCTTGGCGTGGGACTTCCCCAGCACCATGACCAGGCCCGCGATGATCACGAACAGGGCGATCGGCGCCACCACATAGAGGCCCAGCGTCTGGATGACGCTCAGGCCGGGGCCGGGGTCGTCACCGTCGTCGCGGGTCAGCGCGAGCGCGGGGGACGACATGAGCAGCATCATCAGCGTCGTACCGGCGGCCAGGGCGCCGGCGCGCAGGGCGTTCTTCTTGTCCACACCCTCAAGTTAGCGAACCACCCGGACGGACGCGCGCCCGGGGTCCCCTACGCGGCCCTCACCGTCCCGTCCCCTCCCTGAACACGTCCAGCAGCGCCCGGAGCCGGGGCGAGGCCGCCAGTTCCTCCAGCGTCATCGGGCGGCCCTGCGGATCGGCGACGGGCAGCCGCCAGTTCGGGTACTCGTCCCAGGTGCCGGGCAGGTTCTGCGGACGGCGGTCGCCGACGCCGTCCGGGAGCCAGACGCCGACCAGCCGGGCCGGGGTGCGCAGCAGGAAGCGGTGGACGCCCTGGATCTCCGCCTCCTCGTCGCTGCCGGGCGGTCCGGCCGCCGGGCTGTCCAGCAGACCGAGGCTGCCCAGCAGGGCGAGCCACTCCGCCGTGTCCGCGGCCGCCTCGGCGCTCTCCTCGGCGGCGGAGCGGGTGAGCAGGCCCAGACGGTCGCGCAGGCCGACGTGGTCGCCGGTGAGGCGGGCGGCGGTGGGCGGCAGGTCGTGGGTGGTGGCGGTGGCCAGGCAGTCGGCGCGCCACTGTTCCGGGGGCAGCGGGCGGCCGTCGCCCTCCCAGTCCCGTTCGAACCAGAGCACGGAGGTGCCGAGCACCCCGCGCCGCTGCAGCCGCTCACGCACCCCGGGCTCCACGGTCCCCAGGTCCTCGCCGATCACCACCGCCCCGGCCCGGAACGCCTCCAGGGCGAGCAGGGCGAGCATGGCCTCGGCGTCGTGGCGGACGTAGGTGCCCTCGGTGGGCGGGCTGCCCTGGGGCACCCACCACAGCCGGAACAGGCCCATCACATGGTCGATGCGCAGGGCGCCGGTGTAGCGGAACAGGGCGCGCAGCAGGTGGCGGTAGGGGGCGTGGCCGGAGGCGGCCAGCCGGTCGGGGCGCCAGGGCGGCAGCCCCCAGTCCTGGCCGTGGGCATTGAAGGCGTCGGGCGGGGCGCCGACCGACATCCCGGCGGCGAAGTGGTCCTGCTGCGCCCAGGCGTCCGCGCCCTGGGGGTGCACGCCGACGGCGAGGTCGTGCACGATCCCGACGGGCATGCCGGCCTCCCGCGCGGCGCGCTGGGCGGCGCGGAGCTGGCCGTCGGTGAGCCAGGCGAGCCGGGAGTGGAAGGCGACCCGGCCGGCGAGCCCGGCGCGGGCGCGGGCGGTCTCGGCGGAACGCGGGTCGCGCAGGCCGGCGGGCCACTGGTGCCAGTCGGAGCCGTGGGCCTCGGCGAGCGCGTACCAGGTGGCGTGGTCCTCCAGGGCCTGCCCCTCCTCGGCGCGGAAGGCGTCGTAGGCGGCCTGCCGTCCCGGTCCGAGGGGGACGGCGAGGACCAGTTCCAGTGCCTCCCGCTTCAGCTCCCATACGGCGTCCCGGTCGATGAGGGCGCCCTTGTCGAGGACGTCGGCGCGCAGCCGCGCGGCGCGTTCCAGCAGGGTGCGGACCCGGTCCTGGTCCTCGACGTGGGCGAACTCGTCGATCAGCTCGACGCGCAGGTGCACCGGGTCGGGGAAGCGGCGTGAGGACGGCCGGTACGGCGAGGGGTCGGTCGGGGAGCCGGGCACGGCCGCGTGCAACGGGTTGACCTGTACGAACCCGGCGCCGGCGGTGCGTCCGGCCCAGCCGGCCAGCTCGGCGAGGTCACCGAGGTCGCCCATGCCCCAGGAGCGCCGGGAGAGCAGCGAGTAGAGCTGGACGAGCAGGCCGTAGGAGCGGGTGGCCGGGGTGGGCAGCCGGTCCGGCGCGACGACGAGATGGGCGTGCCCGGTGCGGCCGTCCGGCGCGACGGCGGTCACCCGGTGCGCTCCGAGGGGCAGTCCCTCGGCCGTGTCCCGCGTCTCGCCCTGCTCGGTCCGGACGGTGAGGCGGGTGCCGGCGGGCAGTGCGGCGAGGGCGGCGGGGCCGCCCGGGTCGCCGGCCCAGTGCACGACCGTCGGCGGGAGCAGCCGCTCGCGCAGCTCGCGCTCCCGTTCGGCGAGCGCGGCGCGTACCGCGTCCGGGGTGCCCGCGTCGACGCCGAGGGCGGCCAGGGCGGCCACCACGGCGGAGGCGGGGACGTCGACCGTGCGGTCCGGGGCGGGGCGGTAGGAGGTGTCCACCCCGTGCAGTGCGGCGAGCCGGGCCAGCTGTTCGTCGGCGGCCGCGGCCATCTACAGTCCCGCGCCGAAGAAGTCGGGGATCGGGTCGGACTCGCTGGTCAGCGGGGCGGCCTCGGCGAGCGGTGGCTCGCTGGTCAGGGGTTCGGCGTCGGGCAGGGGCGGCTCGCTGGTCAGCGGCGCCTCCACGCAGGCGCTCTCCGCGCTGAAGACGCACAGCCGCGCGTCGTCGGTCTCGGCGGACGGCTCCGCCAAGGGTTTCCACTGGGCCGGAATGGTGGGATGAGCCGGTGCGGCCACGGGGGCCTCCTTCTCTCTCGATCGCTTGGTGGTCAGGGCAGGCCTACCCCGCGACGCCGAAGCCACTCACCACACCGCCCGGGCACGCGCGTGCGCATCCCGTGAACCGGTGCCGGGCGCGTGGTCGATAGAGGGGGTGTGAGACTGTTCCGCCCCGTGGGGGGCCAGCGGGAGAAGGACGGCGACGGGGACGCGGCACTGCTGCGGGCCGTCGCGGCGGGCGATCCGGCGGCCATGGCCGATCTGTACGACCGGCACGCCGGCTGGCTGCACGCGCGGCTGACCCGGCGCTGTGCCGATCCGGAGGTCGTCCGGGAGGTGCTGCAGGACACGTTCGTCACCGTGTGGCGGTCGGCGGCCGGGCACCGCGGGCAGGAGGCCGGCGGCTGGCTGTGGACGATCGCGGCACGGCGGCTGGTCGACGCGCGGCGGGCGCAGGAGCGGGCCGCGCGGGTGGCGGGTGCGCCGCTGGAGTCCGCGGACGGCGTCCACGAACCCGCCGCGGCGCCCTCCGCCGAGGACAGGGTGCTGGCCGGTCTCGAGTACGGGGACGTCGGCGCCGCGCTGGACCGGATCTCCCCCGAGCTGCGCGAGGTGCTGCGGGCGACCGTCGTCGACGGGCTGAGCACCCGGGAGGCGGCCCGGCTGCTCGGCATACCCGAGGGCACCGTCAAGTCCCGTGCCCGGCGCGCCCGTACGGAGCTGCGGTCGGCGCTGGCCCATCTGAACCCGTCCCCGCTGGGAGGTACGGCATGATCCACGGCAACGCGCACGTCTGGCACGCCTCGGCCGGCCTCGTCGCCCGGTATGCCGACGGCTCCCTGGCGGAGCCGGACGCGTGGTCCCTGGAGAAGCACCTGGAGTACTGCCCGGGATGCGCGGCGCTGGTGTCGCGGGCGGTGCGCGGCACGGCCGCGGGGACGGTCTTGGACGAGGTGCGGGAGACGGTGCTGGGGGCGGCGCCCGCGGGGGCGGCGCGCTTCGTGGCGGCTCCGGCGCTGTCCCGGCGGGCCCGGCTGCTCTGGGCCGCCGGGCCGGCCGTGCGGGGGGCGTGGCTGCCTGCCGTGCTGCTCGTCGCGGTGGGGGCGATGGCCCTGGGGTACGGGGGCGGCGTGCCCGGCGCTCGGGCGCTGCTGCTGGCGATCGCGCCCGTGGTGCCCGTGGCCGGGGTCGCGCTGTCCTACGGGCCGCACGCCGACCCGCTGTACGAGGTGGCGGCGGCCAGCCCGGCCGGCGGGCTGCGTCTGGCGCTGACCCGGACGGCCGCCGTGCTCGCGGTGAGCCTGCCGCTGCTGACCGTGGCCGGGCTGCTGCTGCCCGCCTCCGGCGCCCCGGCCGCCGCGGCCTGGCTGCTGCCGGGGCTGGCCCTGACCCTGGGCACGCTCGCCCTGGCCTCCTTCACCGGCTGCCGTACGGCGGCCGGGGTCACGGCCGGGGGCTGGCTGTGCGCCGTCGGCGTGCCCGTGTCCGGTACCCCGGGCGGCGAGGTCACCACGCCTCTGACCGAGCAGCTGTCCCGCTGCTTCGACGGTGCGGGGGCGCAGGGCGCGTGGGCGGCGGCGGCCGTCCTGAGCGCCGCCCTCCTCACGGCCCGCCGCCCGGCCTACGACCGCCTGCTCCGCCGGTGATCGCGGGCCCTGCGGCGCCGCCCGGCCCCTGACCGCATCACCCGCGAGCACCCCGAACCAGCCCGGCGGACGCCGCGCCCGGACCGGGGCCCCGCGGCCTTGGTGTCGCGGGGCGACCATCACGGGGCCGGCCGCCCCCTGGCCACCGGGCCGGCGGTCCGAGCACCGCCGGTCCGCCCCGATCACCCGATCCCGGGCGGCACGATGGCAGCCGCCGCGACGCCCCCCGGGGACGCCGCATGCGCCCCCTGGGCCACGCCCCTCGGGAACGCGAACCCACCGGAACCGAACCACGCACCACCCACCACGGCGGCAGCCACCGCGCCGCCCCGCTGACGATCACCTGATCCGCCGACGCTCCGCCACCACCCCGGTGGCCCGGCCCCGGCAAGCCATCTCTGGAGACCCCTTGAGTTCCATACTCGTGTCCGGCCTGCGGGTCCGGCACCGGAAGCACCTCGCGCTGGACGGCGTCGATCTGGACCTGGGCACCGGTGTGCACGGGCTGCTCGGGCCGAACGGTGCCGGGAAGACCTCACTGATCCGGGTCCTGGCCACCGTGGCCCGGCCGTCCGCCGGGCGGGTGGAGATCCTCGGCCAGGACACCGCCGGCCACCGCGGGCGGTCCGCGGTCCGGCGCCGGCTGGGCTATCTGCCGCAGGAGTTCGGCTACTACCCCGGCTTCACGGTGCGGGAGTTCGTCGCGTACGTGGCGTGGCTGAAGGAGATGCCCGCCGCGCGCGTCCCGGCCGCCGTGGCGGACGCCGTGGCCCGGGTTGGTCTCGCGGACCGCGCCGACGCGAAGATCCGCACCCTGTCCGGGGGCATGGTCCGCCGGGTCGGCATCGCCCAGGCCATCGTCAACGAGCCGAGCGTGCTGCTGCTGGACGAGCCCACCGCCGGTCTCGACCCGGAGCAGCGGGTGGAGTTCCGCGAGCTGCTGCGCGAACTCGGCACCGCGGCCACGGTGGTCGTCTCCACCCACCTGGTGGAGGACGTGGCCGCCGCCTGCACGGAGGTCACCCTCCTCGACGGGGGCCGGATCGCCTACCGCGGCACCCCGCATGCGCTCACGCGGATGGGCGAGACCTCGGGCGGGCCCGGCGACCACCCGATCGAGCGCGGTTACACGGCCGCGCTGCGGGCCCACCGCGGCGGCGCGGGGACGCGGGAGTCGGTGCGATGAGCCTCGTGACCGACCAGAGGACACCCGTCGCGCGGGCGCCCCATCCGCTGCGCGCTCAGTCCCTGCGCGGATTCCCGCCCTTCGCCGGGGCCGCCGTACTGCTCACCCTCGGTGTGCTGCTGGCCGGCTCCGCCGCCCGCTGGCAGGGCGGCTGGGCGGAGACCGCAACCCAGACGCACATCACCGTGCTGATCGCCGCCCCGTTGGCCGCCGCCGCGGGCTGCTGGCAGGGCGGACGGGAGCGGCGGCGGCGTACCGAGGAGCTGTGGGGGACGGCCGTCCGGGGGCGGCTCGCCCGGTTCCTGGCCTCGGCGCTGCCCGTCACGCTCTGGACGGCCGCCGGCTATCTGGCCGCGGCGGGCCTCGCGATGCTCGCCACCTGGCCCTACGCGCAGGGCGACCGGCCGCACCCCGAGCTGCTGTCCGGTGACACCGTGGCGGTGGCGGCGGCCGCGCTGCTCGGGCATGTGGTGGGGCGGGCCGTGCCCACCCGGCTGGCCGCGCCGGTGCTGGCGATCGCCGGGTACGTGGGGCTCGGCGTGCCGTCGGTGAGTCATTCGGGCTCCGCGCGGCATCTCAATCCGGCGTTCCCGGTCCTGGCCCCCGACGCCCCGGTGTGGTGGCAGCCGGTCTCGATGGCCGTGTGGACCGCGGGCCTGGCGTTCGGCGCCGTGCTGGCGTACGCGGCGCGGCGCCGGGTGACGGCCCTGCTGCCGCTGGCCGCCGCCGTGGCCGCGGGGGCGGTGCTGACGCAGACCGGGGACGGTCTGTGGCACGAGGCCCCGCTCGCGCGCCGGCAGGTCTGCGACACCTCCACCACGCCGGCGGTCTGCGTGAACGCCCGGTACGCGGGGATGCTGCCGCAGGTCACCGAGGCCCTGTCGGGCGTCACGGGCAGGCTCGAGGGGGTACGGAACCTGCCGGTGCGGTGGGAGGAGCGCGACCACGAGTCGCACGACGCCGAGGCCCAGCTGCCCAACCTCACGCCGCTGGGCTGGTCGGTGGTACGGGGCCGGCTGACCGATCCGCGGGAGTTCGCGTGGGAGGCGACGGCGGCCCTGGAACGGCGCCCCGACTGCCTGCACTCCACGGAGCGGATGCGCCGGGCCGACGACGCCGTGGAGGCGTACCTCGCCCCCAGTCCGGCGCAGGAGAGGTTCGACGAGATCGATGCCCGTGGCGACGCGGCTCGCCGCGCCGACCTCCGCAAGCGCCTCGCCGCCCGGGCCGAGCTGGCCGGAATGGGCGCGGAGGAGCGCCGGGACTGGCTGTCGGCGTACTTCGCGACGGCGGGCACCTGTGATGTGAAGGGGGTGCCCGCCCTGTGAACGGCCCCCTCCTCTACGCCCGTTCCCGCGCCCTCCCCCTCACTCTGCTCGCGCTGGCCGGCACCACCGCCTTCGCGGTGTGGGCCGCCGGCCGCCTGGACGCCTATCTCGACCCCTACCGCCGGGTGCCGGTCGTCGCCCTGGCTCCGCTGCTGGCGGCCGCCGTCATCGGCACGAGCCTGTACTCGGCGTCGGACGAGCTGGACCGGACGGCCGTACGGCCCTGGTGGCCGCGGCGGCTGGCGCAGCTCGGGGCGCTGACCGCGCTGGCGGCACTGGTGCTGCCGCTGGCGGTGCTCGGGCACGCGGAGACCTTCGGGCCGCCCGCGGTCGTCCGCAACACCCTCGGGTGCACCGGTGTCACGGCCGCCGCGGCCGTCCTGCTGGGCGCCAGGCTGAGCTGGCTGCCCGCCTTCGGCTATGTGACGGCCGTCTATCTGGCCTCCTCGGGGGCGCGCGGGCGCGCGGTCACGGTGTGGGCGTGGCCGATGCAACCGGGCGCGCAACCGGGCGCCTGGGCCGCGGCGCTGACCGCGTTCGTGGTGGGCGCCGGGCTGTACGCGGTGCGCGGGGCGCGTGCCGAAGGCCCCCGCGGCTGAACGAGGCGCCGTCCGGCCACGGGGTGCGCGAAGGCCCGGAATCGTCAGGCTGAGATGCCGTCGATCCGGGCCATGGCGTCGTCCGCGCCGTACGGCTGCAAGTAGGGCAGCCAGCGCGGGTCCCTGTGGCCGGTGCCGATGATGCGCCAGGCCAGACCGGTGGGCGGGGCGGGTTTGTGGCGCAGCCGCCAGCCGATCTCGACGAGGTGGCGGTCGGCCTTCACGTGGTTGCAGCGGCGGCACGAGGCCACCACGTTGTCCCAGACGTGCTTGCCCCCGCGGCTGCGCGGGATGACGTGGTCGACGCTGGTTGCGACGCCACCGCAGTACATGCACCGGCCCCCGTCGCGCGCGAACAGCGCCCGGCGGGTGAGAGGAACGGGACCCCGGTAGGGAACCCGTACGAAACGCTTCAGCCGGACCACGCTGGGTGCGGAGACTGTGACGGTCGCGCTGTGCATAAAGGCGCCGGATTCCTCGAGGGAGACGGCCTTGTTCTCCAGGACGAGGACGAGCGCGCGGCGGAGCGGTACGACGCCGAGCGGCTCGTACGACGCGTTGAGGACCAGGACGTGCGGCACGGGTGCCTCCTTGGGCGTCGGCGGCGCGTGGCTCGCGCCGGGACGATCTGCAGTCAGTCTCCCCTCATGCCTGGTGAACGCGCCACCATGTCCCGGTAACGGGCTGGGAGTGTTTTCGACCACACCTGATGTGTCCCCCGGATCATGGCGTGTTCAAGCCCAGGTGAGACCCGTCTCCCTTGGGCGGAACGGCGCGGAGCACACACAATGCCCCGTTAGTGTGTTGGTTCTGTCCGTCCGGTGACCTTTTCGTGATCCCGAAGACCTTGACCGCCCCGCCGGAACGGACCGCGCAGCACCATGGAGGTACCTGCCGTGTCATTGCCCGTCGTCCTCGCGGCCGCCGGCGCGTCCCCCTCGCCGTCCCCCTCCGGTTCGACGACGCCGCCCGTTCCCAGCCTGCAGGACGCCCAGGAACACGCGACGAACGCCGCGAGCTGGGTGGAGCAGAACTGGTCGACCTGGCTGGCGATGGGTCTGCAGATCGTGCTGGTCGTGGTCGTGGCGGTGGCGCTCAGAGCGGTGGTGCGGCGGGCGATCACCAAGCTGATCGAACGCATGACCCGGACGGTGCAGGCCTCGGAGGGCAGCGCGCTGGGCGGGCTGCTGGTCAACGTCGAGCGGCGCCGGCAGCGGTCGGCGGCGATCGGCTCCGTGCTGCGCTCGGTGGCCAGCTTCCTGATCCTCGGCACGGCCGCGCTGATGGTGCTGTCCACCTTCAAGATCAACCTGGCGCCGCTGCTGGCCTCGGCCGGTGTGGCGGGCGTGGCGATCGGTTTCGGCGCCCGGAACCTGGTCACGGACTTCCTCTCCGGCGTCTTCATGATCCTGGAGGACCAGTACGGCGTCGGCGACATCATCGACGCGGGCGTGGCCTCCGGCGAGGTGATCGAGGTCGGGCTGCGGGTGACCAAGCTGCGCGGTGACGGCGGCGAGATCTGGTACGTCCGCAACGGCGAGGTCAAGCGGATCGGCAACCTCTCGCAGGGCTGGGCGACCGCCGGGGTCGAAGTGACCGTGCGGGCGAGCGAGGACCTGGACCGGGTGAAGACCATCCTGGACGAGGTCGCCGAGAAGATGAGCAAGGAAGAGCCCTGGAACGAGCTGCTGTGGGGCCAGGTCGAGGTGCTGGGCCTGGACAGCGTGCTGATCGACTCCATGGTGCTGCGGCTGACGGCGCGGACCATGCCCGGCAAGTCGGTGGCCGTGGAGCGCGAGCTGCGCTGGCGGGTCAAGCGGGCCTTCGACGCGGCGAGCATCCGCATCGTGGGCGGCGCGACGGCCGTGGAGGACGTCGAGGACGCCCCGGATCCGGCCGCGGCGGTGGCGGCGCCGTCGGTCTACGCCAACGCGGAGTCCCCGCAGTCGGTGGCGGCGACCCCGATCACCCCTCAGCGCCCGGCCCCTCCCGGCAAGTAGCGAAGCGGTCGCGCGCGGCGCCGCCGGCGCCCGGGCCCCACGCCCCCGAGGTAACGACTCCGTTGCCTCGGGGGCGTTGTCTATTGACGCCCTCTTCGTCCTGGGCTTACGTTCCTCCCACGCCAATAGGAAAGTTTCCTAACAGTGATCTTCCGGGCGCCCGTTGATCAAGGCTGGACGTCATGCCCGGCGCACTGAAAAGCTGGGCAGTTGGAAAGGCAGGTGTCGACCGCATGGCAGGAACCGCCGGTACGCCGGGCACCCCGCGCGTCCTGCGCGCCATGAACGACCGTGCCGCGCTGGACCTCCTCCTGGAGCACGGGCCGCTGTCCCGTACCCGCATCGGCAAGCTCACCGGCCTGTCCAAGCCGACCGCGTCCCAGCTCCTGGCCCGCCTGGAGGCGGCCGGGCTGGTCCGGGCCACCGGCACCAGCGAGGGCCGGCCGGGCCCCAACGCCCAGCTGTACGCCGTGAACCCGGGCGCCGCCCACGCGGCCGGGCTCGATGTCACCCCGCACCGCATCCGCGCCGCCGTCGCCGACGTCACCGGCCGCACGGTCGGCGAGTACGAGCTGCCCACCCCGGGCCGGCGTCCGGCCCGGCCCGTCGTGCAGCAGGTCACCGAGGCCCTCGACGGCGCCGTGAAGGCCGCGGGTCTCACCCGGTCCGACGTGCACCGGCTGGTCATCGGCACCCCGGGCGCCTTCGACCCGGGCACCGGCCGGCTGCGCTACGCCTCGCACCTGCCCGGCTGGCACTCCCCCAGCCTGCTCGACGAACTCGCCGCCGCGCTGCCGATGCCGGTCGAATACGAGAACGACGTCAACCTCGTCGCCATCGCCGAACAGCGGCTCGGCGCGGCCCGCGGTCACGCGGACTTCGTCCTGCTGTGGAACCAGGAGGGCATGGGCGCCGCCCTGGTGCTCGGCGGACGGCTGCACCGCGGCTGGACCGGCGGCGCCGGCGAGGTCGGCTTCCTGCCGGTGCCGGGCACCCCGCTGGTGCGCCAGGTGACCAAGGCCAACAGCGGCGGCTACCAGGAGCTGGCCGGCTCCCAGGCCGTACCGCGACTGGCCCGCGAACTCGGCATCACCGACCTGCCGGCGGGTCCGTACCCCGACGTGGCCGCGGCCCTCCTGGCGCGCGCGGCCGACCACGCCGGCGGACCGCACCGGGAACTGCTGCGGACCTACGCGACCCGGCTGGCCACCGGTCTCGCCTCACTGGTCTCCGTCCTCGACCCCGAACTCGTCGTCCTCAGCGGCTCCGCCCTGACGGCCGGCGGCGAGGTGCTGCGCGCCCTCGTCCAGGCCGAGCTCGAGGAACTCGCCGCGGCCCGCCCCCGGCTGGTCGTCGGCGACGTGACGGAACACCCCGTGCTGCGCGGCGCCCTGGAGTCCGCGCTCGCGACCACCCGCGACGAGGTCTTCGACACCTCACGCTGAGCGCCCGAGCCCCACCGAAGCACTCCCTCCTCACCCACCCCGTCCCCGGGAGACCTCGCCATGCCCACAGCCGTACCCAAAACCGCCCGAAAAGCGGCCTTCGCCCTGACCGCCTCGCTCGCCCTGCTCGCCACCGCCTGTACCGGCCAGTCGGGCTCCGGCGCCACCGACGACGCCTCCAAGGAGACGACGATCAACTTCTGGCACGCCTGGAGCGCGCCGAACGAGGTCAAGGCGGTGAAATCCCTGGTCGCAGGATTCGAGAAGGCCCACCCCAACATCCATGTGAACGTCGTCGGCAACATGACCGACGACAAGATCAACCAGGCCCTGCGCGCCGGCGGCGACCGGGCCCCCGACGTCATCTCCTCCTTCACCACCAACAACGTCGGCAAGTTCTGCTCGTCGGGCGCGCTGATCGACCTGAACCCCTTCTTCGAGAAGGCGGGCATCGACCCGGAGACGACCTTCCCGAAGGCGATGAACGAGTACACCCGGTTCGAGGGCGACCGCTGCACCGCGCCGCTGCTGGGCGACGCCTACGGCCTCTACTACAACAAGACGGCGTTCCGGAAGGCCGGCATCTCCGCCCCGCCGAAGACCTGGTCGGAGTTCGAGGCCGACGCCAGGAAGCTGACCGTCACGCGGGGCGACGGCTACGAGCAGCTCGGCTTCATGCCGGACTACCACGGCTGGGAGTCCACCACCGAGCACTACTTCGCCCAGTTCTCCCCGGTCTACTTCGGCAAGGACGGCAAGTCCCGCCTCGCCGAGGACCCCGCCTTCGAGAAGGGCTTCACGCTCCAGAAGCGGCTCGTCGACGAACTCGGCGGATTCCAGAAGCTGGAGCGGTTCCGGGCCACGCTCGGCGACGAGTGGGGCCCCAGGCACCCCTTCCACACCGGGCAGGTCGCCATGCAGCTCGACGGCGAGTGGCGGCTGGGCATGGCCGAGGAGGCCAAGCCGAAGTTCGAGATCGGGGTGGCCCCGCTGCCCGTCCCGGACGACCAGGCCGACCAGTACGGCAAGGGCTACATCACCGGCACCGTCACGGGCATCGCCGCCACCAGCCACAAGCAGAACGCGGCCTGGGAACTGGTGAAGTACATGACCACGGACACGGACGCGGTGGTCGGCTTCGCCAACGGCATCCACAACGTGCCCTCCACCCTGGCCGCGCTGAAGTCGCCGAAGCTGAAGTACGACCCGAGGTTCAAGACCTTCCTGGACATCGCCGCCGACCCGCACTCCACCACCACCCCCGCCTCGGTCAACGGCGGTGTGTACCTGGTGACGATCCAGCAGTTCGGGTACGACTACGAGAGCGGCAAGGTCACCGATCTGAAGGCCGGCCTGAGGAAGACGGCCGCGCAGATCGACACGGACATCGCGCAGGCGAAGTAGCCATGGCCGCGCCCACGTTGGGTTCCAGGCGCCGCAGGGCGGCGCTGCGCACGGCGGCCTTCATGTCGCCCTGGCTGATCGGCTTCGCGGTCTTCTTCGCGTACCCGCTGATCTCGACGGTCTACTTCTCCTTCATGCACTACGACGGCTTCCGGCCGCCGGCGTGGAGCGGCACGAAGAACTGGACCTACGTCTTCGAGCACTACCCGCTGTTCTGGCCCGCGCTGCGCAACACCCTGTGGCTGGTCGTGGTGATGGTGACGCTCCGGGTCGTCTTCGGGCTCGGGGTCGGGCTGCTCATCACGAGGATCAGGACGGGGGCCGGTGTCTTCCGCACCCTGTTCTACCTGCCCTATCTGGCCCCGCCGGTCGCCGCGACCATGGCCTTCGCCTTCCTGCTCAACCCCGGCACCGGCCCGGTCGACTCGGTCCTGGAGCGGATCGGCCTCCCGGCGCCGGGCTGGTTCAACGACCCCGCCTGGTCCAAGCCGGCCCTGACCCTGCTCGCCCTGTGGGGCATCGGCGACCTGATGGTCATCTTCATGGCAGCGCTGCTCGACGTACCGGCGGAGCAGTACGAGGCCGCCGAGCTGGACGGGGCGTCGGCGTGGCAGCGCTTCCGCTACGTCACCCTGCCGAACATCTCCCCGATCGTGATGTTCGCCGTGGTCACCGGCGTGATCCAGACGATGCAGTACTACACGCAGCCGCTGATCGCGGGAAAGGTCGCCTCGGGTGTGATCCAGGGCGCGGGCACCCAGTTCGAGCCCGGCTACCCGGACAAATCCACGCTCACCCTCCCCCAGCTCGTCTACAACCTCGGCTTCCAGCGCTTCGACTACGGCTCGGCGTGTGTCGTCGCGCTGGTCCTGTTCGCCCTGTCGATGGCGTTCACCGCGCTGCTGATGCGGCGCCGCGGCGGCCTCGTCCAGGCAGGTGACTGACCCATGACCCAGGTACTGGAGAAGCCGCTGAAGGCGGCCCCGGCCGTTCCGGGCGCCGAGCGGACGGCCCGGCGCCGGGCCCTGCTGGAGTGGATCGCGGTGCACTCCCTCGGGGTCGCAGCCGCGCTGTTCTTCACCCTTCCCTTCGTGTTCGTGTTCCTCACCTCGCTGATGAGCGACAGCCAGGCCCTGAGCCGGGATCTGGTCCCGCACACCTGGGAGTGGGGCAACTACCACGAGGTCCTCGCCACCCCGGGATTCCTCACCTGGTGGCGGAACACCCTGGTCTACGCCGGGCTCGGCACCGTGCTCACCGTGGCGTCCTCGATACCGGTGGCCTACGCGCTGGCCAAGTTCCGCTTCCGGGGCCGGAATCTGTCACTCATGCTGGTGATCTCGATGATGATGCTGCCCCCGCAGGTGGTCATCATCCCGATGTACCTGTTCTGGGCGAAGCAGCTCGGCCTGTCGGGCACCCTGTGGCCGCTGATCGTCCCGATGGCGTTCGGGGACGCGTTCTCCATCTTCCTGCTGCGCCAGTTCCTGATGACGATCCCGAACGAGTACGTGGACGCCGCGAAGGTGGACGGCTGCGGCGACCTCAGGACCCTGGTCCGGGTGGTGCTGCCGATGGCGAAGCCCGGCATCGCCGCCGTGGCCCTCTTCCAGTTCTTCTACGCCTGGAACGACTACTTCGGCCCGCAGATCTACGCCTCGGAGAACCCCGGTGCCTGGACACTGAGTTACGGCCTGGAGTCCTTCAAGGGCGCCCACCACACCGACTGGAACCTCACCATGGCCGCCACCGTGCTGGTCATGGCACCCGTGATCCTCGTGTTCTTCTTCGCCCAGAAGGCGTTCGTCGAGGGCGTCACCCTCACCGGAGTAAAGGGTTGATCCACGTATGAAACTCACCGTGGTCGGCGGCGGCTCGACCTACACCCCCGAACTCATCGACGGCTTCGCCCGGCTCAGGGACGCCCTGCCCGTCGAGGAACTCGTCCTCGTCGACCCGGACGCCGAGCGTCTGGAACTGGTGGGCGGCCTGGCCCGCCGGATCTTCGCCAGGCAGGGCCACGGCGGCCGCATCGTCACCACCTCCGACCTGGACGCGGGCGTGGACGGCGCCGACGCCGTACTGCTCCAGCTCCGGGTCGGCGGCCAGGCCGCCCGGCAGCGGGACGAGACCTGGCCGCTGGAGTGCGGCTGCATCGGCCAGGAGACGACCGGCGCAGGCGGCCTCGCCAAGGCGCTGCGCACGGTCCCGGTCGTCCTGGACATCGCCGAGCGCGTGCGCCGTACCAACCCGCGTGCCTGGATCATCGACTTCACCAACCCGGTCGGCATCGTCACCCGCGCCCTGCTGGAGGCCGGGCACCGGGCGGTCGGCCTGTGCAACGTGGCGATCGGGCTGCAGCGCAAGTTCGCGGCCCTGCTCGGCACCGACCCCAAGGACGTGCACCTGGAGCACGTGGGCCTGAACCACCTGACGTGGGAGACGGGCGTGCGGCTCGGCGGCCCCGAGGGCGCGGACGTCCTGCCCGAACTGCTCGCCCGGCACGGCGACGCCATCGCCGGTGACCTGCGCCTGCCCCGGCCCCTGCTGGACCGGCTGGGTGTGATCCCCTCCTACTACCTGCGCTACTACTACGCCCACGACGAGGTGGTGCGGGACCTGCGCACCAAGCCGTCCCGGGCGGCGGAGGTCGCCGCCATGGAGCGCGAGTTGCTGGCGATGTACGCCGATCCGTCCCTCGACGAGAAGCCGGCGCTGCTCGCCAAGCGGGGCGGCGCCTTCTACTCGGAGGCCGCCGTTGACCTGGCGGCGGCCCTGCTGGGCGGCGGCACGGGAAGCCCGTACCAGGTGGTCAACACGCTCAACCGGGGCACGCTGCCGTTCCTCCCGGACGACGCGGTGATCGAGGTGCAGGCGGCGGTCGGCCCGTCCGGTGCCGCGCCGCTCGCCGTGCCGGACCTCGACCCGCTGTACGCGGGCCTGGTGGCGAACGTGACGGCGTACGAGGAACTGGCGCTCCAGGCGGCGCTGCGGGGCGGCCGGGACCGGGTCTTCCGCGCCCTGCTGGCCCATCCGCTCGTCGGCCAGTACGAGTACGCCGAAGCCCTCACCGACCGGCTGGTCGCGCACAACCGGGAGCACCTCGCGTGGGCCTGATCCCGACCGTCCTCGCCATCGACGCGGGCAACAGCAAGACCGACGTGGCCGTGGTCACCGCCGGGGGCGAGGTGCTGGCCACCGCCCGCGGCGGCGGCTTCCGCCCGCCGGCGGTGGGTGTCGGCGCGGCCGTGGACGCCCTCGCCGAACCGGTCGCACGGGCGTTCGCGGACGCGGGCCTGACCACCGCCTCGCACGTCTCCGCCTGTCTCGCCAACGCCGATCTGCCGGTGGAGGAGGAGCAGTTGGCGGCCGCGCTGCACGCGCGCGCGTGGGGCGCCTCGGTGGAGGTCCGCAACGACACCTTCGCGATCCTGCGGGCGGGTGTGCCCGAGCCCAGGGGCGTGGCCGTGGTGTGCGGCGCGGGCATCAACTGCGTCGGGATGCGCCCCGACGGCCGCACCGCCCGCTTCCCGGCCATCGGGCGGATCTCCGGCGACTGGGGCGGCGGCTGGGGCCTGGCCGAGGAGGCCCTGTGGTACGCGGCCCGGGCGGAGGACGGCCGGGGCGAGGCGACCGAACTGGCCCGCGCCCTGCCCGCCCACTTCGGCCTGCCGTCCATGTACGCGCTGATCGAGGCCCTGCACCTGGGGCACGTCGAGCACGGCCGCCGGCACGAGCTGACCCCGGTGCTGTTCCGCACGGCCGCGCACGGGGACCGGGTCGCCCGCTCCCTCGTGGACCGTCTCGCGGAGGAGGTCGCGACAATGGCCACGGTGGCCCTGACCCGGCTCGACCTCCTGGGCGAACAGACCCCGGTCCTGCTGGGCGGCAGCGTCCTGAGCGCCGGTCACGCCCGGCTCGACGACGGCGTACGCGACCTGCTGGCGTCCCGCGCCCCCAAGGCGGACGTCCGCGTGGTCACGGCCGCCCCGGTCCTGGGCGCGGCCCTCCTGGGCCTGGACCACCTGCGCGCGCGGGAGGCGGCCCTGGAACGGGCCCGGGCCCACTGGGACACCGGGCGCTGACACCGGCCGGCGCCGCGCCGGCGGGCGCTCCGGACCAGGTGGCCGCGGGAACCGAACAGGTGCCCACGGCGTATTCATGGACAGGGGACGCAGCGATCCGATCAAGATCAAGCGAAGGCCGGTGCGGATGTCGGTCCGTGCCGCAATACTTGGCGGCGAACGGATGACCATGGGGGAGGTCAGGTGACACACCCGCCGAAGAGCAGCACGGCACCGCCGTCGGCGGGCGCCGTCATGCCCGCGATCCCCCAGCAGCCCGCGCCGCCGGTGCCGCCCGCCCGGCCCGGCCCGCCCCCGGCGCCCCGCCGTACCGCCTTCGCCGAGGGCGTCGACCGGCTGCGGGCCGCCGCGACCACCGAGCCGGGGCGGCTGCGCGTCATCGGTGCCGTCCTCGCCGTGCTGGTCGTCGCGTTCGGCGCGGTCACCGCCTGGCAGACCGCCGAACGCGCGGCCGCCGCCGACGACGTGCTGCACAGCAGCCAGCCGCTCAGCTCCGGCGCCGCCGACATCTACCGCTCGCTGGCCGACGCCAACACCGCGGCCTCCAGCGGGTTCCTGGCGGGCGGTCAGGAGACCGCGGACTCGCGGGACCGGTACGAGAAGGACATCCGCACGGCCGCCGCCGGCCTCGTCACCGCCGCCGCCAACTCCGAGCCGGGCTCGCCGTCGGAGGCGGCCGTCGCCAAGCTGAACAAGCTGCTGCCCGAGTACAAGGGGCTCGTGGAGCGCGCCCGCACCTACAACCGGCAGGGCTATCCGGTCGGCGGCGCCTATCTGCGGTACGCGAACGAGAAGATGCAGAAGGAGATGCTCCCGGCGGCGGAGGACCTCTACAAGAAGGAGAACCAGCGGCTGAACGCCGACTACGGGGACGCGACGCCCTACCCGTGGGCGGCGATCGCGCTCGGCGTACTCACCCTGGCCGCGCTCGGCTGGGCCCAGCACCGCACCTACCGGCGTACCAACCGCGTCCTCAACCACGGCCTGGTGGCCGCCTCCACCGCCACCGCGGTGGCCCTGCTGTGGCTGGTGGTGGGGCACACGCTCGCCAGGTCGGGCCTGGACGGCTCCTACGACAACGGCGTCCGCTCGCTGAACGTCCTGCACGACGCCCGCATCGCCTCCCTGAAGGCGCGGGGCAACGAGAACCTCAGCCTGGTGGCGCGCGGCGCCGAGACCGTCACGGTGGGCGGACAGACGTACGACGCCTACTACTACGACTTCGACCGGGACATGGGCGTCCTCGCCAAGGGCCTCACCGACGCCCGCGGGCTCGCCGACGACGACGCGGGCACCGGGCCGGTCAAGGCGGCCGAGGGCAACATGGCGGTGTGGAAGCAGCGCCACGCCTCGGCCCGCGCCGAGGACGAGAACGGCAACTACCAGCAGGCGCTGGACAAGGTGATAGGCGGCGCCGACGCCACCGGCGCGTGCTTCGACAGCGTGGACCGCAATCTCGCCAAGGCCATCGGCCACGAGCAGACCGAGTTCCAGCGGGCCGCCGGTGACGGGCGGAACGCGATGACCGGGCTGCCCGTCGGCGCCGCCGTACTGGGCGTGCTCGGCGCGGCGTTCGCGGTGGCCGGTGTCGGGCGCAGGCTTTCGGAGTACCGGTGACAGGGGGCGTGACGATGTACGCGAGCCGTGTACGTGCCTCCTTGCGGGGCTGGGGCGGGGTCGGCGCGATGGCGGTGCTGTGCGCGCTGGCCCTGGCCTTCGCACTGCTGCTGCCGTGCACGCAGCCGCCTCACGACGACAGCGGCGCGCGGACCGCCGGCCCGGGCGTCGCGAAGGGCAGCCAGGCACGCGCCGGCGACTGCGAGGACTCCGAGGCGCAGAAGCAGACGCTGTCCCCGTCCGGCGCGGACGGCCCGACCATCGACGCCATCAAGTCCCGTACGGGCGCCAAGCGCAAGCTGGTCGTCGGCGTCGACCAGAACAGCTACCACTGGGGCTACCGCAACCCGAACACCGAGACCGCCCAGCTCGAGGGCTTCGACATCGACCTCGTCCACAGAATCGCCGAGGACATCCTCGGCGACCCGGACGCGGTGCAGTTCAAGGCCATCCCGACCAGCCAGCGCATACCCGCGATCAAGGACGGCCGGGTCGACATGGTGGTCCGCACGATGACCATCACCTGCGAGCGCCTCGACGACGTGGCGTTCTCCGCGCCCTACTTCAAGACCGGGCAGCAGGTGCTCGCCCCCAAGTCCTCGCCCGTCAAGGGCTACGACGGCACGCTCGCGCACAAGAGGATCTGCACGGCGTCCGGTTCCACGGCGTACGGCAAGCTGAAGGCCGACCGGGACGCGGGCGACCTGCCCGCCTCCGCCGACATCTCCACCACCGTCCCCAACCAGCTCGACTGTCTGGTGCGGCTCCAGCTCGGTGAGGTCGACGCGGTGGTCACCGACGGCGCCCTCGCCGCCAGCCAGGCCGCCCAGGACCCGACGGTCGCTCTGAAGGGTGACGCGTTCACCACCGAGTACTACGGCGTGGCGATGAAGAAGGACGCCACCGACCTGGTACGCCGGGTCAACCGCATCCTGGTCGACTACCGCGCGGACGGCTGGCAGGCGTCGTACGACAGGTGGCTGTCGGCCACACTGGGCAAGGACTCGGACCCTTCCAAGCCGCCCGCGCCGCAGTACCTGCGCAAGAGCTGAACCCGACCCGACCCAGGCCAACCACACAGCAGCGAGAGGTGATCGATGGGCGTCACGGACCCCGCCGGGCCGGTGATGGACCGGGACGAGGTGGACCGTGCGCTGGCGCGGCTCGGCGCGGAGCACGAGGCGATCGAGACCTCGCTGCTCGCCCTCCAGGACCACGCGGGCCGCAGACTCCTCGAAGGCGCCGAGCTGACCGGCGTCACCCAGCTCCGCTGGCAGGCCACCGAGGCGTCGATCACCCTGCTGTGGGCGTACTTCGACGCCTACACCGCGGCGCTGCGCTCCGCCCGGGAGATCCGCGCCCGGCGCCGCTGGTCCAGCCGCGAGGACCTGGCGGAGCTGACCGAGCTGCTGCGCGGCGCTTCCGTCACCGTGCCCGGCGGCACCGGTCCCGCGGCCACCGCGAAGCTCAGCGAGAGCTTCTCGCTCACCACCCTGGTCGACCGGATGAACGAGCTGTACGCGTCCTCGCTCGACCTGGTCGTCACCGCCGACGCGGTCTGGTCGGCGCTGCCCGCCCGGATCGATTTACTCGCCGCGGAGCTCCAGCGCACCCGCAGGCTCGCGCACTCCGTCGGCGTCCGCCCGGGCGAGCACCCGGCCGGTGACGACCTGGAGCACATCACGCGCACGCTGACCGCCCTGCGCGCGGACGTGGTCTCCGACCCGCTCGCCTTCTGGGTGCGGGCCGAGGGCAGTTCGGCGCCCGGCGGCGGGCGTCCGGACACCACGGTGTACGACCGCGAGGCGCGCGCCCTGGAGGACGTGCGGCGGGAGATCGACGCGGTGCTGACGGTCCGGCAGGACGCGGAGGCGCGGCTGATCCGGCTGCGGGACGTGCTCTCCCGCGCGGACCGCACCCTCGCCGAGGCGCGCACCGCGCGCGGAGAGGTGCTGGCGAAGATCGCGGCGACCGAGGTGCCGGTGGTCAGCGGACCGCCGACCGCGCTGCAGGAGCAGCTGGCCGCGGCCGCCGAGTACCGGCGGCACGCGCAGTGGCACCGGCTCTCCCCGCTGCTGGAGTCCCTGGAGCGGAAGGCCGACGACGAACTGCTGCGCGCGCGTGAGTCGCTGACCGCCGTGACCGCGCCGCTCGCGGTCCGCGCCGAGCTGCGCGGCCGGCTGGACGCGTACCGGGCGAAGACCACCCGCAACGGCCTCGCCGAGGACCCGCTGCTGGTCGAGCGGTACGACGCGGCCCGTCGGATGCTGTGGAGCGCCCCCTGCGACCTGCGCGTCGCCGAACAGGCCGTGCTGCGCTACCAGCAGGCGGCGGCCGAGCTGCTCGGCGCACCGGGCGTCCCCCGGCAGGGCGGACCCGAGGACCGTAGAGGTGAGTCGTCATGAGTCAGGCACAGCGGACGTGCCAGCGGCCCGGCTGCGAGGGCTCCTACGAGGACGTCGGCGGCGGCGAGCTGTACTGCGACACCTGCGGTCTTGCCCCGGTCGTGTCGCCTGGGGGTCCCCCCTCCGGGGGAGGCATGGTCGGCTCGCCGGCCACGGGCGTCACGAAGGGCTCGGCGGCGAGCGGCGGTTCGGGCGCCGGCTCTCGCAGTACGCGCACCTCCTCGCAGTCGTCGAGGTCGCGGCGCTCGGTGTCGGGGCGGCTGTCGCGCTCCCTGTCGGGCGGCTCCAGCGCCCGCTCGGTGTCGGTGCGCAGCTCCGGCGCGTCCTCCGGCACCTCGACCCGCGGCCGGCTCGGCGCCGGGCTGGTCTCGGTGCCGCAGGTGCCGCGGCCCGACCCGCGCGCGATGGTGCTGGAGAACCCGGAGGTGCCCGAGCGCAAGCGGTTCTGCTCGCGGTCCGACTGCGGGGCGCCGGTCGGGCGCGCCCGGGGCGAGCGGCCGGGACGCACGGAGGGGTTCTGCACCAAGTGCGGGCACCCGTACTCGTTCGTGCCGAAGCTGAAGGCCGGGGACATCGTGCACGGCCAGTACGAGGTCGCGGGCTGTCTCGCGCACGGCGGCCTCGGCTGGGTCTACCTCGCCGTGGACCGGGCCGTGTCCGACCGGTGGGTGGTGCTCAAGGGCCTGCTGGACACCGGCGACCAGGACGCGATGGCGGCGGCCATCTCCGAGCGGCGGTTCCTCGCGGAGATCGAGCACGCCAACATCGTGCGGATCTACAACTTCGTCGAGCACCTCGACCAGCGCACCGGCTCCCTCGACGGCTACATCGTCATGGAGTACGTCGGCGGCAAGTCGCTGAAGGAGATCGCCAACGCCCGCCGCACGCCCGACGGCAGACGTGACCCGCTGCCGGTGGAGCAGGGCTGCGCGTACGGCATCGAGGCCCTGGAGGCGCTCGGCCATCTGCACAGCCGCAACCTGCTGTACTGCGACTTCAAGGTCGACAACGCCATCCAGACCGAGGACCAGCTCAAGCTGATCGACATGGGCGCCGTGCGCCGCATGGACGACGACGAGTCGGCGATCTACGGCACGGTCGGCTACCAGGCGCCGGAGGTCGCGGACGTCGGCCCGTCGGTGGCCAGCGACCTGTACACGGTGGGCCGTACGCTCGCCGTCCTCACCTTCGACTTCCAGGGCTACACGAACGTCTTCGTGGACTCCCTGCCCGACCCGGACAACATCGAGGTCTTCCACCGCTACGAGTCCTACTACCGGCTCCTCGTCCGCGCCACCGACCCCGACCCGGCCCGCCGGTTCGCCTCCGCGCAGGAGATGTCGGAGCAGCTGACCGGCGTGCTCCGCGAGGTCGTCTCCCTGCAGACCGGGCAGGCCAGACCCGCTCTGTCCACGCTGTTCGGGCCCGAGGTGAAGGTCGTCGACACGGAGCTGTTCCCGAAGGCGCACGGGGACGTGTCGCTGCTCGGGGCGCGTCCGGCGCGCGGTGCCGTACCGGCCGCCGCGCTGCCCGGGCCGGCCGTCGTCAGGCCCGTGGACACGGCCGCCGCCGCCCTGGCGCTGCCGGTGCCGCTGGTCGACCCGAACGACCCCAACGCCGGTTTCCTGGCCGGGCTCATGGCGTCCGCGCCGGCCGAGCTGATCAGCGCCCTGGACGCGGCGCCCGCGCCGAGCGTGGAGTCGCGGCTGCGGCAGCTCAGGGCCCGGCTGGAGAGCGGCGACCACCGGGCCGCGCTCACGGCCCTGAACGAGCTGGAGGGCGAACGGCCCGACGACTGGCGGGTGGTCTGGTACCGCGGGGTGGCGGCGCTGGTCACCGGGGACTTCGAGGGTGCCGCGCTGGGCTTCGACGCGATCTACGACGCCTTCCCCGGCGAGGCCGCGCCCAAGCTGGCGCTCGGCCTGTGCGCGGAGGTGCTGGGCCAGTTGGACAACGCGGCCGAGTACTACCGCCTGGTGTGGTCGACCGACCCGAGTTTCGTCAGCGCCGCCTTCGGGCTGGCCCGGGTGCGGCTCGCGGCCGGTGACCGGAGTGGTGCCGTCGGCACCCTGGAGTCGGTGCCCGAGTCGTCCATCCACTACACGGCCGCCCGGGTCGCCGCCGTCCGGGCCCGGCTGCGCGGGCGTACGCCGGGCGCCGGTGACGTACCGTTCCTCGACGACCTGACGGCCGCCGCCGGGCAGGTCGAGGCGCTGGACGCGTACGGTCTGGACCCGGCACGCCGCGAGCAGTTGTCCGCCGAAGTGCTCGGCAGCGCGCTGGACTGGGTACTCTCCACAGGCCGGGACACCGTCCCGCCGGCCGCCGGCGGACGGCGGGTGCTCGGCAGCGGTCTGGACGAACGGGGCCTGCGCTTCGGCCTGGAACGCGCGTACCGCACGCTGGCCAGGCTGGCGCCCGGCGGCGAGGAGAGGATCGAGCTGGTGGAACGGGCCAACCGTTACCGCCCCCGGACGTGGGTGTAGTTGATGTCACAGATGCCCCAGCAGGCCGCACTGGCGAAGTGCCCGAGCTGTGCCGAGCCGCTCGAGTCGGGTGACCTCTTCTGCGGCGCGTGCGGATACGACCTGTCCGTCGTGCCCGCCGCGCCGCAGGACCACCCGACCCTCACCATGACCGGCTCCGCCGGGACCGGGGACGGCGTGGACTGGCCGGCCCCGGAGCCCGCCGGTTCCGGCAGCACCCAGCCGGCGGCGCACTCGTCGACCGATGTGCCCGGCACCGACTCGGGCGGCAACGCGCTGCACCACGAGGAGCCGGCCGCGCCCGGCGTCCGCTTCGACCGGCGCCCGGAGCCCGACGAGTACCCGCTGCAGGCCCCCGACCCGCGTGCCTCGGCCGGTCCCGCCGCGCCCTCGGCGCCGGCCGCTCCCGACCCGGCCGCTGATCCCGCGCAGGTCTGCGTGGCCTGCCGGGCCGGGCGGGTGGACGACGACGGCTACTGCGAGAACTGCGGGCACGCCCAGCCCCGGGAACGCGACCGCATGGAGCGGGAGTCGGGCCCGGTCGCCGCGGTCAGCGACCGCGGCCTGCGCCACCACCGCAACGAGGACGCGTTCGGCGTCGCCCACACCGCGCTGCCCGACGGCTCCCCCGCGACGCTGGCCATCGTGTGCGACGGTGTGTCCTCGGCGACCCGGCCGGACGAGGCGTCGATGGCCGCCTCGCAGGCGGCCGTCGACACCCTGCTGGCCGCCCTGCCCCGCGGCACCCACCCGCAGGCGGCGATGCACGAGGCGATCGTCGCCGCCGCACAGGCCGTCAACTCCCTGGCCGAGGAGCCCGAGGCGGCGCGCGAGCACGACCCGCACCAGAACTCCCCGGCGTGCACCATCGTCGGCGCGATCGTCACGGGCGGGCTGCTGGTGGTCGGCTGGGTGGGCGACAGCCGCGTCTACTGGGTGCCGGACGACAGGTCCGCGCCCCCGGCCCGGCTCACCGAGGACGACTCCTGGGCCGCGCAGATGGTCGCGGCCGGCCTGATGAGCGAGGCGCAGGCGTACGCCGACGAGCGCGCCCACGCGATCACCGGCTGGCTCGGCGCGGACGCCTACGAACTGGAGCCGCACACCGCCGCCTTCAAGCCGGACCGGCCCGGAGTCGTCCTGGTGTGCACCGACGGTCTGTGGAACTACGCCGAGACGGCCGAGGAGATGGCCGAGGTCGTACCCGCGGACGCGGCCGCCCGTCCGCTGCACAGCGCCCAGGTTCTGGTCGGCCACGCCCTGGACGGCGGGGGCCACGACAACGTAACAGTGGCCGTCGTGCCGTTCCCCGCACCGCCGCAGGGGGCAGGATCGGC
The DNA here is from genome assembly GCF_040631045.1 of Streptomyces sp. NPDC005706. Lineage (NCBI taxonomy): Bacteria > Bacillati > Actinomycetota > Actinomycetes > Kitasatosporales > Streptomycetaceae > Streptomyces > Streptomyces sp. NPDC005706. The sequence continues at coordinate 361,673 of NZ_JBEXYS010000001.1, read as the reverse complement.
CTGAGGCCGCACCACCACGGGGAAGTCCCGGCGGGCCGGAGGGGACCGGTCCGTCCAACGGCATTGCCTCGCGCCAGCGGGGCGTCACAGGGGGATCTGAACAGTCATGGCCAATTTCGCCAAGCCGAACGTCCCGCAGTTCTCGGTCGACGTCTACCAGAACGAGTACCTGCCCGAGGGCGGCCGTGAGGTCAACGCCATCGTCACCGTGACCGCCACCGGCGGCGGCACGGTGGGCGGCGCCGTCGCGGCCCCGCACCTGTACGCGCCCGGCCAGGGGCCCTCCGCGGCGGTCGCCCTCATGGTCGACTGCTCGGGCTCCATGGACTATCCGCCGACCAAGATGCGCAACGCCAGGGACGCCACGGCCGCCGCGATCGACACCCTGCGCGACGGGGTGCACTTCGCGGTGGTCGGCGGTACGCACGTGGCCAGAGACGTCTACCCGGGCGGCGGGCGGCTCGCGGTCGCCGACGCCACCACCCGCGAGCAGGCCAAGCAGGCGTTGCGCCGGCTCGGTGCGGGCGGCGGCACGGCCATCGGCACCTGGCTGCGGCTCGCCGACCGACTGCTGTCCTCGGCGGACGTGGCCATCCGGCACGGCATCCTGCTGACCGACGGCCGCAACGAGCACGAGTCGCCGCAGGACCTGCGGGCGGCACTGGACGAGTGCGCCGGCCGGTTCACCTGTGACGCGCGTGGCGTGGGCACCGACTGGGAAGTGAAAGAAGTCACAGGCATCGCCTCCGCGCTGCTCGGCACCGCCGACATCGTCGCCGACCCGGCGGGGCTGGCCGCCGACTTCACGCGGATGATGGAGAAGGCGATGGGCAAGGAGGTCGCCGACGTGGCGCTGCGGGTGTGGACCCCGGCCGGCGCGAACCTCCGGTTCGTCAAGCAAGTGGCGCCCGCCGTCGAGGAGTTGACGGACCGCCGCACCGAGGCGGGACCGCGGGCCGGGGACTATCCCACCGGGTCCTGGGGTGACGAGTCGCGCGACTACCACCTGTGCGTGGAGGTTCCGGCGGCCGGTCTCGGCCAGGAGATGCTGGCCGCCCGGATCTCCCTGGTCGTGCCGCAGCCGGACGGGGAGGTGCGCAACCTCGGCGGCCAGGGGCTGGTCAGGGCGGTGTGGACCGACGACATGGCGGCCTCCACCTCCATCAATCCCCAGGTCGCCCACTACACCGGGCAGGCCGAACTGGCGCAGGCCATCCAGCAGGGCCTGGACCTTCGCAAAGCGGGCGATTTCGAGCGGGCAACGGCCAAACTGGGGCGCGCCGTTCAGCTCGCGAGCGCCTCGGGCAACGCGGACACCGCGAAACTCCTTTCGAAGGTGGTGGACGTGGTCGACGCCGCGACAGGTACTGTGCGGTTGAAGGCGAAGGTCGCGGAGGCCGACGAGATGACCCTCGAGACCCGGTCCACAAAGACTGTTCGTGTAAAGAAGTGACCCGCGGGAGACCGCGGGACGACCAGGAAGAGATCCGGACGTACCGGAGGACCCTCAGGAGAAGGGGAAGCGCCGACATGCCGACCTGCCCGAACGGACACCAGTCGGGTTCCGACGACTGGTGCGAGGTCTGCGGTCACCGCATGGCCGGTGCCGTACCCCCGCCCCCTCCGCCGCCCCCGCCCGGCGGTGGCTACGGCTTCCCGCCGCAGGGCGCCCAGTCCGGCGGCCGCCCGCCCGGCGGCCACGAGCCGGAGCTGTGCCCGCAGTGCCGCACGCCCCGCGAGGGCGGCGCGCCGTTCTGCGAGGAGTGCCGGTGGAACTTCCTGACCAACACGGCCACTTCGTACACCCCGGCCGCCCCGCGCACGCCGCAGCCCCGCTTCGAGCCGCCGAGCACGACGTACGGCGGCGGTGACTCGTACGAGTACCAGGGCTCACGTCCCTCGCAGGTGAACCGGCCCGCCGAGCCGATCCCGTCCTTCGGCAGCGAGCCGTCGGGCCCGACGCCGTTCGCCGGCGAGCGCGGTCCGTCCGGCTTCGGTGGCGGCGGCCGGCCGCCGGCCGGTCAGCCGCCGTTCGGGGGCGTACCGGGGCAGCAGGGCCCGGGCGGCCCCGGTGGCCCCGGCGGTCCCTCCGGTTTCGGGAGCGGTCCGGGCGGTCCCGGTGGTCCGGGCGGCCCGCCGCCGTTCGGCCGTGAGCCCGGTGGTCCGGGCGGCCCCGGTGGTCCCGGCCCCTCCGGCTTCGGTGGCGACCCCTCCCGTACGGTTCCGCCGCCGCCCGGCCCGACCCCGCCCGCGGGTCCCGGCGGCCCGGCCGGCGGTCCGCCGCAGGCCTTCCAGCAGCCCGGCGCGCCCGCCTTCCCCCAGCAGACCCGGCCCCCGGCCGGCGGCGGGCCCTTCGGCGGCGGTGAGGACGACTGGGTGATCTCCCCGCCGTCCGCCGGCCCCGGTGGCCCCGGCGGCGGCTACGGCTACCCGCAGCCCGGCGCCACCCAGGCCCCGCCCGGCCATGGCTTCCCGCAGGCCGCGCAGGGCCCTGCCACCTGGACCGCGACCATCGGCCCGGACCGCGACTACTTCATGGCGATGATGCAGCGCTCCGGTCCCGAGGCCGCGGGCCTGAACCTGCCCGCCTACTCGCCCGAGCAGCAGCGCACGCTCAGCGGCAACCAGGTCACCATCGGCCGTCGCCGGCACTCCACCGGCGACACCCCCGACATCGACCTGTCCGTGCCGCCGGAGGACCCGGGCGTCTCGCACCAGCACGCGGTGCTGGTGCAGCAGCCGGACGGCAACTGGGCGGTCGTCGACCAGAACTCGACGAACGGCACCACGGTCAACGGCTCCGACGAGCCGATCCAGCCGTTCGTGCCGGTGCCGCTGCAGGACGGCGACCGGGTGCACGTGGGCGCCTGGACGACGATCACCGTCCGCAGGGGCTGAGGCGCCTCACGGGAGGGGCCAGGCGTACGGCCCCTCCGGGTCGTCCAGCCAGGCCCAGGTGCGCCCGTCGCCGACCGTGACGCCGTAGCGCTCCCGGTCGGGACAGCCCTCGCGCTCCCACAGCGCGTGTGCCGCCCGCGGGTCCAGCGTGCCCCGGGTCAGGTCGAGCAGGAACCGGAACGCCTCCTGCTCGCCGGCCCGGCCGGGCAGCCCGCTCAGGGACACCGCCTCCGCTTCCGCCCGGCCCGCGCCGCGCAGCGGCACGAAGTAGGCGGCCGTGGGCAGGAAGCGGCCCTCGGCGTGCCCGGGGTCGCGGACGGTGAGGGCGAGCAGACCGGTGGCCAGCGGCGTCAGGATCCGCCCTCCGGGCCGGCACTGGGCGAGCCAGGCGCCCGGCACCGTGGGCAGCCCGCAGGTGGCGATGATCCGGTCGAAGGGCGCGCGCTCCGGCACTCCCCGGGCGCCGTCGCCGGTGACGACGGCCGGGTGGTGACCGGCCGCCGCCAGGTGCTGCCGGGCCGACTCGGTGATCTCCGGGTCGAGGTCGACGGTGGTGACGAGGTCGTCGTCGCCGAGCCGGTGGGCGAGCAGAGCGGCGTTGTAGCCGGTGCCGGCGCCCACCTCCAGGACCCGGTCGCCGTCCTCGACGCGCAGCGCGGCCAGCATCAGCGCCATCAGGGAGGGCTGGCTGCTGGAGGAGAGCAGTTCGCCGTCGCGCAGCCGGGTCGCCAGCGGGGTGTCGGCGTAGGCGCCGCACACCCAGCGCTCCCGGGCCTCGGGGTCCGGGCTCTGCCCCCAGCGGCGTTCGTAGCCGCCCCTGACCCCGACGTAGTAGTACGGCACGAACAGGTGCCGGGGCACCGCCGCGAACGCCTCCCGCCACACCGGGTCCTCGGCCCAGGACCCCTCGGCGTCGATCTCCCGCACCAGCGCGGCCCGCGCCACGGTGGCCAGACGTTCGATCCCGGTGTCGTAGGCGCCCATACCCCCACAGTAGGGGCGCGGTGTGCCGAGGAGCCCCGGACGGACCGGGTCCTAGGCCTGGAGTCCTGGGTCACCCGGTCTGAGACGATGGACGGGTGAATGAGATTCGGCGCGGCACGCTTCAGGAGCAGACGTTCTACGAGCAGGTCGGCGGGGAGGAGACCTTCCGCCGGCTCGTCCACCGTTTCTACGAGGGGGTCGCCGAGGACCCGCTCCTGAAGCCGATGTACCCGGAGGAGGACCTGGGCCCGGCCGAGGACCGGCTGACCCTGTTCCTCATCCAGTACTGGGGCGGCCCCAGCACCTACAGCGAGAGCCGCGGCCACCCGCGGCTGCGCATGCGGCACGTGCCGTTCACCGTGAACCGTGCCGCCCACGACGCCTGGCTGAAGCACATGCGGGTCGCCGTCGACGAGCTGGGCCTGACCGAGGAGCACGAGCGCACGCTGTGGAACTACCTGACGTACGCGGCGCAGTCGATGATCAACACCCCCGACTGACCGGCTGAATCCCGGATTCCGTGCATTGGGCGCCGGATTCCGGTCACGATCCGGTATAGACCGGTCGGCAACCGGTTACCCGTGACCGGCCCCCTCTGCGAGCATCAGCCGAGATCGACAGAGCGCTTGCGGAAGTCCGGACGACACGGGGGTCGGGTGACGGGGTTCGTCGTCTCACGCGCGCGGGCACACCGCCTGCTGCTCGGCTCCGCGCTGCTCACGGTGCTGCTGACCACCGCCGTGCTGGCCACGCTCACGGCGTACTCGGGCGCGATCGGCACCGCGGCGATGCGCCACGTGCTGAACGACCCGCGCAACGCGGCCGCAACGGCGCTGATCGTCAAGGCCGACGTCCCCGCCGGGCAGCGCGCCGCCGCCGACACCGCCGTGCGCGAGGGCGCCCGGAACACCTACGACGGGCTGCCGGTGACCGTGCGGACGCTGCGCCGCTCCGGCCCGTACGCGCTGCCCCTGTCCCTGCGGCCGCCCGCGCGGCGCTCGGGCGACCCGGACCTGACCTACTTCGCGGCGCTGGACCACACCCAGGTGCGGCCCACCGCCGGGCGGCTCCCGGGGCGCGGGGCCGGCGAGATCGAGGTGGCCGTCCCGCAGGCCGCCGCCCGGCCGCTCGGCCTCGGACCGGGCGACCGCCTCACCCTGGCCGACCGGCTCGGCGACCGGAAGGTCCGGGTGCGCGTCACCGGGCTCTATCGGCCCGCCGCCACCACCGCGTCGTACTGGCGGCTGGACGACCTGCTCGGCCGCGGTGTGAAGAGGTCCGGCTTCACCACGTACGGTCCGATGCTCGCCGATCCCTCGGTCCTCGCCGGCAAACGGGTGAGCACCGGTGGGACGGCCTGGCTGGCGTCGGCCGACTTCGGCACGATGACGACCGGGCGCACGGGCGAACTGCGCGAAGCCGTACGGGCGGGGAGCGGGGACCTGCGCAAGGCCACCGCCCTGCGCGGTGCCACGGCGGTGACTACCTCGCTGCCGGACGTGCTGGACCGCATCGACCGCTCGCTGCTCGTCGCCCGCTCCACCCTGCTGATCGTCGCGCTCCAGCTGGTGCTGCTCGGCGGGTACGCGCTGCTGCTGGTGGCCCGGCTGCTGAGCGCCGAACGGGTCGCCGAGACCCGGCTGCTCAGGGCGCGCGGCGCGTCCCGCCCCCGGATCGCGGCCCTCGCCGGGGCCGAGTCCCTGCTGCTCGCCCTCCCCGCGGCCCTCTGCGCGCCGTTCCTCGCCGGACCGCTCACCACCCTGCTCACCGACCGCGGCCCGCTGGCCGGTCTCGACCTGCGCCTCGACCTCCCGCCCGCCGGGAGCCCCGGGGTGTGGCTGGTGGCGGTGGCGGTGGCCCTGGGCTGCGCGCTGACGGTGACACTCCCCGCGCTGACGGGCACCGGCGCGGAACCCTCCGGCCGTCGCGGGCGGCGGGGCGCGGAGTCCGGCCGGGCACGCGGTCCGCGCGCTCCCCGGTTCCGCGTGCGCCGATCCGGGGGCCCGCACGGGGCCCGGCCTCGCCGCGCGGGCGGCGGGCTCGTTCCCACCCCGCTCCGCGCGGGCGCCGACATGGGCCTGCTCGCCGTGGCCGGGGTCGCCTACTGGCAGTTGGGGCAGCAAGGCTCCGGGGGCGTAGCCACCGACCGGTCGGGGACGCTCGGGGTGGATCCGCTGCTGGTCGCCGCGCCCGCGCTGGCGCTGCTCGCCGGGACCGTGCTGACGCTGCGGCTGCTGCCGCCGGTGGCGCGGCTCGCGGAACGGTGGGCGGCGGCCGGCCGGGGGCTGCCGGCGGCGCTGGCCGGCTGGCAGTTCAGCCGCCGCACCGCGCGCGCGGCGGGGCCGGTGCTGCTGCTGGTGCTCGCCGTCGCGCTCGGCATGCTGGCCATCGGCCAGGGTGCCTCCTGGAACCGCTCGCAGGACGACCAGGCCGACTTCCGCGCCGGGGCACCGGTGCGGGTGCTGGACGCCGGGCAGGGCGGACTCGGCCGTACGGAGGTCTACTCGGCCCTGCCGCAGGTCCGCGAGGCGGTGCCCGTCGAACGCGGCGAGCAGGGCCTGTCCGGTGACCGTACGGCGACCGTGCTGGCCGTGGACACCGCGCACGCGGCGAGCGCGCTGCTGATGCGCCCGGACCTCGCGGACGAACCCGTGAAGTCACTGCTGGCCGGGCTGACGCCGAAGGACCCCCCGGCGGGGGCCCGGGTACCGGCCCACACCGCCCGGCTGCGGCTGACGGCGGGCCTGCGCAGCTCCACCGGGCCCGGGACGACCGCCCAGGTCACGGTCCGGCTGGAGGACGCGGCCGGGGTGTCGTACTCGATGCCGGCCGGACCGCTGCCGGCCGACGGCCGCCCGCACACCCTCGTCCTCGACCTCGGCTCCGCCGCCGGCCCGGCGCTGCTCACCGGGCTACGGCTCGACATGCCCCAGCCCGCCGGGCGCGCCGAGCGGCACCGGATCACGATCCAGGACCTGACCGCCGAGGCCACCGACGGAACCCGGAGCCCGCTCGCCCTGCCGGCTTCCTGGACCACGGCCGTGGAGACCGGCGGCGCGGCCGTCCCGTCCCCGCGCACGGACCCCACCCGGCCCCGGGTCGTCTCCACCCGTCCCCTGGCCTTCTCCTACGGCACCGGCTACCTGCCGGATCCCGACATCTGGACGGTCGCCACGGTGTCCGTGCGGTTCCAGGTGGCGCGGCCCGCGCCGCCCGAGGTACGGGCCGTCGCGACCGACCGGTTCCTGACCTCGGCGGGCGCCCGCACCGGCCAGCGCCTGGACGTCACCGTCGGCGGCGAGAGCCTGACGGTGCGGATCGTCCGGTCGGTACGGGCGCTGCCCTCCACCGGAACCCCGGCCGCCATCGACCACGACGGCGGCGCGGTGCTGGTCGACCTGCGCGCCGCGAACCGGGCGCTGCAGGCGCGGTACGGGGAGAGCGCCGCCCCGAACGAGTGGTGGCTGCGGACGGCGCCCGGTAACGCGGCCCGGGTGGCCGCCGCGGTACGGGCGCTGCCGGACGTCGACCCGGAACAGGTGGTGGTCCGCGACGAGATCGCCGCCGAGCTGCGCGAGGACCCCTTCGGCGCCGGGCCCACGGCCGCGTTCACCGCGGCCGCCGTGGTGGCGGCGGCGCTCGCCGCGGTCGGCTTCGCGGTGGGCGCCGCCGGCTCGCTGCGGGCACGCGAGGCGGACTTCGCGGTACTGCGCGCCCTCGGTGCCCCGCGCCGCCGGCTGGCCCGGACCGTCGCCGCCGAACTCGCCGTACTGGTGGGCCTGGCCCTCGTGGTGGGCGCGGTCCTGGGCACCGTACTGGCCCGGGGAGTACTGCCATTGATCGTGCTGACCGGCGAGGCCACCCGGCCCGTACCCGGGCTGCTGGTGCGACTGCCTCCCGGACAGGTGGCGTTGCTGCTGGCGGGCGTCGCCGCGGCGCCGCTGGCGGTGGCCGTGGTGACGGCGCTGCGCCGGGCCGATCCGGCCCGGGCACTGCGTGGACACGGGGGTGAGTGACGTGCGTTCCGTACCGTCCGTGGTCGCGCCCTGGGTACGGACCCGGCTGCGGGCCGCTCCCGGTGCCGCGCCGGCGCTCGCGCTGCTGGTCGCGCTGACCTCCTGCCTGGCGGGCGCGCTGCCGCGCGCGGTGGACCGGTACGAGGACGCGGGCCTGCGGCACTCCCTCGGCCAGGCGGGCCCCGAGCGCACCACCGTACGGGCGACCGCGTCGATACCGGAGTACGGCGAGTCCGGCGAGGATCCGGACGTCTCGTTCAGCCCCGAGGCCGTCGAACGGCGGTTCGGGAAGCTGCTGCCCGTGGTGGACGGTTCGGTGTCCGTCGACCGTGCCCAGTCGGCGTACGGCACCACCACCGACGACGGCAGCCCGGCGCTCGAACCGTGGCTCCCCCGCCCGACCGGACTGCCCGCCGAGGTCACGCTGGTCGCGCAGAGCGGCCTGGCCGGACACGCACGCGTCAGCGAGGGCCGGCTGCCCCGCGCCACGGGCCGGCCGGACGTGGACGAGGCGGAGGCCGCCGTCTCCACCGCCACCGCCAAGGCCATGCACATCAAGCTGGGTTCGGTCATCCACGTGCCCCGGCCCAGCGGCCCCCTCTCCGTCCGGATCACCGGGATCGTCGCCCCGCGCGACCCGGCCGGCGCCTACTGGTCGACGGTGCCACTGCTGCGCACGCCCGCGCTGGAACGACTGCCCGAGCCCGGCCCGCCGCAGACGTACTGGCACGGCGCGCTCCTGCTCTCCCCGAAGGCGACCCTCACCGTGCTGGGCACCGGAAGGAACGCCTTCCGCTACTGGCACTTCGCTCCGGACACCGCCGACGGGCAGGCCCATGACTTGGACCGGCTGCGGTCCGGCGTCGCGTCGCTGGAATCCGGCCCGGACCTGCGGCGGGCCCGTTCCCTCGCCGATCCGGAACTGACCGTGAGTACCGGTCTGGACGACGTGGTCATCGCCTTCGGGCGGCTGCGCTCGGGCATCTCCCCGCTGGTCGGGGTGGCCGCCTCCGGCACCGCCACGGTCGCCGCCGTCGTCCTGCTCATGGCGGGCGGCCTGGCCGCCGAGCGGCGCCACGCCGAACTCGCCCTGCTGCGCGCCCGGGGCGTCTCCCTGCCCGGCCTCACCGGCCGGCTGCTGGCCGAGACCGCCGTGGTCGCCGTCCCCGCCGGGGCGCTGGGCCTCGCGGCCGCCCTCGTCCTCCTGCCCGGCGCCCGCGCCGGTCACGCCGTCGCCGCCGCCCTCGCCGTCACCCTGACCGCCTGCGCCGCCCTCCCGGTGCACGCCGCGCTCACCCACCGCTCGGTGCGGCTGACGGGCCCCCGGGAGGACATGGCCTCGGTACGCCCCTCCCGCCGCCGCACGGTCGCCGAGCTGACCCTGCTGGCGCTGGCGGCCGGGGCGGTGGCCACCCTGCGCGCCCGGGGCACCTCCGCAGGTCAACTGGTGTCTCTGGCGCCGGTGTTGACCGGTGTCATCGCGGCCCTGCTGCTGCTCCGCCTCTACCCGCCGCTGCTGCGCCGCCTGGCCCGCCCGGCCGGCCGGCTGCGCGGCCCGGTGGCCCCGCTCTCCCTGGCCCGCGCCGGCCGCACCCGGGCCTCGGCGGCAATGCCCCTGCTGGCCCTGCTGACCGCCCTGACCACGGCGGCCTTCGGAGGCTCGGTCCTGGTGGGCGTGGCCGGAGCCCGGGACCACGCGGCCCTGCTCACCGTCGGGGCCGACGCCCGCCTGGACTCGGCCACCGCGCTGCCGGCCGGCCTGACCGCCCGGGTAGGCGCCGTGCCCGGGGTGCGCGGGGTGACCGCGGCGGCCATCACCTACGAGGCGACGCCGACGGACGGCGTGGACAGCGTGCCGCTGGTGGGCGTGGACCCGCCCGCGTACGCCGGGTTGACGGCCCGGACGGGCCTCGGGGCCATCACGGCGAAGCAGCTGAAGGGCACGGACCGGCATCAGTTGCCGGCCATCGCGTCCCCGGCCGTCGCACGGAACTACGGCACCCGGCAGCCCTTCTCGGTGCGGCTCGCGGACGGCAGCACGGTCACCGTCCGGATCACCGCCGTCCGCGACCGCACCCCGGCGGCGCCCGCCGGTGACTTCCTGGTGGTGGACCGCGCCGGGCTGCCGTCGTCCGCCGCCCGGGCGACGACGCTGCTGCTGACCGGCGCCCACCCGGACGCCGCCGCGCTGCGCCGCACGGCCCCCGCCTCGGCCACGGCCCGGCTCCTCACCGAGGAGCGCGCCCGGTACGCCGACTCGCCCCTGCAGACCGGCGCCGGGCACGTCTACACGGCGGCGGTGGCGGCGGGTGCCGGCTTCGCCGTCCTCGCCCTGCTCCTCGCGCTGCTGCGGGCGGCCCCGGAACGCGCCGCGCTCCTCGCCCGCCTGCGCACCATGGGGCTCACCCGCGCCCAGGGCCGCCGCCTCCTCGTCCTGGAGTCGCTCCCGCAGGCCCTCCTCGCCGCGGTCGGCGGCATCCTGACCGGCTGGGCCGCCGTCCACGTCCTCTCCCCCGGCATCGACCTGACGACCATCGCCGTGGCCTCGTCCCAGACGCCGGGTGGTGAGGCCGTCCTCCGCCCGGACCCGTGGTCCCTGATTCTCCCGGCCCTCACGGTCGTGGCCCTGGCAGTAGGAGTCGCCGCCACCCAGGCCTGGTGGACGACCCGCCGGAGCTCGGTCCGGGAACTACGGGCGGGAGACCCCCAGTGACCGCGCGCCCCGCAGCCACGGACCGCCGAGCCCGCACAGCCGCGAGCGTGCGTACCGCCCCAACCGCGGGCATACGCGCCGTCCCAGCTGCGGGCATGCGCAACCCCCACGGCCCGCACGACACCGCGCACCTCACAAACACCGGCCCCCGAAACACCCCCGCCCACCGGCAGCCCAGGGCACCCGAGCAGGAGACCCCATGACAGCCGACCCCACGACAACAGGCACCACGACGGACACCACCCTCACCGACCTCACCACCCGCATCGCCGAGTCCCGCGACCGCCCCGCCTACGGCCACGACGCCCTCATCACCTGCGACCGCCTCGTCCGCATCTTCTCCGCGGACGGCATCGAGGTACAGGCCCTCCAGGGCCTCGACCTCCTGGTCCGCAAGGGCGAGTTGATGGCTCTGGTGGGCGCTTCCGGCAGCGGCAAGTCCACCCTCATGAACATCCTCGCCGGCCTGGACACCCCCACCGCGGGCGGAGCCCACGTCGCCGGCCGCGACCTGCTCACCATGACCGCGAAGGACCGCCTCGCCTACCGCCGCGAGGTCGTCGGCTTCGTCTGGCAGCAGACCTCCCGCAACCTTCTGCCCTATCTCACCGCGGCCCAGAACGTCGCCCTCCCGCTCCAGCTCTCCGGCACCCGCACGCGCCGCCGCGCCCGCGCCGAACGCGCCCTGGAACTACTGGACCTGCTCCAGGTGGCCGACTGCCGCGACCGCCACCCGCACGAGATGTCCGGCGGCCAGCAGCAGCGCACCGCGATCGCCGTGGCCCTCGCGAACGCCCCCGCGGTCCTGCTCGCCGACGAACCCACCGGCGAACTCGACTCCCACACCGCCGCACAGATCTTCGACGCCTTCCGCACGGCGAACGAGACCCTCGGCACCACCATCGTCATCGTCACCCACGACCAGGCGGTGGCCGGCGAGGTCCGCCGCACGGTGGCCATCCGGGACGGCCGCACCTCCACCGAGGTGCTGCGCCGCAGCGAGGTGGACGCGGCGACCGGCCACGAGACGGTGGTCGCCCGCGAGTACGCCATGCTCGACCGCGCGGGCCGCCTCCAGCTGCCCGCCGAGTACACACGGGCCCTGAACATGCGGGACCGCGTGGCCCTGGAACTGGAACCGGACCACATAGGGGTATGGCCGGACGACAGCGACGAGAGGTGAGCGCGAGAAGAAGCGACCGGCACCCCGGAACGAAACGGACCTCGAGACCGCCCGAGCCGCGCACCGGCCAGCCGGGCCCCCAGGCACCCGGCGAGCCACAAGGCCGCCCGGGCCCCCGCCACGCTGCTCAGCGCACGCTGACGCCCAGCATGCCGAGCCCCGCCCGTCGCACCGCGACGGACCCGTAGGGCGTCCGCAGCCTCAGCCACGCCCCCGAGGAGAACAGCCCGGTGTCGGCCGCACCGGCCCCCGGCCTGAGGAAGCCGAGGGACTGGGCCGCGTGCACGGCGCGCACCGGAAGCGGGGTGTTCCCGACCTCCCGGGACCAGATGTCCCGCCCTATCCGGTCCAGCTCCGCACGGGTACGCCGCTCCGGCGTCAGCTCCTCCGTACGGGACCGGAACTCGGCGACGGCCTCGGCGACCGTGGTGCGCAGCGCGTCCGGCACGGGCAGCCCCGGCTCGGGCCGCCAGCCGCCGCGCGGCGGCAGCACACCGGCCCACGGCGGTCCGGTGACCGCGGCCGGTACGGCGACCGTGGCCGCCCGTTCGTCCACGGACTCCAGGAGCTCACCGGCGGAGACGGTGACGTCGAGCGTGACGTCGAGCCCGTTCTCGTACGGCTTGGCGAGCCGCACCGCGCGGATCGTCAGCACCTCGAAAGACGGCGGCCGGCCGAACACGGCGAGCGCCGTACCGGCCGCCTGCAGGCGCACCGCTGCTCCACGGTCGTAGCGGAGCAGCCGGGAGAGGAAGGCGGCGAGGTCGGCCGCCTCCGTCTCGTCGGCGAGGTGCAGGACCGTCATGCGGCGACGGCCTCCCCTGGGGTCTCCGCGTCCTCGGCGGCGTCCGTGTACTCCTGGAGGAACTCCCGCTCCTCCTGGGTGATCCGGCGCGGCCGCTGTGCCTCGAAGTCGAACGGCACGATGACGGTGGAGGCCCGTACGTAGACGAGATCCCCGTCCTTCACCTCGTAGGTGATGGTGAAGGACGCGGCCCGGATCTCGGTGACCCACAGCTCGATGTCCACCGGGTGGTGCCGGTGGACGAGCTGCCGCTTGTAGTCGATCTCGTGGCGCGCCACCACGGACCCCTGCTTGAACTCCTTGTCCGGGCGGAACAGGAAGTCGATACGGGCCTCCTCCAGATAGCGGAGGAACACCACGTTGTTGACGTGGCCGTACGCGTCCATGTCCGCCCAACGCAGCGGGCAGCGGTAGATGTGGCGCAAGACCGATCAGCCCCGGGTCAGCTTCTTGTAGGTGGCACGGTGCGGACGCGCGGCGTCCGCGCCCAGCCGCTCGATCTTGTTCTTCTCGTACGACTCGAAGTTGCCCTCGAACCAGAACCACTTCGACTCACCCTCGTAGGCGAGGATGTGGGTGGCGACCCGGTCCAGGAACCAGCGGTCGTGGGAGACGACGACGGCGCAGCCGGGGAACTCCAGCAGCGCGTTCTCCAGGCTGCCGAGGGTCTCGACGTCGAGATCGTTGGTGGGCTCGTCGAGGAGCAGCAGGTTGCCGCCCTGCTTCAGGGTCAGCGCCAGGTTGAGGCGGTTGCGCTCACCACCGGAGAGCACACCGGCCGGCTTCTGCTGGTCCGGGCCCTTGAACCCGAAGGCGGAGACGTAGGCGCGGGACGGCATCTCGACCTGTCCGACGTTGATGTAGTCGAGTCCGTCGGACACGACCTCCCACAGCGTCTTCTTGGGGTCGAGGTTCGCGCGGCTCTGGTCGACGTAGGAGATCTTGACGGTCTCACCGACCTTGATGTCTCCGGAGTCCGGGGTCTCCAGGCCCTGGATCATCTTGAACAGCGTGGTCTTGCCGGCGCCGTTCGGGCCGATGACGCCCACGATGCCGTTGCGCGGCAGCGTGAAGCTGAGGCCGTCGACGAGGACCTTCTCACCGAAGGCCTTGTTGAGCTTGTCGACCTCGACCACGACGTTGCCCAGACGCGGGCCCGGCGGGATCTGGATCTCCTCGAAGTCCAGCTTCCGCATCTTGTCGGCCTCGGCGGCCATCTCCTCGTACCGGGCGAGGCGGGCCTTGGACTTGGCCTGACGCCCCTTGGCGTTCGACCGCACCCACTCCAGCTCTTCCTTGAGCCGCTTCTGCCGCTTGGCGTCCTTCTGGCCCTCGACCTTCAGACGGGTGGCCTTGGTCTCCAGGTACTTGGAGTAGTTGCCCTCGTAGCCGTGCAGGCGGCCGCGGTCGACCTCGCAGATCCAGCCGGCCACGTTGTCCAGGAAGTACCGGTCGTGGGTGACGGCCACGACGGTGCCCGGGTACTTGGCCAGGTGCTGCTCCAGCCAGTTCACGGACTCGGCGTCGAGGTGGTTGGTGGGCTCGTCGAGGAGCAGCAGGTCGGGCTGCTCCAGCAGCAGCTTGCAGAGCGCGACGCGGCGCTTCTCACCACCGGAGAGGTTGGTGACGGGCCAGTCGCCGGGCGGGCAGCCCAGCGCGTCCATGGCCTGCTCCAGCTGGGCGTCGAGGTCCCACGCGTTGGCGTGGTCCAGCTCCTCCTGCAGCTTGCCCATCTCGTCGAGCAGCGCGTCGGAGTAGTCGGTCGCCATCAGCTCGGCGATCTCGTTGAACCGGTCGAGCTTGCCCTTGATCTCGGAGACACCGTCCTGGACGTTCTCCAGGACCGTCTTCTCCTCGTTGAGCGGCGGCTCCTGGAGCAGGATGCCCACGCTGTAGCCCGGCGACAGGTACGCGTCACCGTTGGACGGCTGCTCGAGACCGGCCATGATCTTCAGCACGGTCGACTTACCGGCACCGTTCGGGCCGACGACACCGATCTTCGCTCCCGGCAGGAAGCTCAGGGTGACGTCGTCGAGGATCACCTTGTCGCCGTGCGCTTTGCGCGCCTTGCGCATGGTGTAAATGAACTCAGCCAAGAGAAACCGTCCGGCAGCTTGAAATCTGGCAGTGGGCAGATACACCCCATCTTGCCGTACCGCCACCCCTGTGCGGAAACGCGTCTGCCCGGGCGCCTCTGACCTGGGGTTTCGCTGCTGCGGGCTGAAGGTCGTCTGTCACTGTCGGCCGCCATCGGTCGGCCTCGGGCACCCTCGCACGGCCCAGAGACGGCCCAGGAACGATCACTCGACACCTGTGAGGGCAGGCCGGTCCGTCCCGTATGGCATGGCCGTGATCTCAGCCGGCCCAGCGCCGCCGCGCCGTCTCTTCGGCCGACATCGGGGCCTGTGGACCACGCGCACTCTCCCGGCGGTCGACCGCCTGCCTTCCTCAGCTCGCTTCCACGGCCTTGGCCACCTCGACTGTCTGGGTGGTTCCGTCCCAAGCGAGCACACCGACCAGTGCGTGTCCCTTGTCGAGTTCGCCGTTGATGCGTGCCACGTCCTCGTCGGTCATCTTGAGGCCCTTGTGGAAGAACCGGCCGATGATCCGGCCGCCCACGCCGCCGACGACCGGGGTGCACTTCGCCCGGCACGTCCATGGTCGCGCGCGGTGGCGTTCCTGGACGCCGCGTTGGTGCCGATGGTCGTCTTCTGGACGATCGGACATGAGGAATACCTGCTCAGCGCGTTGTTCAGCCTGCTGTTCGCGGCACTGGGCGACCCCGGAGGCAGCTACGGACACCGCGCCCTCCACATCACCCTCTTCGCGTTGATCGGCGCCGTCGCGGCCGCGCTCCTGCTGTGGGTGCCCGCGGGCGAACACGGGCTCAAGGTGTTCGCCGTGCAGCGCGGACTGGAAATGGTGGCACTCGTCCTGCTGATGCACGGCGCGGGAATCCGCTTCTGGAACTACACGCTCTACAGCGCGGCTGTCGCCGCCGGCGTACTCATCCTGGTGGACCTGCCACAACGCTCCGACAACACGGCCGAGGGCTACCGGGTGCTGTGGACGCTGTGCGGGGTGGGAATCGGGCTGGCCGTCATGCTGCCGGCTGGACTGCTCGCCAAACGCACCGCCAAGACATCACCACAACGAGCCTGACGTACCACTGCTGTGCGCTGCTACAGCCTCGGGCAGACCGTAGATGCCGAGGGTGGCTCCGAGTGCACGGGCGAAGGGCTTGCCGGCGAGCTGGGCGCGGCTGCCGAAGAGCCCGGCGGAGGTCGTGGTGGCGGCGGCCGTCTCGGTGAGTCGGGCGCGGCCGTCCACGATGCCCTGCTCAAGGCTGTCGCGGACTTCCGGCGGGAGCGTGGCGGGTTCGAAGTTGCCCCCGCCGATGCCTAGCTCGGCGAGCCGTGTGCGCAGGTCGGCGTCGGCGGGCAGGACGGGGAAGAAGCCGAGCAGGAAGTCCAGGAAGGTGAAGAACTCCAGGCTGTCGACCACCTCGTCGCGCCAGACCGGCCAGGCCGGCTCCGGGTCAGGGGCGGGCGGCTGGGTGCCGAGGTGTGTGCTGAGCGGCTTGAGCACGTACTGGGCCTGAAGCTGTTTCAGGTTCGGGACGTCCTCGGGGTCGGCCAGGTAGGTGCGACCGAGGATGCCGACCAGGTCGGTGCCGGCGCGCAGTACCCGTTCGAAACCGTCGGGGACCGGGTCCTTCCAGCCTGGCCCGGCGACCAGATAGCGGCCGGCGTGCGATCCCGTGGCCCTGGAGCCGATGAAGCCGACGTAGGTGGTGTCGAGGTCGTGCGGCGGGATCACGTAGTAACGGTCCATCGCCGGGACCTCGATCACCCACGGTTCGGCCCGCAGGTCCAGCCATGCCCAGGAGTAGGGGTGTCGTTGTTCGGGGTGACGATGTCGGTGTTGGCCGGAGTGAAGAGCTGCGGATAGTGCCGGAAGACGCCGAAGCCGCCGACGTACCGGGGGTCGGCGTCGTCCAGGGCCTGCTGGAAGAGCCTCCTGGCGGTCGGTCGGCGCGTCCGGCGTCGGAGGCCGATGCGACTGGCGGTGCGAGGCCTGGCGTCAATGCGAACGGACGAGGGCGCACGGGCACGCCCTCGTCCGACGGTGTGGATGTCACCTGTTGATGGAGTGCGCCGGCGATGTTGGTGCGTCACCAGCCAGGTGCACTCGTAGTGGCTGCCGGCAGATCAGCAGCCGATGACGTTGACGCAGTTGTTGGGGCTGTTCTTGCGAACCGGGCTGTTCACCAGTGTCACATTGCCGGCAGCCGCGCTGTTGAAAATTCCACCGCCGTCTCCAGGCGTTCCGGAAGCACGATTGAATTTGACCGGGCTCCGCGTCAGCGTGGCAGTACCGTTGCCGCCGTTGAAAATTCCGCCACCCTGGGACGGCCCCCCGTCGCTCTTGACGGAATTCCCCTTGGATTCGGCGCCGACAGAACTGTCGGTCAGCACCAGCGTGGAGTCGTTGGAGATGCCACCGCCACGAGCGGAAACCGAACCGGTCACCTTGTTGTCGACCACCTTGGTGTGGTCCAGAGTGGCCAGGCTGCCGTTCTGACTGACGATTCCGCCACCACTCGCATCGGGCCCGGTGACCCGGTTGTGGCTCACGAGGGAGTGGTTCAACCTCACGGTGCTCGAATCCACCTCGATGCCGCCCCCGGCGCTCCGATCAGCTCCCTTGGAAACGACGGTGTTCTTGGTGATGGAGCTGTTGTCGAAGACGGTAATGGCGCCCGCTGCCGAAGCCAGGCCTCCACCAAAAGCGCCGAAAGGGCTGGTCGCAGGGTGAACGACCGAATTTCCTTCTACGGTGCTGTCCGTGACCGTCATCAGACTGCTGTCGTTGTCGAGGGCTCCGCCTTCGAGGTCGGCCGTGTTGCGTTTCAGGTAGCTACGGCTGATCGTCACCTGTCCACCATGGAGCCAGACGGCGCCCCCGACCGCGGCGTTTGCCGGGGAGGCGGCGTGACCGTTCGTCAGGGTGACGTGGTCGAGAGTGAGGACACCGCCCGAGACCACCTCGAAGAAACGGAACTTCGAGGCACTGTCTCGCTTGATGGTGGCGCCGTTTCCCTGGATCGTGACGCCGCTGACGTTAGTGATCGGCACAAATCCATTTGGTGTGCCTGCCGGGTCGGCTTGTGTGAGTCTGTAGGTGCAGCCTCGCTTCAGCTTGACGGAGCCGCCGCCAGGAGCACTGTTCACCTGCGCGACCGCTTGCTGCAACTGGGCACCATTACAGCTCGTCAAGGCCCGTGAAACCGGAGCAGTTGCGGATGCCGCGCCCGGAACGGCAACAGACGCCGCTGCCGCCCCCGCCACAGTCAGAACCAAAGAACGCCTTAGCGTCATACGCACCGTCCTCTGAATGAAAGTCGTGACAGCCAACCATTGACTCAACGCGACGACCCAATAGCACCGCGAGGAACCTAGCACTCAAACGATCAACCTCGGCGTTACCTCGGCGAGGTGTCGTTCGCGACCCTTGATTTGAGCTCGCGCGGCTCTCAACTGCTGACGTGTGGTGGACGGTGTTTCCCCGACAGTCCAGGGCATTACATCTACTTCGGTCCGGCACCCCGCTTTGCTCTTTTCACCTGCTTGGCCCAGACACGGTCGGCGCCGTCGTGTAAGCCCGCGTCGGCATCGAGTGGGGCGATACGCCCTGCGGCGCCGCCGGCTAACCCATGGTCTTGGCGCCGTCCAGGGACTCTCGGATGATGTCGGCGTGGCCGGCGTGCTGGGCGGTCTCGGTGATGATGTGCATCAGCACCCGGCGGGCCGACCATCGCGCGCCCGGCTCGGACCACGGGGCCTTCGGCAGTGCTTGTGTGGCGTCCAGGTCGGGCAGGGAGACGACCAGTTCGTCGGTCCGACGGGCCACCTCCGCGTAGTCGGCGAGCACGCCGGTCAGCGTCTCGCCGGGCAGCATCCGGAACTGGTCGGCCCGCCGGTCCCAGTCGGCCTCGGTCATGGCGGTGAAGTCGGGCATCACCGACGCGCCGTCCAGGATGAACCGCACCCAGGATCGCTCGACCGCGGTGACATGTTTGATCAAGCCGCCCAGGCACAACTGGCTGACGGTGGTCCGGCGCCCGGCCTGCTCGTCGGTGAGGTCGCGGGTGGTGAACCGCAGGAAGTGCCGATGCTTGGCCAGCGCCTCCAGCAGGTCGGCGCGCTCGCCGGTGGCGGCCGGCTTCTGGGCCGGGTCGGGGGTCGCCAGTTCGTTGCCAGTCACGGTCTCGCTCATGGTCGCTGCCTTCCGTGGTTCGTGTTCCGCCGGGCAAGGAGGACACTAGGGGCCGTATAGGTCAGATCTTGACCTAGATGACAGAGGGAGGAGGCTTCCCTCCTCCTGGGCCCCGCTGACGGCCCGTGGGCCCCCGGTTCGGATGACCCATGCGCCTGTCCGAGTGCCTTCCGGGCGTGCCACGAGCGGGATGCCCGCGCCGACGGGTAGGTCCCTTCGAGCAAGGCGTCCCCGGCAGCCATGAGGAGATCAGCTATGTACGCAGTGGTTCGGCGGTACGAAGGGGTGACGGATCCTGCCGAGGCGGGACGCCAGGTGGACGAGGGATTCATCCCCCTCCTCCGCCAGGTCCCCGGCTTCGTGGCCTACTACTGGGTTGATGCCGGGAATGGAGTGATGCTCTCCACCAGCGTCTACGAGGACCAGGCCGGAGCGGACGAGTCGGTCAAGCGGGCGGCGGACTTCGTACGCGACAACCTCGCGTCGCTGCTGCCCAACCCTCCGCAGATCACGGCCGGCCAGGTCGTGGCTGCTGGGTGACGATCTACGCGGGCCGGCTGGATCCCCGCTACCCGCACGCCGCTGACCCGGTCATTCACGAAACTGCGGGCAGAGCCGTCTTCGGCGCTGCCCGCAGTTCCGTGAGCTGGGGATCACTGGAAGGCTCGGCCGACGATCGCGCCCAGGTGGATCACCACGCCGACCGCCACCAGCCAGGACAGGATGACCATCACGACGCCGATGGGGCCGTACTTCTGCTCGTTCGCCACAATCGCCGCGGAGAAGTAGTGGGCGGAGAAGACGCCGAGGCCGGTCCAGCACACGCTGGTGACCAGGGCCGGCGGCAGGAGGGCGCGCCAGGGCACTCTCCCGGCCAGCAGCACGTACATGCTGCACCACCAGAAGACGACCGCCCAGAGAAAGCCGGTCAGGCCGGTCAGGAGCCAGCCGTGGAGCACCCTGCCGAAGGCGGCCTGCGCGGCGGCGTAGGCGAACAGTCCGGCGAGCCAGGTGAGCCGGGCCGTGGTCTTCCACTTCGCTTCCTCCGGGACGTCGAACAGCATGAGGTACCAGCTCTGGAGGGTGCCGGCCACGGCCAGGACTCCGAGCAGGAGCAGTACGGCGCTCGTCCCTGTCAGGGTGTACGAGGTGGTGGTGGGCGCGAACAGCGTGGCCACGGCTTGGGCCGCCTGCTCGTTCAGCCCCAGCCAGCCGGCGATGACCGCGGCCGTGTCCTGTCCTGCCGCGGCCGTGAGGATGATCAGGAACGGGAAGAAGCACAGGAGCGCGAGCGCGGCCAGCTGGAACGAGTGCCCGAAGAAGTCGACCGCCGAGAGCCGGACCCACAGCCGGCCCGGCCCACTCTCCTCGAAACGGCGGAACGCGGCCTGCCACGCCCGGTCCGCACGCCACCGGAAGGCGTGCTGTGACGGGTGGGATGTCTTCCTGCCGTCGTTCATGCGGTGATGCCCCAGGGGGTTGGTCCGCCATCCGCTGGATGCGGGATCCCCCCTGAGTGCGCGGCGGTTGCGGAACAAGCGTAGGCACCCCTCTGCGGTGCCGCGCGTCGAGTCGCGTGTCGAGCGGGGTGGCCGGAGCTGAATCACCCGGGCCGAGTGATGCCACGGGTCCCGAGCAGGCGCACGGTGGATCCGGAAGCGTCGCCCGAAGCCCGGGCAAGGACGGAGGGGAGCGCCCTCACTGATCGCCGGACGCAATCACCGGACGCAATCGATCGAGGCCCAGAAATGACCACGACACACACCACACAAGCCCGCAAGCAGCAGTGGGCCGGCGGGTTGATGCTCTTCGCCGCCGTCATGCTGATGATCGCCGGAGTGATCGACATCTTCCGCGGCATCATGGGGATCGCCGCGGACGACGTGTTCATCACGACGCGTGGCTACGTCTTCCAGTTCGATCTGACCGGCTGGGGCTGGGTCACGCTCATCCTGGGCGCCGTCGCCGTGGTGGTCAGCCTGGGACTGTTCCAGACCGCGAAGTGGGCGCGGATCTCCGGCATCGTCATCGCCGGACTGATCATCGTCGCCAACTTCCTGTCCCTGCCCTACTCCCCGCTCTGGTCCACCCTGATGATCGCCTTCTCGGGCGTCGCCATCTGGGCCATGTGCGTGGCCCAGCCCAGGGAGACCGGTCCGGGCCAGGGCACGCCACGCGTCGGCTGACCGGGAGCGTCACGCGGCCCGCCCGGCGGCGGATCAGGAGGAAGCGGATCAGGAGGTACCGGTGCGACCGGGCCTCACTCGCCCGCCGCCGCTTCCCTCCTGCGCAGCACCACCAGCACCGCACCGCCGATGACCACGAGTCCGATGGCCACCCCGGCGATCATCGGGGTGATCGCGGAGCTGCCCGTGGCCGCGAGGTCGGTGTCGGGAGCCGTGCTGTTGCCGCCGACGGTCGCGGGGCTGGGCTCGCTGAGGGTCTGGGTGGACTCGGTGCTGACCGTGCCCTGGGTCTTGCAGTCGAGGACCCCGGTGAACCGATGGCTGAAGCCATTCGGGCCGGTGATGGTGAAGTCGTAGGACTGGTCCTCCTGGAGCGGGACCGTCACCGTGCGGGAGGCCCCGGCCGGGATGGTGTGCTCCGCGCCCATCAGATCGAAGGTGAAGGGCTGGTCGCCCTTGTTGGCCGCGGTGATGTCGACGCCGCTCTTGGCGCAGTTCTTCCGGGCCGACACCGCCATGGCGCCCTTGTCCGCCCAGGTGGCGCCCGCGGTCGCGGAGACCGTGGACTCGCTGGAGCCGGCCAGGATCTGGGTCTGGCTGCGGCTCTCGGAGGCGAAGGCGCGGCCCACCGGGACGGTGGTGGAGGCCTGGACGGTCAGCTGGGCGGAGCCGTCCGCCGCACCCTCGGGAACGTCGAAGAACAGCTGACTGCCGTCCTTCGCCGAGGTGATCACCTTGCCGGTCCTGTCGATGATCCGCACCCCACCCGCGCCCGCGCCCGCAGGCGCGCCGACCGTCACGCCGCGCGCGTTGGTGTGCACGGTCACCGGTCCGAGCAGGTCACCCGGGCGTCCGGAGACAGCGGGCGGGTCAAGGGTCAGCGAGGCCTGCGGTTCGGAGCTTTCGCGGGCGCTCTTCTCCAGGTAGTCCGCGAGCTTCTCGGCCTGCGGGCCCACGGCGTCGACCTTCGCCCCGTCCGAGTAGCGCCAGATGGCAACCTGCGTGCCGGCAGCCGCGTCCTGCTCGCTCAGACCGCTCGCACCCGCCCGCCGGGCGAGCGTGGCGAGGTCGTTCACCTGGGGGTAGGAGTTCTGCAGGATCCAGCGGATCTTGCCGGCGTCCTTGTTGGCGCCCAGCGAGGTCCCGCTCCAGGGGGTCTCCTGGTAGTGGGCGTCGCGCTGGGTGGGGTTGTGGATGTCGACGCAGTACGTCTGCAGGCTGCCGCCGCCGTCCACGGACATCTCGAACAGGCCCGCCGACACCTGCTGGTCGCCGCCGTCCTCGTGGATCACGGCCTGGCCGTACGTCTTCAGGCCGCCTATCGTCGCCGTCGCGCCGCCCTGGGTCTGCGGTGTCTCGTCGGCCGCGGCCGTACCGGCGCCGAGCAGCACGGTGGTCGCCGCGAGGCCGGACGCAAGCGTCACGGCCGCGAGGCGGGCCACGCGGAACCGAGTGAACCCAGTGAACGCAGCAAGCACAGAATTCCCCTTCGAGCAGGACCCGTTGGATGTGGGGGACGGTCCCACCAGCAGAATCGGCTGCCCCGAGGGGCATGCCCGGCATCCTATGGATCACAGGGACCGCGCCCCCGGTCGGATCGTCACATGGGGCGATCCGATCCGGAATCGTTATCGCCGGCATGGCACGCCGGCCGGGCTTGTCGACAAATACATCGCGCTCACCGACCTGTTCGGCACACTCGGTGGCCGCCTGTCGACAAGGCGCGACAGTCGCGGTGGTCGGCCGCAGGGCCGCGGCCGAGCGCTGACGTCACGTCACCGCCGTTGCTGCCATGACTGGTTGAGCGGATGGCTCGTCCTGGAGCGAGTGGGCAGAGGCGGCCGGTGTTTCCCAGCTCGGCTCCGGCCGGGCCGTCGGCGGCGTCTCCTGCCGGACCGCACGGCGGAAGAGCGCGGTGCCCCGCGCAAGGTCGTGGCCGATGGCCACGGCGTCGATGTCGGCCGACGTGCGGCCCTGTTGCCCGTCGCGCGATTCGGTGCGCACCTTCAACCTGCCCTGGACGACGACGGGCTGTCCCACCTCCACCGAGGCCGCCACGTTGACTGCGAGCTGGCGGTTGGCCCACACGGTGAAGAAGTTGGTGTGCCCGTCCGTCCAGGCGCTCTTCTCCCGGTCCCAGTAGCGCGCGGTCACCGCCAGCCGGAACCGGGCCGAAGGTCCGGCGGCCGTCTCCCGGTACAGCGGCGGCGTCGCCACGTTGCCCACCACGCACACCACGGTCTCGTTCATCCTGAAGCCCTCCCATACCCGGCCTCTCACGGCCGGGCGGCCATGCGTACGGGCCCGTCCCGTACGGCGGCGTCTGCCCTGCGGCACGATCGCCGCGGGAACAGACTGCCTCCGTCGGGCCGGGCCCGCTGAGCGCTGTGGACCACTGCCGAGCTGTGGAAAACTCCGCCACCCGCACGGGTGAGAGACGGGCAGCAGGGTGGACAGGAGGGCGGGCAGAAGGAAGACGGGCAGAAGACTGGCGGGAGGACGGCAGGGAGCCCCGTCGACGGCCGACACCTGACGACCTGCCGGGCCTACCCGTCTGACGGCCTCCGCCGCCCTCGCTCTTCGCCCTCTCCCCAGCACCGCACCGCTCTCACCCCACCCCCACTCCCGTCTGCGCCACCCGGCCGTACTGCTCCCGCACCTCCCGGTACCGAAGCAGCTCCGCCGCCAATGGATCGAGCACCCGAGCCCGGCCGCAGCTCGCGGCCGCCTCCCGCAGTCGCCGTTCCGCGTCCTGGCCGTACCGGCGGGCGGGCCCCCGGGCCGCCATTCGGCAGCCCCACTCCACGAACGGCCCGCCGACGATGCCGCACACCATCAGCAGCACCGGCACGCCCAGGTTGGGTGCCATGACTCCGGCGATCTGCCCCACCAGCCACAATCCGCCCACGACCTGCAGCAGGGTCATGGCCGCCTGGACCAGCACGGCCACCGGCCACCAGCCCGGCCGGGGCGGCCGCCCCGGCGGCAGTCCGGCCCGGGCCGCCAGGTCGTCCAGCGCCTCCGACAGCCCGTGCGAGCCGCGCACGGCCGCCTCCCGCACCGCCTGCGCCCACGGCGTGGGCAGACCGGCCGAAGCCCGGTCTGACACCGTACGGACCGCCTGTTCGACGCGCTGACGGGCCGTGGCCTCCTCGTCGCCCTGGTGGCGTACCGCCATGCGGCCCGTGCTGGACCCGCCGCGGCTCTGGTACCAGCGCCACAGCCGCAGCCAGGGCGTGCCGCAGGCCCGGTTGGCGTTGCGCAGCCAGGCGCGTTCGGCGGCCTCGCCGGCCGCGGTGGCGCCCACCGCGTCGGCGAGCCGGGCGGCGAACTCCTCGCGCGCCTCCTCGCTGAGGCCGACGCGCCGGCCGGTGGCGTAGACGGGCCGCAGCTGAGCCGCGGCCGCGTCCAGGTCGGCCGCGACCCGCCGGGCCGCCGCACCGCGTTCCATCACGAAGTGGCCCAGCGCCTCACGCAGCTCGCCGACGCCGTCACCGGTGAGCGCGGACAGCGCGA
The DNA here is from genome assembly GCF_040631045.1 of Streptomyces sp. NPDC005706. NCBI lineage: Bacteria > Bacillati > Actinomycetota > Actinomycetes > Kitasatosporales > Streptomycetaceae > Streptomyces > Streptomyces sp. NPDC005706. Next base: position 337,093 of record NZ_JBEXYS010000001.1, on the reverse strand, counting down.
GCACCGAGGCGCCCGGCTCCCCGAACTCGCCGAGCGCGACACCGTCCTCGTCGAGCAGCCTGCGCAGATCGTCCAGTACCTGGTCGGCGGCCTCCCCGGGCAGCCGGTCGACCTGGTTGAGGACGACGAACATGACTTCCGCGTGACCGGCCATGGGCCGCAGATAGCGCTCGTGAAGCATGGCGTCGCCGTACTTCTCGGGGTCGACCACCCAGATGACCGCGTCGACCAGCTTCAGGATCCGGTCGACCTGCTCACGGTGCTCCACGGCCGCGGAGTCGTGGTCGGGCAGGTCGACCAGGACCAGTCCGCGCAGCTGCCCCTCCGCCTCCGCGCTCTGCAGGGGGCGCCGGCGCAGCCGGCCCGGAATGCCGAGCCGGTCGATGAGGCCCGCCGCGCCGTCACTCCAACTGCACGCGATGGGCGCTGCGGTGGTCGGACGCCGGACCCCCGTCTCCGAGATGGCCACCCCGGCCAGGGCGTTGAACAGCTGCGACTTTCCGCTGCCGGTGGCGCCCGCGATGGCGACGACGGTGTGCCCGCCGGAGAGCTTGCGGCGGGCGGCCGCCTCGTCCAGGACCCGGCCCGCCTCGGCGAGGGTGCGGGTGTCGAGGCGGGCGCGGGACAGGCCGACGAGTTCGCGCAGGGCGTCGAGCCGGGAGCGCAGGGGGCCGTCGTACGCCAGGGGCGCGGGGGTGTGGGTGCCCGGGGGGCGTGCGGGCTTGTCGAGGACGGAGGCGCGCTCGCCGCCGTCCGTCACCCGGCGGGCGATGAGCCCGTCGTCCCAGGGGTCGGACGCGTCCGCGTCGGGGCCGGTCTTCCCGTCGTCCTCCACAGGGCGGTGCAGGCCCCCATCGGTCCCGGTGCCGGTCCCCGGCCCGGTTCCGGAGGTGTTCGCGCGCGCGTGCGGCTCGCCGGCGTCCCGCCGGTCCTGCTGTGCCTCTGCCGCGCGCGCGTGCGGGTCGGTTGCCCGCTGTCCCGCGGCTGCCGATGCCTGGTCGCCGCCTTTACGGGCGGGCGCGCCTTCCTCGCGGTCGGAGCGCTTACCGGGCACACGCGCGTGCGGCCGGCCGTCCGTCTCCGGGTGCAGCTCGTCCCGCTGTTCCTCGGTCTCGGTGACTTCGGCCCTGGGGCCTGCCCCGGTGTCGTCACCGGTTTCCGCGCCGCGCACCGTGCCGGGGGTGGCATGCGCGGAGCCGCCGGCGGCCGGTGTGCGGCCGTTGACCGTGTCGGCCTCTCCCCCGGCCTGGCCGTCCGTGCCGGCAGCAGCAGGACCGGCGTGGTCCGAGGGGCCCACGTGCGTCGTGCGGTCCATGCGGTCCATGTGAGTCATGTGATCGGTGTGGTCCCTGTGGTCCCTGTGGTCCGTGTGATCATGGTCAGTGACGGCTGTCACCGTTCACCTCTCCTTCTGCAGTACGGACAGCGCGGCGATGAGCTCCGCCTGGGGCTCGGCACGAAGGTCCAGGGCGTCGAGCGGAGTGAGGCGCCGCTCGCGTTCGGTGTGCACGACGCGGTCGACGGTGTCGTTGAGCAGCCGCTCGGCCCGGTCGCGCAGCCGCAGCGCGCCATGGGCGCCGATCCGCTCGGCCAGCCGCTCGCCCGCGGTACGCGCCCGGGTCCCGCCCAGCAGCGCGGTGGCGACGAGTGCGGCGACGCTCTCGGAGTCGGGAGCGGTGCTGCGCTCGATGTCCCTCACCTCGTCCTCGGCGTGCTCCTCCAGTTCGCGCCGCCAGCGACGGGCCGCGAGCCCGATGCGGTGCTCGGCCTTCTCCGGGGAGGGGTGCCGGTCGGCGAGTCCCGGAGCGGCCGCGCCTGGCTCGCGCCGCCAGGCCTCGTCGACGCGCTCGTCGGCGGCCGTGACGGCACACAGCAGCAGCGCGCCCAGGCTCTCCACGAGGGCGTCCAGCAGCTCGCCCGCGGTGCAGTCCAGGGGGAAGGCGCGCCAGCGCTTGAGCGCGTCCCCGGCGAGTACCGCCCCGGACTGCAACCGGCCTCGCACGCGCGCGAGCTCGCCGTCGTAGGCGCTCTCGACGGCGGAGGTGAGCCGGAGCGCGGCGGCGTACTGAGCGGCGACGGCGGAGGCCAGTTCGGGCATGCGCGACTTGAGCGAGTCGAGCAGACCGTGCGCCGTACGGGCCATGACGTGCTCGCGGGCCGCGGCGTCCTGCGCGTGGTGCACGAGCCAGGTCCGCAGGGCCGCCACGGCGGTGCTGGGCAGCAGACCGGCGCCCCAGGCCGACTCGGGCAGCTCGGGCACGGTGAAACGCGGTACGTCGCCGAGCCCGGCCTTGGTGAGCAGGGCGCCGTACTGCCGGGAGACCTCCGAGACCACCTGGTGCGGCACACGATCGAGAACCGTCACCAGGGTGACGTCGTACTCCTTGGCCGTACGCAGCAGATGCCAGGGCACGGCGTCGGCGTAGCGGGCGGCCGTGGTGACCATGATCCAGATGTCGGCGGCGCAGATCAGCTCGGCGGCCAGGACACGGTTGTCGGCGAGCAGCGAGTCGATGTCGGGGGCGTCGAGCAGGGCGAGTCCGCGCGGGAGGCTCTCGGCGGTCTCGACACGCAGCACGCGCGCGGAAGCCTCGCCGGGGAGCAGCAGATCGTCCCCGGTGTCCGGCTGGGGCCCCCACACGCGCGTGAGGTCGGGGAGCACGCGCATGCCGCTGAACCAGTGATGATCCTCCGGATGGCAGACCAGGACCGGCGTCCGGGTCGTCGGCCGGAGCACGCCCGCCTGGCTGACCCGGCGCCCCACGACGGAGTTCACGAGGGTCGACTTGCCGGCCCCGGTGGACCCGCCGACGACGGCCAGCAGAGGGGCGCCGGGGTCCCTTAGTCGGGGCACCAGATAGTCGTCGAGCTGCGCGAGCAGCTCGTCACGGTTCGCACGCGCGCGTGGGGCCCCGGCCAGGGGCAGCGGAAAGCGTGCGGCGGCGACACGGTCGCGCAGAGCGGAGAGTGTGTCGAGCAGCTGAGGCTGAACGTCCAAGGTCACCACATGTGAAGAATGCCCAATTTTAGGGGAATTCTGAAGCATATGGACATCTCAGCGCGCCGATGGAACACAACGGACGTAAGGGACGACTGGTACGAGGGCACAGTCCAGGCATAACGAGTGCACAACACCCGGTGCGTCGGAGGCCAAAAGCGGTGCACGATTCGTACCTGCCTGCGATTATCAGGACCGCTTCACGGAACCTCCACATCGAGCCACGGAGGCGAAGCGACAGGGTCAGGGAACAAGGAGCTTTATCCTTGTCCCGCCACCAGGCCCCCGTAGCTCAGTGGATAGAGCAGGCGCCTTCTAAGCGCTTGGCCGCAGGTTCGAGTCCTGCCGGGGGCGCCACCCCTCGCCCTCCCGAACGGGAGGGCTTTTTGCTGGTCAGGGCGGGTGTAGCCGCACAGAGAAGAACGCCGGACCGCCCCCGGTGATCGCGGGGAGGGTCCGGCGCTGTCCGGCTGTCGCCGGGTTCCTGCGGGTGGCTGCGGTGAATACGCGGTGACGTCACAACCCAGCCAGTGAGGGAAACGCCCCAGGGGCGGCACCTCGCGCTGGCAAGATGGAGCGATGGTTCGCAGGCCGTACCCGACATACCGTGACCAGTCCTATCCCCCGACGGCAGCAGTGTGGAGGGCGCTACGCGAACTTCGTGCGGCCCCACCCGGCTACGCGACTAGCGGCTCGCGCCAGAAGTTGTTCAGCGCTGCACTGGAGCAGTCTGAGCAGTTGTTCACCGCGGCAGCCTCGGTTGGACCAGCTTCCAGGCCTCTCGTGCTCTTCTACGGCCTGAGCCAGGCAGGCAGAGCGATCGCGGCGTGCGCCCGGGTCCCGATGGACAAGTGTCGCTTGAACGGCCACGGCATATCTGCCACGCAGATGGATCAGCCCGACCTAGGCTCCGTTATCGTCAAGGACAAGGGCGCGGCGGGAGCTGAGTCGTTCACTCAGGTTGCAGCGATGCTCGGCTCGCGGTCTCTCCCGAAGGAAACCCGGCTTGCGGACGTGTGGGCCGCAATACTGGAGGTCAGCCTCTGGCCCTTGCAGTCGGCGACCCGCCCGCAGCTCTCGATCACCCGTGAGACTCGCCAGGTGATTCCCAACACCCTGGACGCCATGGTCTCTGGCTTGCCCGCCAACCTTCAGCAGCACACGGACCCCGGAACCCGTGAACAGGCCGTGCGCACATGGCTTGCTGACTATCCGGCGTTGAGCGGCTATCGCTTCAGGTCTGCCGGCGCCATCCCCGAGAGCGGGCCGGAGAGCTGGGATGAGAGGCAAGGAACCATTGGCTGTCGGCTCCTATGGGAGGTCGACGACGCCGAGACGTTCGCGAAGCGCCTCGAATGGGATCCTGAGTGGGATGCCGAGTACGGTGAGGCGGCCGCCAAGCGCAAGTTTGAAGCCATTGCCCCTTGGAAGGGGCGCAGCTTGACCGACTCGGCGCGAGTGATCCACGCACAGTTCGGCGGTGACAACCGCCAGCTTCACCCGCTGCTGGCCTGGTGGGCAGTGCTCTTCGCGCTTTCAATGCTCGCTCGCTATCAACCGGGGCAGTGGACCGCGCAAATCGACGTCAATCGAAGCAAGGATGCCGTAGCGATCGAGTATCTGCTGGACAGCGCTCTCGCCGCCGTTCCTGAGTTGATCCTCGCTGCCATCGAGGACGTGACGGCCTAACCGCCCCCCGGTCCGCTGGCCCCGCATCGGGGCCAGCGGAACTCCACGCACATCAGACCTCTGGCAGGTCCCCACGGGCAAGGATCCGCTGTTTAAGATCGCGGAGCTGCCCAGAGATGCACCGAGCGTAAATGGCCAGCAGCACGGGGACGCTGTTGCCCGCCCACTCAGCCACCTGCGCCGGCGGGACACCATCGTTCAGCCAGTTGGTCAGGCAGGTGTGTCGCAGGTCGTACACCCGCTTGCCGAGCGGTGAGGCGAATTCATCCGGCGAAAGCACTTCCGCCCGAGCAGTCCGCCAAGCCCTACGGATGACGGAGCCAGCGAGCAGGCCACCCTTCTCGCCCTGGAAGAGCAGGTCCCCCGGCCTCAGGGTCTCTGCCTGGATGTGCGCGCGCAGGATGCGTGTCAGTGACGGGTGGCCCGGCACTACTCGCGTGTCGTCCGCGGCCCGGCCCTTCAGCCCGCGCTGTTCGTGGATCTCGCCGTCGTCCGTCCAGTTCTTCCCGACCTCCGGCTGAGCCATGTGAAACATCAGCTCACACCACTGATCTTCGGCTTCCTTGTCCGGCAGTCGGACATCCCGCACGTGCATAGCGACGACTTCTTCCGGGCGCGGCCCGGCGTAGTACATGGTTGCGAAGAAGGCATGCAACCGCTGGCCGCCGCGGGGGCGCCGGCGGACCCACCCCAGAAGGCGCGCCGCTTGCTCCGGGTTGAGCAGAGACCTCTTGTCGACTGCGGAGGATGTCTTGGGCGCCGCTCCTCTCCCCTTGGGCAAGGGGTTCGCTCGCAGGACGCGGTGTGTGACGGCGTACTCCATTGCCACGTTCAGGATTCGCCGGTTGCGCTTGATCGAGCTCGCCGCGGCCCGCGTACCGTCCAACTTCGAGTCCAGAGCCCGAAGTACTTCCTCGACCTTGGTGGGGTCCTCCCAGGCCGCCATGGTCAGAGCGTTGCGTTCCACCCACTTCAGGATGGCGACCACTTCGGGCGGGGCGTCCGGCCGGCGCCGCGTGTTGAACGCGAACTCCCGTAGTGCCGTGCGCACGTCGACGGGCCGGAACGCGACTGGCGGTGTGCGGAGCAAGGCAACGGTGGTCGCCATGAGCGCCTTGGACGTGTTCTTGCGGTTGTTCCCGCCGGTTCGGTGCCACTGAGCGTCCGTGAACTGCACCGCGAAGTCGTACCAGTTCACCGCGCTCGCTCCGGACTGGTGCGAGACCGGGCGTCCCGTGGAGAGACTGAACGCCTCGCCACGGCGTGTGGCGCTCACCAACTCGGAGCGGAAGGCGTCTGCGAGTGCCTTCGTACCGAACGGTGCTCGCCACTCCCTGCCGTCCAACTCCCAGCGCACGGTGTGCGTTGTCTTTCGCTGACCCTTGTAGACCGCCGTCTTCCAGATCTTGACGTTGTACGTCGTGCCATCCATCAGGCGGCGTCCTCCCGATCGCTCAACCAGTGTTCGTAGTCGCTACGCCGGACCCGGATGTCACCGTTGGGCAGCTTGATGCAACGCGGGGCGCGCCCCTTCGCTCGCCAGTCGTAGAAGGTGGATCGCGAGATCTTCAGGTCCTTGCAGATCTCGGTGAGCGTGAGCTTTTCGTCCCTTGCCAGGGTCGTCGTCACCGCCGGCTCCCTTCCCGTTCCGGGCCGGACAGGCCGGACAGCCCCAAGTCCGACTGTCCGGGTTCTCGGTGCAGGTCAGGGCGCCCATCTGGACAGTCGGACAGTGCGGACACCTCTTGGGTGCTCTGCGTCCGGGTCTCGGTGTCGGGGTAGTACCGGCCGCCGGGGTCCTTGGTGAGCTGTCCGGCGTCGGCCATGCGGTTGCAGGTGCGGCGGATCGTGTCGATGTCGACCTGCGGCAGCTCGCCCGCCATGTCCTTCGGCTTCGCGCCAGGGTGGGCGCGGACGTAGCGCAGGATCGTGGCGCGGGTGTCGCTGACGGTGTGGTCGGAGACGGGACCGTCCAGCAGGTGCCAGGCGCCGGACGCGGGTTGGAAGCTGAGGGCGTACTCGGCTTCGTCCACGTCGCGGCCGGTGACGTGCAGGATGCCGTCCGCCTGACCTCGGGCCCGTTTGAGTACGAGGGTGGCGTCTGCGGCGCCGGCGATGCCGTTGGTGCCGGAGACCTCGGTGAGGAAGTCCTCGGAGCCTGCCTTGCGGACGTGGTGGACCAGGACGACGGCCACGCCGTAGTGGTCGGCGAGCCGCTTGGCGTAGCCGACGGCCACGTAGTCCGCGTCGTACGCCGACACCCCGGCCGGGGCCTGGCCGCGCATCTTGGCGAACACGTCGATGACGACCATGCGGGCGTCGGTGTTGCGCTCCAGCCACTGAGCGATGGCTTCCACGCCGCCCTGGGGGAAGGGCGGGCACTCGGTGACCAGGGTCAGCCCGGCCGGCGCGGGCTGACCACCGAGGAGCTTGCCCATGCGCGTCTGCAGACGGCGCGGGGTGTCCTCCAGAGCGAGGTAGAGAACCGGGCCGCCCTGAACGGGTACGGAGTCGAATGCGTTGCCGCCGGCCGCGACGGAAAGGCCGAGTCCGAGGGAGAGCCAGGACTTACCAACCTTGGGTGGTCCGGCGAGGACGCTGACGCCCTCGGCGAGGATGCCGGGCACGGCCCATTTCGGCTCGGGGAAGTGCGCGGCCATGAGCTGATCTGCCGTCCATGCGGTCCGGGGCCGCTCCCGTTTCGGCGGCGCCGCGGGTGCCGTCTCCGGGTCGCTGGGCACGGAGTACAGGTGCAGGGGCGGGATGGGGTTGGCGCTCATGCGGCGACCGTCCGGGGGCGGCGTGCTCCGGCCCGGATGCCGGAGGCGATGGTGCGCCGCGCCTCGCGCTCGCCCTGGCCGACCTGAAGCGCGGCCGTGAGGAGCCAGCCGGTGACGTCGGCCTCGCTCAGCTCTCCCCCGGCAACGAGTTGGCCGAGGGCGACTGAGGCGATGTAGAGCGCGTTGTTGTGCTCGTGCGGGCCAGAGCCGGTGACCCGTGAGACTTCACCGTTGATCGCGGACCGCAGGAAGGCGGTGCGGCGTCCGTGGCCGGTGAGGGCAACCGTGATGGGCGTTTGCGGGGGCAGCGGGGCCGGGCGCAGGAGTTCGGCGAGCCAGCCCGGCAGAGGCGCTGCGGGAGCGTCGTGGGTGACCTCGTACGGGCGCCCATCGAAGATGCTGCCGGCACCGACCACGAGTCCGCCCCACGCGCGGGTGTCGACCTTCCAGCCCAGCCCGCGGGCACTGTCTCCGGCGGTGTTGCGCAGGTGCTCGCCTTCGGGTGCGGCGAAGTACAGGTGGGTGCCGCCGCTCCAGGTGCGGACAGTGTAGGTGTCGGCGGGGAAGGGCTGGCCGTGGCGCTCGCAGAGGACAGCGAGCACGTCGGCGCCGTCGGTGACTCCGTGCTCGGCCCAAGCGGCAGGCGGGGTGTCTCCGGGGCGCTTCGGCTTGTCCAAGTCGATAACGACCAGGCCGGAGGGGCCGGTGGCGATGCCAATGTTGAAGGCGGCCACTGACCATGCGCGGGTGATGCGGTCCGGGTCGGTGGTGGCGCGGGTCTCCCAGTCGGAGACGGCTGGGCGCTTGTCGCCGGAGATGAGGGGGAAGACGCGCCAGTCACGCGACGCTGCGTTACGCGCGGCGGTGAGCTGGGCAGAGCCGTCCGGGTGCGGCATCCTGGGGTTCTCCTGTTCTGTCTACGGATGGGCAGGGAGGACCGCGGCGGCGGGCGACCTTGCTGGGGAGTCCCGCCGCCGCGGCGTTGCTACTGGTTGTTGGACCAGCGGGCGTATTCCTGGCGGACATAGCCGCGCGGGTCGGTGATGCCCTCGGAGTGCTCGCCGTCGATCTCCAGCAGACGCAGCGCGGCGTTCATGGCCACCGCAAGGGCGTCGGTGTGTATGCGGGCGGTCTCGTCGTCCAGTGCCATGCGGTCCAGCAGGGCGGCTTTGCGCAGCCAGTACTCCCGGTCAACAGTGCGACCGTCCAAGTGCATGCGGGCGCGGTCGGCGGTCCAGCCGATCTCACTGATGATGTTCGGGGCGAGCACGTAGGCCTTTTCCGGCGCGGGCCACGTGTTCGGCTCGGGACGGTGCTCGGCGGTGACGTACAGTCGGATGCGCTCGCCGTCGCGGGTGAGGTACTGGCGTGCCGGGCCAGTTTCGAATGCGGCTGCCAGGGCGTGGATGACGCGGTCGGTGTCGGCCGGATCGCAGATGACGCGGACCTCGAACATGGTTCCCTCCATCAGCTGTGAAAGTGGCTGCGCTTGATGACGGCCTTGCGGATGTTGACCGTGGTCCCGCCCCGGTGACCGCTCGTGCCGAAGACCTGCGCGGCGATCCATCCGCCGAAGATGACGGCGGCGAGGATGATGAGCTGGGTGATCAGCGCGGTCAGCGCGGTGATGAACGCGGTGAGCAGGAACAGCCCGCTGCACACGGCGAAGAACCCGACACCTCCCAGCGCGACGTTCACCGCCGTGCGGGAGACGGCCGGCTTGGCGGTGACCGACTCGGGCTGTGCGGAAGCGACGGCGTAGCCGGTGACGACACGGCCGTCCGGGAGGACGACGCTCGCCACGGACGGGACGCCGACGGGCTGCACGGGCACGAGTGGCACGGGGCGGTGCACTTTCAGGCCCGTCATGTCGTGTGCGGCCGGGGTGTAGGTGGGCTCGTTCACTTCGCGATCTCCCGTCACTTGCCGAGGGCGGACAGGGCTTCGGCGGATGCCTGCACGAGGTTGTGGATGGGTTCGTAGGCGCCGGTCCCGGCGGTGAAGAAGCCGAAGAGGAACAGCACCAGGGTGGCGCCGCCTCCGGCGGACTTGGTCTTCACGGCCAGGGCGGACGCGGCGCCGAACAGCAGCACGGCGGAGATGTTGAGGACCATCAGGAAGAACTCGCTTCCGGGTGAGGCGGATGGATGGCTACGCTTCGGGCGCCCCGGGTGCTGGCAAGCTTGGGGCGACTGACCGGCGACCGCGCCTATCTAGCTCCTACACAGAGCGGGGTCCGTCTCATGACGGGCGGTCGCTGGTCGCCTGCTCAGTCGGTGGTGCCGGCGCGGTAGATGCGGGCCCAGCGGTTGTAGAGCCAGCGGCCGACGCGGATGCGTTTGCCGGTGGCGTGGCAGCGGCGGCAGTCCGTGCCGCGCTTGAGGCGTCCTTTGCGGTCACGCTTGAGCGCGTGGCCCATGCCGTGGCACTTGCGGCAGTCACCGAACGGCGAGGCCGCACACAGCACGCCGTAACCGAGCGTGACGGCTATCAGGCAGGCGACAGCAAGGAGGATGGGGGTCATCACAGGCCCTCCGGGCGGGTTTCCAGGGGTTTCCGCAGGCGGGGTGCTACGCGCTAGATCGCAGATGGGTGAGGCTTTGGGGTGCTAGCGGGGGTGCTACCGGTAGCAGGTGTGGGTGCTACCGGTAGCACCGTTCCGGGCCTATGCGGCACCCGGCTTCTGGTTACGCTCCGCAATGACCTTCGTGAGGTCGGCACGGGCGATGCCGCGCCGTGTGGTGCGGGTGCCGTCGTCCGTCGTGCCGGCCACGTCGCGGGTGCGGATGCCGTGCGGCTTGAGCGCGCTGGTGACGTTCTCGCCCTTCCAGCCGCCGTACACGTCGGGCCGCAGGTCGGCGAGGCGGGCGGCGATCCGTTCGTTCCACACCCGCTCTTCCTTCTCCGGTACGACCGCCACCACGTCGGCCAGCAGGTCGTAGGCCGGGCCGGTCACGGCCTCCGGTGTCTCGCCGAGCGCATAGCCGGACAGCAGTCCTGCCTTTTCTCGCAGGGTGCGGGCGCGGGCGGCGATGGCGGCGGCGCTGGGGGCGTCCACGAACGTGCCGTAGACGATCCGGGCGTCCGCGCCCTCGCCCATGAAGTAGTGGATGCCCTTGTCGCCCCAGGCGAACATGGTCGCCCGCACGCCGCGCTTGTAACTGCTCGTGCCGAGGACCATGTCGTTCTCCGTCTGGCCCATGACCTTCAGGCACCACCGGGCGGACGCGTTCGCGCTGATGCCGGTGGGCAGCGACTTGGCGTCCGGGCGCTGCGTCGCCAGCAGCATCACGATGCCGGTCGCGGGGCCGCGCTTGACCAGGTCGGTGGCGATCTCCTCGAACTCCTTGCCGTGCTCGGGGTGCTCGAACAGCACCTGGCACTCGTCCACCCCGACCACGATCGGGTGCAGACCCAGGGAGCGCTTGTCGGCGAGAGCGCTCGTCACCTTGGACTCGGGGCAGATGTCCCGGGGCAGGGAGCGGATCACCTTGGTGCGGCGGCGCAGTTCTTCGCGCAGCGCCCGCCAGTCGGCGAGGGCGTACTGGATGAACTCGGCGTCGTCGCCAGCCGCGTGGCGGTGGGAGACAGCGTCGCCGACGGGGTCGAGGTCGCCGGTGCCTTTCATGTCGTAGGTGTGCAGCTCGGCGCGGGGGTCGAGGGCGGCGATGAGCAGCAGCAGCCGCAGGAGGAAGGTCTTTCCCATGCGGGGGATCGCGCCGATCACTCCGGCGATGTACATCAGGGTGACCTCGACCCAGCGTCCGCGCTGGTCGGTGCCGTAGGCGACGGGCTTGAACAGGTCGACTGTCCCGGTCTTGGCCAGCGGCCATGCGGGCTTCTTCGCCTTGGAGAGGTCCTGGTCGCCGACCCACAGCACCAGATGCCCGGTGTGCTCGTCGGGGACTGCTTCGGGCCAGACGCAGCCGAGGGGGCGGCGTAGGCCGGAGGCGAGGCGTTCACGGCGCTCGATGATGTCCGTGACCGTGACGCCGTAGGGCAGGTTGCCCTCTGCGCGCCAGCCAGGTCCGTCGCGGGTAATCGGGGCGGTGAACTCGAATCCGTCTCGCCCCTTGCTCTGCACTTGGTTGATCGCCGGGATACCCAGGGATCCGAGGGCGCGCAACACGATGTCACTGGTGAGCTTGGTGGCCTTGGGCAGTTCCACGGCCCGGTGGATGAGCGGGGCGTCGGCCTTGCGGCCGTTGTAGCCGAGCGTGAGGACCAGGGCGCTGACCGAGAGAGCTTGCAGCCAGTCGGGGGCCAGGACGTAGATGGCGAGGGCGGCCCCGATGCCCACGAACATCGCCAGCACGGCGACCAGGGTCCGCAGCCGGACCCGACCGTCACGCTGCCGGGACAGCTTCAGGTACTCGGCGGCGTCTTCGCGGCGCACCGCGGCCAGCCGGACCGGCTCCCCCTCGCGGTCGGCGACCCACCGCATCGAGCCGCCCACGAACCGGGCCAGCCCGGTCGGGGCCTGCACCGTCAGGCGCGCGGCATACACGGGCGAGCGAAGTGCGTGGTAGGCGGCGGCGTGGGTGTAGTGCCGGGCCACCCACGCGGACGCGGTCTTCAGTTCGGCGACCGAGCGCAGCCACAGCGGGACCACGTCCCGGCGCCTGGCGGCGGCCAGCCGACCCAGGTAGCCGGGACCGGCCACGGCCGGTGCCGACTGGTCGACCATCACGCGCCGGGTCGGGTCGGCCGACTCCTCGCCCGACTCGTGTCCGGGCGAGTCGGGCGACTTCCCGTCACGGGTCGGGGCGCTCGGGTGGGTCGACTGCTCGCGCGCGGATCGGGCCTTGTCGAGGTCGACCACCTCGCCGCCGGAGTCGGGGCCGGTGTCGGCGGTCATCTCGGCTTCGAGCCGGTTGAAGAGTTCGTTGTCGTCGTCGGGGTGTTTCACTGGGGGTTCCTTCTCTCGGGGAGGATGCGGGGCCCGGCCGCTGCTTTGGTCGGTTTGAGACCGGGCCCCGTACTGATCAGGCGGCGCGCTGTTCCTCGGGGTAGGCGCAGGGGACGCACATGCCGAGCGAGGTCGGGATGCAGTAGCTGTAGGTGGTCTGGCACTGCGGGCAGGTACGGCGGGCAAGCATCGCCAGGGCGACCGCGCCCCACTTGCGCGAGGTCATGGGCCGGACCGGCTTCGCGCGGTCCACGCGGTAGAGATAAGCGACCTGCACCCCAGCGTTGCGGCCGCGTCGGCTGCGCATCAACTGCGCTGCAACGGGCTGCCCGCCGGGCCGCAGTCCGACCGCGCGGAGTTGGCGGCGGGTGGCGTAGCCGTCAGGGGCGAAGCGCCACGGGTACGTAGGGATGCCGAACCGGGAACCGGACGGGTCGAAGCACCTGCCGTAGGCGGACATTAGGCGGCCACCTCTACAGCCGGAGCGTCGGTCCGAGCCCCGAAGCGGCCGGCGCGCCGCCCGGTGACTGTGGCGAACAGCCGCCCCAGCCCCGCTCGGCGGGTGCCGGCACGCGCCTGCTTGGCCGCGTACATCGCCTCATCGGCACGCCTCAGCAGAGCAGACAGGTCCTCGCCGGGGAAGTCGGCTGCGCGCGCCCAGCCGAGGGAGACGGTGGTGTGGACGGCCGGGTCCTGGCCGTCGACCGGGCGGGCGAGCACGCCGTGCAGGACGGCAAGAATGTCGGCGGCGGTGCCGTAGTCGTCGGTTAGGACGGCGGCGAACTCGTCGCCTCCGAGTCGTCCGACCACGCCGGAGCAGCCGACGTGGTAGGCGAGCCGTTCCGCGGTCGCTTTCAACAGCGCGTCTCCGGCCGCGTGGCCGAAGGTGTCGTTGATCTGCTTGAAGCGGTCCACGTCGGCCAGGACTACGACCGCGCGCGGGTTCCGCAGCAGAGTCGCGGCGCGACGGGTGAACGCCTCGCGGGTCCGCAGCCCGGTCAGCGGGTCACGGCGGGCGATGTTCAGGCGCCGCCGCAGCCACAGCGTGTGCGCCGTCCAGCCGGAGGCGACCGGCCCCGCCGCGGCCAGCATGGTCTCTAAGGTGTTCATGCCGCAGCCCCCTCTGCGTCACCATCGACGGAGTGCAGACGGCGCCCTTCGGCGCGCTCGTTCAGCAGCAGGTCCCGCAGGGCACGGGAGTTGGCAGCCGAGCAGTGCAGCGTGGTCCGGATGGTTTCCGCGTTGATCGCGTCATCGGCCCAGTCGTCAGTGGCCTCACGTGCCTCAGCGAGCAGTTCCGCTGGGGTCCGCGGCGTTTTCGTAGCCTTGGCCCTGCCCTTGGTGCCGGCCGGGCGCTTGCGCGGCGCCTTGGTTGCCTCCGGCTGTGGCCTCTCCGTCGGCTGTGGCGGCATGGGCGAGACGTCCTCGCTCGCCGGGGCCAGCTCGCCCAGCCTCAGCAGCACGCGTTCCGGGCGCGGGGTCATCGACCGCCACCGTCGCCCGTGCCGCTCCCGCAGCCGGGCGCGAGCCAACTGCCGCTCACGCTCCCGCTTAAGGGCCTCGGAGTAGGAGGTGATTTCCCACAGCGTCATCCGTCGCCACAAAGCGAAGGTCGACAAGGGGGCGAGCATCCAGCGGGAGAACCGCACCTTCTCCATCCGCCGGCCTGTGGCGGCGCCGATGCGGACGGCATAGACATGGGCTCCGATCTCGGAAAACACCACCCACAGCAGCGGCATCGTGCCGTGGGCCACCTTCGCCCACAGACCATGTCCGGCGGCGATGTTCAGGCCGCAGGTGACCAGCGTTAGGGCCCAGGGCACAAACCGCACCCACGCCAACGCCATGTCCATCCGGATCAGCAGCAGGTTGGCCACGGTGAACACCGGGATAGCCACGTCGATACCGACCGGCAGCATCCACGGCTCGCCGAAGCCCCACCGCGCGGCGGCAGAGGAAACCGCGTCGAGCGAGGCGATGAGCCCCAGGGCGCCGACCCCCGCGGCGGCCAGCGCGCCCAGCCCGGCAAGGCCCACCTCTGGCTTCGTCAGCGGCGGAACCGCCGGCCGTTCCGTCTCGGCTGCGGTCGTCATGCCGCCGCTCCCTTCCGGGAGGGCCGGCGGCGCTTGGCCGGGCGGGCCAGCTGGACGACGTTGAGCAGCTCCGGGGCGTGTGCCTCGATCACCTCGGCGGCGATGCGGGCCACGTGGTCCGGCAGGTCGTTGTACTCCGGGTCGGCGAGGATGTCGCGCGCCGCATCCAATCGGGCCGCGCGCTCCGTCTCGCTCTCACCCTCCACCCCGAGCCACAGCGCAACTGGGGTGCCGAGGGCGAGCTCTACGAAGTCTTCTACTGAGACGGCCTCTTGACGGCCGACGTACATGCGCATGGTGCTCTCCTGAGTCGAAGGAGCAGGGAGAACCGCGGCGGCGGGCGACCTTGCTGGGGAGTCCCAGCGCCGCAGAACCTCAGATTGACCTATGTCAATCTGACAGTCAAGGGGACCTACGGAGCAATGGAGATTGACCTAGTCCGGCTACTCTCAGAGCCATGGAGCAGAGCCCAGAAGCGCCCAAGCAGACGCCCACGGCCAAGGAGATCGCCGCTGACTTCCGCGCGAAGATCACGGGCCCTAACGGCACGTACGCACCGGGCGCTCAGTTGCCTGCGGCTCGCAAGCTCGCCAAAGACCTCGGTGTGCAACTCATGACCGTCCAGAGCGCATACGGGCAGCTCCGCGATGAGGGGCTCGTGCTTACTCAGCAGGGCCGCGGCACCTTCGTCCGCGACCCGTCGGTGCCGCTCGGAACCGAGCCTGGCAGCAGCCCCGCGTTCACCGCCCTCTCCGCTGAGCTCAGCGCGATTCATGACACGCTCCGTACGCTCGGTGAGCGGCTTGATCGCCTTGAGCGGCTCGTCGGTGGCGAGACTCCACCTGGGCAGTGAGCCTGTCCGCACGGTTCAGAAGTCGTTCAGCCACGGCGCGGGCCTCGCTCAAGCTCGCGTTGATCTCAGCGAGTTCGGCAGGGCTCAGGCCTCCCGGCGCACCGCATCGCTCATTGCTCCCTGACATGCCAATGAGCATGCAATCGGGAACAGCAAAGAACCCGGACAGACTGTCCGGGTCCCCTTTTCGTCCAGGTCAGCCATGTTGACGGGCCATCATCGAATGACCTCATCTACGGCTTCCAGTACCGCCGTCCAAGGGAGCTCACGCCCGGCCGGCGCGTCCCTCGGCTCGTACAGCGGCCAGACCTCCGGGCCGTAGACCAGATGCACCCCTCCAGCGCGTAGCGCGTCGATGTGCCGTTGCCATGCCGGATGGCGAGCGTGCGCCGCGTTCACCCGCGGGAAGACTACGACTGGGAGGCCAAGGGTCCCAATCGCCTCACCAACCTGCGTCAGCGCCTGGTTGTCCATCAGGCCAGTCGCGAGCTTGGCGACCATGTTGGCGGAAGCGGGGGCGACGACGTAGCAATCAACCGGCGGATGCGGCCGGGCCTCACCAGGAAGGCGCGGCTCGTCTCGCACAGGCAGGGCAGTCAGCTTCTCCAACCGCTCACGCTCGCCGCTCATGCGCAGCCACTGACCTGCGGTCGGCGTGAGCGTGACGGCCACTCGCCATCCACGGCTAATCGCGGGCTCTACGAGACCGGTACGCAACGCCTCTACGCCCCCGGCCGCCGAGCCGACGACTCCGAGCACACCACGCTTGCCTGAACTCACTGCACCGCCCTGCACCGCTGAGCCATCGCGTACACGTCCGACGAACGCGAGCCGCCCGTCACCGGAGACTGTTTGATCAAGTCTCGCAGCGTCTCGCGCACCCTCGGATTGTTGCGTACGAGCTGCGGCGACGTGCGCTCCGCCGTACGCAGCTCTGCGAAGGCGTCATCCCCCTGCCCAGCGAGCGACAGGGCGCGCGCAAAGTCGATGCGATGAGAGACGCTGCGTTCCTGCGGCATGTGGTCGATGTTGATCCGGCCGTGTTCCACCACGTACGAGACGTTGTCGAGGTCTAGCTCAATGGACAGGCGGTGGAGCAGCACGTTCGTCGGCCCGAAACCGGTCTGCCAGTAGTTCGCATCCGAGCCGAGATCGTCCGCAAGCTGCTCGGCACGGTTCAGCAGCGCCGTTGCGGTAGGCCGGTCCTGATGGCGCGCCGCCGCGACGGCAGCACGCAGGTGGATCATCCCCAGCAGGCTGAGCGCCGCCGGGTTGTGATCGGTTACCTGAGACGACAGCCAGGCTGCGGCCGTGTTGCCCAGTTCGAGGGCGTCGTCATAGCGCCCGTTGGCCAGCAAGGCGTGCGTACCGGAACGTGCGGCGGACGCCAACACGAGCGGGTCGTCCGACTCGTCGGCGGCTCGCATCGCGCGCTCGGCCGCGAGCCACGAGATATCCGACTCACCAATCTTGGCTAGTGTCGTAGCCGCAAGATGGTGTGTGCGTGCCGATACAGCCCAGCAGTCCCCACGGTCTTCACCGCGGCGCGCTGCTCGCTCCTCCAGCTCTTGGGCTGTCTGAAGCAGGGCGGGCAGTGCAGCGATGACGCTGCCAAGCAGACCGCCCTGGTAATCGTTCCACGCCTGCTCGACGCGCACGGACACGGGAACGGGCGTCGGGAGCTGGGTCTCAGCGTCCGGCCCGAACAGGAGACGAGAGAGCCGGCGCGGGCTCATGAGGGCGTCGCGCACGGCGGGGACGTCGTCCTGTTGACGCTCGTCTTCCATGAGGACGGTCTGACCGAGCAGGTCTCCGAGTGGCACGCGCAGGATGCGCGACAGCTCCGCGAGCATGTCGATACGGGGCGGCTTCCTGCGACCAGTCTCGATCTTTGCCAGCCAGTCAGTGCTCCGACCCGCCAGGCCGGCCAGCACCTCTTGCGTGTAGCCGCGGCGCTTCCGGTAGAACGCGATGCGCTCACCGATGCTGAGGTGATCTCCCAAGCCACGCATGGAGTGTTGCCTCCCGCTGCTAGAAGGGCGTTCTTCACGGTACCGGCGTGGCGAGGAACAGTTAAGCGATCCCCCCTTCGCCGCCACCACCAGCGTGCGGCATCGAACGGTAGGGAGCCCGGACGGATTGTCCGGGTGCCAGGCTCGGAGGTGTCCGGGCTGTCCGGCTGTCCGGCAATGGCTCTCACCTGCGCAGACGCCCCGGACAGTCGGAATGGAAGTTGTCCGGGGCGCCCGAACCAGGGGCGCACTCAGACGTCGGCGCACGAGTCGAGGCCTGGGAAAGCCCGGTCCAGCACGTCGATGTGTACGCACGCCTTCACCCTGCTCGTGAGTGCTGCGCCGGTCTCACGTGCCAGCACAGGCAAGAATTGCTGGTCGTCAGGCGACCGGCTTGACTTGACCAAGTCGTAGCCCTGTTTCTGTACGCAGGGCCCACCACACGAGTCAGTGCCCCAACACCGTGACACCGCCATTTCAGATACATGGGACGGCGTCGAGTGCCCCACCCGGCTCAAATAGCTGCAACACCCAGAGGAAGTTCCCTCCGAGTGTTGCAGCTGGCGGCGAAGCCGGCCAACACACCTCAAGCAATTAGGAGCCGTAACTATCTTCGCCGGCAGCCTGCCCTATTCTCTCTTCAATTTTGATGCGGAAATTAGTCAGGCTCGACTCTCTCGATGGAACCGCAATGGCGAGACTAGTGACGGCTTCCAACAATTGACGAAGGACTCCGGGCGTCGGCCTGCTTGACATGAAGTCCGCAAAATGTGACTCAGCCCTCTGCCATCGCGGAACAAGACAGCTAGAGAGGAACAAGTTTCCCTTCTTTTCGATGCCGCCAGGCTCTCGATTTATGACCTTAATGGCGCGCATCAAGAACCTATTCCTATCCCGATGAAATTTCGCGTACAATACGACCGACTTTTCGTAATAGGCCCAAGCGCTTCGGGGATTAATTGCAATCGCTCGATCAAGAACCTTCAGCGCATCGTCATAGCGCCCGTCAATCCTAAATAGGAGACCCTTAAGAGCAAGCGCCTCACTGTCATCCGGGTTTAGCTCCAGAGCGCGGTTACATCCAGCGAACGCGTCGGCGTTTCTCCCCAACAATCGAAAGGTTAGGCCCTGACGGTGCAGAGCATACGAATTGGATGAATCGACTTCTATCGCGCGCTCGTATTCGCTAAGAGCCACGTCGAAGCGGGCGAGGTCATGGTAGACGTCCCCTCTACTGCAATAAACGAGAGAGTCGTGAGGATCAATTTCGAGACAACGGTCATAGTCACTCAAGGCGTCGGAAAACCGCCCCATAGCCTCGTAGATATCACCTCGAACGCTGTACGTCCAACTAATACGATGGTCGAGTGCTATAGAATGGTCAAGATCAGCCAGCGCGTCACTAAAGCGCCTCATACTGCCGAAGAGCTTGGCTCGGGCGGTGTAATGGACCGCAGTCTGGGAGTCCAGTTCGATGGCCCGATTGCAGTCGGCGAGGGCGTCCTCGTACCGCTTCAACGAAGCATACGCCGCGCCACGGTTGCTGTAGAGACCCGCTCTTTCCGGATCTATTTCGATTGCCCGATCGAAGTCGGCAAGAGCGTCTTCGTGTCGGTTGACGGCCCGGTATATCAACCCACGGTTGCCAAAGACACCAGCATCCTCGGGATCTAGTTCGATGGCCCGGTTGAAGTCAGCGAAGGCATCCTCATATCGCTTCAACGAACCGTACGTAAGACCACGATTACTATAGAAGCTCGCCCTATCGGGGGAAATTTCAATAGCCCGATCAAAGTCGACAAGAGCGTCCTCGTGCCGCTTCAAGGATCGGTACGTGAGTGCACGATCACCAAACGATTCGGGTTCCTCAGGGTCCAAGTCGATTGCTCGATTAAAGTCGGCAAGGGCATCCTCATACCGCTTCATCGAGTCATACATCAAAGCTCGATTCGTGTAGGCTGAAGCATTTTGCGGATCGAGTTCCAACGCACGATCGAAGTCCACCAGAGCTTCGTCATAGCGCTTCAGCGAACGGTAAGTCAAGCCGCGATTGGTGTATGCTGAGACGCTCTGTGGATCCAATTGGAGAGCACGATCAAAGTCGCTTAGGGCCTCATTCAAACGGCCGGCTGCACCGTAAGTTGCACCTCGGCAAGACAGAAACTCCACAGCATCTGGCTGCAAGTCAAGGGAACGTCCGAAGTCGGCAAGCGCATCATCATATCGCTTCATCGAATGGTACGTTAGACCCCGGACGAAGTAAGTCCCCGCATCGTCGGGCTCGATCTCAGTAGCACGTGCGAGGTCACGGATGGCATCCTCGTAACGTTCCGCAGCGTGATGTGTGATTCCCCGGGCTGTATGAGCCCATGCATTGTCCGGTTCAAGTTCAATAGAACGGTTGAGATCAGCAAGGGCATCGTCGAGTGTCCTATTGAAAAAGTGACTCAACCCTCGACTGATTCGAATAGCAGCATTATCGGGATCTAGTTCGACCGCACGATCGAAATCTTGCAGAGATTCGGTATAGCGCCCCATTACCTGGTACGTCATTCCGCGACCCGAATATGCGCGCATGATTGTTTCATCCCGGGCCAGTGCAGCAGAGTAGTCGCTCACAGCAGACTCGTACTTTTTTGCGCTCCCGAGGTGCTGGGCACGCAAAAGATAGACGCGTGCCAGGTCCTCACTTACTAGCTCTTCACGCGACAACAGAAAACTCAGGCACTCAACGACCGTTGTAGACCTGTCCTCTAGCCTACTTAGATGCTGCTCTCCGAAATCGCGTAGCTTCCCGGCGTCAGCATCTCGTCCAGCTTGCAGAATCACCCGTACACAATGACGTACTGAGTTAACACCGCGCTCGTGAGCGTCAATGAGCACGCCTAAAGCGGCCCTGAATTCGGTACGCGGATTAGCGCATAGGCGATGATACAGTTCCTGGAATCTGTAATCGCGCCACCGTTCCTCGTCCCACCAGCCGCCGGACGGGGCCACATCCTTTTCGAGCTCGGTGCGCCAAACGCGAAATGTATCAGCAAGTTGGGTGTGTTTTTCTTGCCACCGCGAAGGCGACTGCTGACGCTGAAGGCGCAGCATCGTTTCGCGAACAACATCGTGATACCGGCACTGCCCGGCGCGATAATTCACGAATGGCAGCGACGCCAGCCACGTGAAAAGGCTCTCCGCTTCACTATCTACAGCTGCCCTATAAATATCCTCATCCAGTGTCTGAGGAAGGGCGCACGTCAAGGCAGCGTCCCGGCGGGCAGGATCTGTCTCCCATTTCAAAAATCGCTCTACCGCTGTTCCGCTAGGATCCCCCACTTCCGCGACGCTGCTCGGGCGACTTTCTGCCAACGTCGAGATAAGAACAGGAAGTCGCCCAGATAGTCGAAAGATCACCTCAACGACCTGCTCGTCTGTGACGCCCTTGTTGGTCAAGAGCTGACGCGCTTCCGCCTCGGTGAATACGTCTAGTGGCAGATCGGTGATCAGATCAGCGAAGTCACCCCAGCATCGCTCATCCAACCGCGTCTGGCCGGCCAGGACAGCAAGGACGTTTACCGGAAGTTCACCATATTTATCGCTGAGGAGTACGTCTCGCAACCAAGAATCGAGCAGTGGCCCAGTTCGCTCGTATGTATCAATGAATAAAGCGATCCATGGCCGACGCTGCGCTATATCTGTAAGGTCCTCAAGAAAAACAGGAGTAAGCTCCTCAAGAGGGGACAAGACCAACTGGACGTCATCCCGGTTGTTAAATTTGGTACTAAGTATCGCCTTAAGTTGCGTTACCCCGGCTGCTACCTGTTGCGCGTCAACTGCTCCGGTGAAGGCTCCGACGCCAGGGATCATGCTCAGACTTACGAGACCTAACTGTGAGGCGACTACACTTGCGGCAGAAGGAGTTGGGCCCGATGGCTCGACCGCCTCGCCCACCATTTGCGAAGCCGCGGCGGCACTAGCGTCGGCTTCATGGCGTCGCTGAAGATAGGTAGCCATTCTCTTATCGAAGGCTTTCATTGGCAGGCCTTGCTGCGAAAACTGTGCGCTAACGGCCTCCATCACCTCGACCGCGTCAGTCACTGACTCATCCACGTAAGCCGTCAGAGCCTGTGCTTCGCGGGCAGCTCCTTCCATCTGGCGCACCAGAGTGGACTTGCCTACCCCCGCTTGGCCGCGAACATGAAATAGGAACTGCACTGCTTCTTCGGGTCGCTGCCGCAGGACTTCCTTGAAGCTCGCCAGTTCTCCCTGCCTGCCGATGAACCCAGTTCGCCTTTGACGTCGAATCAGTTCCTGCCGCGAGATCCGCTGCTCTGCCATGTGCCCCCTTAACCCAAAGCGACGGCTCGGTCAACCCTGGGACAATGGTACGACGTTGCACCGCAGTCACGATGCACTTTGCACGAAAGTCCTTTCGACTTCGGCGCGGGGGATCTTGCGCCGTAGCGAAGTTCCCACCGCGCGGTGGTCACCTGGGCTTGACGGCTGACTCAACCGGTGCTTCAGCGGCTCCTTCCACCCTCGTTGGTCTCGCTGCTGCGGTGCGAGCCTGACCGCCGGCCGCGCCGACCCAGCCAGGCCCCCCTGGGCTAGCTCGCCCCGCCGCAGGTTGGCCACCCACGACAACGCGCAGAGAGTGACGTACGCGCCTGTGCCGACCACGACCGCAACCGCCGCTTCTCACCTTGCGCCTTGTGTCCAACTGTCCAGTCAGAGTTGTGGGCGTGGCACGCAGCCCTAACACTCGACGACCAGATGTCTGGGTGTCCAGTTTTGAGTGCTGCAACGCGCACGGGAGTTGCTCTTCTGTACAGCAATCAGCGGGTGCTGGAGGAGTCACCGGTGTCCGCTCCGGTGAATACGCGGCGAAGTTAGCCGCGATGTGCAGCCCCACACCAGTAAACGTGCAGGTCGCGAATCTAGGCACGTGGAAGCGCCCACCTCTCTTCTAAGCGCTTGGCCGCAGGTTCGAGTCCTGCCGGGGGCGCTCACCCTCAGCCCTCTCCTCGGGAGGGCTTTTTGCTGGTCAGGGCCATATCAGCCGATGTGACGAAGCCCCGGACGCCATCTTGCCGATCAGGGCGGACTCCGGGGCTGTCCGGCTGGCACCGGGTTTTCGCGGGTGGCCGTGTCGAATACGTGTCGAAGTTCTCGGCCAGTGGAAGATCAGCCGGCGCGAGGCGCCTCCGCCTCCGGAAGGTCGCCCGCGGCTTCCAGTCGCCGTTTCAGGTCCGGCAGCGGCCCGTCGACGTACCGGGCGCAGGTCGCCAGGAGCACGGCGACGCTGTTTCCGGCCCACTCGGCCACCTGGGCGGGTGGATGCCGGCGTTGAGCCACTTGGTCAGGAGTGTGTTCCGGTTGTCGTACACGCTCCGTCCAATGGGCGACTCGACGCTTACCGCCGGCCCTGACCTCATCGGCCCGCTTCCCTTCACCAGGTGCCCGACCGATCATGGGGTCATGGTCTCGAGCATCGTCGTTCAGTACACCGATCTCCTGCGGACCAGCGACTACGACCTGTGGAGCCGATTGCGGGAGCTCCTGAAGGGCCAGGGGCTCGATCCCTACCGGACGGTCGTCGTCGACCTCTTGCAAGGGGGCCCCGATCACGAGGATGGCCAAGTCATCGCCGAGGACGGCAGGGTCTACAGATTCACCCTTTTCTACGACCAGGCCGCAGAGCACGGGGCGCGCAGCGCCTACCTTCACCGCTGGACCGACATCACCGACTCGTGGCGGATCGGATCGTTGGCCACCCGAACAGCAGACGCCCTCGCTTGGACGTCTTCGCCCACCGAGTCGAGTTGACCACCGGCGCGTGCTCCGTCGGCCTCGGCCGTCAGTGGCAGTCGAAGCGCCAGTCCCAGGGGAGGCCGGGGCACTGGCGGCAGTGGAAGAAGTAGACGCCGCCGCAGTCGCCCAGCTGGATGTCGCCGGTGATGGTCAGAAGGTGCTCCATGCGGTGGCCGTTCTCGCAGTTCGGCCAGTCGGCGGGCTGGGTCCAGGCGGGCCAGCCGCCGACCTTCGTGCCGATGACGTTGGAGTCGGGGGGCCACTCGGAGCCGCCCGACGGCAGCCGGAGACGAGGTTCCCAGGTCTCCCGGAGGTCCTTGGGCAGATCGAGCCACCTCGGACAGTCCTCCGCGGTGGCCGGGGACAGCGTGGACGGTTCCGGCATGTGGTCCTCGTCGTACTCCCCCTCGCTCGCCCGTGGGATCTCCGACAGCAGCCCTCCCGCCACGACCTCCGCCTCGTTGCGCCAGTACAGCCGCGGCATCACCGGCCCGGGGTCCTGTTCATGTATCAGTGCGCACCACACGAGCTGCAGCAGGTCCTTCCCCGGCGGGAACTCCAAGCCTGGCGCGTCCCGGGCGAACAGCTGGAGGATCGGCACCATCGGCACCGCCCCCGGGACGATCTCCGTGCGGTTGCGCCAGTCGGATCCGAACGTCCAGTGGTCTTCCTGCGCGCAGTACGGCCACGGCTCGTCCGCGGGCCACAGCAAGTCTCCGCCCAGCGAACTTTCCCGCGCGCCGGGGTCACCGGGCTCCGGGTTGAGGAGGGTGGCTTGCCGGGCAAGACCCGCGTACTCCGCTATCAGTGAGCGCAGATCCTTCGCGGGCAACTCGGTTGCTTCACCGGGCATCGGGGCTCCCCAGGGTAGAAAGATCGACGGGCATTGCGGGCACGTTAGTGCCTGCCACCGACAACCCGGTGCGGATACGGGCCCGCTTGCTGAGGCCGCTGGAGCCGGGGGCAAGGCGCGGGGGGCGCTTTGTGGGGCGTCGCTCTGTCTGCGGGAGGCGCTCGGGCCCGAGCGGTACGAGGCCGTACTGGCCGTCCGCCGCGCGGAGGCGGAGCTGTTCGCGATGTTCGCCGACGCGGACGTCATCGAGGCCGTCCGACGGCGGTACTGACTGGCTACTCCTCGGGCTCCCAGGCGATCAGCTGCTCGAACACCTGCTGGTCGCCCTCGATCTTCAGGTCGCTCAGCGTGAGGCGGCCCCAGACGAAGAGGAGCAGCTGCTCGGCCGTGCCCGTGGCCGAAGCTGAGGCGGGCGCGGCGTCGTCCGTGAGGGGTGCGGGCCAGGCGCCGGTGCCGTCCAGCGCGAGGAGCCAGGAGCGGCCCTCGGTGGCGTGGTAGTGGATGGTGGCGGCCTCGTGCGGCCAGGCCGCAGGGGTGGAGTTGCAGGTGTCGAGAAACTCGGCCACGCCGTCGATCGCGACGTCCGCCGGCATCGGCTGCACGGCGCCTGCGGCGAGCTGGGCGTCGTAGGTGTGCACCAGCACCTCGTGCACCCGGCGCCGGGCAACGCCCCAGGCATTCGCCGGCGAGACGCCGGCGCCCCACCACGTCCAGCACTCGCGCTCCGGGCCGGCCTCGCGCAGCGCACTCAGCAGCAGCTCGTTCGACTCGGCGTACCAGGCCAGCAGCGCCTCGAGCTCGCGTGGCACCTCCGCGGCATCCTTGGCCGGCGGAGCCTCGGCCGGACCCGCGGCGACGATCGCGGCCCACCAGCGCTGGCCCGTACCCAGGTGCTGCACCAGATCGAACAACGTCCACTCGGGGCAGGACGGCACCGGCGCGTCAAGGCCGGGCGCGGCGGCAACCGCACTCCGGAACGCGGCCGACCGCTCGTCGATCAGTTGCAGCAGGGCGGAATACCCAAGTCTCTCTGTCACATCGCTTACCCATCACCCCAGTTCAGCAGGCCGCACCCTATTTTCCAGGCCGTCAGCTGCGGGAGTTGGAGCACCTGATGGAAAGCCTGGTCGTAGCCATATCCCCTTCCTGGAAGGGGCGGTCCTCCGTGGATGGCGCCGGACGACCCTGTGGGGGCGCATGGAGCCGTTGCTGCCGGTCAGGCTGCGGCGTCCGCGCCATCCCGGCTCAGCAGGGACGGGGCTCAGGGATGCATGGGGGACTTACGGGCATCGGCGTCGCCGGGTGAGGGAAATTGCGTGGCGGTCCGGGCGTACGGGGGCGGAGACTCGGGGCGTGGCTGACATGGGGGCGTTCCGGGATGCGGTCGGTGTGTGGGCGGCCGGTGGGGACGGTGAGGCCGCGCGGGAGCTGGCCGGGCGGTTGTCCGTGCGGGTGGCCGTGCTGCTCGAAGGGCCCAGCGATGTCGCGGCCGTCGGTGCTCTGGCGGCGCGCCGGGGTCGGGATCTGGCGGCCGAAGGGGTCTGCGTGGTGTCGATGGGCGGTGCCATGAGCGTCGGGCACTTCACCCGGGTTCTCGGGCCGCCCGGTCTTGGGCTGCGGCTCACGGGGCTGTGCGACGAGGCGGAACGTGGTTACTACGTCCGTGGGTTGGAGCGGGCCGGCGCCGCGTGGCAGGGGTTCTTCGTGTGTGCGGCGGATCTGGAGGACGAACTCATCCGGGCGCTGGGCGTGACGCGGGTGGCGGAGCTCGTCCGGACGCAGGGGGACGAGCGGGCCCTGGAGACCTTTCTGCGCCAGCCGGCGCAGCGGGGCCGTACCGCGCAGCAGCAGTTGCGGCGCTTCTTCGGTACCAAGAAGGGGCGGAAGATCCATTACGGGCGGGTGCTGGTGGAGGCGCTCGAGGCCGATCGCGTACCGGCACCGCTCGACGGTCTGCTCACGGCTGTCTGACCGACCGAACCGGGCGGATTCGGCCGCCGCCGCCCGCCGCCTGAGCCCCCCGCCCAGGTTCGCCGCCCACGCCCGCCACCCGGGCCCCGCTCGTGCCCGCCGCCCTTGCCCACCGCCCAGATCCGCCACCCAGGCCCCCCACCCGGTCCCCGCCCTCAGACTCCGGCCCGTCGGCCGTCCCGTGTCGCCGCGGTGATCACGGCGGAGACGACGGTGGTCGCGGCGAGGCTTCCCATCATGACCAGGCCCACGCCGACCGCGAAGAGGCCGCTGGAGTCGTCCGACCAGTCGTAGTACGCGGCGGCGGTCAGGCCGGCCGAGGTGCCGAGCACCGCGGCCGCGACGTAGTCGCGGAACGCCGCCCAGCACACCGGCGCCAGGAGGGTCAGCACCAGCCCGATGACCTGCCACGCCTCGTACGGGCCGGTCGTCGAGCCGTCGGGGTGGACGTCCCGGTGCTGGTCCCAGCCCAGCCAGGCGGCCCACAACGCCATCGACACGCCGGCCAGCACGAGGATCCACAACAGCTGGAGGGCGGGTTTCCGCGGTTCTCTGCTCATGGGTCAAGCGTTCCGGCCCGCCCCGTACGCGAACAGGGCGCTGATACTCAGGTCCACCCGAGTACGTCAGCGCCCCGTCCGCCGTGTCGGTCGGTCCGCTCAGGCCGCCAGTTCCGGAGTCGTCTCCTCCGCGCGCTCCGCCTCCGCCTTCGCGGCCAGGGCGTTCACCGAGGCGTTGAAGCGCGCCATGGAGGTCGGGTGGTCCGGGCCCAGGACGTACTCCTTCAGGGTGCGGCGGTCCAGGGCCATCGGGTCGGTGTGAGGGGCACGGACCGAGTCCAGGATCTGCGTCAGACGGGCGCACTCGCTGTCGAGGAGGTAGGCGCCGCCGGCCGTGGTGTAGGCGGCCCGGAACTCGTGGTCGGGCAGGTCGTGGGCGTTGGTCAGGACGTACGGCTTGAGGCCGGCCACGAAGTCGGCGACGACCGAGGAGACATCGCTGATGAGCATGTCCGCCTGGTTGAAGCACTCGTAGAGGGTGGGCAGTTGCTTGAGGATCACGTTGTGGCGGACCGGGCCCCGGGTCTCCCAGAAGATCCGGTGCCACTCGGCGCGCAGCTCCTGCCATTCGGCCGCCCCCGCGCGGTCCGGCACCCGGGCCTCGCGCATCTGCTCGGCGTCGTCGCCGCCGTGCCGGCCGGCCAGTTCGTCGAGGCGGCCCTGGATCTCCTTGAGGCGGGGCTTGGCGGCGGCGACCGCGGCCTCCGCCTCGGCGGCGCCGCGCTGCTCGTTGTCCGCGCGCAGCAACTCGCGGATCTCCTTGTCGGCCTGGGCCGCCTCGGCCGAGCGCTTGCCGGTGAGCGGGTGCGGCTTGTAGATGACCCGGACGTTCTCCGCGAGGAGCTTCTCGATCAGGCGTACGCCCATCGGGATCAGCGAGGTGTGGCAGTCGTCGTCGCTCCAGCCCTCCCAGGTGGGCGCGTACAGGACGACGGGCAGCGGGCCGGGCGTGTGGTCGGCGTGCAGCCGGATCGGGGAGAGCTGGGGGCGTCCGACCTCGACGATGGCGCTGTCGCTGATGGCGTGCCGCACCCGCTGGTAGCGGTCGCGGCCGGCCCGGCCGGCCACCCAGATCTCGTCGTACACCTTGCTGACCCGGTTGCTGCTGGCGAGCTTGTCGCTGTCGCCGTGGCCGATGAAGACGTGCTTGGCCTCGGCCACCCGCAGCATGTGCACGTTCTTGCCCGCGTTGCCCGGATAGAGCACGACGCGCACGCCGGAGAGTTCGAGTTCGGCCAGGTCGTCGGCCTTCGGGACGCAGACCACGGGGATCCAGGTCCGGCTGAGGTAACGGAACGAGGCCCGCTCCCGGAGGATGATCACCGGGCGCATGTCGAGCTGCTCCAGCGTCTCGATCCACATGTTGACCTGGTACATGAAGTCACGGGAGACGGCGGCGAAGCTGAAGTAGAGCGCCACCTCGGGGCGGTATCCGGCGAGTTGCCGGTTGACCTCGGCGAACACCTCGTCCTTCGCGGGCATGCGGCGTGCCTTGCGGTACTGGTCGAGCAGTGCGATGACGGCCGCCGTGCTCACGCCGACGGTGACGGCGAAGGCCGCGTACGCCGGCTGCCAGGAGCCGACCGCGAGCGCGGTGAGGAGCCCGGCGTGGGCCGGCACGTCGAGGTGGAGGAGTTTGCGCAGGAAGCGCCGGTAGAGGAGGGCGGGCGGCTGCTTGGGTATGGGCAGCCCGCTCATGTCCAGGTTGCGCACGACCAGCGGCAGCACGCGGCGCGCGCGGATGGCGTGGTGCACCGCCGTGTAGAGCATCATCATCGCGAAGTGGGCGCTGAAGACGGCGAGCGCCGCCACCAGGACCGCCTCCGGCGCGTCCATCCGGCTGGCCAGCGCGAGCAGCATCACCGTGCGCACCGCGAACCGCAGCGGCCTGGTGAGCTGCAGCGCCGCGAGCCTGCGCACGAACCCCGGAGCCCTGGAGTGCAGCACCTCGTCCACGACGTACGTCACGGCCGATGCCACGGCGAAGCCCCGCCAGTCGGGCAGCAGCGCGAAGACGGGCAGCGCGGCGAAGCCGGCGCCGAGCAGGAACACGAGAAGCAGCTCGGTCAGCCCGCGCACGCGCAGGGCACCGCACAACCGACGGATCGTCATGGGCAAGATTTCCTCTTCCAGGCAGGCGTGCACGTTGGGGGGCAAACGCCGTTGTTCGCCAGTTCGACCCAGTAGGAGGAAGAAGAGTTGTACATCAGATCGAAAGAAGCAGTTCAGATTCCGTTTCCCCGGGTATTCGGCTGAGTTCGGGCTTTCGACGGGCGGGTACAGTCGCCGCAGGGATGGGAGAGGTCACATGCGGCTTCGCTGTGCGGTGCTGGACGACTACCAGGGGGTGGCCACCGCCTCCGCCGACTGGTCGGTGCTCGGGGACCGGGTGGAGGTCGTCGCGCTGCGCGAGCACCTGGAGGGCGAGGACGCCCTCGCCGCGGCCCTCGCCGGCTACGACATCGTCGTCACCCTGCGCGAACGCGTCCCCTTCCCCGGCTCGCTGATCGCCCGCCTGCCCCGGCTGAAGCTGCTCGTCGCCTCCGGCATGCGCAACAGCGTCATCGACTACACCGCCGCCGAGGCGCACGGGGTCACCGTGTGCGGTACGGCGAGTTCGTCGACGCCTCCCGTGGAGCTGACCTGGGCACTGCTGCTGGGCCTGGCCCGCGGGATCGTCGAGGAGAGCGGCGCGCTGCGTTCGGGCGGGCCCTGGCAGTCCACCGTCGGCGCCGACCTGCACGGGCACCGGCTCGGCCTGCTCGGGCTCGGGAAGATCGGCAGCCGGGTGGCACGGATCGGACTCGCCTTCGGTATGCGGGTGAGCGCCTGGAGCCAGAACCTGACCGAGGAGCGGGCCGAGGAGGTGGGCGTGGAACTGGCCGCCGGCAAGGAGGACCTCCTGGCGACCAGTGACTTCGTCTCCGTCCATCTGGCCCTCGGGGAGCGCACCCGAGGACTGCTGGGCGCCGCCGAACTCACCCTCATGAAGCCGTCCGCCTACCTGGTCAACACCTCCCGCGCGGCGATCGTGGACCAGGACGCCCTGCTGGCCGCGCTGCGGGAGGGCCGGATCGCCGGGGCCGGCATCGACGTCTTCGACCTCGAGCCGCTGCCCGCGTCGCACCCGATGCGCACCGCGCCCCGCCTCCTCGCCACACCCCACCTCGGCTATGTCTCACGGGCCAACTACGCGACGTACTACGGCCAGGCGGTGGAGGACATCCGGGCGTACCTGGCGGGGTCGCCGGTACGCCGGCTGCCCTGAGGTTCTCCGGTACGACAGAGGGGTCCGGCCTTCGGATTCGGCAGCCGTTGTCCGGCATTCGCATTCGGCAGCCGTTGTCCGGCATTCGGGTTCGGCAGGCGACGTTCGGCCTTCGGCCTTCGGTTCCGGCAGCCCGGTGTCCGGCCGGGTCAGTCGGCTTCCGGGCAGCGGTAGATTCCCTCGCTCCGGTGCAGATGGTGGAGGTCCACCAGGTAGCGCCGGAGCGTCACATGGTCGATGTCGTCGGCGTCCTCGCACCAGGCCCGCAGGCGCTCGTTCACGATCCGTTCCGGGTAGGCGGCGCCCGGCTCGAAGGTCTGCTCGGCGATGTGCCGCAGCACCAGCTTCTTCCGGGTCCACTTGGCGGGCAGCCGTACCAGCCGCCCGTCCCGTACGAAGGTGTCCAGGACGGCGTCCGGCCCGTTCCCGGCCCGCGGTGCCCGCCGCTCCCGCCGCGCCAGCTCGCGGAACAGGCCGTAGGAGACGGTGAGCGCGCCCGCCGGGCCGTCCGTCACCGCCCCCTGCTCGCGCAGCCGGAGCAACGCCGCCGCCGTGTCCTTCGCGGACAGCCCGGCCGCCTCGGCGACCCGTTCGGGTGTGTCCGCGCCCAGGGCCACGGCGGCGAGGGCGCGCAGCCTGCGCTCCTCGGCCAGCAGGCCGATCAACTGCCTTGCCCGCTCGCTCGGGTCGGCGTCGACGCCAGGGTCGGCTTCCGTTTCGGCGGCGGTGCCTGAGTCCGTGGTCATGACCGGAGGCTAGGCGGGCGGCCCACCCGGACGCCTCCCGATTAACGCGCGCCGGGCGTGCGTCGGACGCGCGCCTGAAGTGCGGCGGACGTGCGCCGGACGTGCGCCGGCCCCGCTGTGCTCCACCGCCCCGGGGCCCCCGCTCCGCACTCCGCCGTGCTCCGCCGCCCGCGCGTCCCGTTGAACGGGTGATCCCCGGCTGATCGGCGTGACCAGCCCCCTGCCGGGCCGTTGAACGGGGAGCGCGGCGGCTGGTCCTGCCGCCGTACCCCCGAGCAAAAGGAGAACCTGATGTCTCGCATCGCGAAGGCGGCCGCCATCGCCCTCGGCACGGGTGCCGTGGTGATCGGCGGCGCCGGCCTCGCCCTGGCCGACGCGGGCGCCGAGGGTACGGCCCTCGACTCGGCCGGCGTGCTGTCCGGAAACGCGGCCCAGGTTCCGGTGCACGTCCCCGTGAACGTGTGCGGCGACACGGTCGACGTCATCGGTCTGCTGAACCCCGCGTTCGGCGACGTCTGCGGCAACGGCGGCGGCCACAAGGCCACCCCGGGCAACTCCGGCTCCGGCGCCTACGGCGACTGATCCGGCCGCACGGACAGCGAAGAGCCCCGGCACCTCGAGCGCCGGGGCTCTTCCTTTGTCCGCGCTCCGCTCACGCGTACCGGTAGATCCCGCTCACGTCCTCGAGCTGGTCCGGTGTCACGTCCCAGGGCGGCAGCTTCTGGTGCCGGGCGACGATCCGCCCGTGCTGCCGGTCCCCCGAGGGGGGCGGACTCGCGGGCAGATAGCGGTGGCTGCGGTGGGCGAGCTGCCACCGGTGCCACTGCATGTCGAGGAAGGCGTGGTGCAGCCAGAACACCGGGTCGTTGACGGACGCGCCGCCGAGCATGACACCGCCGACCCAGCGGTGCACCCGGTTGTGGTTGCGCCAGGAGGCGCTGCCGCTGCCGGGTCCCCAGCCCTCCAGCTTGTTGCGGAATCCCGTGGTGGCCGTCGAGTCCCAGGGCCGGGCGTCGTAGACGGGGTCGTCGAGGGCCCACTGGAGCTGGCTCCTGGTGGGCAGCGCGATGGGACTGGCGGCCCGGCCCAGGTCCCGGGTGAGGAACTTGCCGTCCGTGATCCCCACCCTGATGGTCCAGTGTCCCGCCGTGTAGGCGAAGGGGCCGGTCATCACCTGCCGGTCGGAGCGCCGCCCGTCGCCGCCGAGCACGTCCGCCGTCCACGGCACGGAGGTCTTCGTACGGTTCCGGGTCCAGTCCCAGTACGGCACCGTCACCGAGGAGTCCACCCGGCGCAGCGCCCGTTCCAGGTCCAGCAGGAACCTGCGGTGCCAGGGCAGGAAGGACGGGGCCATGTGGGCGGAACGCAGACCGGTCTCGCCGTCGGCGGTGTAGTGGTCGATGTGCATGCGCACGAACTCGTCGTACTCGCCGCGCCGTTTCAGCTCCAGCAGCGCGTTGACGAACCGGCGGCGCTCGGCGCGGGTCAGTGTGCTGACGTCCTTACGCACGTACGCCATGGCGCCCTCCCATGTGGTGCCCGGCCATCCGGCCGCCGACCGGGCCGGGGGCGAGGTCGCGCAGTTGCTGCCCGGGACCGATCTCGTCGACTGCCGCGCGGGTCGCCTCCAGCGCGGTGGGGTACGAGCCGTAGTGGTCGACCATGCTCAGCCAGGTGCCGTCGGCCCGGCGCATGAGGTGCAGCGGGTGGCCGTCGATGGTGACCTCCCAGTCGCCGTCGGCCTTGCGGCGCCCGGCGATCGGCACCAGGGCGCCGTGGATGCGGCGGCCCCGGTAGGTCTCGTCGAAGGAGTTGCCCCGGGGGCCGTGCCCGGCCGGCAGGGGGCGGGAGGCGGCGACGACCGGGGCGAGCGCCAGGGCGGCGCCGGTGGCCAGCAGCGCCCGGGCCGCCTCTCTGCGGGAGACTCTGCGACCGCCCGCCGCGACCTGCTGATTCGCCCCCACCGCGACGCCTCCGGCACCGACGACCATCTCTCACTCCTAGATCGGGATCAGATGTCCGTATCGGTAACCGACGGGACCGGGGCCGAGTCACCGATGAGGGCCATCCGGCGGTACGCGGCGCGCGGAATACGGCCGGGTGCCCCAGCCGGTCGCTCGGTGACCGATCGGCTCATCGGGTCGTCACTTCTCGACTCATCAGCTTTCAACTCATCGGTTCTTCATTCGTCCGCTCGTCGGCTCGTGGGCTCGTGGGCTCATGCGTTCGTCGTTCATCAGCCGGTCATTCTTGGGCTCGTCATTCATCGGCTCGCAGGCCGGGCCCGCGGGCGTCAGCCGCGCAGACGGCTGGCCGGCAGGACGACGAGCGTGCCGAGATCGGCGAGGCGGGCGGCGGGCGCGCTTGGGGTTGGGGTCACCGCGCGACCTTGCCGACGGGGTACAGCTCGGCCGGGTGGCCTCTCACCCCTTCGGCTCAGTGCCGGGTACCGCTCCACACGATCGGGGGAAGCGGTGTCGAACGCGCCGAGGGCCGGTCCCGCACGGTGCGGTACCGGCCTTCCTTCGACGCGTCGCCGGTGTGTCAGCTTTGCAGGGGGATGCCGCCGAGCAGCGGGTTCTGCTGGTTCACGGCGGTGGTGGCGTCCTTGACCGTGTGCAGGACGGAGCCCTTGTTCTCGGTGCTGAGCGCGTCCGACTGGTGCTTGAGCGGCATCACGTCGTGCACGGTGAGGGGGTGCTGGGCGAGCGTGTCCACGGCGCCGTTGAGGCTGGTGGGCCTGAGGTCGGCCGAGTTCTGGGCGAACGCGGGCGCGGCGGCACCGGCGAGGGCCAGGGAACCGGCAACGACAACGGCGGCCTTGAGGGACTTCATCGTGTTCCTTCCTTCGGCAACTCACGTCACCCCGGAGAATTCTGACGCCGTGCCTAACGAGTCGCCGTCGGGCCGGAAACCCTGCGAGGAAAAGGCATATGAGATGCCTTCGAGGCGGAGGCGGGGAAGTCGTCACCCGGTCGGCAGCGCCGGGACCGCCGGCAGACTGGGCACGGCCGGCAGGCTGGGCAGCGCCAGGCTCGGGGTGGGTGTCCCGGTGCCGGGGAGGGCCGGCTTGAGCAGGCCCAGCAGGTCGTTCACCACGCCGGTGGCGGCCGGCAGTACGTCGTCGCGGCTGGAGACGACGGCCTTGACCAGGGCGTCGATCGCGCCGGTCAGCGCGGCGAGCGCGTCACTCGTGGCGTCCCGGGCGGTGGGCGCCGCCATGCGGGCCGCACCGTCGGCGGCCGGCGGAGCCACGGCGGGGTCCGGCAGGCCGAGGGTCCGGCTCATGGCGCCGTCGGCGGGGACGGCGGGCGTGGCGGGGGCCTCGGGGCCGGTCGCCGCGGAGGGCGTCACCGCCGTCGGCACGGCTGTCATGGAGGGCGACGCGGCGGTGGACAGCGTCGGGTCCATGGAGGGCGACGCGGCGGTGGACAGCGTCGGGTCCATGGAAGGCGTCGCGGCACTCGTCGGCGTGTCCGCCGTAGCCGCGGGTGTCATCGCCGCGAGCGGCGTGGCCGGTGTGGCGGCGGTCGTCGGGACCCCGCTGGCCGCCTCGGTGACGGAGCGTTCGGCCGCCTCGCCCAGCCGGTGCGCCTCACTGGCAGTCAGCCGGCCCGTGCGGAGCGACTGTTCGAGCAGTTCCCTGACGGGCGCGGGGACGGAGCCGGTGTCGCTCAGCGCCTTGATCCGGGCGAGCAGCGGGGCGGCGCCGGGGACGGCAGGGCGGGAACCCGTCGGGGTGCGCTCACGGGCCAGGTCGGTGGCGACGGCGGCGGAGCCGGCGATGCCGACCAGGAAGGCGGCGCAGAGGGTGACGGACGCCAGACGCCGTGGAGGCAGCACACGCATGCGGGTTCCTTTCGGTGGGGCTGGAGTCTCAGCCACCGTTGAACCGCCGGTGTCGTACCGCAACCGCTCGGAGCCCGGGTGGAGCATCCGGCGGAGGCGGTACACGAACCGGCCGCCCGTCCGTGCGTGAGGCACGGGCGGGCGGCCGGCGAAGGGGGTGCGCCTCGGCGTCAGTCGCTGACGCAGCCGCTGCCGACTGCCGGGTTCAGCAGGCCGATGACGTCGACGGTGTCACCGCAGACGTTGACCGGCACGTGGATCGGGGCCTCGATGACATTGCCCGACAGCACGCCCGGGGAGTTGGCGGCGAGGCCGTCCGCACCCGAGTCGGCGGCGGCCACGCCGACACCGCCGGCGACGGCCGCGACGGCGGCGGAGGTCAGAACCAGACCCTTCGCGATACGCGACATGGAGAAGTGCTCCTTGGGATCGACACAAACATCCGGGCGGGATGCCCAGCGCTGTGTCAACGCGTGGCAGCCACCGGGGTTCCGCCGCCAAAGGGGTGATGTGTGCCGAAGTACCCTTTCACTATTCCGACACACTTGTCCGGTTTCTTCCGATTAATCCTTGCGCCTCATAGAGTTGCTGCCCTCTCCACCACGTGCGGGAGGAGGGACTGCACACCCCGATCACCGCCACGCAGATGTGTTCGAAGCCGACCCGGCTCGGCGGCGCGGTGGTGACCAGCCGGGCCTCCGGCTCGTTGCTCACCGGGACGCGGCGTGGACCGGCGCACACCTCGTGGCGGCGGACGCGCCGGCACGACACGCGTACCCACCCTCAGCCCCGAGCGCCCCTGTGAGCGAGGAACCCGAGAATGCACCGACCGGCACCCGATCCTCGGCCGCGGGTTCTGCATCTCGCGCAACCCGTCGACGGCGGGGTCGCCCGTGTCGTGCTCGACCTCGTGCGGGCTCAGCTGGCGTCCGGCGCCCAGGTCACCGTCGGCTGTCCCGGCGGTGACCTCGGCTCGGAGCTGCGGCGGACGGGCGCCGGATTCCGCCCCTGGCGGGCCACGCGGTCGCCGGGTCCGGGGCTGGCCGGTGAGGTGCGGCGGCTGGCACGTCTGATCGAAGAGGTGCGGCCCGAACTGGTGCACGCGCACAGCGCCAAGGCCGGGCTCGCCGCCCGGCTGGCGGTACGCGGCCGCATCCCGACCGTGTTCCAGCCGCACGCATGGTCGTTCGAGGCCGTCGGCGGAGTGACCGCGGGCCTCGCGCTGCGCTGGGAGCGCTGGGGCGCCCGGTGGGCCGACCGGGTGGTGTGCGTCAGCGAGGCGGAGCGTGCGACCGGAGTACGCGCCGGTGTCCACGCCTCGTACGCCGTCATCCCCAACGGCATCGACACCGCCCGCTTCTCCCCCGCACCCGCCGCCACGGCACCCGCCGCGCCCTCCCGCACCGCGCTTGCGCCGGACCTCGATCCGTCCGCGCCGCTCGTCGTCTGCGTCGGGCGGCTGTGCCGGCAGAAGGGCCAGGACGTGCTGCTGCGCGCCTGGGAGCAGGTCCGGCGCACGGCGCCGGACGCCCGGCTGGTGCTGGTCGGCGACGGACCCGACCGGGACGCGCTGCGCGCCCGGGCGCATCCCTCGGTCCGTTTCGCGGGCGCCGTCGACGACACCGTGCCCTGGTACCGGGCCGCCGACCTGGTGGTCCTGCCCTCGCGCTGGGAGGGCATGGCGCTCGCCCCGCTGGAGGCGCTGGCCTGCGGACGGCCCGTCGTACTCACCGATGTCGACGGCGCCCGGGAGAGCCTGCCCCCGGCCCTCGCGCCCCACTGTCTGGTGCCGGCGGCGGACCCCGTGGCGCTGGCCGCGGCCGTCACCGCGCTGCTCGCCGACGTCCCCCTGCGCGCCGCCCTGGCGGACCAGGGGCGCCGTCACGTCCTGTCCACGCACGACGTGCGGCACACCGCCGAGCGGGTCGCGGACCTCTACCGCGACCTCCTCGGGTCCCGGCCACCCGTGTCCTTCGAGCGCAGGGAGTCCATCCTCTCGTGACCGCGGAAAGTACCGTCCCCTCCACCGGCGGCCAGCCATGGGACCACGGACTCTCGCCCCTCTCGGTGCTGCCCGCCCGCGCCACCGGCGGGTCCCGGTTCCCGGTGCGCCGGCCGCCCGCGCGGCCCGCCTCGCCGCTGCCCCTGCTCGCCGCCGACGTGCTCGCCGCCTGCGCGGGCGCGCTCGCCCTGGAAGGCGCCGTCCACCGGCCGTTACTGGTCGCCGTGCTGGTGGCGGGCACCATACTGCTACGGCCGCGTACGGCGCGGCCGGTGCTCGGCGTGCTCGACGAACTGCCCGCCGTCTGCGGCCGGATCGCGGTCACCTGGCTCGCCGTGGCCACGCTGCGAGCCGCCTACGACCCCGGTCTGGCGCTGTCCGCCCGCGGTCTGCTGCTCGGCTGGACGCTGCACGCGGCCGTGGCCTGCGCGGGGCGCGGCGCGGTGCACTGGCGGCGCCGTGCCGTCCTGGCCGGCCACCCGCGCCCGGCGCTGGTCGTCGGCCCCGCCGCGACCGCGCAGCGGGTGGCCGCCGCGCTGCTGCGGCATCCGCGCTGCGGGGTGCGGCCGGTGGGCGTCGTGGCGGAACACCCCGAAGGCCCGGGCGGGCTGCCCGTGCTCACCACGGACGAGGAGGTGGGACGCGCGCTCATCCAGAACGGCGTGCGGGTCGTCCTCACCGTCGCACCGGCCGTGCGCACCGAGCGGGCGCCGCTGCTGCGGACGCTGCTGGAGGCGGGCTGCACGGTGTGGGAGGTGGACCCGGAAAGCCCGGCGCACGGGTCGGGCGACCAGCTCGCCGGGTTCGCGGTGCACCACCTGGACCTGGGTTCGGGGCGGCGCGGGAGCCTCGGCAAGCGGCTGCTGGACCTGCTGGTGTCCGGGGCGCTGCTGGTGCCGGTCTCCCCCGTGCTGCTGGTGTGCGCGGTGGTGCTCCGGCTCACCGACGGACCCGGTGTGCTGTTCCGGCAGGAACGCATCGGCAAGGACGGGCGCGCCTTCACACTGCTGAAGTTCCGCACCCACCGCCCGGTCGACCAGCACGAGGCGGCCACCCGGTGGAGCGTGGCGGGCGAGCGCGACATGAGCCGCTTCTGCCGTTTCCTGCGGCGGTCCTCGCTGGACGAGCTGCCGCAGCTGTGGAACGTGTTCCGGGGCGACATGAGCCTGGTCGGGCCGCGTCCCGAACGGCCCTACTTCGTCTCCCTGTTCAGCCAGAACCACCCCGGCTACGCGGCCCGCCACCGCATGCGGACCGGCATCACCGGGCTCGCCCAGATCAACGGCCTGCGCGGCGACACCTCCATCGAGGACCGGGCCCGCTTCGACAACGCCTACATCGACAACTGGTCGCTGTGGCAGGACGTCTGCATCCTGCTGCGCACCGCGGTCGCGCTCGTGCGGTCGGCGGGGAGCTGACCGATGAGCCTCGCCCTGCCGCTCCACCGCCCGTTCAGGCCCTCGCCGGTGCTGTCCGTGGTGGCCGTGGTCGCGCTGCTCGCGCTGCCGGGCCAGCCCGGCGGCGAGGGTGGCGCGGGCCCGGCCGACGCCATGTCCGCCGTGGTCGTCGCCCACTGCGCCGTACGGCTCCTGCGGGAACGCCGGCGCCCGCTGTCCCGTACCGCCGCCGTCGTGCTCGGGCTGCCGGTCGCGGGCCTCGCGCTCGCCGCGATGGGTGCGGTGTCACCGGGCTCCGGAATCACCGGCCTCGGCCGCTACCTGCAGATCTTCGTCCTCGTACCCGCCGCCGTCCTCCTGCTGGTTCGCGACCGGCGCGACTTCCGGCTGCTGGCCTGGTCGCTCGTGGCGCTCGCGCTGTGGCAGGGGATCCTCGGGGTGCACCAGTACGTCACCGGCACGGGGGCGTCGTACGAGGGCGAGGACGTCCGCGCGGTGGGCACCTTCGGGGCGTCGGACGTGATGGGCATGGCGACGGTGGTGTCCTTCGGGCTGGTCTGCGCGGTGGGCCTGGCGCTGGGCCGGGCGTCGGGGCGCGAGCGGTGGACCGCGGCGGCCTGCGCCCTGGCCCTGCTGCCGCCGCTCGCCCTGTCCTTCAGCCGCGGCGCCTGGATCGCCACCGTCGTGACCGTCACCGTCCAGCTCGCGCTGGCCGGCCCGCGCCGGGCGCTTCGGGTGGGGGCGGCGGCGGTGGCCGCGGGCGTGGTCCTGGTGGGCGGCTTCGGGGTGGGTACGGCGATGCTGCAGGAGCGGTTCGACAGCATCACCCAGGTCGCCGACGCGCCCGACCAGTCCGTCACCGACCGGTACACCATGTGGGCGGCGGCCACCGACATGTGGCGGGAACACCCGCTGACCGGCGTCGGTCTCAAGGGCTTCCCCGAGTACCGGGACGGCCACGCCTCGCTGGCGCTGTCCTCGGGCAGCGACACGGCGGGCGCGGGCGCCGCCTTCCGCCGCCAGCCGCTGCTCTCCCCGCACAACATGTACCTGCTGGTGCTCGGCGAGCAGGGTCTCCTCGGGCTGCTGGGTCTGGCGGGCGGCTGGCTGGCCCTGCTGGTGTGCGCGCTGCGGAACCTGTGGCGGACCCGGCGTTCGCGCGGGGGCCGGGAGTGCGCGCTGGTCGCCTGCGGACTGCTGGTCTGGCAGCTGGTCGACTTCGCCTACGCCGACATCGGCGGCCCCTCGACCGTGCTGACCGCGGTGTGCCTGGGGCTGGCGGCCTGGTGGGCGCTGTCCGGCAACGCCACGGCCGAACGCGCCGCGGAGCCGGGAGAGGCGGCCGCGCGATGACGGCGATCCCGTCCCGCGAACCGCGGGACCCCCGGGCACCGGCCGGGCCCGCGGCGAGCCCCGAGGCCGGCGGGCCGGCCGGGCCGCCGGCGGAATCCGCCGCTGCGGGGCCGGTGGGCGGGGTGCCCCTGCCGGCCGCGCGGACGGCCGCACGAGGTGGCGCCGTGCCCGGAGCGGAGGCGACGTCAGGCGCCGGTGCCACGCCCGGCGCGGGTGCCATGGCCGACGTGGACGCGATGCCCGGCGCAAGCATCACGCCCGGCGCGGGTGCCATGGCCGACCTGGAT
Organism: Streptomyces sp. NPDC005706; assembly: GCF_040631045.1. Taxonomy (NCBI): domain Bacteria; kingdom Bacillati; phylum Actinomycetota; class Actinomycetes; order Kitasatosporales; family Streptomycetaceae; genus Streptomyces; species Streptomyces sp. NPDC005706. The sequence goes on along the minus strand of NZ_JBEXYS010000001.1, from coordinate 297,671 downwards.
GCCATGCCCGGCACGGACATCACGCCCGGCACGGATGCCGGGCCCGGCACAGACGCGACGCCCGGCGCCGGAGACGGCACCGCCCCGGAGTCCGGCCCCGACCCCGGGTCCGGCCGCGCATCCGCCCTCACGCCCGAACCCACCCCGCCCATCCCCCGGTTCCTCGCCCGCGCCGCTCTGGTCACCGCCTCCCTCTCGGTCGCCGGCTCCCTCCTCGGGTTGCTGCGCGACCAGTCGCTGGCGCAGCTCTTCGGGGCCGGGCGGGACACCGACGCCTTCCTGGTCGCCTGGACCGTGCCGGAGTTCGCGGCCACGCTGCTCATCGAGGAGGGGCTGGCGTTCGCGCTGATCCCGGCGTTCAGCGCCGCCCTGGCCCGGCGTGCGCAGGGCGCCCCGGGCGATCCCGTGCGGTCCCTGGTGGCAGGAAGCCTGCCCCGGCTGGCACTGGCCTTCACGGCGGTGGGCGCGCTGCTCGCCGCCGCCGCGCCGCAACTGGTCGGGGTGCTCGCGCCCGGGCTGCCCGACCCCGCCCTCGCCGTCGACTGCACCCGGCTCACCGCGACCTGTGTGCTCAGCTTCGGGCTCGCCGGGTACTGCAGCGCGGCGCTGCGGGCCCACGGCCGCTACCTGGCCCCGGCGGCGATCTACGTCGTGTACAACATCGGCATCATCACGGCGATGTTCGGGCTCGGCGGGCGCTGGGGGGTGCGCTCGGCGGCGTTCGGGGTCGCGGCCGGCGGATGCCTGATGGTGCTGGTCCAACTGCCGGACCTGGTGCGCCGGTTGCGCGACCGCCGGGTGACGCGGGCCGTCTCCGGGGACGCCGCCGGCGCCCGGCCCGTGGACGTCGCGCTGATGGCCACCGTGCTGCTGTTCGGGCTGTGCCGGCAGTCGCAGGTGCTCATCGAGCGGTTCCTCGCCTCTCAGCTGCCCGCCGGGGCCATCTCGCACCTGAACTACGCGCAGAAGGTCGCGCAGATCCCGATGATGCTGTCGATGATGCTGTGCACGGTCACCTTCCCGGTGGTGGCCCGGGCCCTCGCGGACGGCGACTCCGAGCGGGCCCGGACGAGGGTGGAGCGCGATCTGGCGGTGGCCGCCGGTCTGGTGCTGCTCGGCACCGCGGCCGTCCTCTCCTGCGCCCCGCTGATCATCCGGCTCCTCTTCCAGCGCGGCGCGTTCACCGCCGCCGACACCGCGGCCACGGCGGACGTCATGCGGGTGTACGCGCTCGGCCTGCTCGGCCAGACCCTGACGGGCGTGCTGGTCCGCTCCTACTTCTCGGCGGGCCGCGCCACCTGGTACCCGCTCGCCGCCATGGCCGCGGGCATCGCCGCGACCGCCTGGATCGGCGCCGGCACCATCGGCTCCTGGGGCGTCACCGGCATCGCCGCCGCCAACGCCGCGGGGATCACCGTCACCGCCGTCCTGCTGCTGTCCGGGCTGGCCTCGCGCAGCGTGCCCGTGCGGGCCCGGGGCGTGCTGCGCGAGCTGAGCCGGCCGCTGGGAGCCGCCGCGGTGGCCACCCCGGCGGGGGCGTTCGCCGCGAGCCTGCCCACCGCCCCGCTCGCCGGTCTGCTGGCCGGCGGCACCACCGTGACCGTCGTGTTCGTCCTGCTCGGCCATGCCCTGGGCGCCCAGGGCTGCACCTTCGTCATCCGAATCGTCCGCACCCTCGCCGGAAGGCTCGCCCATGCCGTCCTCCGTTGAGTCACCCCGGCGCGCAGCCGCCGCGGGCCCGGGCCGCGTCCCGTGGATCGCCATGTACCACTCGGTCGGTGACCGCGCCGACGACCCGTACCGGATCACCGTCACGCCCGACCGGCTGGAGCGGCAGCTTCGCTGGCTGCACGGCCGGGGCCTGCGGGGGGTGTCGGTGCGCGAACTGCTCACCGCCCGTGCCCGCGGGGAGGGGCGCGGTCTGGTCGGGCTCACCTTCGACGACGGTTACGCCGACTTCCTGACCGGCGCGGTCGACGTGCTGGCCCGCTGGGAGTGCACGGCCACCCTGTTCGCGCTGCCCGGCCGGCTCGGCGGCGACAACGCGTGGGACCCGCTGGGCCCGCGCAAGCCGCTGCTGACCGCCGACGGGATCCGGCGCGTGGCCCGGGCGGGCGTGGAGATCGGCTCGCACGGTCTGACCCACGTCGACCTGACACGGGCCGACGACCTCACGCTCAAGGCCGAGACCGTCGAGAGCCGGGTCCTGCTCGAAGGGCTGACCGGCGCTCCGGTCACCGGCTTCTGCTATCCGTACGGCACGGTCGACGCCCGCGCCGCCGACGCGGTGCGGGAGGCCGGGTACGACTACGCCTGCGCCATCGACCCCGGCGCGCTGACCGGCCCGTACGCCCTGCCCCGGGTGTACGTCGGGCAGCACGACACCGATGTGCGCCTGTCTCTGAAGTACCGGCTGCACCGGCTGCGCCGCCGGCCGGTGCCGGAGGGGCCGCGGTGAGGGCGCTGCACATCATCACCGGACTCGGGGTGGGCGGCGCCGAGCAGCAGCTGCGTCTGCTGCTGCGGCACTTGCCCGCCCGGTGCGACGTGGTGACGCTGACCAACCCCGGGCCGGTGGCCGACGGGCTGGCCGCCGACGGGGTGCGGGTGACGCACCTCGGCATGAGCGGCAACCGGGACGTGGCGGCGCTGCCCCGCCTGGCCCGTGTCATCCGGCGCGGCCGCTACGACCTCGTGCACACCCACCTCTACCGGGCCTGCCTGTACGGCCGGATCGCGGCCCGGCTGGCCGGGGTGCGCGCTGTCGTGGCCACCGAACACTCCCTCGGCGACTCGCAGATGGAGGGGCGGCCGCTCACGGCGGGGGTGCGCGCGCTGTACCTGGCCGGCGAACGGCTGGGCCGGACCACCGTCGCGGTCTCCCCCACGGTCGCCGACCGGCTCACCCTGTGGGGGGTGCCCCGGCCGCGCATCGCGGTGGTGCCCAACGGCATCGACCTCGACGGGTTCCGTTTCGACCCGGCACGGCGGCGGCTGACCCGCGCCCGGCTCGGGCTGCCGGACGACGCGTTCGTCATCGGCGGCATCGGCCGGCTCGTTCCCGGCAAACGCTTCGACGTCCTGATCCGGGCCCTCGCCCGGCTCCCGGACGACTGCAGGCTGCTGCTGGTCGGCGGCGGCCCGGAGGAGGCCGCCCTGCGCCGGGCCGCCGAGGAGGCCGGCGTCGCCGGCCGGGTGCTGTTCGCCGGTGAGCGGCCCTACGCCCCGGACGGCTCGCCCGGTCCCGAACTGCCCGCGCTGACCTCGGCGATGGACGTGCTCGCCGCGCCGTCCACGCAGGAGGCCTTCGGGCTGGCCGTCGTCGAGGCGCTGGCGGCCGGGCTGCCGGTGCGCTACGCCTCCTGCCCGGCCGTCGAGGACCTGCCGCCCGAGGCCGCCCCGGGCGCGCTGCGCGTCACGGGCGGCGCCGACGCCTACGCCCGCGCGCTCGCCGGGGTGCGCGCCGCCGGACCCGGCCCCCGCAGCGCCCCCGAGGCGCCCCGCCACTACTGCATCACCCGCAGCGCCGCCCGGCTCATGGACGTCTACACGGCGGCGCTGGCCGGCACGTTCCCCAGGTCCCGATCTCCCGAGGAAGTCAGCTCGCCATGACCGAGAATCCCAGCCGGCACTCCCGCCCGGCCCGCTTCAGGCGCCTGCGCGCGCTTCCGCCCTGGTCCCTGGTGGCGGCCGGCGTCCTCACGGGCGGGCTGCTCGGCGGTGCTTACGGCGTGCTGAAGCCGCCGGTGTACACGGCCACCAGCTACGTCATCGCCGTACCCACCGAGAGCTCCGACTCCGCCGCCGCGGTCGGCTTCGCCCAGGCCTACGGCCGGGTCGCCACCGACCTCGCGGTGCTCGGTGACGCGCAGGTGTGGGCCGGGGTGCCGGTGAACACCCTGCGCGGCAGTGTGCGCACGGCCACTTCGCCGGACGCCCCGATGGTGGCCGTCTCCGCCACCTCGGGCCGCCCGGCCAAGGCCGCCGACATGGCCAACGCGGTCGCCCGCTCCCTGGCCCAGCACGCCAACGCCACCAAGGCCGACACCCATGTCGAGCTGGTGCAGTTCTCCCGGGCCCCGCGGCCGACCGCGCCCACCTCGGCCTCCCCCGTGGTCACGGGCCTGGTCGGGACGAGTGCGGGCGGACTGCTCGGCGCCCTGGTGCTGCTGGTACGGCCCCGGCGCAGGCCCGAGGACGAGGCCGGCGCCGAGCTCCGCCCGGCGTCGGTGCCCGGCCCGGCCGTCGCCTCCGACGCGCACGGCCAGCTGTGACGGCCGTCTGCCCGTCGGTCCGGGCCCACACCACCGACCTCGTCACCGACGAGGACGCCTTCGCCGCGCTGGCCCCGGCCTGGGGGCGGCTGTACGAGCGGTGCGCCACCGCGACCCCGTTCCAGCACCACGCCTGGCTGGACTCGTGGTGGCGGTCGTACGGCGGGCGGGGCCGGCTACGGGTGCTGCTGGTGCGCTCCGGTGACGAACTGGTCGGCGCGGCGCCACTGATGTTGGTCCGCCGCCCGCTGCCGGCGCTGGTGCCGCTGGGCGGGTCGATCTCCGACTACGGGGACGTCCTGCTGGACGACGCCGACGACGGGCGGGCGGCCGACGCCCTCGCCGACGCCCTGTGGGACGCGGCCCGCACCGCCCTGGTCGACTTCCGTGAGGTGCGGCCCGGTGGTGCGGTGGAGCGGGTCTACGACCGCTGGCGCGGGCCGCGCCGCACGGTCCGCGACTCGCTGTGCCTGGAGCTCCCCGCCGTCCCGCTGGCCGAGCTGGCCGCCCGGCTGCCCACGAAGCGGGCCCAGCGGGTCCGCGCGCAACTGCGCCGGCATGAGTCGCTGGGCGTGGTGCGGCACGTGTCCCGGCCCGACGAGGCGGCCGGGGCCCTGCACCGGATGCTGGAGCTGCACCGGCTGCAGTGGCAGGAGCGCAAGGTGACGGCCGAGCACATGCTGCCGCGGTTCCGCGAGCATCTGGTGCGCGCGGTGCCCGAGCTGGTCCGCTCCGGGAGCGCGGTCGTCACCGAGTTCCGGATCGGCGACGACGTGCTCGCCGTCGACCTGACGCTGCGGTCCCGGAGCCTGGCCGGCGGCTATCTGTACGGCGCGCATCCGCGGCTGCGGGAGAGCAAGGCGGACGTGGCCGTGATGCTGCTGGACGCCTGCAGCGAGCAGGCCGCGCGCATCGGTGGCGCGGACGGAGGCGGCACGCTGAGTCTGCTGCGCGGCAACGAGCCGTACAAGATGCACTGGCGGCCCGAACAGGTCCCCAACCGGCGGCTGCTGATGGCCCGGCGGCGGACCGCGCCGCTGCTGTCGGCCACGCTGTTCGGCGCGGCCGCCCGGCAGCGGGGCGGCAAGGCGCTGCGCCGGTGGCGGGAGCGGCCGTCGGGCTGACGCCGGGGCCCGCCCGTGGCGGGCCTCACCAGTCGAGGCAGAACTTCCGGCCGAGCCAGTACTTCACCCAGTCGGCCGGGTCCGGGGCCGGGCAGTCGCCGGCCGGCTCCGGCGTGGGCGCGGTGGACTTCGTGGGCTCCGGGACCGGCGTGGACGGCGTCGGTGCCGGAGCCGCGGGCTGCGCGTCGCGGCCGTACAGGAAGGACCGGTAGACCTGGGACGAACGGGGGTTCTGCGCGCACTGCCACACGCCGTGCGGGCAGTAGTCCGTGAGGGTGTTGTACAGCGGCTTGTGTTCCTCGATCCAGGCCAGCATGCCCCGCATGTAGTCGGTGTTGTCGCCGTTGCGGAAGAGTCCCCACTCCGGATAGGAGATGGGCTTGTGGTGCGCCTCGGCGAAGTCGACGTGCTGCCGCAGCCCGTAGGGCTCCTTCACCTGTTCGCCGAACGTCAGTCCGGCCGGCTGGTCGTAGGCGTCCATGCCGATGATGTCGACGGTGTCGTCCCCGGGATAGCACTCGGTCCACGGGACGCCGTCCCGGCCGCGGCTCGGGGTGAAGTCGAACCGGAACCGCTGGCCCGGCACCGACCGCATGACCGTGACGATCCGCTTCCAGTACGTCTTCCAGGCCGCCGGGTCCGGTCCGCAGCGGTGGGTGTAGGTGACGCCGTTCATCTCCCAGCCGAGGACCAGCACGGTGTCGGGGACCTTCGACTCCACCAGCCGCTCGGCCAGCGTCCGGAAGTGCTGGTCGAACTCCCCGGCCGCCCCCTGCCGGAGCAGTTCGCGCACCTGGTCGTCGGAGACGTTCTCCTCGTTGCGCTCCTGCATCGGCACGTTGAGCACGAGCGTGCGGTCCGCCTGCGCGCGCCGCCACCGCGCCCAGGCGTCCAGGAAGCCGGACGGGCCCTCGATGTCGGTCCATCTGCCGCCGGGCAGATAGGTGTGCGCGACCTTCGGCTCGGTGCCGCCGAGCCAGCGCCGCAGCCCCGACAGGCGGGTCACCCCGAGCGGCCCCGAGTCGAGGAAGGCTCCGAAGGGAGCGATGCCGGCGGCCGCCTTCGTGGCGTCGGGCGAGGCCGAGCCCGGTGGTGTGGCCGGTGCGGTGGTCGCGGGTGCGGAGGCGGCGGACGGGGACGCCGTGGGCGCGGGTGGCGCCGGTGTGGAGGTCACCGGGCCGGGAACCGGTCCCGCCGCCAGGATCGCCGCGGCGGTGATCCCGGCCGCGATGAGCGTCAGCCGGTACCGGGGCCTTCGCCGCTGTGGAGCCATGCCGGGATCCTCCCTCTCCCGCACGCCCGCCTGCTCGCCCGGCGGTTGCTGTTACTGACACCCAGTCATACGAACGGGGGCTCCGCCAACGCGGTTACGGCTTACAGGTGGCCGTGCCCCCCGTACGGCCGAACAAGCGGGGTGCCGGGGCACTGGGCTCCGGCACCCGGCACGTCAGCGACGGGACGCGGTGCGGCGGCCCCGGCGGTAGAGGATGGTTCCGGCCACGAGCAGCGCGGCGCTCGCCGCGGAGGCAGCGATCATGGCTTCGGCGTTGCCACCGGTGTGCGGGAGGTGGGGTCTGCCCCCGTGGTGGTGGTGGGGCCGGTGATGCTCCCCGCCGCCGTAGGACGGGCGTGTGTCGTCATCGCCGTACGAGGGCGGACCCGAGTGGTCGTCGTGGCCGTACGAGGGCGGGTTCGAGTGGTCGTCGTGGCCGTACGAAGGCTTGTGAGAGGGCTCGTCGTCCCCGTACGAGGGCTTGGGAGAGGGCTCGTCGTGGCCGTACGAGGGCTTGGGAGAGGGCTCGTCGTCCCCGTACGAAGGCTTCTGCGAAGGCTCATCGGTCCCGTACGAGGGCTTCGGAGTGGGCTCGTCATGCCCGTACGAGGGCTTCTGAGAGTGCTCCTCGTCACCGTACGAAGGCTTCTGGGTGGGTTCGTCGTCGCCGTACGTGGGCTTCGGCGAAGGCTCGTCGTCACCGTACGAGGGCTTCGGCGAAGGCTCGTCGTCGCCGTACGAAGGCTTCTGAGAGGGCTCGTCGTCACCGTACGAGGGCTTCTGAGAGGGCTCGTCGTCCCCGTAGGACGGCGGGGCCGAGGGCTCGTCGTCCTTCCCGTACGAGGACTGGGAGGAGTGCTCCTCATCGCCGTACGAGGGCGCGCTGGTGGGCTTCTCCTCCCCGTACGAGGACTGGGAGGAGTGATCCTCATCGCCGTACGAGGGTGCCTGGCTGGGTTCCTCGCGCCCGTACGAGGGTTCGGTCGAGTGCTCCTCCTCCTTCGAGGGGCCCTCGGCCTTGTCCTCCTCGCCGTGCGAGGACTGAGCCGAATCGTTTCCCTTGCTCGGTTCGGCCGTCGGGGTCACGTCGTCGCTGTAGTCGGACTCGTCCGCCGGGTCCGCGTTCGTGGCGTTGCCCTTGCCGCTGTCCGGGCCGGACTCATGGCCGCCGGCGCAGGAGCCGCCGGAAGCGGGGTTCAGCGCGGCGGTACCGTTCGCGGAGTTGCCGCAGACGTCGGCCGGGGCGTTGGCCGGGGCCTGGACGGTGTTACCGGACACCACCCCGGACGATTGCCGGGCGGCGCCGTGCGCGCCCGAGTCGGCGAGGGCCAGGCCGCCGTACAAGGACAGCATGCCCGTCGCAGCGGCGGCCACGAGGATGCCCTTGCTGAGGGTCTGTCGCAATGTCGTTGTCTTCCTGCTCGTAGAAATGGGAAGGCCGGCCCCGGAACGAGAAAGAGGTCCGGGGCCGGCCACGACACAGCCGGTGGGCTGAGGCGTCGGGTTACTGCACTCAGTCGTTGTCGCACCTGGCACCGAGCGCCGGGTTCAGCGCCCCGATGACGTCCACGGAGTCGCCGCAGGCGTTGACCGGAACGTGGACCGGCACCTCGATGGCGTTGCCCGAGACGACGCCCGGCGAGTTGGCGGCGACGCCTTCCGCGCCGGAGTCCGCGAACGCGGGGGCCGCCCCACCGAGAGCCAGGATCGCGCCGACGAGCACAACAGCGCTCTTGTTCATGAGACTTTCCCTTCTCTGCGGTCATGCCCTTTTGACGGCCGAAACCAAGCGAGCGGCTTCGGTCGAGCGAGCACAGCTTCAACGGCTCGCACCATGACCGGCAGTTGTAAAACGAGGAATAGACAGCGGAAGAAACTGCGGAACGCATACCACCCGTCAATTCACTCGAACGCCCCCACAGAATTGACACCTTGGCCGACACCGGCGCATTTTCACGGGCGCGGAAGCATGAGAAACCGCCCTCCGGGCGGTGCCGGGGGACGGGCCGGCTCAGTCGCCACCGGGGCCGTCGCCCGCCACGACGGGGGTGCCGTCCAGGACGTGCGAGGCCGGCTCGTCGCTCGGCCTGCGTCGAGTTCCTGACGTCTCCGTGGTCCCTGGGCCATCGGAGTGAAGGGGAGCACCCCGGTGCTCACCGGCGGTACAGCGCCTCGATGTGTTCGGCGTAGGCGGCGGTCACCGCGTGCCGCTTCACCTTCAGCGACGGGGTCAGCAGCCCGTTCTCCTCGGTGAACTCACCCTCGATCAGGGCGAAGGCGCGGATCGACTCGGCGCGGGAGACGGCCTCGTTTGCGTGGTCCACCGCCTTCTGCACCTCGCGGCGAAGCCGTTCGTCACGGACGAGCTCGGCGAGCGGGGTGTCCGCCGGGAGCTTTCGCACCGTCAGCCAGTGCCCCACCGCCTCCGGGTCGAGGGTGATCAGCGCGGCGACGAAGGGCCGGTTGTCGCCGACGACCAGGCACTGGCCGACCGGTGAGCGGCTGCGCAGCCGGTCCTCCAGGATCGCCGGGGAGACGTTCTTGCCGCCGGAGGTGACCAGGATGTCCTTCTTGCGGCCGGTGATGGTGAGGTAGCCGTCCTCGTCCAGGCGGCCGAGGTCGCCGGTGGCGAACCACTCGCCGGACAGGACGGCGTCCGTGGCCGCCGGGTTGTTCCAGTACGCGCCGAAGACCACTGAGCCCCTGACCAGCACCTCGCCGTCGTCGGCGATGCGCACGGCCACGCCCGGGATGGGCAGCCCGACCGTGCCGGGGCGGGGGGCGAGCGGAGGCACGATCGTGGCGGCCGCGGTGGTCTCGGTCAGGCCGTAGCCCTCGTAGACGACGATCCCGGCCGCGTTGAAGAAGAGGTTGAGGTCGCGGTCCAGCGGGGAGCCGCCGCTGATGGCGTAGCGCATGCGGCCGCCGAGTTCCTTGCGGATGCGCCGGTAGACCAGCAGGTCGTACAGGGCCCACGCAGCGTAAAGGCCGGGGCCCGGGCCCTTGCCGGTGCCGAGGAACTTCCGCAGGTACGCCTCGGCGAAGCGCACGGCGACCCGTTCGGCGCGGTCGAAGGAGGCACCGCGGCCGATCTTCTCGGCGGTGGCGCGCCCGGTGTCGTGGATCTTCTCGAAGAGGTACGGCACCCCGACCAGGAAGGTGGGCCGGAACTCTCTGAGCGCGGGTCGCAGTTCGTCGGGTTTGACGCTCGGGAAGTGGCCGGTCTCGATGCGGGCCATCAGGCAGGCGAGCTGCAGGGTACGGCCGAGGATGTGGGCGAGCGGCAGGAAGAGCAGGGTGGAGGCGGTCTGTCCGGTGACCGCCTGGAAGACCGGGTGCAGCAGTTCGACGGTGTTGGCGGCCTCGGCGTGCAGGTTGGCGTGGGTGAGCACGCAGCCCTTGGGGCGGCCGGTGGTGCCCGAGGTGTAGCAGAGGGTCGCGATGGTGTCGGGGGTGAGGGCCGCGCGCCGCTTGGTGACCTCGTCGTCGCCGAGGTCACGGCCGAGGGCGGTGAGTTCGGCGAGGGCGTCGCCCGGTACGGCGTTCGCGGCGGTCGTCCCGGCGTCCGCCGGCGGGGTCAGCTGCCACACCCGTGGCCGGTGGGCGTGGCTCGCGGTGCCGACGAGGACCGTGGCGGTGTTCTCGGCGGTCTCGGTGACCACGTACCCGGCGCCGGAGTCCCGGACGATCCACTTGACCTGCGCGGCGGAGGAGGTCGGGTAGACGGGCACGGACTGGCCGCCGGCCGCCCAGATCGCGAAGTCCAGGACCGTCCACTCGTAGCGGGTGCGGGACATCACCGCGACCCGGCCGCCCGGTTCCAGACCGGCGGCGATCAGCCCCTTGGCGACGGAGGTGACCTCGGCGGCGAAGGCGGCCGCGGTCACCGGGCGCCAGGTCCCCCCGGCGCGGCGGCGCAGGAGTACCGCGTCCGGGGTCCCGGCCGCGTGGGAGTACGGGAGGTCGGCCATGGAGCCGCCGGTGAGCGGTGCCGCCAGGAGCGCTGCCCGCACCTCGCGCACGGTGCCCCCGGGATCCCTGACGATCTCCACCGACCCGCGCGCCGCCAGGTCGGCTCGCCGTCGTGCTCGTTTCAGATCCCTGCGTACGCCCATGACGGCTCCCGGTCGCGGCTGTGGCGAAGGTTCTTACTGCCGGGTCAACTTACCCACAAGTAAGGAAACGTCAATGGGGTGTGCGGCGGCTGGTCCGGCCGTGGTCAGGAGACGATGTCCTTGCGTGCGAAGCCCCGGAAGGCCAGGGCGAACAGCACCACGGCGTACGTCACGGAGACCGTCGCGCCCTGGACCATGCCGGACCACTCCGGGTCCGGCTGCACGGCGTCTGCCCAGGCGAACTGCCAGTGCGCCGGCAGGAAGTCGCGCCAGTGGCCGAGGGCGGTCACGGCGTCCAGGACGTTGCCGACGATCGTCAGGCCGACCGCGCCGCCGACCGCGCCGAGCGGGGCGTCCGTCCTCGTCGACAGCCAGAACGCCAGACCGGCCGTGACCAGCTGGGACACGAAGACGTAACCCACGACCACCACGAGCCGCTGCGCCGCCGTGCCCGGATCGAGCGCGCCGCCGGTGGGGATCTGCAGCGGGCCCCAGCCGTAGGCGGCCGTGCCGACCGCGAGGGCCACGACCGGCAGCAGCACCATCGCGGCGAGGCTCAGCCCGAGCCCCACGGCGAGCTTGGACAGCAGCAGCCGGGTTCTCGGCACGGGAGCGGCGAGCAGATAGCGCAGGGAGGACCAGCCCGCCTCGGAGGCGACCGTGTCCCCGCAGAACAGGGCGACCGGGATCACCAGCAGGAAGCCCGCCGAGACGAACAGGTTGACCGCGGCGAAGTTGGCGCCGGAGGCGGTGGCCGTGTCCATCAGCGTGACCCGGCCGTCGCGGCCCGAGGGCTCGCCGCCGATCGCGAACGCGACGAGCAGCACGAACGGCAGGACCGCGAGGACGCCGCCCATGATCAGCGTGCGGCGCCGCTTGAGCTGGCGGACCAGCTCCACGCGCAGCGGCAGCGTACGGCCCGCGCGGTATCCGGGGGCGACCTCGACGGGCTCGACGGGCTCGGTGAGCGTGCTCACGGGGCACCTCCGATCAGGGTGAGGAAGGCGTCTTCCAGGCGCCGGTGGGGGCCGACCGAGGCGACGGGCACCTCGAGGCGCACCAGTTCCACGACCAGTTCCTCGGCGGTGCCGCCGGGTTCGAGACGGATGAGCAGCCCGTCCTCGGTGCGGACGGCGGAGACGACACCGGGCAGGGCCGTGACCTTCTCCACCACCGGCTCCTCCACGGGCGTGCCGGTGCCGACCAGCAGCGTGTCGCCGGAGCCGACTATCTCCCGCACCGGTCCCGCCTGGACGAGCCGGCCGCGGTCCATCACCACGAGGTGGGTGCAGGACTGCTCGACCTCGGCGAGGAGGTGGCTGGAGACGATGACGGTGCGGCCGGCGGCCGCATAGCGGATCATCACCTCGCGCATCTCGCGGATCTGGGGCGGGTCGAGGCCGTTGGTGGGTTCGTCCAGGATGAGCAGGTCGGGCAGGCCCAGCATGGCCTGGGCGATGGCCAGGCGCTGGCGCATGCCCTGGGAGTAGGTGCGCACGGCGCGGGCGAGCGCGTCGCCGAGGCCGGCGATCTCCAGGGCCTGGTCGAGATGGGCGTCCTCGGGCGGCCGGCCGGTGGCCCGCCAGTAGAGCTCCAGGTTCTCCCGGCCGGACAGATGGGGCAGGAAGCCCGCGCCCTCCACGAAGGCGCCGACTCTCGACAGCACCGGCGCGCCGGGCCGGACGGCGTGACCGAAGACGCGGATCTCCCCGCCGTCGGGCCCGATCAGGCCCATCAGCATGCGCAGGGTGGTGGTCTTGCCCGCGCCGTTGGGCCCGAGCAAGCCGAGGACCTGGCCCTTCTCCACGCGGAAGGACAGCTCGCGCACCGCGTACCGGTCGGCGGACCTGGTGTACCGCTTGCTCAGGTCCGTTATCTGCAGCGGGACGTCGGCGAGCGCCGGATCGGGCGCGGGGGCGGCCGTGGGCCGGCGGCCGGTGACCAGCAGGGCGAGCGCGCCCACCGCCCCGGCCAGGGGCAGCCACCACACCCAGGCGGGCAGCGGGGCCGCCGCGGTGGCGACGGCGGGCGCGGTCGGCACGCTCAGGTCCGACCTGAGCGACACGGTGTACGTGGCCGGGGCGGCCGGTGAGGCGTAGCCGAGGTCGGTGGAGGCGAGGACCAGGCGGAGCCGGTGGCCCTTGCGCACCTCGTGGTCGATCGCCGGGAGGGTGACCGTGACGTCCTTGCCGGCCTTGGCGCCGGTGACCCGCAGGGGTGTGACGAGCTGGGAGGGCAGCACCTGCCGGGTGCCGTCGGGGCCCACGTCGTACACCTTGCCGAACAGGACGGCGTCGCCGGTGCTGGAGGTGACGTGGACGGTGGCGGTCGGCGTGCCGGTGATCCGCAGGTCGCGGGTGAGCGGGGCCGAGTCGAACCGGGCGTACTGGCCGGGGAAGTCGAGGGAGACTCCGACGCCGAGCGCGGAGAGCTGGGAGAGTCCGCCGGAGCCGCCGAGGCCGGGCAGCGCGGAGACGCCGGGCGGGCTGGCGCCGGCCGGGTTGGTCACGTGCTGTTCGCGGCCGGTCAGGGCGATGGCGCGCGGGTGGTCGCGCAGGCCCGGGTAGGCGCCGGCGCTCGCACCGCGCAGCCGGGCGGCGCCGTCGGTGGAGTCGACGCCGCCGGTGCGGGTGACGCGGAAGGCGGGGCCGGTGCCGGCGGACTTCTCGCCCTTGAGGTAATGGTCGAACCAGGCGGTCACCCGCTCCCGCACCCGGCCGTCCTCCATGTCGCCGCCGTCGTGTCCGCCCGCGATCCAGTCGACGTCCACGGGGGCGCCGTTCGCGCGGATCGCCTTCTCGGCGGCGTCGGACTGGGCGAGGGTGAACAGGGAGTCGGTCTGGCCCTGCAGCAGCAGCGTGGGCACCTTGACGCGGCCGGCGACCGCGACCGGCGAGCGTTCCCGGAGCAGTTCGCGGGCGGCGTCGTCCGGGGTGCCGGACTCGGCGACCCGGTCGTACATCCGGCACAGGGCGGGCTCGAATCTGGCACAGCCGCCGCCGGTGTTGAAGAAGACGCCGGCCCAGAGCTTCTTGAAGACGCCGTTCGGGAAGAGGGCGTCGGCCAGGTTCCAGTAGGTGACGGCCGGGGCGATGACGTCGACACGGCGGTCGTGTCCGGCGGCGAGCAGGGAGATCGCGCCGCCGTAGGAGCCGCCGGTCACGCCCACCCGCGGGTCGCCCTCGCCGTCGAGGCGGACCTGGGGCTGCTCGGCCAGCCAGTCGATGAGCCGGGAGACGTCGGCGACCTCGTGCTCCGGGTCGTTCAGGCCGATCTTCCCGGTGGAGCGGCCGAAGCCGCGGGCCGACCAGGTCAGCACCGTGTATCCGGCGCGGGTGAGGTCTTCGGCCTCCTGCCGCACGTCGTTCTTGCTGCCACCGAAGCCGTGGCCGATCAGGACGGCGGGGCGGCGGCCGGCGGAGGCGCCGGTGAAGTACGAGGTGTCCAGACGGGTGCCGTCGGCCATGGTCATGACCCGGTCGGTCCGGCGCACCCCGGGCGGGTCGTCGGACGCGACGGCCGACCACGTCCCGGCCCCGGCGAGCACCACGACGGCGGCCGCGGCGGCCAGCAGCCGGCGCGGCCCCTTCAGCAGTCCCCGCGGTCCGGGCACTCGAAGATCCATGCATCAACGGTACGGGCCGCCACCGACAGCGCATGCGGCCCAGGGGCTGAACGCCCACCCTCCTTGCGGCGTACGGGCGCGCTCCCCCGTACTCCAGGCGTGGTACCGGACCGGGTGGCGCCGCCGCGGAAGGGGGCCGGCGTGAGCCGCGGGAACGAGGTCGCCCTCGCCGCCCGGCGGAGTGCGGGCGGCGAGGGCGAGGGGTCGTGCGCGGTGGTGGCCAGGGGCTTCGGCCGGGTCCTCAGGCCTGCTCGTCCTCCGGGATCGACACCAGCCAGCGGGTGTCGCGGCGCGGGCGCAGGTAGAAGGCCCAGTAGAGGGTGGCGACCGCGGTGATGCCGCCGGTCCACAGCAGGTAGCCCGCCTCCTGCTGGGTGAGGATGTAGGCGAGGACCACGATCAGCAGGATCGGCATCGCGGGCCACAGCGGCATCCGCCAGGCGGAGGTGTGCTTGTGGGAGCCGCGGCGGCACAGCAGGGCGGCGACCGCGACGAGGATGTACATGCCGGTCACGGAGACACCGGTGACGCCGTACAGGGTGTCCAGGTTGACGAAGCAGAGCAGCGCGCCGGGGACACCGACCGCCAGGGTGGCGACCCAGGGGGAGCCGAAGCGGCCGAGCTTGGAGAAGACGTTGTTGACCGGCTCGGGCCAGGCCTTGTCGCGGGCGGAGGCGAACAGGACGCGGGAGTTCTGGATGACCATGACGATGCCCGCGTTGATGATCGCGAGGGCCACGCAGAGGCTCACGAAGGTACCGACCGCCGAGTTGGACCAGGCGGTGACCATGGAGCTGATGTCGCCGCTGGTGAGCTCCTTGATGTCGGAGGCGCCCATGGTGATCGCGGCGACCGGCACGATGATGACGACCGAGGAGATGGCGAGGGTGGCCAGCACCGTGCGGGCGACGTTGCGGCGCGGGTGCTCCAGTTCCTCGGAGAGGTAGACGGCGGTCGAGAAGCCCTGGGTGGCGAAGAGGGCGATGGCGAGCCCGGATATGACGAGCATGGCCGTCACCGGGTCGGTGTGGCCGCTCGGGCCGGCCACCTGCATGGAGACCAGGCTGCCGACGCCGCGGTGGCTGTGCGAGAAGCCCAGCAGGGCGACCACGCCGGCCGCGATGACCTCGAGGACCAGGAAGATGCCGGTGATCCAGGCGTTGGCCCGCAGGTCGAGCAGTCCGGCGAGGGTGGCGAGCAGCATCACGCCGGCGCCGGTCATGGCCGGGTCCAGGTGGACGATCGGGGCCAGGTAGTCGGCCGTGCCCATCGCGATCACGGGCGGGACGATCATCACCACCAGCAGGGACAGCACGAAGACCAGCCAGCCCGCGAGCCGCCCGGCCATCGTCGACACCATGGCGTACTCGCCGCCCGCGCTGGGGATGAGGGTGCCCAGCTCGGAGTAGCAGAACGCCACGGCGATACAGAGGAGGGAGCCGATGGCGATCGTCAGGGCGGTGGCGGTGCCGAGGGAGCCGAACAGGTCCGGGATGACCACGAAGAGCGTGGACGCGGGCGTGACGCACGAGAGCGTCAGCAGGGTGCCGCCGACGACGCCGATGGAACGCTTGAGCTTCTGGGGGCCGTCAGGGATGCCGGAAGCGTCTGTGACGGCTGTGTCGACAGGGCGGAGCGTGTCGGTCATGCGGCGGGGTTCCGATCGACTCGTGCGACTGAGGTGGGGGTCGGGAGCGCTATCGCCTCCGGCGGATCGTCGTACGTCTCTCTCGTCCGCTCCCGGCGCTGCTTAGAGAACCCCTTCGAAAACCGCCGCGTCAATGGGGGTTTACCTTCGGATTCCGCACTCGTAAAGCGACGCAGTTCACATCGCTTTCGTAGGCACTGATCACACAGCAGTTCATTCAGCAAGTCGAAGGGATCAATGACCTTGCTTTCGAAGGCAAGAGACAGATCCCTCATGGCTTGCCCGTTTCATCCGCGAAAACGGGAACCGCAGGTGCCGGGGCAAAAAAATGTCGGGCCGTCCGGTATCCGGACGGCCCGACGGGGCGTTCTCAGTGGTTGCGCGGGAAGCCCAGGTCGACGCCCGCGGGGGCGTCCGCCGGGTCCGGCCAGCGGGTGGTGACGACCTTGCCGCGGGTGTAGAAGTGCGTGCCGTCGTTGCCGTAGATGTGGTGGTCGCCGAAGAGCGAGTCCTTCCAGCCGCCGAAGGAGTGGTAGCCGACGGGGACCGGGATCGGGACGTTGACGCCGACCATGCCGGCCTCGACCTCGAGCTGGAAGCGGCGGGCCGCGCCGCCGTCCCGGGTGAAGATCGCGGTGCCGTTGCCGAACGGCGAGGCGTTGATGAGGGCCACGCCCTCCTCGTACGTCTCGGCGCGCAGCACGCACAGGACGGGGCCGAAGATCTCGTCCTGGTAGGCACTGGCGGTGACCGGAACCCTGTCGAGCAGCGAGAGGCCGATCCAGTGGCCGTCCTCGAAGCCCTCCACGGTGTGGCCGGTGCCGTCCAGCACCACTTCGCAGCCCTCGTCCGCGGCGCCCTTCACGTAGGAGGCGACCTTGTCGCGGTGGACGGCGGTGATCAGCGGGCCCATCTCGGACGCCGGGTCGTTGCCGGGACCGATCTTGATCTTCTCGGCCCGCTCGCGGATCTTCTCCACCAGTTCGTCGCCGATCGCGCCGACCGCCACGACCGCGGAGATCGCCATGCAGCGCTCGCCGGCCGAACCGTAGGCCGCCGAGACCGCCGCGTCGGCGGCCGCGTCCAGGTCGGCGTCCGGCAGCACCAGCATGTGGTTCTTGGCGCCGCCGAGGGCCTGCACCCGCTTGCCGGCCGCGGAGGCGGTGGTGTGGATGTAGCGGGCGATCGGGGTCGAGCCGACGAAGGAGACGGCCTTGACGTCCGGGTGCTCCAGCAGCCGGTCCACGGCCACCTTGTCACCGTGCACGACGTTGAAGACACCGTCGGGCAGTCCGGCCTCGGCGAGCAGCTCGGCCAGCCGGACGGCCGCCGACGGGTCCTTCTCGCTCGGCTTCAGCACGAACGTGTTGCCGCAGGCGATGGCGATCGGGAACATCCACATCGGGACCATCGCCGGGAAGTTGAACGGGGTGATGCCCGCGACGACACCCAGCGGCTGCCGGATCGACGACACGTCCACCCGGCTCGCCACCTGCGTGGACAGCTCGCCCTTGAGCTGCACGTTGATGCCGCAGGCCAGCTCGACGATCTCCAGGCCGCGCGCCACCTCGCCGAGGGCGTCCGAGTGCACCTTGCCGTGCTCGGCGGTGATCAGCTCGGCGATCTCGTCCCGGTGCGCGTCGAGCAGCGCCCGGAACTTGAAGAGGATGTTGGTCCGCTGGGCCAGCGAGGACCGGCTCCAGGTCTGGTAGGCGTCCTTGGCGGCGGCGACCGCCGCGTCCACCTCCTCGACCGACGCGAACGCGACCTTCGTGGTGACCGCGCCGGTCGCCGGGTCCGTGACCGGCCCGTACGTACCCGACGCGCCTTCGGCGGTCTTGCCGCCGATCCAGTGGTTGACGATCTTCGTCATGCCCTAAGACTCCTTCTACAGATGGCGGCGTCGGGTCGAGACGTGCCGTTCGTACAGCTCACGTGCCTTGACCGCGGACGATCGGGTCGCGGTCTCGGCCACAGGAACATCCCACCAGGCCTGCGCCGGAGGCGCGCCCGACACAGTGTCGGACGTTTCGGTCTCCACGTAGACACATGTGGGAGTGTCGGCCGCGCGTGCCTCGGCGAGCGCCGCCCGCAGGTCCCGGACCGTCCGCGCGCGCAGCACCCGCATGCCGAGGCTGGCCGCGTTGGCGGCGAGGTCCACCGGCAGCGGGGCGCCGGTGAAGGTGCCGTCGGCCGCGCGGTGACGGTAGGCGGTGCCGAACCGCTCGCCGCCCACCGACTCCGACAGGCCGCCGATCGACGCGTACCCGTGGTTCTGCACCAGCAGGACCTTGATCGCGACGCCCTCCTGGACGGCGGTCACGATCTCCGTCGGCATCATCAGATACGTGCCGTCGCCGACCAGCGCCCACACGTTCCGCCCGGGCGCGGCGAGCTTGACGCCGATCGCGGCCGGGATCTCGTAGCCCATGCAGGAGTAGCCGTACTCCAGGTGGTACTGGTCCCGGGACCTGGTCCGCCACAGCTTGTGCAGGTCGCCGGGGAGCGAGCCGGCCGCGTTCACGATGATGTCGGACTCGTCGGCCAGGGCGTCGAGGGCGCCGATGACCTGCGGCTGGGTGGGCCGTACGTCGGGCTCGTCGGCCTCGAAGCAGGCGTCCACGCGCTGCTCCCAGCGCTCCTTGTCCTCGGTGTACTCGGTGACGTAGGAGCCGGCGGCCCGGTGGCCGTGCATCACCAGCGCCTCGGTGAGTTCGCCCAGGCCGCTGCGGGCGTCCGCGACGAGCGGGAGCCCGGCGAGCTTGTGGCCGTCGAAGGGCGCGATGTTGAGGTTGAGGAAGCGGACGTCCGGGTTCTCGAAGAGGGTGCCGGAGGCGGTGGTGAAGTCGGTGTAGCGGGTGCCGACGCCGATGACGAGGTCCGCGGTGCGGGCCAGTTCGTCGGCGGTGGCGGTGCCGGTGTGGCCGACGCCGCCGACGTCCTGCGGGTGGTCGTGGCGCAGGGAGCCCTTGCCGGCCTGGGTTGAGGCGACCGGTATCCGGGTGGCCGCGGCGAACTCCGCGAGGGCCTCTTCGGCGCGGCTGTGGTGGACGCCGCCGCCCGCGACGACGAGCGGCCTGCGCGCCCGGCGGACGGCCTGGACCGCCTCGGCCAGCTCGGTCGGGTCCGCGCCGGGGCGCCGTACCACCCACACGCGCCGGGCGAAGAACTCCTCGGGCCAGTCGTACGCCTCGGCCTGTACGTCCTGCGGCAGGGCGAGGGTGACCGCGCCGGTCTCCACCGGGTCGGTGAGGACCCGCATGGCCTGCAGCGCGCCCGGGATCAGCTGCTCGGGCCGGGTGATCCGGTCGAAGTACCGGGACACCGGGCGCAGGGTGTCGTTGACCGAGAGGTCGCCCGCGTAGGGCACCTCGAGCTGCTGCAGGACCGGGTCGGCGGGGCGGGCGGCGAAGACGTCGCCGGGGAGGAGCAGGACCGGGAGGTGGTTGACGGTGGCGAGGGCGGCGCCGGTGACCAGGTTGGTGGCACCGGGGCCGATGGAGGTCGTGACGGCGTGGGTGGACAGGCGGTTGGACTGACGGGCGTAGCCGACCGCCGCGTGCACCATGGCCTGCTCGTTGCGGCCCTGGTGGTACGGCATGACCTCGGCGTACTCGACCAGCGCCTGGCCGAGCCCGGCGACGTTGCCGTGCCCGAAGATGCCCCAGGTGGCGCCGATCAGCCGCCGCCGCTCGCCGTCGCGTTCGGTGTGCTGGGCGGCGAGGAAGCGGACGAGCGCCTGGGCGACGGTCAGCCTGATCGTCATCGGTAGCCCCCTGTGTTCTCTGCTTGGCCGGGGTGGAAGCGGATCCGCCACTCCCGCTTCTCGCCGGGTCCCGCCATGACGTTGAGGTAGTACATGTCGTGGCCGGGCTGGGCGATCGACGGGCCGTGCCATCCGTCGGGGACGAGGACGGCGTCGCCGGAGCGGACCTCGGCGAGGACGTCGGAGCCGCCCTCCCGCGAGGGGAATACGCGCTGGTAGCCGAAACCGTTCGGGCCGTCGATCTCGAAGTAGTAGATCTCCTCCAGCCGGGACTCCTCACCCGGCAGATGCTCGTCGTGCTTGTGCGACGGGTAGGAGGACCAGTTGCCGCCGGGGGTGACGACCTCCACGGCGATCAGCCGGTCGCAGTCGAAGGTGTCGGCCGCCGCGAAGTTGCGCACCCGGCGGGCGCAGGTGCCGCTGCCGCGGTGTTCGACGGGGACCTCCGGCGCGGGGCCGTAGCGGGCGGGGAGTCGTCGCTCGCACTTCGCTCCTGCCAGGGCGAAGCGGCCTCCCGCGCCGGAGGCGATCTGGACCCGGGCGTCGCGGGGCGCGTACACGAAGTCGGAGACCTCGGTGAACACGCTCTCCCGCCCCAGGAGTTGGAACTCGTCTTCCTCGATTCGCACGGTACATCCGCCTTGCAACGGAAGCACGATCCATTCACTGCCCCCGGTGGTGAACGTATGGCTGCCGCCGGGTGTCAACTCCACGACGCGCAGGCCGCTGTACTCCCATCCGGCGCGCTCGGGGCCGATGTCGAGGGTGTACCCGCCGTTCGCGGCGGTTCCCCGGGGCAGGTGCAGATCGGTACTGGTCATGCGGCCCCTCACAGCAGTCCGGCGGCGGTGTCCACGGCGGCGGCCACATCGCCGTCCGCCGGGTACAGCAGCGAACGGCCCACCACCAGGCCGCGCACGGTGGGCAGTTGCAGAGCGCCGCGCCACTTCTCGAAGGCGGCGGCCTGCTCCTGAGAGCCGCCGACGTCACCGCCGAGGAGTACGGCCGGCAGGGTCGAGGTCTCCATGACCCGGGCCATGTCGTCGGGGTTCTCGGTGACGGGCACCTTGAGCCAGGTGTAGGCCGAGGAGCCGCCGAGGCCGGAGGCGATGGCGATGGATCTGGTGACGGCGTCGGCGGACAGGTCGTTGACCAGCCGCCCCTCGGGGGTGCGGCTGGTGATGAACGGCTCCACGAAGACCGGCAGCCGGCGAGCGGCCATGTCGTCGATGACGCGGGCGGCGGACTCCAGGGTGGTCAGGGAGCCGGGGTCGGCGTAGTCGATGCGCAGCAGCAGCTTGCCGGCGTCGAAGCCGAGCCGCTGGATGTCCTCGGGGCGGTGACCGGTGAAGCGGTCGTCCAGTTCGAAACTGGCGCCCTGCAGGCCGCCGCGGTTCATGGAGCCGAGGACGACCTTGTGGTCCAGGGCGCCGAGGAGCAGCAGGTCGTCCAGGATGTCGGCGCTCGCGAGGACGCCGTCGACGCCGGGCCTGGACAGTGCGAGGCACAACCGCCGCAGCAGATCGGCGCGGTTGGCCATGGCGAGAGCGCGGCCGCCGGCACCGAGCGCGCCCCGGGCCGGGTGGTCAGCGGCGACGATCATCAGGCGGCCGCTCGTGGTCAGCAGCGGGCGCCGGGCGCGGCGGGCGGCGGCCTCGGCGACGGCTTCGGGGTGGTGGGTGCGGACGCGGACCAGTTCGGAGACGTCGACGGGCGGCAGCCGGGTCCCCGACCCGCCCTCGGTGTGCGTTCCCGCCACGCGGCCGGCCCTCACAGCACCGCTCCGGCTTCGAGCGCGGCGGCCACCTCGGCGGGGGTCGGCATCGCGGAGGAGCACTCCAGGCGGGAGGCGACGATGGCGCCGGCCGCGTTGGCGTACCGCATGGTCGTCTCCAGGTCCCAGCCCGCCAGCAGGCCGTGGCAGAGGGCGCCGCCGAAGGCGTCTCCGGCGCCGAGTCCGTTGAGGACGGTGACCGGCAGGGGCGGGACCTCCGCGCACTCGCCGGTCCGGTCGACGGCGAGGACGCCCTTGGGTCCCTGTTTGACCACGGCGATCTCGGCCCCGGCGGCCAGCAGGGCGCGGGCCGCCGCATGGGGTTCGCGGACGCCCGTCGCGATCTCCACCTCGTCCAGGTTGCCGACGGCGACCGTGGTGTGCCGCAGCGCCTCGGCGTAGTGGGGCCGGACCTCGTCGGGGTCGGTCCGGGCCGTGCCGTTCCAGAGAACGGGGCGCCAGTCGAGGTCGAAGACCGTCGTACCGGACCGGGCCCGGTGGGCGAGGGCCGTGAGGGTCGCCGTACGGCTCGGCTCCTCGCTCAGGCCGGTGCCGGTGACCCAGAAGATCCGGGCGGCGGCGATGGCGTCCAGGTCCAGGTCGCCGGGGTCGATCTCCAGGTCGGGCGCCTTGGGGTGGCGGTAGAAGTAGAGGGGGAAGTCGTCCGGCGGGAAGACCTCGCAGAAGGTGACCGGCGTGGGCAGTCCGGGGACCGGGGTGACCCAGCGGTCGTCGACGCCGAAGCCGCGCAGGGCCTCGTGCAGATAGGTGCCGAAGGGATCGTCGCCGGTACGGGTGATCACGGCCGTGCGGCGGCCGAGCCGGGCGGCGGCGACCGCGACGTTGGTCGCCGATCCGCCGAGGAACTTGCCGAAGGCCGACACCTGGGCGAGGGGGACGCCGGTCCGCAGCGGGTAGAGATCCACTCCGATCCGCCCCATGGTGATCAGGTCGTACGCCATCGGCATCCCTTCCGTGCTGTCCGGTTCACCCCGCGTATCTCCTCCCGGGCTTTCTAGTCCTGCCGGACGAACCCTGTCAATCTTTTGTCCGGACATTCGGACGACAGCTTGACACCGCTTTCCGGGCGCCCGCAGGCTGGCGGCCATGACGTCCTTGTCACCCTCCTCACTTTCCCGCATCCGGATCGGTTCGGCGCCCGACTCCTGGGGCGTGTGGTTCCCGGACGACCCGCGGCAGGTGCCCTGGCAGCGGTTCCTCGACGAGGTCGCCGGCTCGGGCTACGAGTGGATCGAGCTGGGCCCCTACGGCTATCTGCCGACCGACCCCGCGGTGCTCGCCGAGGAGACCGGCCGCCGCGGCCTGAAGGTGTCGGCCGGCACGGTCTTCACCGGCCTGCACCACGGCGCCGCCGTCTGGGAGCGGACCTGGGAACATGTCTCCGGCATCGCCGCCCTGACCCGGGCCATGGGCGCCCGCCACCTGGTCGTCATCCCGTCCTTCTGGCGGGACGACCGGACGGGCGAGGTGCTGGAGCCCGACACGCTGACCGCCGGGCAGTGGCGCGACCTGACCTCGCTGACCGAACGGCTGGGGCGCGAGGTGCGGGAGCGGTACGGCCTCACGGTCGTGGTGCACCCGCACGCCGACACGCACATCGACACCGAGGAGAACGTCACCCGGTTCCTCGACGGCACCGACCCCGATCTGGTGTCACTGTGCCTGGACACCGGGCACTACGCGTACTGCGGCGGCGACAGCGTCAAGCTGATCGAGACCTACGGCGAGCGGATCGGCTATCTGCATCTCAAGCAGGTGGACCCGGAGATCCTCGCCGACGTGCGGGCCAAGGGCACGCCGTTCGGGCCCGCGGTCGCCCAGGGGGTGATGTGCGAACCGCCGTCCGGGGTCCCCGCGCTGGGGCCGGTACTGGAGGCCGCCGGACGGCTGGCCACAGATCTGTTCGCGATCGTCGAGCAGGACATGTACCCGTGCGACCCGGACGAGCCGCTGCCGATCGCCCGGCGCACCCGGGCGTTCCTGAGGTCCTGCGGAGCCTGAACGCCGGCCTCGCTGCATCGCCGCCCCGCTCCTCCCTCCCTCCCTCCTCGCGCCCCACGTCGCCCGAACCGGCCGCATCACGCGCCACTTTGCTGCGGCCGTGTCACAAACTCCCCTTTCCTGTCACAGATGTCGCACCTACGCGGGTTCTCGGTCACACCCGGCCAACAGCCGCTTGCCCGTCGCCCCTCGGTCTCGTTCACCGGGCACAGGCTTGGTGATCACCAGTGCACCGCCCGGCTCCCCCGACGGCCGTCCCCCGGCCGCGCCGCGGCGTGCGCGGGGAGGTACGACGCATGACCGACCGAAGGCTCTGGTCCTACAAGGAGATCGCGGCGCACATCAGGGTGCAGCCGGACACCGTGCGGTCCTACCGCAAGCACGGCCTGCTGCCCCCGCCGGACCAGGTGGAGGCCGGCAAGCCCTACTGGTACGCCGACACCGTCCGCGCCTGGGTCGCCTCCCGGCCGGGCAACCGGGGCCGAAGAGCGGACTGAGCGCCGGAAAACCACCTGTGCCCCACCTGCCGTGTGGGGCACAGTCGCCCCATGAGTTTCTCCGTCAAACCCGTTCTGACCGGCCGCAGGACCGTTCTGCGGCCGTTCGCCGAGGCCGACGCCGATGTCATGGGGGAGATCGTCGCCGACCCCGAGGTCGTCCGCTTCACCTTCGAGCCGTCCACCGACCTGACACCGGAGCGGCTGCGCACCTGGTACGGCTCCCGGGCCACCGCCCCCGACCGCCTCGACCTGGCCGTCACCGATCCGCAGACCGGCGAAGTGCTGGGCGAGGTGGTGCTGTACGAGTACGACGCCGCCGCCCGGAGCTGCACCTTCCGCACCCTCGTCGGCCCCCGCGGCCGGGGCCGTGGCATCGGCACCGAGGCGACCCGGCTGATCGTCGCCCACGGCTTCGAGTCGCTCGGCCTTCATCGCATCGAGCTGGCCGCCTGGGCCCACAACCAGCGGGCCCTGCGCGTCTACGAGAAGGCCGGGTTCGTGGTCGAGGGGGTCCGGCGGGAGGTGCAGGTACGCGACGGCGAGTGGGCCGACGAGGTGATCATGGCGATCCTGGACCGTGAGTGGGCCGCGCTCAGCGCCACGGCTCGATGACGGTCACGCCCGGTCCCGGAGCCGCTCCCATGGCGGCGAGGGCGGCCGGGGCCTCGTCCAGCGGGATCGTCCGCGTCACCAGCAGGTCCGGGCGCAGCGCTCCGCTGCCGACCAGGTCCAGCATCCCGGGATAGGCGTGGGCGGCCATGCCGTGGCTGCCGAGGATCTCCAGTTCCAGGGCGATGGCGCGGGCCAGCGGGACCGGGGTGGTGCCGTCGGCCGAGGGCAGCAGGCCCACCTGGACATGCCGGCCGCGGCGGCGCAGGGAGCCGACGGAAGCGGCGCAGGTGGCGGGCGAGCCGAGGGCGTCCAGGGAGAGATGGGCGCCCCCGCCGGTCAGCTCCGTCACGGCCGCCGCCGTGTCCGGTACGGCGGAGGCGTCCACCGTCGCGGCCGCGCCGAACGTCCGGGCCAGTTCGAGCGCCCGGGGCGAGACGTCCACGGCGACCACCCGGGCCCCCGCGGCGGCCGCGATCATCACCGCCGACAGCCCGACCCCGCCGCAGCCGTGCACCGCGACCCACTCCCCCGCCGCCAGCCGGCCCTGCCGCACCACCGCGCGGAAGGCGGTGGCGAAGCGGCAGCCGAGGGCGGCGGCCGTGCCGAAGGCCATCGAGTCCGGCACCGCGACCAGGTTCACGTCGGCGTGGCCGAGCGCCACGTACTGGGCGAAGGACCCCCAGTGGTGGAAGCCGGGCTGGGTCTGACGCTCGCACACCTGCTGGTCGCCGGCCGCGCAGGACGGGCAGCTTCCGCAGGCGCAGACGAAGGGCACGGTGACCCGGTCGCCCGGCCGCCAGCCGGTCACCCGGGCGCCCACCGCCTGGACGACTCCGGCGAGTTCGTGCCCGGGGACGTGCGGCAGGGTGATGTCCGGGTCGTGGCCCATCCAGCCGTGCCAGTCGCTGCGGCACAGTCCCGTCGCCTCGACCCGCACCACGACCCCGTGCTCGGCCGGCTCCGGGTCCGGCACCTCCCGCACCTCGGCCGGCTCCCCGTACTTCTCGAACACCACCGCTCTCATGCGGCCCACCTTCGCACGCGGTGACGCCGCTCCACACCCCGCCGTCGGCTCACACCCCCGCCGTCTCCTTCTCCGGCGCGGGCGCCGGCACCTCGCCCTCGCTGAGCCCGAACCGCCGGTGGAAGCGGCGCAGCGGGGCGGGGGCCCACCAGGTGGCGCGGCCGGTGAGCCGCATGATCGCCGGGACCAGGAGGCTGCGGACGACCATCGCGTCCATCAGGACCGCGAGCGCGATGCCGAGGCCCAGCATCTTGGTGTTGGTCACCCGTGAGGTGCCGATGGCGACCATCACCACCGCGAGGATGACCGCCGCCGCGGTGATCAACCCGCCGGTGCGCTGCAGCCCGTGGCGGACCGCCTCGTTGTGGTCGCCGGTGCGGTCGTACTCCTCCTTGATGCGGGAGAGCAGGAACACGCCGTAGTCCATGGAGAGTCCGAAGGCCACGCAGAACATCAGGACGGGCAGGGTGGTCTCGATGGAGCCGGGGCTGGTGAAGCCGAGCGCGCGGGACAGATGGCCGTCCTGGAAGACCCAGACCACCGCGCCGAACATCGCGGTCAGGCTGAGCGCGTTGAGCACCACGGCCTGCAGGGGTATCAGCACGCTCCCGGTGAGCAGGAAGACCAGCAGCAGGGTGACGACCGCGATGAACGCTCCAGCCCAGGGCAGGCGTTCGCCTATCGCGTGCTTGGAGTCGACCAGGACGGCGGCGGTGCCGGTCACCTCGGTGTCGAAGGGGGCCTTCAGCGAGCGCAGGTCGCCGACGAGGTTCTGGGCCCCGGTGTCGACGGCCTCGCCCTTCGGCTGGACGGTGAAGTAGCCCGTGTCGCCCTTGATCAGGGGGCCGTCGACCCGGACGACGCCGGGCAGGGCGGCCACCCGCTGTTTCCAGTCGGCGTACTGGGCCTTGGTGGCGCCGCCCTCGGTGAGGACCTCGAGGCCGCCGCCGGGGGTGCCCGGGAAGCCGTCGCGGAGGTGCTGCTGCACCACGTGCGACTCGGCGCCCGAGGGCAGCTGGCGGTCGTCGGCGGTGCCGAACTTCACGCCGAGGAACGGCAGTCCGAGGACGACGAGGAGGGCGCTGGTGCCGATCGCGAAGAGCGGGGCGCGGCGCATCACCAGCGCGGCGGTGCGCGTCCAGCCGGTGCCGCCCGTCGCCTCGGTGCCGGAGCCGGCGCTCTCCCGGCCGCGGCGGAACAGGCGCCGCAGGTCGAGGGAGTTGACCCGGTGGCCGAGCAGGACCAGCGTTGCCGGGAGCAGGATGAGGGCGGCGGCGGCGGCCAGCAGGACCACGGCGATACCGGCGTAGGCGAAGGACCGCAGGAAGTACTGCGGGAAGAGCATCATGGCGGCCAGGGACACCGCGACGGTGAGGGCGGAGAACAGCACCGTGCGCCCGGCCGTGCGCAGGGTCGTGCCGACGGCCGTCAACGGGTCGGCCCCGCCGGACAGTTCCTCCCGGTAGCGGCGGACGATGAAGAGTGCGTAGTCGATGGCCAGGCCGAGGCCGAGGGCCGTGGTGAGGTTGAGCGCGAAGACCGAGACGTCGGTGAAGGTGGTCAGGCCGCGCAGCACCGCGTTGGTGCCGAGGATCGCCACGATGCCGATACCGAGGGGCAGCAGGGCCGCGACGGCGCTGCCGAAGACCATCACCAGGAGCACCAGTGTGATCGGCAGGGCGATCATCTCGGCCCGGGTGAGGTCCTCCTTGATGATGGTCTGCATCTCGTGCCGGACGGCGACGATGCCGCCGACCTTCACCCGCACCGGACCGTGCGCGCCCCGGTAGTGGGGTGCTATGCGGTCCAGCGTCCGGCCCATGGAGTTCTCGTCGCCGGTGATGCGGGCGGCGATCAGCGCCTCGTGGCCGTCCTTGGCACGCAGGCCGGGCGCCGCCGAGGGGCCGGCCTGCCAGTAGGAGCCGACGCCGGTCACGCCGCGCTCCGCGGCCAGCCGCTCGGCCAGGCCGCGGGCCTTGGCAGCGACCGCCGGGGCGTCGACGGAGGCGCGGCCGGCGTCCACCAGGAGCAGCAGATTGGGCTGGGAGTCGGGGAACTCGCGCTCCAGCGCCTTGGTGGCGTACGTCGACTCGGCGGCCGGATCCTCCCAGCCGCCGCTGCCCAGATGGTCCGCGACCCCGCTGCCGGCCAGCACGGCGAGCGCGGTCAGCACCAGGGCCACCAGCAGCGACAGGCGCGGGCGGGCGGTGACGAAACGCGTCCAGCCGCCGGGCCGGGGAGGTCCGTCCCCGGGGCGCGGCGCCTTGTTGACTTCGGTCATCGTGCGGTGTCCCCTTCACCGTGACCCATGTCCGTGCAGGCAGGCGGCATGGGTCGGTCATTGCCATAAACTGGCAAACACGAGAGATCGCTCGCGTTTCCCAAGAATGCGAGCGACCACTCGCGTTTGTCAATCGCCTTCGAAGGGCTGGGGATAACGCGTGTCCGACACCTCGGAGAACGAGCAGCCGCGCCGCCGTCAGGCACGCGGCGAACGCCGCATCGCCCAGCTCCTCCAGGCCGCCGCCCAGGTCTTCTGCACCACCGGCTACACCGCCGCCAGCACCAACGCCATCGCCCGCGAGGCGGGCGTCTCGCCGGGCACGCTCTACCAGTTCTTCCCGAACAAGGAAGCGATCGCGATCGAGCTGGGCGACCGCCTGATGCACGAGATGCGGGAGACCTACGGCGAGGCGCTGGCCCCGGTCGATCCCGCCACCCCGCTGGAGGAGGCCATCGGCTCGGCCGTCGACCGGTTCATGGCCTTCAACACCGAGCACCCGGTGTTCTTCGCGCTGATGCACGGACCCGACCTGCCCGGCGGGATCACGGAGGCGCACGACCAGCTGCACGCGACCCTGATCGGCCGCGTCGAGGGCCTGCTCGCCTCGCTGCTGCCCGAGGCCCCGCCGGCCGACCTCACCCGCACGGCACACGTCTGCCTCGGCATCTACAAGGCCGGACTCGAGCTGGTCCTGGCCCACGAGGGAGCCGAGCGCACCGCCTACGTGCAGGAGGTCAAGAACGTGCTCGTCCGCTACCTCGAACCTCTGGTGGGCGACCGGCTCGGCCGCGCCTGACCCCACAGGGTCACCCGGACTGCGGCAGAAGGCGCACCTGCTTAGGGTGCGGATAAATCGCCCCGCAGCAGTCCGAGGGGGACCCACGTGACCCACTCCCCGCCGCCCGGCAGGCCCCGGGCCCGCATCCCCGGCCCGCAGCAGCCGCCACCGCCGTTCCCCCGCATCGGCGCGGGCTTGTGGCGGCGCTGCCTCAAGGGGGGCCTCGCCCTGTGGGCGCTGACCGCGGTGGCTACGTACACGACACGCGACGTCGCGCCGCTGCCCGCCCTCGTCCTGCTCGGCGGCTTCCTGATCCCCGTCGTCTTCGTACTGTGGGCGTACGAGCGGCACGGCCGGGACCTGGGCGTCAGCGCGGTCCTCGGCTGCTTCCTGGCCGGCGGCGCGCTCGGGGTGCCCGGCGCCGTGCTGATGGAGTCCCATCTGCTCCACCCCTCCCTGGGGCGGTTCACCTGTGTCGCCCTGGCCGAGGAGGCGGCCAAGCTCGGCGCACTGGCCTTCGCGCTGCGCCGGCAGCCGGGCCTGCGCGGGGCGCGGGCCGGGCTGGTGCTCGGCGCGGCCGTCGGCCTCGGTTTCGCGGCGTTGGAGAGCTGCGCCTACGCCTTCGACGCGGTGCTCCTCTCCGACGCCGCCGATCTGCGGGTGGTGCTGGAGACGGAGTTCCCGCGCGAGCTGCTCGCCCCGCTCGGGCACGGACTGTGGACCGCGATCGCGGGCGCCGCGCTGCTGTCCCAGCGCCGCCCGAACGGGCGCTTCCGCCTCGCCGCGCCGGTGGCCGGCACCTGGCTCGGCGTCTGCGTGCTGCACGCTGCGTGGGACGCCACGCGCGGCGTCGCCGGCCGGCTGGTGACACGGGTGTACGGCACCGAAGCCGTCCCGGGGCCGTTCGGGCAGCCGTACCTCCCGCGGACCGGCGCGGGACAGGAGCACCTGTTCACGTTGCTCTCGGCGGGCGGCCTGGTACTCGTCGCCCTGCTCGGCGTCGCCTGGGTGTGGTCGCTGGCCCCCGGAGATGCTTGGAGAAATACCCCCTAGGGGTATAGTGTGGTGAACATGGGAGTTCCACCGCGAGCCCCACTGGCCCCACCTGCCTCGACGAGGAGTAACGACATGACCGCCCAGACCGACACTTCGGGCTCCGTCACCACCGTCTACAAGGTGACCGGCATGAGCTGCGGCCACTGCGAGGGATCCGTCTCCGGCGAGATCTCCGGGATCCCGGGTGTCAGCTCGGTGAAGGCCGTCGCGTCCACCGGCGAGGTGACCGTCGTCTCCGTGGCCCCGCTCGACGACGAGGCCGTCCGCGCCGCCGTGGACGAGGCCGGCTTCGAGCTCGCCGGCCGGGCCTGAGAAAAACCCTCTCCCTTCCCCGACCGGGCCGTTCCGACCAGCTGATACTGGATCCGTACGGCCCGGTCCGATGTCTGGAGTCCGGACATGACCAGCACCACCGCCCAGCCGGCGAGCGCGATAGGCGACACCTCGGAGGTCGAGCTGCTCATCGGCGGGATGACCTGCGCCTCCTGCGCCGCGCGGGTGGAGAAGAAGCTCAACCGCATGGACGGCGTGAGCGCCTCCGTGAACTACGCGACCGAGAAGGCGAAGGTCAGCTACGCCGGGGACGTCCAGGTCGCCGACCTGATCGCGACCGTGGTGAAGACCGGCTACACCGCCGAGGAACCCCCGCCCCCGGAGCCCGAACCCGCGGCCGCCGAGACCCCCCGGGGCGCCGGCCAGGACCCGGAACTCGGCGCCCTGCGGCACCGCCTGCTGGTCTCCGCGCTGCTCGCCGCCCCGGTCGTCCTGCTCGCGATGGTCCCCGCCCTGCAGTTCGACAACTGGCAGTGGCTCTCGCTCACCCTCGCCGCACCGGTCGTGGTCTGGGGCGGAGCTCCGTTCCACCGGGCCGCCTGGACCAACCTCCGGCACGGCGCCGCGACCATGGACACGCTCGTCTCGGTCGGCACCCTGGCCGCCTTCGGCTGGTCGCTGTGGGCCCTCTTCTTCGGCGACGCGGGCATGCCCGGCATGCACGACGAGTTCCGGTTCACCATCTCCCGCATGGACGGCGCATCCACCATCTATCTGGAGGTCGCCTCCGGAGTCGTGACGCTGATCCTGCTCGGGCGCTATCTGGAGGCCCGCTCCAAGCGGCGCGCCGGGGCCGCCCTGAAGGCGCTGATGGAGCTGGGCGCCAAGGACGTGGCGCTACTGCGTGACGGGCGCGAGGTGCGGATCCCGGTGGCCTCCCTGGCCGTCGGCGACCGGTTCGTCGTCCGGCCCGGCGAGAAGATCGCCACCGACGGCACGGTCGCCGAGGGCGTCTCCGCGGTGGACGCGTCCATGCTGACCGGCGAGTCGGTGCCGGTGGACGTCGGGCCCGGCGACCGGGTCACCGGCGCCACCGTCAACGCCGGCGGCCGGCTGGTGGTCGAGGCGACCCGGGTCGGCGCCGACACCCAGCTCGCCCGGATGGCGAAGCTGGTGGAGGACGCGCAGAACGGCAAGGCCGAGGTGCAGCGGCTCGCCGACCGGATCTCCGCCGTGTTCGTCCCGGTGGTCATCCTCATCGCGCTCGGCACCTTCGGCGCCTGGCTGGGTGTCACCGGCGACACCGTCGCCGCGTTCACCGCCGCCGTCGCCGTCCTGATCATCGCCTGCCCCTGCGCGCTGGGCCTCGCCACCCCGACCGCGCTGATGGTCGGCACCGGCCGGGGCGCCCAGCTCGGCATCCTGATCAAGGGCCCGGAGGTGCTGGAGTCCACGCGCCGCGTCGACACGGTCGTCCTGGACAAGACCGGGACGGTCACCACCGGACGGATGACCCTTCAGGAGGTGTACGCCGCCGACGGGGAGGACGAGAAGGAGCTGCTGCGGCTCGCGGGCGCTCTGGAGCACGCCTCCGAGCACCCCGTCGCCCGGGCGATCGCCGCGGGCGCCGAGGAACGCCTGCACGGGGCGATCGCGCAGCGCTCTCCGGCAGGGGCGGTGGCGGGCGACGGGTGGGGCCTGCCGGCCGTGGAGCACTTCGAGAACGTCCCAGGCCGGGGCGTACGCGGACGTGTGGCGGGCCGTGAGGTGTCCGTGGGGCGGCTCTACGACGAGCTGCCCGAGGAGCTGGCACACGCCCGGGAGGCGGCCGAGCGGGACGGGCGCACCGCCGTCACCGTCGGCTGGGACGGGCGGGCCCGCGGGGTGCTCGCCGTCGCCGACGCGGTGAAGGAGACCAGCGCGGAGGCGGTGCGCGAGCTGCGCGCGCTCGGACTCACGCCGGTGCTGCTCACCGGGGACAACCGGACGGTCGCCGAGTCGGTCGCCCGTACGGTCGGCATCGACGAGGTGATCGCCGAGGTGCTCCCCGAGGACAAGGTGGCCGTCGTACGGCGGCTGCGGAGCGAGGGCCGGACCGTGGCCATGGTCGGCGACGGCGTCAACGACGCGGCCGCCCTCGCCACCGCCGATCTGGGGCTGGCGATGGGAACCGGCACGGACGCGGCGATCGAGGCCGGCGACCTGACCCTGGTCCGCGGCGACCTGCGGGTGGCCGCGGACGCGATCCGGCTCTCCCGGCGCACCCTCACCACCATCAAGGGCAACCTGGTGTGGGCCTTCGGCTACAACGTGGCCGCGCTGCCGCTGGCCGCCGCGGGACTGCTGAACCCGATGATCGCGGGCGCCGCGATGGCGTTCTCCTCGGTGTTCGTGGTGACCAACAGCCTGCGGCTGCGCGGCTTCCACTGAACTCGCACAGGGTTACCGGCGGTTAGCCGCAGTTGAAGTGGCAGTCCCCCTGGAGTCGGGCGCGAGCCTCACATAAGCTCTTCACAAGGCTCGCGCATCTTCCTTACGCTTGGGTCCCGATCGTCGTATCGGGGCTCTTGCGCACCTAAAGGACAAATGCAAGAGACGCAGATCACAGTGACGCGAACGTAACCATCGAAGGGGTTCGAAGGTCTAAGTTGGCGATGTCAGTCCAGCGTCTTGGGGGGCGCTGACTGGCATCTGGGGATGTCTTGGGGGACTTCCTCAGAGATGCGTTGCCGGGGCACGTACACCGGGAAGCTTTGAGCGGCCCTCCCAGCGTGCGTTGTCCCGGCAGATCGCACCGCGTCACTGGAGCACGACGGGTTCTGCCCGTGGTGTTCAGACAGCGAATTCAGGCGCTGTCCTCTCCGAGCGCCCGGCCGGATCCCGTGGGGGGAATCCGCACCGGGACATGGGAAGGCGCCCTGGTCGTCGGCCCGTGGGGGGACCGGCGTCAGGGCGCCTTCCGCTTTTCGCTCATCACCGTCGGCTCAGGGCCCGCCCTTGACGGCAGGCCCTGTGCGGCGGGCGGGGCACCGGATCGGCGCCCCTCGACCGGCAGGTGCTCAGCGCTCCTCGACCGGCACGAAGTCGCGCTCCACCACGCCCGTGTAGATCTGGCGCGGGCGGCCGATGCGGGAGCCCGGCTCCTTGATCATCTCGTGCCACTGGGCGATCCAGCCCGGCAGACGGCCGAGGGCGAACAGGACCGTGA
Source organism: Streptomyces sp. NPDC005706 (assembly GCF_040631045.1). NCBI lineage: Bacteria > Bacillati > Actinomycetota > Actinomycetes > Kitasatosporales > Streptomycetaceae > Streptomyces > Streptomyces sp. NPDC005706. Next base: position 264,315 of record NZ_JBEXYS010000001.1, on the reverse strand, counting down.
ACATCTCGGTCGGGAAGCCCATGGCCCGGTAGATCAGACCGGTGTAGAAGTCGACGTTCGGGTAGAGGTTGCGCGAGACGAAGTAGTCGTCGGAGAGCGCGTGCTCCTCCAGCTTGAGCGCGATGTCCAGCAGCTCGTCGGACTTGCCGAGGGCGGACAGCACGTCGTGCGCGGCGGCCTTGATGATCTTCGCGCGCGGGTCGAAGGACTTGTAGACCCGGTGGCCGAAGCCCATCAGGCGGACGCCGTCCTCCTTGTTCTTCACCTTGCGGATGAAGGAGTCGACGTCGCCGCCGTTGGCCTGGATGCCCTCGAGCATCTCCAGGACGGACTGGTTGGCGCCGCCGTGCAGCGGGCCCCACAGGGCGTTGATGCCGGCCGAGATCGACGCGAACATGTTCGCCTGCGACGAGCCGACCAGGCGGACCGTGGACGTCGAACAGTTCTGCTCGTGGTCAGCGTGCAGGATCAGCAGCTTGTCGAGCGCGGAGACGACGACCGGGTCGAGCTCGTACTCCTGCGCGGGGACCGAGAAGGTCATGCGGAGGAAGTTCTCGACGTAGCCGAGGTCGTTGCGCGGGTAGACGAACGGGTGGCCGATCGACTTCTTGTACGCGTACGCCGCGATGGTCGGGAGCTTCGCGAGCAGGCGGATCGTGGAGAGGTTGCGCTGCTTCTCGTCGAACGGGTTGTGGCTGTCCTGGTAGAAGGTGGACAGCGCCGAGACGACCGAGGACAGCATGGCCATCGGGTGGGCGTCGCGCGGGAAGCCCTTGTAGAAGTTCTTGACGTCCTCGTGCAGCAGGGTGTGCCGCGTGATGTCGCCCTTGAACGTGGTCAGCTCGTCGACGGTCGGCAGCTCACCGTTGATCAGCAGGTAGGCCACCTCCAGGAAGGTGGAGCGCTCGGCCAGCTGCTCGATCGGGTAGCCGCGGTACCGGAGGATGCCCGCCTCACCGTCGAGGTAGGTGATGGCGGATTTATAGGCGGCCGTGTTGCCGTAACCGCTGTCCAGAGTCACCAGACCGGTCTGGGCGCGGAGCTTCCCGATGTCGAAGCCCTTGTCACCGACGGTGCTGTCGACCACCGGGTAGGTGTACTCGCCGTCGCCGTACCGCAGTACTACAGAGTTGTCGCTCACGTCTTCCCTCACCGACGTAGTGCCTCATCTTCGAGGTGCCCTGACTGTCTCTACCATCCCCCATTTGGCTCAGGAGAGTGCACTCGGGGTCGACCATTGGGCCCATCGGCGGCACTCAGTGCCGCCAACCTGCTCATCCTGCCCGCTTCGACCGGTAACCGGAAGTGCTCTGTGACCTTCGTGACTCATTTGATCGATCATTTTTTGTGACGCGTGTCGGAGCCGCTGGTCAGAGGCGCTCAGGAACCGCGGAGCCGGAAGTCCAGAGCCGTGCAGCGCCGGCCCGCCGACACCGTGCGCACCGCCTGTCCGATCGCTTTGCGTGAACCCACGAGTACCACCAGCCGTTTCGCCCGTGTCACCGCCGTGTACAGCAGGTTCCGCTGGAGCATCATCCACGCCCCGGTGGTGACGGGGATCACCACGGCGGGATACTCGCTGCCCTGCGACCGGTGGATGGTCACCGCGTACGCGTGGGCCAGTTCGTCCAGTTCGTCGAAGTCGTAGGGAACCTCCTCGTCCTCGTCGGTCAGCACCGTCAGACGCTGGTCGACCGGGTCGAGCGAGGTGACCACGCCCACGGTGCCGTTGAAGACACCGTTCTCCCCCTTCTCGTAATTGTTGCGGATCTGGGTGACCTTGTCGCCGACACGGAAGACCCGGCCACCGAACCGCTTCTCCGGCAGCTCGGGCCGGCCCGGTGTGATGGCCTGCTGGAGCAGCCCGTTGAGGGTGCCGGCGCCGGCCGGGCCCCGGTGCATCGGGGCGAGCACCTGCACGTCCCGGCGCGGGTCCAGGCCGAACCGGGCCGGGAGCCGGCGGGCGGCCACGTCCACGGTGAGCCGGCCGGCCTCCTCGGTGTCGTCCTCGACGAAGAGGAAGAAGTCCTTCAGCCCGTCGGTGAGCGGGTGCTGCCCGGCGTTGATGCGGTGCGCGTTGGTGACGACGCCGGACTGCTGGGCCTGCCGGAAGACCCGGGTGAGCCGCACCGCCGGCACCGGGCCGCCCTCGGCGAGCAGATCGCGCAGCACCTCCCCGGCGCCGACGCTGGGCAACTGGTCGACGTCGCCGACGAAGAGCAGGTGGGCCCCCGGCGGCACGGCCTTGACCAGCTTGTTGGCGAGCAGCAGGTCCAGCATCGAGGCCTCGTCCACGACCACCAGATCGGCGTCCAGCGGGCGGTCCCGGTCGTAGGCCGCGTCGCCGCCGGGCTTGAGCTCCAGCAGCCGGTGGACCGTGGAGGCCTCGGCGCCGGTCAGCTCGGCCAGCCGCTTGGCGGCCCGCCCGGTGGGCGCGGCGAGCAGCACCTTGGCGCGCTTGGCGCGGGCCAGCTCCACGATCGAGCGGACCGTGAAGGACTTGCCGCAGCCGGGGCCGCCGGTGAGCACGGCGACCTTCTCGGTCAGCGCGAGCCGTACGGCGGCCTCCTGCTCGGGGGCGAGGTCGGCGCCGGTGCGGCCCCTGAGCCAGCCGAGCGCCTTGTCCCAGGCCACGTCCCGGAAGGCGGGCATGCGGTCCTCCGGCGTGCGCAGCAGCCGCAGCAGCTGGGCCGACAGGGAGAGTTCGGCGCGGTGGAAGGGCACCAGGTAGACGGCGGTCACGGGCTCCGCGTCGCCGTCCGGGCCGGGCACCTTCTCCCGGACGACGCCCGGGTCCTCGCCCTCCTCGGGCGGCCCGGCCAGTTCGGCGAGGCACTCGATGACCAGGCCGGTGTCGACCTGGAGCAGCTTCACCGCGTCCGCGATCAGCCGTTCCTCCGGCAGGAAGCAGTGGCCCTGGTCCGCGGACTGCGACAGGGCGTACTGCAGGCCCGCCTTCACGCGCTCGGGGCTGTCGTGCGGGATGCCGACGGACCGGGCGATCCGGTCGGCGGTGAGGAAGCCGATGCCCCAGACGTCGGAGGCCAGCCGGTAGGGCTGGTTCTTCACGACCGAGATGGACGCGTCGCCGTACTTCTTGTAGATCCGTACGGCGATGGAGGTCGAGACCTCGACGGTCTGGAGGAAGAGCATGACCTCCTTGATCGCCTTCTGTTCCTCCCAGGCGTCGGCGATCTTCTTGGTCCGCTTGGGGCCGAGGCCGGGGACCTCGATCAGCCGCTTCGGCTCCTCCTCGATGACCGCGAGGGTGTCCAGGCCGAAGTGCTGGGTGATGCGGTGGGCGAAGACCGGGCCGATGCCCTTGACCAGCCCCGATCCCAGGTAGCGGCGGATGCCCTGGACGGTGGCGGGCAGGACGGTCGTGAAGTTCTCGCAGACGAACTGCTTGCCGTACTGCGGGTGCGAGCCCCAGCGGCCCTCCATCCGGAGGGACTCCCCGACCTGGGCGCCGAGCAGCGCGCCGACCACCGTCAGGAGATCCGCGCCGCCCCGGCCGGTGTCGACGCGGGCGACGGTGTAGCCGTTCTCCTCGTTGGCGTAGGTGATCCGCTCCAGCACGCCTTCGAGCACGGCGAGCCGCCGCTCGCCCGTGGGGTTCCCCGCCTGTTGAGCCATGACCCGAAGGTACCGGCCGGGTCTGACATCACGATCCGGTCTCAGGAACCCGTCGAGGGGTTGATTTGCACGCGTGTAATCGATTCCAATCCTTCGTGCATGTCGATGTAATCGATTCCATGAGTTCCACAAGGAGGTGGAGCCCGCGATGGCGAGCATCAAGGACGTCGCCGCCGCGGCGGGCGTCTCGGTCGCCACGGTGTCGCGCGTCCTGAACGAGCACCCGTCGGTCAGCGCGGACGCACGCACACGCGTGCTGGCCGCCGTCGAGGCGCTGGGCTACCGCCCCAACGCCGTCGCCCGTTCCCTGCGCACCGACCAGACCCGCACCCTCGGCCTGGTCATCAGCGACGTCATGAACCCGTACTTCACCGAGCTGGCCCGCTCCGTCGAGGAGGAGGCCCGCGCGCTCGGCTACAGCGTGATCATCGGCAACGCCGACGAGCGGCCGGATCTCCAGGACCACCATGTGCGGACCCTGCTGGACCGCCGCATAGACGGCCTGCTGGTCTCCCCCACCGACGGCGGCTCCCCGCTGATGCTGGACGCCGCGCGCGCGGGGACGCCGATGGTCTTCGTCGACCGGTGGATCCCGGGCGTCGAGGTGCCCGTGGTGCGGGCCGACGGGCGGCGCGCCGTTCGGGACCTCGTCGCGCACCTGTACCGGCTCGGCCACCGGCGGCTCGCGATCATCTCCGGGCCCGCGGCCACCACCACCGGCAGCGAGCGCGTCGAGGCCTTCCGGGCCGCCCTGGCCGAGTACGGGCTGGACCTGCCGGACGCCTACACCGGCCAGGGCGACTTCCAGGCCGAGAGCGGCCGGCGGGTCACCGAGGGCTTCCTCGACCTGCCGGAGCCGCCCGAGGCGGTCTTCGCCGCGGACAACCTGATGGCGCTCGGCGCCCTGGACGCGATCCGCGCGCGCGGGCTGCGCGTCCCGGACGACATCGCGCTCGCCGCGTTCGACGACATCCGCTGGTTCGTGCACACCGATCCGCCGGTCACCGCGATCGCCCAGCCCACGGGCGAGCTGGGCCGGGCCGCCGTACGGGCCCTGGTGGACCGCATCGAGGGACGGCCCGGCGAGTCCGTCACCCTCCCCGCCCGCCTTGTCGTGCGCCGCTCGTGCGGCGCGCCCCCCGCCGAGAACCCCGTGACGAACAGGAGCGAGTCGTGAGCGACCAGGACGAGTTGCTGCGCATCGAGGGCATCCGGAAGACCTTCCCCGGCGTGGTGGCGCTGGACGCCGTCGACTTCGACCTGCGCCGGGGCGAGGTCCATGTGCTGCTCGGTGAGAACGGCGCGGGCAAGAGCACGCTGATCAAGATGCTCTCCGGTGCCTACACCCCCGACGCCGGGCGGATCCTCGTCGGCGGCGAGGAGGTGCGCATCCACGGTGCGCAGGACTCCGAACGCCTCGGGATCGCCACCATCTACCAGGAGTTCAACCTCGTTCCCGACCTGACGGTCGCCGAGAACATCTTTCTCGGCCGGCAGCCGCGCCGGTTCGGGCTGATCGACCGGAACCGGATGGAGGCCGACGCCGAGGTCCTGCTGAAGCGGGTCGGCGTGAACGTGTCCCCCCGCGCGCGGGTGCGCGAACTCGGCATCGCGCGTCTGCAGATGGTCGAGATCGCCAAGGCGCTCAGCCTGGACGCGCGCGTACTGATCATGGACGAGCCGACCGCCGTGCTCACCTCCGAGGAGGTCGACAAGCTCTTCCGCATCGTGCGCCAGTTGCGCGAGGACGGCGTCGGGATCGTGTTCATCACCCACCACCTGGAGGAGATCGCCGCCCTGGGCGACCGGGTCACCGTCATCCGGGACGGCAGGAGCGTCGGGCAGGTCCCGGCCGCCACACCGGAGGCCGAACTCGTCCGGCTCATGGTGGGCCGCGCCATCGAGCAGCAGTACCCGCGCCAACGGGCCGACCGGGGCGGCGCGCTGCTCAGCGTCGAGGGCCTGACCCGCGACGGCGTCTTCCACGACGTCAGCTTCGAGGTGCACGCCGGTGAGGTGGTCGGCATCGCCGGGCTGGTCGGCGCCGGCCGTACCGAGGTCGTCCGGGCGGTGTTCGGGGCGGACCGGTACGACAAGGGGGCCGTGAAGGTCGCCGGCACGGCGCTGAGGGGACACGACGTCAACGCCGCCATGGCGGCCGGCGTCGGACTGATCCCCGAGGACCGCAAGGGCCAGGGGCTGGTGCTCGACCAGTCGGTCGAGGAGAACCTCGGCCTGGTGACCATGCGCGCCGCCACGCGCGCGGGGCTCGTCGACCTCAAGGGCCAGCGCGAGGCCGCCGCGAGGATCGCCGGGCAGCTCGGCGTGCGGATGGCCGGACTCGGCCAGCACGTGCGGACCCTGTCCGGCGGCAACCAGCAGAAGGTCGTCATCGGCAAGTGGCTGCTGGCGGACACCAAGGTGCTGATCCTCGACGAGCCGACGCGCGGCATCGACGTCGGCGCCAAGGTCGAGATCTACCAGCTCATCAACGAACTCACCGCGGCCGGCGCCGCCGTACTCATGATCTCCAGCGATCTGCCCGAGGTGCTCGGCATGAGCGACCGGGTGCTGGTGATGGCCCAGGGCCGGGTCGCGGGCGAACTGTCCGCCGACGAGGCCACCCAGGACTCCGTGATGGCACTCGCCGTCAGCAACCCCACGACCGACAAGGAGGCCGCTCGTGGCCACTGACACGCTCAAGAGCACGACGGGCGCCGGTGGCGCCACGGCGGTACGCCGTCTGCTCCTGGAGAACGGCGCGCTGACCGCGCTGATCGTCCTCGTCATCGCCATGTCGGCGCTGTCGGGCGACTTCCTGACCACCGACAACCTGCTCAACGTAGGCGTCCAGGCGGCCGTGACCGCCGTCCTCGCCTTCGGCGTCACCTTCGTCATCGTCTCGGCGGGCATCGACCTGTCGGTCGGCTCGGTGGCGGCCCTTTCGGCCACCGTCCTCGCCTGGACCGCCACGTCGCACGGCGTACCGGTCGTCGTGGCGGTGCTGCTGGCCGTCGTGACCGGCATCGCCGCCGGACTCGTCAACGGCTTCCTCATCGCGTACGGCAAGCTCCCGCCGTTCATCGCGACGCTCGCCATGCTGTCGGTCGCCCGCGGTCTGTCACTGGTGATCTCCGGCGGCTCCCCGATCCCCTTCCCCGACTCCGTCTCGCACCTCGGTGACACGCTCGGCGGCTGGCTGCCGGTGCCGGTCCTCGTGATGATCGTGATGGGCCTGATCGCCGCCCTCGTGCTCGGCCGGACCTACATCGGCCGCTCGATGTACGCGATCGGCGGCAACGAGGAGGCCGCGCGTCTTTCCGGCCTGCGGGTGAAGAAGCAGAAGCTCGCCATCTACGCCCTGTCCGGCGTGTTCGCCGCCGTCGCGGGTGTCGTGCTCGCCTCCCGGCTGTCCTCCGCGCAGCCCCAGGCCGCCGACGGCTACGAGCTGGACGCGATCGCCGCGGTCGTGATCGGCGGCGCCTCGCTCGCGGGCGGCACCGGCAAGGCGTCCGGCACGCTGATCGGCGCGCTGATCCTGGCGGTGCTGCGCAACGGCCTGAACCTGCTGAACGTCTCCGCCTTCTGGCAGCAGGTCGTCATCGGCGTCGTGATCGCGCTGGCCGTGCTCTTCGACACGCTGCGCCGCAAGGCCGGCGCGGCCCCGGCGGCGGCCGGTGCCTCTCCCGGCGGCAAGGGCAGGCAGGCGGGGACATACGCGCTCGCGGCGGTCGTCACCGTGGCGATCGTCGGCGCGACCTCCTTCCTGCACAACGGCTCCTCCTCGTCCACGAACCCGAAGATGGGCCTGTCCCTGTCCACCCTCAACAACCCGTTCTTCGTGCAGATCCGGTCGGGTGCCCAGGCCGAGGCGAAGAAGCTGGGCGTGGACCTGACGGTGACGGACGCCCAGAACGACGCCTCGCAGCAGGCCAACCAGCTCCAGAACTTCACCAGCTCGAAGCTCGGCGCGATCATCGTCAACCCGGTGGACTCCGACGCGGCCGGCAACTCGGTGAAGGCCGCGGACAAGGCCGGTATCCCGGTCATCGCCGTCGACCGCGGGGTCAACAAGGCGACCGTGAACGCCCTGGTGGCCTCGGACAACGTGGCCGGCGGTGAACTGGCCGCGAAGACGGTCGCCGAGAAGCTCGGCGGCAAGGGGAAGATCGTCATCCTGCAGGGCCAGGCGGGCACCTCCGCCGCGCGTGAGCGGGCGGCGGGCTTCGCCAAGGGGCTGAAGTCCTACCCGGGCATCCAGGTCCTGGCCCAGCAGCCGGCCGACTTCGACCGCACCAAGGGGCTCGACGTGATGTCGAACCTGCTGCAGGCGCACCCCGACGTGCAGGGCGTCATCGCCGCCAACGACGAGATGGCCCTCGGCGCGATCAAGGCGCTGGGCGCCAAGGCCGGCCGGTCGGTCCAGGTGGTCGGCTTCGACGGCACCCCGGACGGACTGAAGGCGGTCGAGGGCGGCACCCTGTACGCGTCCGTGGCACAGCAGCCCAGCCAGCTCGGCCGGATCGCGGTCGACAACGCGCTGAAGGCGGTCCAGGGCAAGAAGGTCGGGGCGGCCGTCAAGGTGCCGGTGAAGGTGGTCACGAAGGAGAACGTGGCCGGGTTCACCGGCTGACATCGGCGAGCGGGCGGGCGGTCCTCGGGGCCGCCCGCCCCGGTCATCTCTCAGGGGAGTCAATTCCATGTACGACTACGACCTCCTGGTCGTGGGTTCGGCCAACGCCGACCTGGTGATCGGGGTCGAGCGGCGGCCGGCCGCCGGCGAGACGGTGCTGGGCGGCGACCTGGCCGTCCATCCGGGCGGCAAGGGCGGCAACCAGGCGGTCGCGGCCGCCCGGCTCGGCGCGCGCACGGCCCTGCTGGCCCGGGTCGGCGACGACGCGCACGGCCGGCTGCTGCTGGACGCGCAGCGGGCGGCCGGGGTGGACACGGCGGGCGTGCTGGTGGGCGGGGCGCCGACCGGTGTCGCGCTGATCACCGTCGATCCCTCCGGGGACAACAGCATCGTGGTGTCGCCCGGGGCCAACGCCCGGCTCACCCCGGCGGACGTGCGGGAGGCCACCGGTCTGCTGCGCGCCTCGCGGGTGGTGTCGGCGCAGCTGGAGATCCCGCTGGAGACGGTCGTGGAGGTCGTACGGAACCTGGCGGACGGCAGCCGGTTCGTGCTGAACCCGTCCCCGCCGCGCGCGCTGCCCGCGGAGGTGCTGGCGGCCTGCGATCCGCTGATCGTCAACGAGCACGAGGCCAGGGTGCTCCTCGGTGAGGACGGCGCGAGCGGTGAACCGGCGGACTGGGCACCCCTGCTGCTGGCCCGGGGCCCGCGCTCGGTGGTGGTGACGCTCGGCGCGGCCGGGGCGCTGGTGTGCGACTCCTCCGGTGTCACCCGGGTGCCGTCGGTGCGGGTCGACGCGGTGGACACCACCGGCGCGGGCGACGCCTTCACGGCGGCCCTGGCCTGGAAGCTGGGCTCGGGCGCCGCGCTGCCGGACGCTGCGGCCTACGCGGCCCTGGTGGGCGCGGCGGCGGTGACGCGGCGCGGTGCGCAGGAGTCGTATCCGACGGCGGCGGAGGCCGAGGCACTCGGTGAGCGGGGCGGTGACCGGTGAAGCGGGCGGGCATTCTCAATCGTCATCTGGCCGGTGCGCTGGCCGCGCTGGGGCACGGTGACGGGGTGCTGGTGTGCGACGCGGGCATGCCGATACCGAACGGACCGCGCGTGGTGGACCTCGCCTTCCGCGCGGGTGTGCCCTCGTTCGCGGAGGTCCTGGACGGGCTGCTGGCCGAACTGGTGGTGGAGGGGGCCACGGCCGCCGAGGAGGTGCGGGACGCCAATCCGGCGGCGGGCGCGCTGCTGGACGGCCACTTCCCGGAGCTGGCGCTGGTGCCGCACGAGCGGCTGAAGGAGCTGTCGGCGGGGGCCCGGCTGGTGGTGCGCACGGGGGAGGCGCGGCCGTACGCGAACGTGCTGCTTCGGTGCGGGGTGTTCTTCTGAACCCCGCCTTCCGAAGCCCCGGGCGGCGGCGCCCGGACGTTTCGAGGGGGTGCGCCCGGTCCGTCGACCGGGCGCACCCCCTCGGCTTTCCCCTCCGTGCCGGAACCCCTCGATACCCCCCCGGGTCCCTCCCCAGGAGTTCCAGACGACCGGTTCGACACGGGATGCGGAAGGAGGGTTGTACGGGATCCGGAATTTCTTTACCGGATCACATGGGCGGCGAACCGCTCCGCCGTCTCGGCCAGCACTTCGCGGCCGTCCCGGGCCCACAGTCCCTCGTTGAACAGCTCGACCTCGATGGGTCCGGTGTAGCCGGCCGCCTCCACGTACCCCTTCCACTCCCGCATGTCGATCGAGCCGTCGCCGATCTGCCCGCGGCCGTTGAGGACGCCCTCGGGGAGCGGGGTGGTCCAGTCGGCGAGCTGGAAGGTGTGGATGCGGCCGCCCGCGCCCGCGCGGGCGATCTGTTCGGGCGCCCGGTCGTCCCACCACAGGTGGTAGGTGTCCACGGTCACGCCCACCTGGTGCGCGGGGAAGCGCTCGGCGAGGTCCAGGGCCTGGGCGAGGGTGGAGACCACGCAGCGGTCGGACGCGTACATGGGGTGCAGCGGTTCGATGGCGAGGCGTACGCCGTGCTCCTCGGCGTACGGCCCGAGTTCCGCGAGGGCGTCCGCGATGCGCTCGCGGGCCGCCCGCAGGTCCTTCGAGCCGGACGGCAGACCGCCGGAGACGAGGACCAGGGTGTCCGTGCCGAGGGTGGCGGCCTCGTCGATCGCGAGGCGGTTGTCGGCCAGGGCCGCCGCCCGCTCGCCCGGTCCGGTCGCAGTGAGGAAGCCGCCCCGGCACAGGGTCGTGACCGTCAGACCCGCGTCCCGCACCAGTTCGGCGGTCGCCTCCACGCCGTACGACTGGACGGGTTCGCGCCAGAGGCCCACGCCCGGCACGCCCAACCGTACGCAGGCGTCGACCAGTTCGGGCAGGGAGAGCTGCCTCACCGTCATCTGGTTGATGGAGAAGCGGGCGAGATCGGTGCGTGCGGGATCGGTGCTCACTGGTTCACCCCGTACAGCGACAGCAGGTTCCTCATGCGCTCCTCCGCCTGCTTCGGGTCGGGGAACAGGCCCAGGCCGTCGGCGAGTTCGTAGGCGCGGGCGAAGTGGGGCAGGGAGCGGGCCGACTGCAGGCCGCCGACCATCGTGAAGTGGCTCTGGTGGCCGGCCAGCCAGGCCAGGAACACGACTCCGGTCTTGTAGAAGCGGGTCGGGGCCTGGAAGAGGTGCCGGGACAGGGCCACGGTCGGATCGAGCAGGGCGCGGAAGCCGGCCGTGTCGCCCGTGTCGAGGACCCGTACCGCCTCGGCGGCCAGCGGGCCGAGCGGGTCGAAGATGCCGAGCAGGGCATGGCTGAAGCCCTGGTCGTCGCCCGCGATCAGCTCGGGGTAGTGGAAGTCGTCGCCGGTGTAGCAGCGGACGCCCCGCGGGAGCCGGCGGCGCAGCTCGACCTCGCGCCCGGCGTCGAGGAGGGAGACCTTGATGCCGTCGATCCTGTCGGGGTGGGCGGCGACGACCTCCAGGAAGGTCTCGGTGGCCGCGTCCAGGTCGGACGAGCCCCAGTAGCCCTCCAGCGCCGGGTCGAACATCGGGCCGAGCCAGTGCAGGACCACCGGCTCGGTGGCCTGGCGCAGGAGGTGGCCGTAGATCTCCAGGTAGTCCTCGGGGCCGCGCGCGGCGGACGCGAGCGCCCTGGACGCCATCAGGATCGCCTGCGCGCCCGCCTCCTCGACGACCGCGAGCTGCTCCTCGTACGCGGCGCGGATGGCGGCGAGGGTGCCGCCGGTGATCTGGTCGGTGCCGACGCCGCAGGCGATACGGCCGCCCACCGCCTTCGCCTCGGCGGCGGAGCGGCGGATCAGCTCGGCCGCGCCCGCCCAGTCCAGGCCCATGCCGCGCTGGGCGGTGTCCATCGCCTCGGCGACGCCGAGCCCGTGGGACCACAGGTGGCAGCGGAAGGCGAGGGTGGCGTCCCAGTCGACGGCGGCGGGCGAGTCGGGGGTGGCGTCGGCGAACGGGTCGGCCACGACGTGCGCCGCCGAGAAGACCGTACGGGAGGTGAAGGGGGTGCCGGAGGTGACGGCGAGCGGTTCGGTCCTGGGCTCGTACGTCCGCAGGCCCCCGTCCGCGTCCGGGAGTCGGATGGTCACAGCGAGATCTCCGGGACCTCGAGGCGGCGGCCCTCGGCCGAGGACTTGAGGCCCAGCTCGGCGAGCTGGACGCCACGGGCGCCGGCCAGCAGGTCCCAGTGGTACGGGGTGCCGGCGTGCACGTGCTTGAGGAACAGCTCCCACTGGGCCTTGAAGCCGTTGTCGAACTCCTGGTTGTCCGGGACCTCCTGCCACTGGTCGCGGAAGACCTCGGTGGCGGGGATGTCCGGGTTCCAGACCGGCTTGGGGGTGGCCGAGCGGTGCTGGACACGGCACCTGCGCAGGCCCGCGACCGCGGAGCCCTCGGTGCCGTCGACCTGGAACTCGACCAGTTCGTCGCGGTTGACGCGCACCGCCCAGGAGGAGTTGATCTGGGCGATCGCGCCGCCCTCGAGCTCGAAGACGCCGTACGCGGCGTCGTCCGCCGTCGCGTCGTAGGGCTTGCCGTTCTCGTCCCAGCGCTGCGGGACATGGGTGGTGGCCAGGGCCTGGACGGAGGTCACCCGGCCGAACAGCTCGTGCAGGACGTACTCCCAGTGCGGGAACATGTCGACGACGATGCCACCGCCGTCCTCGGCGCGGTAGTTCCAGGAGGGGCGCTGGGCCTCCTGCCAGTCGCCCTCGAAGACCCAGTAGCCGAACTCGCCCCGGACGGACAGGATCCGGCCGAAGAAGCCGCCGTCGACGAGCCGCTTCAGCTTGAGCAGTCCGGGCAGGAAGATCTTGTCCTGGACGACGCCGTGCCTGACGCCCTTCTCCCGGGCCAGCCGGGCGAGTTCGAGGGCGCCGTCGAGTCCGGTGGCGGTGGGCTTCTCGGTGTAGACGTGCTTGCCCGCCGCGATCGCCTTCCTGATGGCCTCCTCGCGGGCGGAGGTGACCTGGGAGTCGAAGTAGATGTCGACACTCGGGTCGGCGAGCACCGCGTCCAGGTCGGTGGAGACGTGCTCCAGGCCGTGCCGGTCGGCGATCTCCCGGAGGGCGTGCTCGCGGCGGCCGAGCAGGATCGGCTCGGGCCACAGCACGGTGCCGTCGCCGAGGTCGAGGCCGCCCTGCTCGCGCAGGGCGAGGATCGACCGGACGAGGTGCTGGCGGTAGCCCATGCGTCCGGTCACGCCGTTCATGGCGATACGCACCGTCTTGCGTGTCACGTGAGTCCCCTTCGTAACGCCGGGAGAGCCTTGATCGGCGGCGCCGGCGTCGTCATCATCAGCAAGTGCAGCAAGCGCTTTCTACGATGAGAAGCTAGCCTCTGCACGGGGCTCCGGACAAGACCGTGTCCTCTTCGAGTTGTTCGAGGGGGCGAACAAACAGCCTGGTTGGCCTTATGGTCTGCTCGGCACGGACGGAACCGTGACCGTGCCCGGCCTGTCTACGAGGACGTACGAGCACCAATGCGCGACCCCTTGCGCGACCGGAGGACGACGAGATGACGGTGACCCTGGCGGACGTGGCGGCCCGCGCACAGGTCTCCCCCGCGACGGTTTCGCGCGTACTGAACGGCAACTACCCGGTGGCCGCGTCCACCCGGGAGCGGGTGCTGCGGGCGGTCGACGAACTGGACTACGTCCTCAACGGCCCGGCCAGCGCGCTCGCGGCGGCCACCTCCGACCTCGTGGGCATCCTCGTCAACGACATCGCGGACCCGTTCTTCGGGATCATGGCGAGCGCGATACAGGCCGAGATCGGGGGGCCGGGCGGCCGGGCGGGCGGTGAGCGGCTGGCGGTCGTGTGCAACACCGGTGGCTCGCCGGAGCGGGAGCTGACGTACCTCACCCTGCTGCAGCGGCAGCGGGCCGCGGCGGTGGTGCTGACCGGCGGGGCCGTGGAGAACGAGCCGCACGCGGCGGCGGTCTCGGCCAAGCTGCGCAAGCTGGCCGAGGCGGGCACCCGGGTGGTGCTGTGCGGGCGGCCGCCCGCGCCGGACACCGAGGCCATCGCGCTGACCTTCGACAACCGCGGCGGCGCCCGCGCCCTGACGGACCACCTCATCGGCCTCGGCCACCGGCGGCTCGGCTACATCGCGGGCCCCGAGGAGCGCACCACCACCCGGCACCGGCTGGAGGGGCACCGGGCGGCACTCGAAGCGGCCGGCGTCGAGGAGGACCCGCGGTGGACGGTGTACGGCCGCTACGACCGCCGGTCCGGTCACGAGGCCACGCTGGAGCTGCTGCGCCGGGACCCGTCCCTGACGGCGATCGTCGCCGCGAACGACTCCGTCGCGCTGGGCGCGTGTGCCGCGCTGCGCGAGTCCGGGCTGCGCATCCCCGAGGACGTCTCGGTGGCCGGCTTCGACGACCTGCCGTTCAGCATCGACGCGGTGCCGTCGCTGACGACGGTGCGGCTGCCGCTGTCCGAGGCGGGCGCCCGGGCGGGGCGTATCGCCATGGGCCGCGAGGAGGCTCCGCCCGGGGGGATCGCCTCGGTGCGGGGGGAGTTGATGGTGCGGGGGTCCTCCGGGGTTCCGCGGGGCGCCCAGTAGCTCGGGTTCGCCGGAGTCTGGGCGGGTGCGGGTCGGTGGGGGTTGTTCGCGCAGTTCCCCGCGCCCCTTCTTGTGTGAGCGAGTGACTTGTGGGCGCCCAGTAGCTCGGGGGCTTGGGTCCTTGGGCGGGTGCGGGTTCGTGGGGGTTGTTCGCGCAGTTCCCCGCGCCCCTTTGGGGTGGGCGGATGTCTTTTTTTGGGGGGCCAGTGGGTTGCTGGGCGCGCGGTTCCCTGTGCCCCTCTTGGGCTCGGCGGCGTTGGGTTGTGGGCCTAGGCTCGGTGGCATGGGTTCTAGTGCTTCGCTGCGTGCGCCGGTGGCCGGTGATCTCGGCTGGATCGTGCAGCGCAACGGTGCTCTGTACGCGGCCGAGTACGGCTGGAACGCCGAGTACGAGGGGCTGGTGGCGCGGATCGTCGCCGACTTCGCCGAGGACCACGACCCGCGTCTGGAGCGGGTGTGGATCGCCGAGCTGGACGGCCGGGCGGTGGGGTGCGTGATGTGTGTGCGGGATTCGGCTCCGGCCACCGCGCGGCTGCGGCTGCTGCTCGTCGAGCCCTCCGCGCGCGGGCACGGGATCGGCGACCGGCTGGTGCGCGCCGTCGTCGGTTTCGCGCGCGAGGCCGGCTACCGGGACCTGGTGCTGTGGACCAACGACGTGCTCGGCGGGGCCCGGCGTCTGTACCGGCGGCACGGCTTCGTGCTCGTCGCCGAGAAGCCGCACCGTTCCTTTGGCAAGGATCTGGTCGGCCAGGACTGGCGGTTGGATCTCCGCGGATCGGGCACCTGACGAGTAGGGTCCGAGCATGAAGCTGGCGTTCTCCACTCTCGGTGTCCCCGGCCTGCCCATCCCCGATGTCCTGGCGCTCGCGACCGCGCACGGTTACCACGGTGTGGAACTGCGCGCCCATCCCGAGGAGCCCGTGCACCCGGGTCTGTCTCCCGCCGAGCGGGCGGATGCGGCCGCACTGTTCAAAGCGGCCGGAATCGAACTGCTCGGCCTTGCCGGATACACGCGCGTCGCCGCTCCCGGCGACGACGCCCCCGTTCTCGACGACATCCGACTGCTCCTGCAACTCGCCCACGATCTGGGCGCCCCGTTCGTCCGGGTCTTCCCCGGCGCCGATCCGGACCGGCCCCGCGAGGAGTCCGACGCCCTCGCCGCCCGGCGGCTCGGTGCCGCCGCCGAGGACGCCGCCGCGCTCGGCGTCCGGATCCTGCTGGAGACCCACGACTCGCACCGCACCGGCGCCGACGTGATCCGCGTGCTGGGCCCCGTCGGGCACCGACAGGTGGGCGCGCTGTGGGACGTGATGCACACCTGGCTGGGCGGCGAACAGCCCGCCGACAGCTATGCGGCGCTCGCCCCGCACCTGGGATACGTCCAGGTCAAGGACATCGCCTCGGCCGAGGACAGCTCCCCGCTGCCGCTCGGTGCGGGCGTCCTGCCGCTCACCGAGTGCGTGGACGTGCTGTGCCGCAACGGCTGGGACGGCTGGCTGTGCTGGGAGTACGAGAAGCGCTGGCACGAGTCCGCCACCCCGCTCCCCGACCTCCTGACCGCCGGCCGCGACCACCTCGTACGCCTGCTCGGCGAGGCGGCCTAGCCGTACCGGGTCAACGCCGAGCGGTTCGGCGACGACCCGCGCACCCTCGGCCTGTTCCTGTCGGCCCTCGCGGTGGGCGGCGTCACGGCGACGGCCCTGTCCGGCTCGCTGACCCGGCTCGGCAGGCCGGGCGCGGTGATGCTGTGCGCCTCCGGCACCTGGGGCGTGGCGCTGGTCCTGTTCGGGCTGTCGAGCAGCCCCTGGGCCGGCCTCGCCCTGCTCACCCTGGCGGGGGCGGCGGACGCCACCGCGGTCGTCTCCCGCTCCACGATCGTGCAGACCCGCACCCCGGACGCGCTGCTGGGCCGGGTCACGGCGGCCGAGCAGATCGTCGGCCAGGCGGGCCCCAGCCTCGGCAATGTGCGCGGCGGTCTGCTCGCGGGCTTCAGTTCCGGGGCGACGGCTCTGGTCAGCGGCGGCCTGATGTGCGTCCTCGCGGTGGCGGCGGTCGCGGCGGCGACCCCCGAACTGCGGGAAGGGGCCGGGGAGCTTCCCGTTCCGGAGGCGCCCTGAGAGCGGCACGGCGGCCGCCCGGCGCCACCCGGGGGCGGCCTGCTCCCCCGGGCGCCCCCGTCCGGCGTGGCCCCGGACTCGGGCCACGCCGGACACGCGGGGCGCCTTCCGCCCTTCACGGGCGGGCGTTCGCGTCCGGTGCGCGGCGGACGTCTAGTACGTCAGCCCGTACCCCAGGGGGTACAGCTCCCGCGCCGGATCGTCCGCCCGCTGCACCGGCACCGGGAGCCTGCCGTGCGGTGCCACCCGGCCGGCGATCACCCGTGCGGCGGCGCGCAGTTCGACGTCGGTCCAGGAGTAGGTCGCCAGGAATCCCTTGACGGCGGGGAGCTGGGCGACGTCGTAGGGGTTCCGGACGGCGACGGCCACCACCGGTTTCCCGGTGGCGAGCAACTGCTCCACCAGGGTCCGCTGGCTGCTGCCCGACGTCACGTTGTACGTGGCCACGACCACCGCGTCGGCGTCCCGCGCGGCCGTCACCGCCTTGCCGATGACCGTCGCGGAGGGCGCGGTGCCGGTGGACAGGGCGGTGGCGGTGAAGCCGAGTTCGGTGAGGGCGGCCGCCAGGACCGTGGTGGGCGGTCCGGTGGTGCCGGACGGGGAGGCCGGGTCGGCGCCGACGACGAGGACCCCGGGCCGGTCGCGGTGGTCGAGCGGGAGGACGCGGTCCTCGTTGACGAGCAGGGTCGTGGTGCGCTCGGCGATCCGGTCGGCGGCGGCCAGATGGGCCTTGGTGCCCACCGTGCGGTCGACGCCGGCCCCGGTGACGTAGGGCGGCCGGTCGAGGAGTCCGAGCCGGTCCTTCAGCCGCAGGATGCGCAGGATCGATTCGTCCAGGCGGGCCTCGGTCAGCTCGCCGTCCTGGACGGCCTTGAGCACCGCGTGCCACGCGACGTCCAGCGACGGCGGGTTGAGGAGCTGGTCGACACCGGCCTTCAGGGCGAGCACCGGCACCCGGTCGTCGCCGTACTTGGTGCGCACGCCCTCCATGCCGAGCGAGTCGGTGACCACGACGCCGTCGTAGCCGAGTTCACCGCGCAGGATGCCGGTGAGGATGGGGTGGGAGAGGGTGGCCGGGTCGCCGGCGTCGTCGAGGGCCGGGAACTGCAGGTGCGCGGTCATGATCGAGTCGATGCCCGCCGCGATCGCCGCCCGGAAGGGCACCGCGTCCAGCCTCTCCCACAGCTCCCGGCTGTGCGTGATGACCGGGAAGCCGGTGTGGCTGTCGACGGCGGTGTCCCCGTGGCCGGGGAAGTGCTTGGCGGTCGCCGCGACCGCGGAGGCCTGATAGCCCTTCACCTCGGCGGCCACCAGCCGGGCCACCGCCTCCGGGTCGGCCCCGAAGGACCGTACGCCGATGACCGGGTTGGCCGGGTTGACGTTCACGTCGGCGTCGGGGCTGTAGTCCTGGTTGATGCCCAGGGCGCGCAGTTCGGCGCCGGAGACGCGGCCGAGGGTGTGGGCGTCGGCGGGGCGGCCGCCCGCGCCGATCGCCATCGCGCCGGGGAACAGTGTGGCCGGCTGCCCCACCCGGCAGACGATGCCGTGCTCCTGGTCGGTGGCGATGAGCACCGGCAGGCCGCGGGGCTGTCCCAGGGAGGCCTTCTGGATGCCGTTGGACAGGTCGGCGATCTGGTGCGGGTCCCGGGTGTTGTGGGCCCAGGTGAAGTAGATGATGCCGCCGACCCGGTACTTCGCGATCAGCTCGGCGGCCGTGCGGACCCCGATCTCCGCGAGGTTGGCGTCGATGTCGGCCTGGTCGGGGGCGGTGGCGGAGTGGCCGTAGACCCGCATCACGAAGAGCTGGCCGACCTTCTCCTCCAGCGACATGCGGGAGATGAGGGCGCGCAGCCTGGTGTCGCCGGAGGCGGCGGCGTGGGCGGTGGCCGGTACGGTCAGCGCGGCCGTGATGCCCGCGGTGGCGGCGAGAACGGTCCGTCTGGACGGCCGCGGGGTGTTTCCCGTGCTTCCCGTGCTGCTGTCGTGCACGCGTGCTCCTTCCGGAGGAGAACCGCTGAAGGAAACTTCCAAGGAGCCACCAATATCCGGGAAGTTTCTTTCCGTCAAGGGAACGCACAGGAAGCCGCGATGAGCCGCCGCCGGCGCTCGGGAGGGGGGCGCGCCGACGGCGGCGGCCGCCCGGCCCGGTGCGGCGGAGAGGGTGCGCCGGCCTCGCGTCCGGGGCCGGCACCGCACCGCGGGCTCGTTCGGCGGCCTGAGCGTTGGACGGCAGCGGGTGGCGACGGGTTCCGTCCGGGCGGACGGCCGCACGGGTGAGTTTCGGCGACCCGCCGCACCGGTGAGTTTTCGTCGCCCGGGGAGTCTGCACCACAGTGGCCGATGACACGGGAGGAACCATGGCTCAACTGCTGAGAGTGCAGAACTTCAACGTCTCGAGTGACGGGATCGCCGCCGGGGAGGACCAGAGTTTCGAGCAGCCGTTCGGCCTGGCCGGTGCCGAGCGGCTCTTCGGCTGGGCCGGGGCAACGGCGAGCTGGCCCAACCGCACCGACCCCGGGGGCAGCCGGGGGCTCGACGACTACTTCACGCGGGACTTCGCCCACGGCATCGGGGCGGAGATCATGGGCCGCAACAAGTTCGGACCGCAGCGCGGGCCCTGGCAGGACCACGAGTGGCGCGGCTGGTGGGGTGAGGAACCCCCGTTCCGCACGCCGGTGTTCGTCATGACCCACCACCCGCGTCCCTCGTTCACGCTCTCGGACACCACGTTCCACTTCGTCGACGGCGATCCGGCGACGGTCCTGGAGCAGGCGCGCGAGGCGGCGCGGGGCGAGGACGTCCGGCTCGGCGGCGGGGTGACCACCGTCCGGCAGTTCCTGGACGCCGACCTGGTGGACACCCTGCACGTGGCGGTCTCGCCGGTGAAGTTCGGGTCCGGGCTCCGGCTCTGGGAGTCGCCGGACGAGCTGCTCGACCGCTTCCACCTGGAGGTCGTGCCCAGCCCGAGCGGCGTGACGCACCACCTGTTCTGGCGGAGGTGACGGCGGGCGCCGGACACCGTCGTCCCGGCGCCGGGCGGTGCCGGCCCCTCCGTGTCGAGGGACCGGCACCGGCGGGTCAGGGACGCAGCGCGGGCTCGCGCTCGACGTCCCGGACGTCCAGCTTCGCGTCGTGGCGCGCCAGCGGCCTGGCCGCGGACGGGTCCGCCTGGACGGCGGCGGGCGCGACGCCCGCCCACTCCAGGATGCGGGCCGTGGCCAGCGCCTTCTGGTCGGGCACCAGGCCCGCCACGTTGGCCCCGTGGTTCATGCCGGGGGCGGTGAAGACGTACGAGTCACGGGCACCCGCGCCGACGCGGAACCGCTCCGAACCCCACGGGTCGTTCTCGCCGTAGACGAAGAGCATGTGCCGGGCGTGCTGCCGGACCCAGCTGTCCACGTCCCGCATCGCGTCCGGCTGGAAGCGCATCGGGATGGAGCGGGGCACGAAGTTGCGCGGCGGCTGGTAGCCGTAGCGGATCAGCTTCTTCTCGATGTACGGGAAGTGGATGCTGGGCGCGCCCAACTGGGTGCCCGCCTGGTAGTAGTACGGCGTGTACGTCTCCAGGCCCTGGTCGGTGTAGGCGGAGAAGCCGGAGATGGCGTCGACCGAGTCCCAGATCGCGTCGTCGGTCGCGGTCGCCGCCGCGGCGGGGATCGTGTCGCAGTCCTTCAGCAGGCTGTACTGCCAGAAGCCCCAGACGTAGTCGAGGACGACCGCCTCGTAGGCCTTGTCCAGACCGCCGATGGTGTCGAAGGTGTAGCCATTGTCGGCGGCGTACTGCGCGTACCTCTTCTCCAGCGGCTCGCGGCGGACCAGCGCCTCCCGCTGGACGGCGTTCAGCCGGTCCCGGCACTCCTTGGTGCCGACGCCCGCGAAGAACCGGTCGTACGCCGAGTCCTCCTTGTTGACGACGTCGTTGGGGGCGACGTAGGCGATCACGCCGTCCATGTCGCGCGGGTAGAAGCGCTCGAAGTAGGTGGCCGTCATGCCGCCCTTGGAGCCGCCGGTGGCCAGCCAGTTGGCGGAGTAGATCGGCTTCAGGGCCTGGTAGACCCGGTGCTGGTCACTGGCCGCCTGCCAGATGTCCAGCTTGGACCAGTCGGCCGGTGCGGGCCGGGACGGGGTGAAGAAGCGGTACTCCAGGGAGACCTGGTTGCCGTCCACGATCTGGGTGGGTTCCCGTCGGGACGGGGTCGTGGAGACGTTGTAGCCGCCGGTGTAGAAGACCGTCGGGCGGCTGGTGTCCTTGTGCAGCACGGTGATCCGCTGCTGGAAGGTGCCCTTGGACGGGTGCCGGTGATCGACCGGCTGGGTGTAGTTCAGTACGAAGTACCGGTAGCCGGGGTACGGCTTCTCCTGGACCAGGCTCATGCCGGGTATCGCCAGGAGCCGGTCCTTGATGTCGGGCTCGGACTGGGCGGCGGTGGCCGCGCCCGCTGTGCTCAGCGTGCCTATGAACACCGTGAGCGCCAGCAGCCATCTGAGCGCCTTGCGCATGCGCACTCTCCCCTGTGAGACAGATGTCCGCCGGAAGCTAGCGGAGCAACTGGCGTGACACCAGAGGGGGTTGTGCGGTTTGGGGCGGTCTGCGGTCACATGGCCGTACGGATCGATGGCCAAAGAGCTCAGGGGCTCGGGGATTCAGCGGTTCAGCACAGGAACCAGCCGGAGCTGACCGAGGCGCGGCCCACCGAGCCCCGCACCCACACGCAGCGCTGCCCGGCGTGCACGGTCACCGGGCCGGCGTGGTGCTTGAACCGGCCCGCGTCCGCGACCGGCCGGTTGCCGCGGGCCTGGACGCTGACCGACATGAGGCGTCTGGCGCCGGGGTGCCGGGCCACGGTGACGGCACAGACGTAGCCGTTGCGCTTGTAGACGTGCACGACGCCGGCGCTGAAGGGCAGGGTGCGTACCTCGCGTCCGGCGCAGGAACCGGCCGGGGCCGCCTGGGCGGCGCCGGGCACCGCGAGGGCGAGCGCGCCGGAGGCGGCCAGCGCGGCCGCGCCGAGCGCCAGACGCCGGCGTATCGCACCACAGTCCATCGTCGTCCTCCCCCTACCGCGGTCATACGTCCCCGGCATACGTCACCGACGACCGTACTGATGTACGGACGCACGACATGTGTCGGATGGTTGCACGACCGTCGGCGGGAAGGCCCTCCGGGGTGCTCAGCGGGTGGCGCCGACCGGCTCCTCCGGTTCGGACTGGCCGACGAAGGTCCGCCACAGCTCGGCGTACCGGCCGTCACGCGCCAGGAGTTCGTCGTGGGTGCCGTCCTCCACCACCCGGCCGTGGTCCATGACCACCACCCGGTCGGCGCGCGCGGCCGTGGTCAGCCGGTGCGCGACCACCAGCGTGGTGCGGCGGCCCGCCAGCCGGTCGGTGGCCTGGTTGACCTGGGCCTCGGTGGCCAGGTCCAGGGCGGCCGTGGCCTCGTCGAGGAGCAGGACGTCCGGGTCGACCAGCTCGGCGCGGGCGAGCGCGATGAGCTGGCGCTGGCCGGCCGAGAGGTTGCGGCCGCGCTCGGCGACCTCGTGCAGGTAGCCGCCGTCGAGCGTGGCGATCATCTCGTGCGCGCCGACCGCCCGCGCCGCCGCCTCGACCTCGGCGTCGGTGGCGTGGGGGCGGCCGTAGGCGATGGCGTCCCGGACGGTGCCCGGGAAGAGGTACGCCTCCTGCGGGACCACCCCGAGGCGGTGCCGGTACGAGGTCAGGTCCAGGGCGCGCAGATCCGTGCCGTCGGCCGTGACCCGGCCGGAGGTGGGGTCGTAGAACCGGGCCACCAGCTTGACCAGCGTCGACTTGCCGGCCCCGGTCTCGCCGACGAAGGCGACCGTCTGCCCGGCCGGGATCGTCAGGTCGATGCCGGTCAGCGCCTCCTCGTCGGCGCCGTAGGCGAAGCACACGTCCTCGAAGGCGATGTCGCCGCGCAGTGAGCCGACCTCGCGGGGCTCGTCGGCGGCGCCCGTGGAGGTCGGTTCGCGCAGCAGCTCCTGGATACGGCCGAGGGAGACGGTGGCCTGCTGGTAGCCGTCGAAGACCTGGGAGAGCTGCTGGACCGGGGCGAAGAACAGGTCGATGTAGAGCAGGTACGCCACCAGCGCGCCCGTGGTCAGCGTGGCCGCCTCCACCCGGCCGGCGCCGGTGATCAGCACGGCGGCCGCGGCGACCGAGGACAGCAGCTGGACGAAGGGGAAGTAGACCGAGATCAGCCACTGGCCGCGGATGCGGGCGGCGCGGTAGCTGTCGCTGCGCTCGGCGAACCGGCGGGCGCCGTCCGGCTCGCGCCGGAACGCCTGCACGATCCTGAGCCCGGCCACCGACTCCTGCAGGTCCGCGTTGACCAGCGACACCCGCTCACGGGCGAGTTCGTACGCCTTCACGCTGGCCCGGCGGAAGAAGAAGGTGGCGATGATCAGCGGGGGCAGGGTGGCGAAGACGACCAGGGCGAGCTGTACGTCGAGCACCAGCAGGGCGGCCATGATGCCGAAGAACGTGACGACCGAGACGAACGCGGTGACCAGGCCGGTCTGCAGGAAGGTGGAGAGGGCGTCGACGTCCGTCGTCATCCGGGTCATGATCCGGCCGGTCAGCTCGCGCTCGTAGTAGTCGAGGCCGAGCCGCTGGAGCTGGGCGAAGATCTTCAGCCGCAGCGCGTACAGCACCCGCTCGCCGGTGCGGCCGGTCATCCGGGTCTCGCCGATCTGCGCGACCCACTGCACCAGCACGGTGAGCAGGCCCAGCAGCGACGCGGCCCACACCGCGCCCAGGGCCGCCCTGCTGACGCCCTGGTCGATGCCGTGCCGGATCAGCACCGGCAGCAGCAGGCCCGCGCCCGCGTCCACGGCGACCAGCAGCAGGCTGACCAGCAGCGGCAGGCCGAAGCCGTGCAGCAGGCGGCGCAGGCCGTACGCCGCTTCGGCGCGCACCGCGCGGGCCTCGTCGACGTCGGGGACGTCGGTGGCCGGGGGCAGCGCCTCGACCTCGGCCAGGAGCTCGGGGGTGGCGGGGGTGCCGGCCATGGCCGCGTCCCTGGGCCGGCGCTCGCCCGTCCACAGCCTGGGGGTGATGCCGGCCTCGGCGTCGAACTCGGCGTCCAGCTCCTCGCGCAGGCTGGTGTCCTCCTGCGGCTCGGCGGGACCGGTGTGGCCCGGGGAGACGCCGCCCAGCTCGTCGGGGTCGGTCAGCAACCGGCGGTACAGGGCGCAGCGCTCCTGCAGTTCCTCGTGGGTGCCGAGGTCGGCGAGCCGGCCGCCGTCCAGGACGGCGATGCGGTCGGCGAGGTTCAGGGTGGAGCGGCGGTGGGCGATGAGCAGGGTCGTACGGCCCTCCATCACGTGCTTCAGCGCCTCGTGGATCTCGTGCTCCACGCGGGCGTCCACGGCGGAGGTGGCGTCGTCCAGGACCAGCAGGCGGGGGTCGCTGAGCAGGGCGCGGGCGAGCGCGACGCGCTGGCGCTGGCCACCGGAGAGGGTCAGGCCGTGCTCGCCGACCTTGGTGTCGTAGCCCTCGGGCAGCTCGCTGATGAACCGGTCCGCCTGGGCGGCGCGGGAGGCGGCCTCGATCTCCTCCTCGGTGGCGTCCGGGCGGCCGTAGGCGATGTTCGCGCGGACGGTGTCGGAGAACAGGAACGAGTCCTCGGGGACCAGGCCGATCGCGGCCCTGAGCGAGTCCAGGGTCAGCTCGCGCACGTCGTGCCCGCCGATCAGGACGGCGCCCCCGGTGACGTCGTAGAAGCGCGGCAGGAGCAGGGAGACGGTGGACTTGCCGGAGCCGGAGGAGCCGACGACGGCCAGGGTCTCGCCGGCCCGGATCCCGAAGCTGAGCCCGTCGAGCACGGGGCGCTCGTCGGCGTAGCCGAACGACACGTCGTCGAACTCGACGGTCGCCGGCGCGTCGGCGGGGAGGGTCTTGGTGCCGTCCTTCATGGTCGGCTCGGTGTCGATCAGCTCCAGCACGCGCTCGGTGCCGGCCCGGGCCTGCTGCCCGACGGTGAGCACCACGGCGAGCATGCGGACCGGGCCGACGAGCTGGGCGAGGTAGGTGGAGAAGGCGACGAAGGTGCCGAGGGTGATGTGGCCGCGGACGGCCAGCCAGCCGCCGAGGGCGAGCATGGCGACCTGGCCGAGGGCGGGGACCGCCTGCAGGGCGGGGGTGAACCTGCTGTTCAGCCGGATGGTGCGCAGCCGCCCCGCGAAGAGCCGGCGGCCGACCTCGCGCAGCTTCCCGGTCTCCTGCTCCTCCTGCCCGAAGCCCTTCACCACGCGGACACCGCTCACCGCGCCGTCCACGACACCGGCCACGGCCGCGGCCTGGGCCTGGGCGTACCAGGTGGCGGGGTGGAGCTTGCTGCGGCTGCGCTTGGCGATCGCGTACAGGGCGGGGGCCACGGCGAGGGCGACCAGGGTCAGCGGCAGCGACAGCCACGCCATGATCACCAGGGAGATCAGGAAGAGCAGGACGTTCCCGATGGTCATCGGGAGCATGAAGAGCAGGCCCTGGATGAGCTGGAGGTCGCTGGTGGCCCGGCCGACCACCTGCCCGGTGGACAGCTCGTCCTGGCGGCGGCCGTCGAGGCGGGTGATCGTGCCGTACATCTCGGTCCGCAGGTCGTGCTGGACGTCGAGGGCGAGGCGTCCGCCGTAGTAGCGGCGGATGTAGGTGAAGACGTAGACCAGGACGGCCGCGCCGAGCAGGGCCCCGGCCCACACGGCCATGGAGCGGGTGTGGGCGCCGATCACATCGTCGATGATCACCTTGGTGAACAGCGGGACGACGGCCATGACGGCCATGCCGCCGAGGGAGGAGCCGAGGGCGAGGACCACGTCCTTCGGATACCGCCAGGCGTAGCCCGCCAGCCGCCGTGCCCATCCCCGTTGCGCTGCCACGCCGGTGCCTTCCTGTCGTCCTGCTCTACCGGAAGGCACCAACGCCGGGGCGTGCGGATTTCATCCCCCCGCAACAAAACGGGGCCGGGCACCAGGACCGTGCCCGTGAGCGGCGGAGCCGCTTCAGCCCTGCGGGGGCACCGCGACGTGCGCCTCGCTCGGCGTGCTGGTCGGGGTGTAGCGGGCCACGGCGGACGTCGTCGGCACCAGGTCCTTGTGGATCGCCTTGGCCACGTTCTGGATGGTGGTGACGCCGTAGCCCATGGTGCTGTTGTCCTGCGTCAGCACGGACATCATGTAGTCGTGGCCGCCGCCGTTGAAGGTGCCGAGGCTGTGCACCCGCCAGCCGTGCGTGGCGCGCTCCAGCCAGCCGTTCTTGACGTGCACGGTGACCGTGGCCGGAGCCCCGGCCGGCGTGCCCCAGCGCTGCGAGGAGACGACCTGGTTCATGAGCTTGAGGATGTAGGCGCGCGAGTTGTCGCTCAGCACGGTGTTCTTCGCGGTGACGAGCTTGAGGAGCTTCTGCTCGTCGGTGACGTTCTCCTGGGTCAGCCCCCAGTAGCCGTTCGCACCGGGGACCGTCTTCGTCATCCCGGCGGCGGACAGGAAACCCTTGATCTTCGTCATGCCCAGCTGCTTCCAGAGCGTGCTGGTCGCGTTGTTGTCCGACTTGGTGATCATGGCCTTGGCGAGCGAGGCCTCACGGTCGGTCAGGTACCGGTTGTGCTTCTTGGCGTCCCACAGCAGCGTGGCGAGCACGGTGACCTTTACGGTGCTCGCCGAGTCGTAGGCGGTGGTGGCGCGCAAGGTGCAGGTCGTCTTGGTGGACCGGTCGTAGAGGCCGATCGCGACGGTGCCCCTGCGGTTCGCGAGCGCCGCGGTGATGTCCTTCTTCAGTTTGTCGGCCAGGCCCGCCTTTGCGGACGTACAGCTGACGGTGGGCGCGGTCGCCGCCGCGGCCGGGGCGGCGGCGACGGCCGGTATGAGCACCGCGGCGCCGAGGGCGGCCGCGAGCGCTCCGGTGCGTACGGATGTGCGGGAAGTCATGCATGCGTTGACTCACCGGGGCGGGTGACGGTTGTACGTGTGGCCGGTCACGGGGGTGGCAATGCTGCACTCATGCCGGAGGAGAACGAAAGCGGATTCAAGCGGTCGGGGCGCCTGTTCGCCGCGCTGGCGGTGCTGCGCTACCTCGCTTCGTCCGACGACAGGCTGCTCAGCCCGGACGAGTTCGACCCGAAGGACAACATCTGGGACCGCATCGGGGAGACGCATTACAAGCAGCACTACTCGTACGACGAACTCGTGCGTCTACGCGGAAAGGGCGGAACGGGATGGGAGGCCGCGAAGGAGGCCTTCCAGTCGGTACCGGATCTCCTGCAGCCCGGGCTGCCGCGGACCAACACCTTCAACGCCCGTGAACTCGCACAGCACAAAGCCGGTTACGACGCCCAGATGGCCGAGTACAGGAAGAAGTTCTCCCGGCTCTTCGACTGACCTGAAAGGGCGCCCCGGGCGGGGGCCGCCGCCGCGTCAAATGACCCTTTCCGCAGGCGACTTGCCGGGTTCCGACACACAACGGTCACCTCTCCTTCACCGCCATTTACGCATGTCCATGTCACGCTCCGGCTGTCCGCTCAATCAACCCGCGTAGATCGGCCCCCACATGCCCGTGACGCACATGCACCGCTGGAAGGCTCCGGCACTGGCCGTCTCGGCTCTGCTCGTCGGCCTCACCCTGCCCACGGCGATCGCCTCCCCGGCGAGCGCGACGACGACCTCGTACGACAGCACGTACTACAAGAACGCCGTCGGCAGGACGGGCGCGAGCCTCAAGTCCTCGCTGCACACCATCATCAGCAGCCAGAGCAAGATCTCGTACTCGGCGGTCTGGAACGCCTTGAAGGTCACCGACCAGGACCCGAACAACAGCGGCAACGTGATCCTGCTCTACAGCGGCGTCTCACGCGCCAAGTCCCTCAACGGCGGCAGCACCGGCGACTGGAACCGCGAGCACGTGTGGGCCAAGTCGCACGGCGACTTCGGCGAGGTGACCGGTCCCGGCACCGACCTGCACCACCTGCGCCCCGCGGACGTCCAGGTCAACAGCATCCGTGGCAACAAGGACTTCGACAACGGCGGCAGCGCGGTCAGCGGCGGGGGCGGCAGCCTCACCGACTCCGACTCCTTCGAGCCGCGCGACGCGGACAAGGGCGACGTGGCCCGCATGATCCTCTACATGGCGGTCCGCTACGACGGGGGCGACGGCTTCGCCGACCTGGAGCCCAACGAGAAGGTCAGCAACGGCAGCAACCCGTACATCGGCAAACTGTCCGTCCTCAAGCAGTGGAACGACGAGGACCCGCCGAGCGCCTTCGAGGAGAAGCGCAACCAGGTCATCTACGACACCTACCAGCACAACCGCAACCCGTTCATCGACCACCCGGAGTGGGTCGACGCGATCTGGTAGACGCACGACGGCGGCGAACCTCCCCCTGCACAGGGGAGGTTCACCGGCGTCCGGCGTCCGGCGCGGCCGGTCAGCCCAGATGGGTCGGCGCGAACATCCGCAGGACCGCGGGGAGTACGACCACCGAAGGACCGGGCGTGGCCAGCGCCTTGGTGAGGTCCGCCTCCAGGGTCTCTGGGGTCGTACGGACCCCCGGCACCCCGAAGGACTCGGCCAGCGCCACATAGTCCGGGCGGGTCAGTTCCGTCGCCGTCGCCTGGCCGAAGGCGTCGGTCATGTACTCGCGGAGGATGCCGTAGCCGCCGTCGTCGACGATCAGCCAGGTGACCGGCAGGTCGTACTGGCGGGCCGTGGCCAGTTCGGCGATCGAGTACAGGGCGCCGCCGTCACCGGAGACCGCGAGGACGGGTCGGGTCGGGTCGGCCGCCGCCGCGCCGAGTGCCGCCGGGAAGCCGTAGCCGAGGCCGCCGGCGCCCTGGGCGGAGTGCATGGTGTTGGTGCCCCGGGGGTCGAAGGCCGACCAGGCCCAGTACGCCAGGATCGTCATGTCCCAGAACGACGGGGAGCCGGGGGGGAGGGCGCCGCGGACGGCGGCCAGTACGTCCTGTTCCAGGGTGAGCTCCTGGCCCGCGATACGGTCCGCGACCTTGGCGAGCAGCTCCCGTACCCGCTCCGGCGCCGACTCGTCCGCGCGCTCCTCCACCGTCTCCAGCAGGGCCTGGAGGGCGAGGCGGGCATCCGCGTGGATGCCGAGGGCCGGGTGGTTGGACTCCAGCTTGCCGAGGTCGGCCTCGATCTGGATCACCCGGCCGCGCGGCTTGAACGTGTGGTAGTTCGAGGAGAGTTCGCCGAGGCCCGAGCCGACGACCAGGAGGACGTCGGCGTCCTCCAGGAAGTCGGTGGTGTGGCGGTCCTCCAGCCAGGACTGGAGGGAGAGGGGGTGCTCCCAGGGGAAGGCGCCCTTGCCGCCGAACGTCGTCACCACCGGGGCGTCCAGCTTCTCCGCCAGCGCCTTCAGCTTGCCGCACGCGTCCGACCGTACGACTCCGCCGCCCGCGATGATCGCCGGGCGGGCCGCACGGGACAGCAGGTCGGCCGCCACCGCGGTCAGCTCGGGGCGCGGGAGAAGGTCGTCCGGGGTGGCGTCCATCGCCGTCACCACCGGAAGCGGGGTCGGGGAGAGCAGTACGTCCTGGGGGATCTCCACCCACACCGGGCCGTGCGGAGCGGAGAGCGCCGACTTCCACGCCTCGGCGATCGCCGACGGGATCTGGGACTGGGTGCGGACGGTGTGCACCGACTTGACCACTCCCCGGAACGAGGCCGCCTGGTCGGGGAGTTCGTGGAGGTAGCCGTGTCGGCCGCCGCCCAGGCCGGCCGTCGGGATCTGGCTGCTGATCGCCAGCACGGGCGCGGAGGCCGCGGCGGCCTCCTGGAGCGCGGCCAGCGAGGTCAGCGCGCCCGGGCCGGTGGAGAGCAGCAGCGGGGCCGCCTCACCGGTGACCCGGCCGTACGCGTCGGCCGCGAAGCCCGCGTTGTTCTCCACCCGCAGGCCGATGTAGCGCAGCGACGAGCGGCGCAGGGCGTCGAACATGCCGAGGGCGTGCTGGCCCGGCAGGCCGAACACGGTGGTCGCGCCGAGCCCGGCCAGGGTTTCCACGACCAGGTCCCCGCCGGTGCGCCCCGGGGGAGGGTTCAGCGCGGTCGAGATCTGTGCCTCGGTCGGGCGGAGCACCAGGTCGTGGTCGTGAGTCACTTCGCTTACGCGTCCTTCCGGGCCGCCGCGATCTGGCGGCTCATGATGGTGGTCAGTTCGTAGGCCGTGTGGGAGGCCGCCACCGAGGTGATCTCCGCGTGGTCGTACGCGGGGGCGACCTCCACGACGTCCGCCGACACCAGGTTGCAGGACGCCAGCCCGCGCAGGATCTCCAGCAGCTCGCGGGAGGTCATGCCGCCCGCCTCCGGGGTGCCGGTGCCCGGGGCGTGGGCCGGGTCGAGGCAGTCGATGTCGATGGAGATGTACAGCGGACGGTCGCCGATCCGCTGGCGGAGCTGGTCGGCCACCTCGTCGGCGCCGCGGCGGTAGACGTCCGCCGAGGTGACGATGCCGAAGCCCATCTTCTCGTCGTCGGTGAGGTCCTGCTTGCCGTACAGCGGACCGCGGGTGCCGACGTGGGAGAGCGCCTCGGTGTCGAGGATGCCCTCCTCCACGGCGCGGCGGAACGGGGTGCCGTGGGTGTACTCGGCGCCGAAGTAGGTGTCCCAGGTGTCCAGGTGGGCGTCGAAGTGGAGCAGGGCCACCGGGCCGTGCTTCTTCGCCACCGAGCGCAGCAGGGGCAGCGCGATGGTGTGGTCGCCGCCGAGGGTCATCAGCCGGGCGCCCGTACCCAGGAGGTCGTCGGCCGCCGCCTCGATGGTCTCCACGGCCTCGTTGATGTTGAACGGGTTCACGGCGATGTCGCCGCCGTCCGCGACCTGCGCGAGGGCGAAGGGGGAGGCGTCCTGCGCCGGGTTGTAGGGGCGCAGCAGCCGGGACGCCTCGCGGATCGCGTTGCCGCCGAAGCGGGCGCCCGGCCGGTACGAGACGCCGGAGTCGAACGGCACGCCCACCACGGCGACGTCGGCGGTGCCGACCTCGTCGAGGCGGGGCAGCCGGGCGAAGGTCGCGGGCCCGGCGTACCGCGGGACGCGGGAGGAGTCGACGGGGCCGCGGGGCGTCTCGTTGCTGCTCATGGTCAAATGCCTTCTTTCCAGCGCTTCATCACGCTTGTAACGCTTCCTGTACGACTCTACTGGTGCGCCGCTACCGGTTCGGACGCGAGTTCGGGTTCGGGGGACCGTCCCGCGAGGCGTTCCCGCCAGGCGGCGAGGACGGTCTCGTCGGTGGGCCTGGTCACCAGGGAGACGGCGACGTAGACGACGAGGGAGGCGAGCAGGCCGTAGTAGACGGGCTCGTTGGCGAGGATGCCGTAGCCCGCCATCAGGCCGATCACGGCGAGGCCGCCGACGATCACGGAGGCCAGCGCGCCCTGCGCGGTGCCGCGCTTCCACAGCAGGCCGCCGAGGATGGGCACGAGCAGGCCGCCGACGAGGAGGTTGTAGGCGACCGTCAGGGCCTCGACGACGTTGTTCAGCGCGATCGCGGTGCCGATCACCCCGACGCCCATGATCAGGATGAAGACCCGGTTGCCCCGGACCTCGTCGTGCTCCTCGCCGGAGGGCCTGACCACGCCCCGCAGCCGCGACCAGATGTCGTTGTTGGCGACGGTGGCGCAGGCGATCAGGGCACCGGAGGACGTCGACATCACGGCGGCGAGGGCGGCGGCCAGCACCAGGCCGCGCACACCGACGGGCAGTTCGTCCTTGACGATGGTGGCGAACGCGTCGTCCGGGCTGCCCAGCTTGGGGTAGAGCACCTTGGCCGCCGTGCCGATCACGGCGCCGGCGAGGGCGTAGGCGAGGCAGTAGGTGCCGGCGACCGTGCCGCCCCACTTCGCCGTCCTGTCGCCGCGGGCGGTGAACACGCGCTGCCAGATGTCCTGGCCGATCAGCATGCCGAAGGTGTAGATCAGCACGTAGGTGAAGATCGTCTCGCCGCCGATGCCCAGCGGGTCGAAGTACGTGGTCGGCAGCTTGGCCTTCATCTCGGAGAAGCCGCCCGCCTTGATCACCGCGATGGGCAGGAGCAGCAGGAGCACACCGATCGTCTTGACCACGAACTGCACCATGTCGGTGACGGTGATCGACCACATGCCGCCCAGCGTCGAGTACGCGACGACGATCGAGCCGCCGAGGATGATCGCGACGGTGCGGTTCATGTCGAAGAGGACGTCGAAGATGGTGGCGTACGCGATGGTGGACGTCACCGCGAGCATGAGGGTGTAGGCCCACATGACCAGCCCGGAGATCACACCGGCACGGCCGCCGTATCTGAGGTCCAGCATCTCGGAGACCGTGTAGACCTTCAGCCGGGCGATGCGCGCCGAGAAGAAGACGGACAGGGCCAGCAGACCGAGGCCGATGGTGAAGACCATCCACGCGCCGGAGAGGCCGTACTGGTAGCCGAGTCCGACGCCGCCGATGGTGGACGCGCCGCCGAGGACGATCGCCGCCATGGTGCCGGAGTACATGGCGGGCCCGAGACGACGGCCGGCGACCAGGAACTCGCTCTTGGACTTGGCGCGGCGCATGCCCCACCAGCCCATGGCCAGCATGCCGGCGAGATAGACGACGATCACTGTGTAGTCGACGGCCATGTGGGGCCCTCCTTCGCGCACATCCGGTGGCGTGTCGTGCGGGTTGCAACGGGGACGTGACGGCAGCGGATCGCGGGGACATCCGCCCGTACCCGCGGCTGCCGGTCTGAGTTGACACTAGGTGGCCGGAAAGCGACTGCGAAGTGTACGTTTCATCCATGTGAACGGGGCTGGATGGAGGGAACGCACACTATGCCGGAACCGGTCGCCCCAGCCGTCCCACCGACCCCACCGGTCGCGCTCTCGGCCCTGCTGTCCCGGGAGGACCTCGCCCTGCGCCAGATCGCGGGCCCGTCCGGTCTGTCCCTGGTGATCCACGGGGCGCACACCTCGGAGATGGCCGATCCGTACCCGTATCTGCTGGGCGGCGAGCTGCTGCTGACGGCCGGGGTGCACATCCCGCAGGCGGCGGAGGCGGGCACCTACTTCGACGACTACGTCTCCCGGATCGTGGCCGCCGGCGGCGCGGCCCTCGGCTTCGGACTGGCACCGGTGCACGACACCGTGCCGCCCGCCCTGATCGAGGCCTGCGAAGCGCGGAACCTCCCGCTGCTCGAAGTCCCGCCCCGGACCACCTTCTCGGGCGTGGCCCGCGCGGTCTGGCAGCTCATGGCACAGGCCCGGCTGGCCGAGCTGCGCCGGGTGACCGACGCCCAGCAGAGCCTCGCGGCGGCGGCCTCCCGCCCGGACCCGGTGCCCTCGGTGCTGCGCCAGCTCGCCCAGCGCCTGGGCGGCCACGCGGTCCTCCTCGGCCCGGACGGCGCCGACGTCGCGGAGGCGGGCCGGGCGGTCTCCGGCGAGGTGCGGGAAGCCCTGGCGGAACTGGCGGAGGTGGTCCGGCCGAGCGGCCCGCGGCCCCCGGAGCCGGAACGCGCCCCGGAGGGCGACGGCGGCACCGGGCGGCCCGGCGGCACCGCCGGACCCGCACCCACCGCCCCCGCCACCCCGTCCCCCCGGCCGGTGCCCTCCTCCGCCACCGACACCCTCGGTGACACCCACCTCGCCGCCTACGCCCTCGGAGCCGGCGAGGGGTTCGTGCTCGCAGTGGCCTCCGGGCAGCGCGGCCCCGGGGACCACACGATCGCCTCCGTCGCCGCCGTACTGCTCTCCCTGCTGACCGGCGGGCAGCGGAGCGGGTCCGGCGCGGCCCGGTCGGCCGCGCTCGTGCGGCTGCTGCTCGGCTCGTCCCCCGAAGAGGTGGCGCCGCTGCTCGGGGACGGCGACTGGATCGTCGTGCACGCCCGGCCGGAGGCCCAGGCACCGGACGCGGTGGCCGCCTCCGCACTGGGCGCCGCTCTCGGATCGCCGCTGGTGGACGTGGCCCGTGACGTCGTACGGGTGCTGGTGCCCGCCGAGCGGGAGCCCGTGCCGCAGCCGGGCTGGACCCTCGGGGCCAGCGCGGCGGCCAGACCCGGCGAGTGGTCCGCCGCCGACACCCAGGCGGCCCGCGCGCTGTCCCGCGCCCGCGCCACCCGCGTCCCGCTGGTCCGGCACGGCGCCCGGCCGGGCCTGGCGGACCTGGTGCCCCGCGCGGACGCCCGGGCGCACGCCCGTGCGCTGCTCGCGCCGCTCGGCGGCCGGCCCGCGCTCGCCGAGACGCTGCGCACCTGGCTGTCGCTGCACGGCAGTTGGGACCGTACGGCGGTGGCGCTGGACGTGCACCGCAACACGGTGCGGCAGCGGATCGCCCGCTGCGCCGCGCTGTTGGACGCCGACCTCGACGACGCGGACGCGCGCATGGAGCTGTGGTTCGCGCTGCGGCAGCACTGAGCGGGGCGCGGGGGCCGGGTGTTGCGGTGAGCCCCAGTGATCCGAGTCCCAGCCTGCGGTATGCCGAGGACGCGCCCGGTCCGCTGCCCTCACAATGGGAGGCATGCCGATACCCGGGACACCCAGCCGCCCCCAGCTCGTCGACCACCTGGTGAGGACCCGTATCGCGGGGGACGTCGCCACGCCCCGCGAGAACAACCTCTCCCACTACCGCCGGCTGGCCAACGGCGAGCGCAACTTCTGGCTGGGGCTGGAGCTGGGCGACCGCTGGGCGGACGAGCAGGACGTGCTCGCGGTGATGGCCGAGCGGGTGGGCGTCAACGACGACCCGGAGTACCGGTTCGGGCAGGACACCATCGACCCCGAGCTGACCGTGGACGCGCTCGACCGGCTGGCCGCCCGGCTGCGCAAGGCGGCCGAGGGACAGCAGCGGGTGCTGTTCGCCACCGGTCACCCGGGCGGTCTGCTGGACGTGCACCGGGCCACGGCCGGGGCGCTGCGCGCCGCCGGCTGCGAGATCGTGGTCATCCCGGACGGGCTGCAGACGGACGAGGGTTACGTCATGCAGTTCGCCGACGTGGCCGTCCTGGAGCACGGCGCGTCGTTGTGGCACACGCACTCCGGCGAGCCGATGCGGGCCATTCTGAACGGACTTGAGCGCGAGGGGCGTCCACTGCCGGACCTGGTGGTCGCCGACCACGGCTGGGCCGGGTACGCGGGACAGCACGGTGTCGACTCCGTCGGGTACGCCGACTGCAACGACCCGGCGCTGTTCCTCGCCGAGTCCGAGGGCACCGTGCAGGTGGTGGTCCCGCTCGACGACCACGTCGTCAGCCCGCGCCACTACGACCCCATGACGGTGTATCTGCTGGCGGCGGCGGGTCTCGACTAGGGCCTGTCCGGCGGGAACGGCGGATGTGCGGCTCCGTGGACGGGGCCGCACATCCTTGTCTCAGGTGATGGTCGGCTCAGCGCCCTCCGTGGCCGCCGCCGCCGTGGCCGCCGCCGTGACCGCCGTGGTCGCCGCCGTAGCCACCGTGGTCGCCACCGTAGCCGCCGTGGTCGCCGCCATAGCCACCGTGGTCGCCGTGGTCGCCGCCATAGCCACCGTAGTCGCCGTAGTCGTCGTCATCGTCGTCGTTCCACCACCCGTTGTGGTGGTTGTAGTGGTCGTTGTCTCCCCAGTCCCGGTCGTGGCCGCCCCAGTCCCGGCTGTGGCTGTAGGAGCCGTGGTCGCTGTGGTCGGAGGCCGAGGCGGTGCCCGCCGTGCCGACCGCTGCCCCGCCGGCCAGCAGCAGGCCTGTGGCGGACATGGCGACAAGGCGCCTCGTGCGCTGTGCTCGCATGGGAAATACCTTCCATCCCTGGGTGGATGGCCGCCGCCGCGGATCAAGGGGGAAGAGCGGGGCGGTCGAAGAGGTGTCACCGCAGCATGTGATGCGGCACGACGTGCGTCACCTTGCCGGCGCCTGTGGCCCACCCCGTACGCGATCGCGCCCTCGGGTGCCGTGGCTGAGGTCCGGGCTCATCCGAACACTCGCCGGCCGGGCATGCCGTGCACTGCGGCTTTCACTTTCAGAGCCTAGTCCCCCATGCGTCACACGTCATTTTGAGCAGGCAACTATTTTCCGCCCGCCTCAAAAAACCTCGGAAGATCATATTCCGCCCAGCGGCAGGCAAGGTGACGGCAAAGTATGCCCGGAACTACCGCCCCAAACACCGCCATACCTCACCCAAATTCGTCCGGCGCCGACCACTCCTGCGGCTACGTTCTAGAAGTTCCTGGCCTGACCACCAGGAATCACACAACTGAAACGGGAGAACACATGCGGAAACTGGCAACGGGCATCCTGACGGCAGCCCTGTTCGCCACGGGGGCAGGAACCGCGTTCGCAGCCTCTTGGCACACGATTCCGACGCTGCACACGGGTGGAGCGAAGTTCTACGACGGCCAGTACAAGTTCTGGCCCGCCGGCCAGCACCACGGCGCCTTCGAGTGGAAGGGCAAGCTCCAGGACGCCGACCACGGTGACGGACACAACGTGTACATGCAGGTGAAGGTCGAGGGTTACGACTGGAACCGGTACAACGGCAAGCAGAAGAAGACCGTCCCCATGGACAACTACAACTGGGACGGCGCAGAGCGCTACACGGTCAACGCCTACATACGCGTCTGCCGTGACAAGGGCTCGTTCCACCCGGACAACTGCTCCGTGACCAAGCACTACAAGCGGCCGTAGCCGGTACACCGGCGAGATTTAGGGCCCAGGTGCGAGCCTGGGCCCTCCCGCTTCTGGGGGAAGTCATCACTACGTCACACATTCTCTCCGCCTCGGGCGTCGAACTCTCCTACGGCGATCACCTCGCCGTCCGCGGCGTTGATCTCTCGATCGCGCGGGGCGAGGTCGTGGCCGTCACGGGGCAGAGCGGTTCGGGCAAGTCCTCGCTGCTGTACTGCCTGGCCGGGGTGCTGGCGCCCGCGCGCGGGCGGGTGCGCTTCGACGGGACGGTGCTCGCGGACCTCGACGACGAGGAGATGAGTTCGCTGCGCCGCGAGCGCTTCGGCTTCGTCTTCCAGTACGGCGAGCTGCTGCCCGAGCTGACCGTCGAGGAGAACACGGCGCTGCCGCTGCGCCTGGCCGGGAAGCGCAAGAAGGCCGCCCTGGCGGAAGCCGGCCGGGTTCTGGAACGGCTCGGCCTGGGTGAGCTGCGCGAGCGGCGGCCCTCGCAGGTGTCGGGCGGTCAGAGTCAGCGCGTCGCGGTGGCCCGTGCCCTGGTGCACCGCCCGGCGGTGGTCTTCGCCGACGAACCCACCGGGTCGCTGGACAGCGCCAACGCCGCCGCCGTTCTGCGGGAGTTCCTCGACCTGGCGCGCTCCCAGGGCACCGCCGTGGTGCTGGTGACGCACGATCCAGCCGTCGCCGCGCGGGCCGACAGCCACTACACCATGGCCGACGGCGTGCTCTCCCCACGAGGTGTCTCATGAGGGAGTTCCTACTCGGACTACGGCTGCTGTTCGGCGCGGGACGGGGCAACCGGCTGCGCTTCTTCCTCATGGCGGCGGGCAGTTCCCTCGGCGTGTGCTGTCTGGCCCTGGTGCTGACGATCCCGGCCGTCCTGGACGCGCACGACGGACGGACCGCGGCCCGTGAACCACAGACGACGTCCGTGGGCAAGGCAGGGGCAGGCTCGGCGCTCGTCCTGGAGCGCCGCGATCCGCACGGCTCCAGGCCGTTCACCCGGATGTTCGTCGCCCGCGGCGGCGCGCACCAGCAGCCGCCGCCCGGCCTCGACGCGCTCCCGGCCCCCGGCGAGCTGTACCTCTCCCCCCGTCTGCACGACCTGCTGCACTCCGAACCCGGCATCAAGGGGCTGCTGCCGGGCCGGGAGAAGGGCCTGATCGGCGCCCACGGTCTCGCGGACCCGGACGAGCTGTACGCCTATGTCGGCACGACCCGCGCGAAGATCGCCCACGACGCGGACACCGGGGCCCTGCAGTCCTTCGGCTACTCCTACGCTCCGGTCTCGGTCGTCGAGCCCTCCACTCTGACCAACCTGCGCTTCGCCCTCGCCACTCTGGTCCTGCTCCCGCTCGCTGTCTTCCTTTCGGTGTGCGCCCGGCTCTCCGCCGCCAGCCGCACCCGGCGCCTCGCGTCGCTGCGGCTGCTGGGCCTGAGCACCAGGGGCACCCAGCGCGTCAACGCCGCCGAGACGGTGGCCGCCGCGCTGCTCGGCGTCCTGCTCGGGCTCGGCGAGTACTGGCTCCTCAACCAGGCGATGTCCCGCTCCGGCCTGCCCGCGTTGCGCTGGTACCCGGCGGACGGCGCGCTGTCCTGGACCACCGTGGCCGTCTGCCTGATCGGCTGCCCGGCCCTCGCCTGGTTCGTCGGCCGGGCGAGCGCGCGCGGCGCCGCCGCCAACCCGCTGGCGGTGCGCCGTACGGCCGTGCCGAAGCCTCCCTCCAAGTGGGGCGGCCTGTTGCTGGTCACCGGGCTCGGCATCGTCACGGGCTTCTGCGCGACCGGCCTCACCGACCATCCCGCGACGAGCAACGGTGTCTTCGGCATTCTCCTGGTGGGCGGAGTACTGCTGACCGGGATGGGGCTCGTACTGGCTCTGCCCTGGCTGTCGTACCTGCTCGCCCGCAAGGTGGCCGGCACCACCCAGTCCCTGACGCTCAATCTGGCCATGCGCCGCAACGAGGTCGAGCCCGGCAGCGCCATGCGGGTCGTGACCGGCCTGGTGCTGCTGGTGTTCGCGGCGTCGCTGGCACAGGGT
This sequence comes from Streptomyces sp. NPDC005706, assembly GCF_040631045.1. Classification (NCBI taxonomy): domain Bacteria; kingdom Bacillati; phylum Actinomycetota; class Actinomycetes; order Kitasatosporales; family Streptomycetaceae; genus Streptomyces; species Streptomyces sp. NPDC005706. The sequence goes on along the minus strand of NZ_JBEXYS010000001.1, from coordinate 226,208 downwards.
GTGCTGATCGAATTCGAACAGGTCAGCAGGCCGAACAATCCCGTGCAGGACTACTCCATGCCGCTCACGGACCTCTCCGAGAGGCAGCAGGAGCGGCTCACCGAGGTGCCGGGAGTACGGGCGCACGCTCGGACGATGGAGTCCTGGAGCAAGCCGACGGATTCCGGCATTCCGCCGCAGGCCACCGCACTGATCGCCACCTGCACCCAGCTGACGCGGCTGGTACGGAGCGTCGAGGGATGCCAGGAGGGGCGGGTCATGCGGCTTGTGAATCCGAACAGCTCCACCGATCCGGACATCCGGCCCGGCGCCTCCTTCCCTTTCCGGCTGCGGGACGGGCAGCGGCACCTCACGCTGTCGCTCACGCTCCCGTCCGCCGCCACCGTCGTGCGCCCGTACGACCCCTCAGTGGTCGGCGACGCGTCCGTGATCGTGCCGCCCTCGCTGCTGCCGGCCCACGCCCGGCCGCAGTCGGGCTCGCTGGTCCTGGACAGCGACTCCGACCCGCACGTCGTCCGCACCGTCCTGGACGGCATCGGAGCCGCCGCGCCCACCGTCTCCGTAGAGCCGGTCGGCGTCAACGTCGACAGCCTGCAGCAGATCGCCGTCATCGAGACGCTGCTGGTCCTCGGCATGATCATGGGGCTGGTGATCGGTGTCGCCGCCTTCCTGGTCGCCGTCACCGACCGGGCCGTCGAACGCCGGGCGCAGGTCACCGCCATCACCCTGATCGGGGCCAGGCGCCGCACGCTGCGCGCGGTGCAGAGCGTCCAGGTCGTGCTGCCGCTCGCCATCGGTCTCACGCTCGCCGTGGTCACCGGAAAGCTCGCCGAGTCCAGCTATCTGATCACCGGAGGCGGTGCGGTCTTCTGGGACTTCGCCGGGGTCCCGGTGCTGGTGTGCGCGGCCCTGGGTGTGGTCGTCGTCGCGACGCTGGGCACGCTGCCGCTGGTGGGGCGGCGCATCGATCCGGAACTCGTCCGGCGGGACTGACCCGGCGCGGCGAGGCCCGCCCGCGCCCCCCTTGGTGCGAGGGCGCGGGCGGGCCTGCCGGCGGGACGGGTTCAGCGCGGGACGCGGACCACGCCCTCCTGGATGACCGAGATGGCCAGCCGTCCGTCCTGGGTGTAGATGCGGGCCTGGCCGAGGCCCCGGCCGCCGTGCGCGGACGGCGACTCCTGGTCGTACAGCAGCCACTCGTCGGCGCGGAACGGCCGGTGGAACCACATCGCGTGGTCCAGCGACGCCCCGACGACGTCCCCGACGGCCCAGCCGCCGCGACCGTGCGCGAGCAGCACGGAGTCGAGGAGGGTCATATCGGAGACGTAGGTGGCGAGTACGACGTGCAGCAGCGGGTCGTCGTCGAGCTTGCCGTTGGTGCGGAACCACACCTGGGAGTGCGGCTCGCGCGGCTCGCCGAACCTGCCGTACGGCGGCTCGTCCACATAGCGCAGGTCGATCGCCTCGCGGGCCTCGAGGAAGCGCTCCACGACCTCGGGCGCGAGATGGCCGTAACCGCGCATCCGCTCCTGGGACGTGGGCAGCGCGGCCGGGTCGGGCGCGGCCGGCATGGCGGTCTGGTGGTCGAGCCCCTCCTCGTACGTCTGGAAGGACGCCGAGAGATGGAAGATCGGCTTGCCGTGCTGCACGGCGACCACGCGGCGGGTGGTGAAGGACCGGCCGTCGCGGATGCGGTCGACGCTGTAGACGATCGGCGCGCCGGGGTCGCCCGGGCGCAGGAAGTACGCGTGCAGGGAGTGGGCCTGCCGGTCCCCCGGGACCGTACGCCCGGCGGCGACCAGCGCCTGCGCCGCGACCTGCCCGCCGAAGACGCGGGGTACGACGGCGGAGCGGGACCGGCCGCGGAAGATGTCCTCCTCGATCTGCTCGAGATCGAGCAGATCGAGGAGGTTCTGAAGTGCCTGGCTCATGAGGTGGTTGTACCCGCCAGTGATTGCGGGGACCTTACAGACCCATGTCCTTGGCGATGATCGTCTTCATGATCTCGCTGGTGCCGCCGTAGATGCGGTTGACGCGATTGTCCGCGTACAGGCGGGCGATCGGGTACTCGTTCATGTAGCCGTAGCCGCCGTGCAGCTGGAGGCAGCGGTCGATGACGCGGTGCGCGACCTCGGTGCAGAACAGCTTGGCGGAGGCGGCCTCGGCGGGGGTCAGCTCACCGGCGTCCAGGGCCTCGGTCGCGCGGTCGGCGACGGCTTCGGCGGCGTCCACCTCGGCCTGGCAGGCGGCCAGCTCGAACTTGGTGTTCTGGAAGTGGGCGACCGGCTTGCCGAAGACGGTGCGCTCCTGCACGTACTGCTTGGCGAACCGGACGGCGGCCTTGGCCTGGGCGTAGGCGCCGAAGGCGATGCCCCAGCGCTCGGAGGCCAGGTTGTGGCCGAGGTAGTAGAAGCCCTTGTTCTCCTCGCCGAGCAGGTCCTCGACCGGCACCTTGACGTCGACGAAGGCCAGTTCGGCGGTGTCGGAGGTGCGCAGGCCCAGCTTGTCCAGCTTGCGGCCGATGGAGTAGCCCTCGGACTTGGTGTCCACGGCGAACAGGGAGATGCCGTGGCGCCGGTCCTCGGCGGTCGGCGCGGCCGTACGGGCGCAGACGATGACCTTGTCGGCGTGCACACCGCCGGTGATGAAGGTCTTGGCGCCGTTGAGGACGTAGTGCGTGCCGTCCTCGGAGAGCTTGGCGGTGGACTTCATGCCCGCGAGGTCGGAGCCGGTGCCCGGCTCGGTCATCGCGATGGCCCACATCTCCTCGCCGGAGACGAACTTCGGCAGGTAGCGCTTCTTCTGCTCGTCCGTGGCCAGCATCTTGATGTACGGCAGGGCGAGCAGCACGTGCACGCCGGAGCCGCCGAACTGCACGCCGGCGCGGGCGGTCTCCTCGTAGAGGACGGCCTCGAACTTGTGGCTGTCCAGACCGGCGCCGCCGAACTCCTCGGGCACGTTGATCCCGAAGATGCCCAGCTCGCCGAGCTTGTGGTAGAAGTCGCGCGGCGCCTGGCCGGCGGCGAACCACTCGTCGTAGACGGGGACGACCTCGGCCTCGATGAAGGCGCGAAGGGTCTCCCGGAACGCCTCGTGATCCTCGTTGAACACCGTACGGCGCACGCCGCCACCTCCACGTACCTCGGCATGACATTCGGGCATGTCTAAGCGCTTGCTCAGAGTCCAAGATACTGGCGGGTACGTTCAGCCGTCCAGGGTGACCTTGGCCACCCGGCGGTCAGGAGCGGCCCTCCCGGCTCAGCCCTCGGCCGCCCCGGCCGCCCCGAAGGCCCCCCGGGCCATCCGGTGCAGCAGGGCCGCCGTGGCCGCACGGCCCGGCAGGGTGCCGGCGCGGCCGAGGTGCGGGGTGGAGTTGAGCAGGCCGAAGACCGAGTGGACCGCCGAGCGGGCGCTGGGCTCGGTCAGCCCGGGGTAGACCTCGCGCACCACCTCCACCCACAGCTCCACGTACTGCCGCTGGAGCTGCCGCACCAGCTTGCGGTCGCTGTCGCGCAGCCGGTCCAGCTCGCGGTCGTGCAGGGTGATCAGGGGCCGGTCGTCGAGGGCGAAGTCGATGTGCCCCTCGATGAGCGAGTCCAGGACCTCCGGGGCCCCGGTCCTCCCGTCGGCCTCGGCCAGGCGGAGCTTGGCCCCGGTCAGCAGCCGGCCGCTGATGCCGACCAGCAGCTCCGCGAGCATCGCGTCCTTGCCGGGGAAGTGGCGGTACAGGCCGGGGCCGCTGATGCCGACCGCGGCGCCTATCTCGTCCACCCCGACGCCGTGGAAGCCGCGCTCGGCGAAGAGCCGGGCAGCCTCCTTGAGGATCTGCTCGCGGCGGGTGGGGGCGTCGGTTCTGGTGACCATGCCAGTAATTCTAGACAGCGAGGTTAGCGGTCGTTAACCTGAAGGAAATGGTTAACGCTCATTAACAGTCACCACTGGGTGAGGGGACCGCAAGGATGCAAGAGGCACCGGAGCTTCACAGCGCGGCCGATCCCGCGTCGGAGGCCTGGCGGGCCAATGAACAGGCTCATCTCGCACTCGTCGGGGAGCTGCGCGGCAAACTGGCCGCCGCCGCTCTCGGCGGCGGCGAGAAGGCCCGGGCCCGGCACACCGCGCGCGGCAAACTGCTGCCGCGGGACCGGGTGGACACGCTGCTCGACCCGGGATCGCCCTTCCTGGAGCTGGCTCCCCTCGCCGCCGACGGGCTGTATGACGGGCAGGCACCGGCCGCGGGCGTGATCGCCGGTATCGGCCGGGTCAGCGGGCGCGAGTGCGTGATCGTCGCGAACGACGCCACCGTCAAGGGCGGCACGTACTACCCGATGACGGTGAAGAAGCACCTGCGCGCGCAGGAGGTGGCCCTGGACAACAGGCTGCCCTGCGTCTACCTGGTCGACTCCGGCGGGGCGTTCCTGCCGATGCAGGACGAGGTGTTCCCGGACCGTGAGCACTTCGGGCGGATCTTCTACAACCAGGCGCGGATGTCCGGCGCCGGCATCCCGCAGATCGCGGCCGTCCTCGGTTCGTGCACGGCCGGCGGGGCCTACGTACCGGCGATGAGCGACGAGGCCGTCATCGTCCGCAACCAGGGGACGATCTTCCTGGGCGGCCCGCCGCTGGTGAAGGCGGCCACCGGCGAGGTCGTGACCGCCGAGGAGCTGGGCGGCGGCGAGGTGCACTCCCGGATCTCCGGGGTCACCGACCACCTCGCCGAGGACGACGCGCACGCCCTGCGGATCGTGCGGAACATCGTCGCCACGCTGCCCGCCCGGCAGTCCCTCCCCTGGGAGGTCACCCCGGCCGTGGAGCCCAAGGTGGACCCGGCCGGGCTGTACGGCGCCGTCCCCGTGGACTCCCGCACCCCCTACGACGTGCGCGAGATCATCGCGCGTGTGATCGACGGCTCGCGGTTCGCCGAGTTCAAGGCCGAGTTCGGGCAGACCCTCATCACCGGCTTCGCCCGGATCCACGGCCACCCGGTCGGGATCGTCGCCAACAACGGCATCCTGTTCTCGGAGTCCGCCCAGAAGGGCGCCCACTTCATCGAGCTGTGCGACCAGCGCGGCATCCCGCTGGTGTTCCTGCAGAACATCTCCGGCTTCATGGTCGGCCGGGACTACGAGGCGGGCGGCATCGCCAAGCACGGCGCCAAGATGGTCACGGCGGTGGCCTGCACGCGCGTGCCGAAGCTGACCGTCGTCGTCGGCGGTTCGTACGGCGCCGGCAACTACTCGATGTGCGGCCGGGCCTACTCCCCCCGCTTCCTGTGGATGTGGCCCAACGCCAAGATCTCCGTCATGGGCGGCGAGCAGGCCGCCTCCGTGCTCGCCACGGTCAAGCGGGACCAGATGCAGGCGCGCGGCGAGGAATGGCCCGCCGAGGAGGAAGAGGCCTTCAAGGCCCCGATCCGCGCCCAGTACGAGAACCAGGGCAACGCCTACTACGCCACCGCCCGCCTGTGGGACGACGGCGTGATCGACCCGATGGAGACCCGTCAGGTGCTGGGACTCGCCCTGACGGCCTGCGCCAACGCGCCGCTGGGAGACCCCCAGTTCGGCGTCTTCCGGATGTGAGGAGGGGAACCGTGTTCGACACAGTGCTGGTGGCCAACCGGGGCGAGATCGCCGTACGCGTCATCCGTACGCTGCGCTCGCTGGGCGTCCGCTCGGTGGCGGTCTTCTCCGACGCCGACGCCGACGCGCGGCACGTCCGGGAGGCCGACACGGCGGTACGGATCGGCCCGGCGCCCGCGGCCGAGAGCTATCTGTCGGTGGAGCGGCTGCTCGAGGCCGCCGCCCGCACCGGCGCCCAGGCCGTCCACCCCGGCTACGGCTTCCTGGCCGAGAACGCCGGCTTCGCGCGTGCCTGCGAGGAGGCGGGGCTGGTCTTCATCGGCCCGCCCGCGGACGCGATCGCGCTCATGGGCGACAAGATCCGCGCCAAGGAGACGGTGAAGGCGGCCGGGGTCCCGGTCGTGCCGGGCTCCAGCGGCAGCGGCCTCACGGACGCCGAACTGGCCGGTGCCGCCCGCGAGATCGGGACGCCCGTGCTGCTCAAGCCCTCGGCGGGCGGCGGCGGCAAGGGCATGCGGCTGGTGCGGGACATCGCCGTGCTGGAGGAGGAGATCGCGGCCGCCCGCCGCGAGGCCCGCGCCTCCTTCGGCGACGACACCCTCCTGGTGGAGCGGTGGGTCGACCGTCCCCGGCACATCGAGATCCAGGTGCTGGCCGACGGGCACGGCAACGTCGTCCACCTCGGCGAGCGCGAGTGCTCGCTGCAGCGGCGGCACCAGAAGATCATCGAGGAGGCGCCGAGCGTGCTCCTCGACGAGGCCACCCGGGCCGCGATGGGCGAGGCCGCCGTGCAGGCGGCCCACAGTTGCGGTTACCGGGGCGCGGGCACGGTGGAGTTCATCGTGCCGGGCGGCGACCCCTCGTCGTACTACTTCATGGAGATGAACACCCGTCTCCAGGTGGAGCACCCGGTCACGGAGCTCATCACCGGGCTGGACCTGGTGGAGTGGCAGCTGCGGGTGGCGGCCGGGGAACGGCTGGGCTTCGCGCAGGAGGACGTCCGGCTGACCGGGCACGCGGTGGAGGCCCGTATCTGCGCCGAGGACCCGGCGCGCGGCTTCCTGCCCTCGGGCGGCACGGTGCGGCTGCTGAACGAGCCGCAGGGCGACGGCGTGCGCACCGACTCGGGGCTCAGCGAGGGCACCGAGGTGGGCAGCCTCTACGACCCGATGCTGTCCAAGGTGATCGCCTACGGCCCGGACCGGGAGACGGCGCTGCGCAGGCTCCGCTCCGCGCTCGCCGAGACGGTCACGCTGGGCGTGCAGACCAACGCGGGCTTCCTGCGGCGGCTGCTGGCGCACCCGGCGGTGGTGGCCGGCGAGCTGGACACCGGTCTGGTGGAGCGGGTGGTCGACGAGCTGGTCACCACGGACGTGCCGGAGGAGGTGTACGAGGCGGCGGCGGCCGTACGGCTTCAGGCGCTGCGGCCGGCCGGTGACGGCTGGGTCGACCCCTTCTCGGTGCCGAGCGGCTGGCGTCTGGGCGGCACGCCCAAGGGGCCCGTCGTCCACCTGCGGACGCAGGAGGCGGTCGCGTACACCCCGCGCGGCACACACACCGTCACCGGCGACCGGGTGTCCGTGACCCTCGACGGTGTCCGGCACACCTTCCGCCGGGCCGGTGACTGGATCGGCCGCGACGGCGACGCCTGGCAGGTCCGCGACCACGACCCGGTGGAAGCCGCCCTGACCCGGTCGGCGCACGCGGGTGCCGACTCGCTCACCGCGCCCATGCCGGGCACGGTGACGGTGGTGAAGGTCGCTGTCGGCGACGAGGTCGCGGCCGGGCAGAGCCTGCTGGTGGTCGAGGCGATGAAGATGGAGCACGTCGTCTCCGCCCCGCACGCGGGCACCGTAGCCGAGCTGGACGTGACCCCGGGCTCGACGGTGGCCATGGACCAGGTGCTGGCCGTCATCACGCCCAAGGAGGAGGCCTAAGTGAGCGCCGAGGGGCTGCCCATGGTCGTACCGGCCCAGGATCTGCCCGCGCGGGTGCGGATCCACGAGGTCGGGGCGCGCGACGGGCTGCAGAACGAGAAGACGTCCGTGCCGACGGCGGTGAAGGCGGAGTTCATCCGCCGCCTGGCCGGCTCGGGCCTGACGACGATCGAGGCGACCAGCTTCGTGCACCCCAAGTGGGTGCCCCAGCTCGCCGACGCCGAGCAGCTGTTCCCGCTGGTCTCGGACCTCGACGTCGAACTCCCGGTGCTGGTGCCGAACCAGCGCGGCCTGGACCGGGCCCTGGCGCTCGGCGCCCGCCGGATCGCGGTGTTCGCCAGTGCCACGGAGTCCTTCGCCAAGGCCAATCTCAACCGCACCGTGGACGAGTCGCTGGCCGTGTTCGAACCGGTGGTGCGGCAGGCCAAGGACGCCGGCGCGCAGGTGCGCGCCTATGTGTCGATGTGCTTCGGCGACCCCTGGGAGGGAGCCGTCCCGCTCCACCAGGTGGCCCGCGTCTGCAAGGCACTGCGCGACATGGGCTGCGACGAGCTGAGCCTCGGCGACACCATCGGCGTCGCCACTCCGGGCCACGTCCTGGAACTGCTCGCCCTGCTGAACGAGGAGGGCGTGCCGACGAACGTGATCGGCGTGCACTTCCACGACACCTACGGCCAGGCGCTCGCGAACACCTACGCGGCCCTGGAGCACGGCGTGACCACGGTCGACGCGTCCGCCGGCGGCCTCGGCGGCTGCCCGTACGCGAAGTCCGCCACCGGCAACCTCGCCACCGAAGACCTCGTCTGGATGCTGCACGGCCTCGGCATCGAGACCGGGGTCGACCTCGGCCGTCTGACCGCCACCAGCGTGTGGATGGCCGAACAGCTGGGCCGGCCGAGCCCGTCCCGTACCGTCCGCGCTCTCTCCCACAAGGATCAGTGATCAGCATGGACCACCGTCTCAGCCCCGAGCTGGAGGAACTCCGCCGCACGGTGGAGGAGTTCGCGCACGACGTGGTGGCGCCGAAGATCGGCGACTTCTACGAGCGGCACGAGTTCCCGTACGAGATCGTCCGCGAGATGGGCCGCATGGGCCTGTTCGGGCTGCCGTTCCCGGAGGAGCACGGCGGCATGGGCGGTGACTACCTGGCCCTCGGCGTCGCCCTGGAGGAACTGGCGCGGGTCGACTCCTCGGTGGCCATCACGCTGGAGGCCGGCGTCTCGCTCGGCGCCATGCCGATCCACCTCTTCGGCACCGAGGAGCAGAAGCGCGAGTGGCTCCCCCGGCTCTGCTCCGGCGAGATCCTGGGCGCCTTCGGCCTGACCGAGCCGGACGGGGGCAGCGACGCCGGTGCCACCCGCACCACGGCCCGCCTGGACCCGGACACCGACGAGTGGGTGATCAACGGCACGAAGTGCTTCATCACCAACTCGGGCACCGACATCACCGGTCTGGTCACGGTCACGGCGGTCACCGGCCGCAAGCCGGACGGCAAGCCCCTGATCTCGGCCATCATCGTCCCGTCGGGCACCCCCGGCTTCACGGTCGCCGCGCCCTACTCCAAGGTCGGCTGGAACGCCTCCGACACCCGCGAACTGTCCTTCCAGGACGTCCGGGTGCCCGCCGCCAACCTGCTCGGCGAGGAGGGCCGGGGTTACGCGCAGTTCCTGCGCATCCTCGACGAGGGCCGTATCGCCATCGCGGCGCTCGGCACCGGTCTTGCCCAGGGCTGTGTGGACGAGTCGGTGAAGTACGCGAAGGAACGCCACGCCTTCGGCCGGCCGATCGGCGCCAACCAGGCCATCCAGTTCAAGATCGCCGACATGGAGATGAAGGCCCACACGGCCCGGCTGGCCTGGCGTGACGCCGCCTACCGGCTGGTGGCCGGCGAGCCCTTCAAGAAGGAGGCGGCGATGGCCAAGCTGTACTCCTCCACCGTCGCCGTGGACAACGCCCGCGACGCCACGCAGGTGCACGGCGGCTACGGCTTCATGAACGAGTACCCGGTGGCCCGGATGTGGCGCGACTCCAAGATCCTGGAGATCGGCGAGGGCACGAGCGAGGTGCAGCGGATGCTGGTGGCCCGCGAGTTGGGCCTGATCGGCTGAGGCGTTCCCCTGCGCCGAATACGCGGGGCGGCGGGCGGATCCATCCGTCCGCCGCCCCGCGTTCGCGCTGCTGACGGGGTGTCGGCGTCGGACCCCGCCCCCTGGACATTCACTGAGGTTAGGCTAACCTACCTTCGAACTGTCCGGCGGGCGGCCACGCCCCGGTCGAAAGCAGCCATACCCATGTCCCATGCCCGTTCCACCCACTTCTCCCGTCGCGGTCTGCTCGCCGCGGGCGGCGCCCTCGGACTCGGTGCCGCGCTCGCGGCCTGCGGTGACGACAAGGGCGAGGACGCGGGGTCCGGCGGACAGGCCAAGGGCGGCAAGTCCGGCCCCTGGAGCTTCACGGACGACCGCGGCACGACGGTGAAGCTGGACAAGGTCCCCGCGAACATCGTCGCGTTCACCGGCGCCGCCGCCGCGCTGTACGACTACGGCATCCAGGTCAAGGGCGTCTTCGGCCCGACGAAGACCACCGCGGGCAAGGCCGACGTCCAGGCCGGCGACATGGACATCAGCAAGGTGACGATCCTCGGCAACACCTGGGGCCAGTTCAACATCGAGAAGTACGCGGCCCTCGCCCCCGACGTGCTCATCAGCACCATGTTCGACGACGCCGGCACCCTCTGGTACGTCCCCGACGAGTCGAAGAAGAAGATCGCCCAGCTCGCGCCCGGCGTCGGCGTCTCCGTCTACGACCGTCAGCTCACCCAGCCGCTGCAGCGCATGTGGAAGCTGGCCGAGTCGCTCGGCGCCGACATGAAGGCCGCGAAGGTGACGGACGCCAAGAAGCGGTTCGAGGACGCATCGGCCCGGCTGCGCGCCGCCGCCAAGGCCAAGCCCGGCGTCAAGGTGCTGGTGGGGTCTGCGAGCGACGAGCTCTTCTACGTCTCCGGCACCAACCTCTCCGTCGACCTGGAGTACTTCAAGGCCCTCGGCGTGAACTTCGTCGAGCCCCCGGAGAGCGCCAAGAAGCAGGGCGGCGGCTGGTACGAGTCGCTGAGCTGGGAGAACGTCGACAAGTACAAGGCCGACATCATCATGATGGACGACCGCACCTCGGCCATCCAGCCGGCCGGCATCACCAAGGCCACCTGGAAGAAGCTGCCCGCGGTCAAGGCGGGACAGGTCATCCCCCGCTCCCCCGAGCCGATCCTCTCCTACGACAAGTGCGTGCCGCTGCTCACCGGCCTGGCCGAGGCACTGGAGAAGGCCAAGAAGGTCGGCTGAGACCCCCTTTCCTGGACGGCAACCTCAGGAGCCCCCCCATGACGACGGCCGTAGCCGCCCCGTTCCGTTTCTTCTCCCTTCAGGTCGTACGGACGAGGCGGCTGGGGCCGTCTCTGGTCCGGGTCACCTTCGCGGGGGACGATCTGCACGCCTTCCACTCCGACGGACGCGACCAGTCCCTGTCGCTGTTCCTGCCGCACCCGGGGCAGACCGAACCCGCCGTACCCCTCGAACTGGGCGACGGCTGGTGGCAGGGCTGGCGTGAACTGCCGGACGACGTAAGGGCCGTGATGCGTTCTTACACGCTCCGGGCGCTTCGGCGCGATCCCGACGAGATCGACATCGACTTCGCCCTGCACACCCCCGCGGGGCCGGCCTCCCGCTGGGCCTCCCGGGCCGCCGCCGGTGACCGTGTGCTGTTGCTCGGCCCGGCGATCGCCGACAACCGGGCGATCCGCTTCCGGCCGCCGGCCGGCACCGACCTCGTCCTCCTCTGGGGCGACGAGACCGCCGTGCCGGCCGCCTGCGCCATCCTCGAATCCCTGCCCGGGGGCACCCGCGTCCGTGCCTGGCTGGAGGTGCCGCACGCCGGCGACATCCAGGACGTGGCGACCGACGCGGACGCGGAGATCACCTGGCTCGTACGGCACGCGGGGTCCCCGACGGCCCTCGACACCGTGCGCGCCGCCGAACTGCCCGCCGCCGAGGCGCCGTACGTGTGGATGGCGGGCGAGTCCGGCCGGATCAGGGAGCTGCGGCGGCACTTCGTCGGCGAGCGCGGTGTCGACCGACGGCGCGTCACCTTCGTCGGCTACTGGCGGCAGGGCATGACGGAGGAACAGCTCCGCGCCTCGGAGTAGAGCGAACGACTCCCTCCGCAGTGACCCCGGTCACTGCGGAGGTGTATCTCCATCCAGTCAACTTAGGTTAGGCTAACCTAAGTTGAAGCCGTCGACTTCGCCCCTTCCATCCCGCACGGACAGTCCCCCCGGAGGACCCCCACATGCGCTCGCACCTGCTCAATGGCCTCACAGCGGAGCACTACCGCCGCTCCGTGACCGAAGGAGTAGAGCGGGTGGCGGCCAAACTCGCCACCACCGACCGTCCGTTCACCGGCGTCACCGTCGACGCCCTCGCCCCCCGCGTCGACGCGATCGACCTCGACCGGCCGCTCGGCGACACCGCCGCGGTGCTGGACGAGCTGGAGGACCTCTACCTCCGCGACGCCGTGTACTTCCACCACCCCCGCTACCTCGCCCACCTCAACTGCCCGGTGGTCATCCCGGCGGTGCTCGGCGAGGCGGTGCTCTCCGCCGTCAACTCCTCCCTCGACACCTGGGACCAGTCGGCCGGCGGCACCCTCATCGAGCGCAGGCTCGTGGACTGGACGGCCGCCCGCATCGGACTCGGACCCAGCGCCGACGGCGTGTTCACCTCCGGAGGCACCCAGTCCAACCTCCAGGCGCTGCTGCTGGCCCGGGAGGAGGCGAAGAGCGACAGCCTCGGGAAACTGCGCGTCTTCGCCTCCGAGGCCAGTCACTTCAGCGTCCGGAAGTCCGCGAAACTGCTCGGCCTGGGCCCGGACTCCGTGGTCACCGTGCCCGTCGGCCACGACAAGCGGATGCGGACCGTGGCGCTCGCCCATGAGCTGGAGCGCTGCGCACAGGACGGCCTCGTGCCCATGGCCGTGGTCGCCACCGCCGGCACCACCGACTTCGGCTCCATCGACCCGCTGCCCGAGATCGCCGAACTCTGCGCCCAGTACGGCGTGTGGATGCACGTGGACGCCGCCTACGGCTGCGGGCTGCTCGCCTCGCTGAAGCACCGGGACCGCATCGACGGCATCGAGCGCGCCGACTCGGTGACCGTCGACTACCACAAGTCCTTCTTCCAGCCGGTGAGTTCCTCCGCGCTGCTGGTCCGGGACGCGGCCACCCTGCGGCACGCCACCTACCACGCCGAGTACCTCAACCCCCGCCGCATGGTGCAGGAACGCATCCCCAACCAGGTGGACAAGTCCCTGCAGACCACCCGCCGGTTCGACGCCCTCAAGCTGTGGCTGACGCTGCGCACCATGGGCGCCGACGGCATCGGGCAGCTCTTCGACGAGGTCTGCGAACTGGCCCGGCAGGGCTGGCGGCTGCTCGCCGGCGACCCCCGCTACGACGTGGTCGTCGAGCCCGCTCTGTCCACCCTCGTCTTCCGCTACGTCCCGGCGGCGGTCACCGACCCGGCCGAGATCGACCGCGCCAACCTGTACGCCCGCAAGGCGCTGTTCGCCTCCGGCGACGCCGTGGTCGCGGGCACCAAGGTCGGCGGCCGCCACTACCTGAAGTTCACCCTGCTCAACCCCGAGACGACGACGGCCGACATCACCGCCGTCCTGGACCTGATCGCCGGCCACGCCGAGCAGTACCTGGGAGAGTTCCTTGACCGCGCGTCCTGAAGCCCCGACCGACCCGTACGACTTCGTGGGGATCGGGCTCGGCCCCTTCAACCTGGGCCTCGCCTGCCTGACCGAGCCGATCGCCGAACTGAACGGCGTCTTCCTGGACTCCAAGCCCGGCTTCGAGTGGCACGCCGGCATGTTCCTGGACGGCGCCCACCTGCAGACCCCGTTCATGTCGGACCTGGTCACCCTGGCCGACCCCACCTCCCCGTACTCCTTCCTCAACTACCTGAAGGAGAAGGGCAGGCTGTACCCGTTCTACATCCGGGAGAACTTCTACCCGCTGCGCGTCGAGTACGACGACTACTGCCGCTGGGCGGCGGGAAGGCTCAGCAGCGTCCGCTTCGGCACCACGGTCACCGAGGTGACGTACGAGGACGAGGTGTACGTCGTCCGCACCGCGGCCGGCGAGACGTTCCGCGCCCGGCACCTGGTCCTCGGCACGGGCACGGTCCCGTTCGTCCCCGAGGCCTGCCGGGACCTCGGCGACGACGTCGTCCACACCGCGCGGTACATGCACCGCAAGGCCGACCTGCGGGCCCGCAAGTCCCTCACGATCGTCGGCAGCGGCCAGAGCGCCGCCGAGATCTACCACGAGCTGCTGGCCGAGATCGACCTCCACGGCTACGAGCTGAACTGGGTCACCCGCTCCCCGCGGTTCTTCCCGCTGGAGTACACCAAGCTGACCCTGGAGATGACCTCCCCGGACTACATCGACTACTTCCGGGCGCTGCCCGAGGAGACCCGCTACCGGCTGGAGGAGCAGCAGAAGGGCCTGTTCAAGGGCATCAACTCGGACCTGATCGACTCGATCTTCGACCTGCTCTACCAGAAGAACGTGGAGAGCGGCGACCGCCCGGTGCCCACCCGGCTGCTCACCAACTCCACGCTGACCGAGGCCCGTCACGAGGACGGCGCGTACACGCTCGGCTTCCACCAGGACGAGCAGGGCAAGGACTTCGAGATCCGCTCCGAGGGCCTGATACTGGCGACCGGCTACCACTACCGGCCGCCGGCCTTCCTGGAGCCGGTGCGCGAGCGCCTGAACTTCGACGGCCACGGCCGCTTCGACGTCGCCCGCAACTACGCCATCGACGTCACCGGCCGCGGCGTCTTCCTGCAGAACGCCGGCGTCCACACCCACAGCATCACCAGCCCCGACCTGGGCATGGGCGCGTACCGGAACGCGTACATCATCCGGGAGCTGCTCGGCACGGAGTACTACCCGGTCGAGAAGACCATCGCCTTCCAGGAGTTCGCCGTATGACCAGCGACACCACGACGTTCACCCTCCGGCCGCTCGACCCGCTGAGGGACGCCGGACTGCTGCACGGCTGGGTCACCCACCCCAAGGCGGCGTTCTGGATGATGCAGGACGCGAGACTCCAGGACGTCGAGCGGGCCTACATGGAGATCGCGGCCGACGAGCACCACCACGCCCTCCTCGGGCTGCGCGACGGGGAGCCCGTCTTCCTGATGGAGAAGTACGACCCGGCCCACCGCGAGCTGGTCGGGCTGTACGAGCCGCGGCCCGGCGACGTCGGCATGCACTTCCTCGTCGCCCCCACCGACACCCCCGTGCACGGGTTCACCCGGGCCGTCATCACCGCCGTGATGGCGCACCTCTTCGAGGACCCGGCGACCCGGCGGGTCGTGGTCGAGCCCGATGTGGGCAACACGGCGGTGCACGCCCTGAACGCGGCGGTCGGGTTCGTGCCCGAGCGCGAGATCCAGAAGCCGGAGAAGCGGGCGCTGCTGAGTTTCTGCACACGCGAGCGGTTCCTGAAGGCGGTGTCCGCATGAGCCCCGCCGACGCCGTCGCCCACCTCTCCCCCGAGCGCTGGGAGCGGGCCAACCGGCTGCTCCTGCGCAAGGCGCTCGCGGAGTTCGCCCACGAACGGCTGCTCACCCCGGAGGAGGACGGCGGGGGGTACGTCGTCCGCAGCGACGACGGGCTCACCCGGTACCGGTTCACCGCCGTCCGCCGCGCCCTGGACCACTGGCAGGTCGACGCCGAGTCCATCACCCGGCACCGCGCCGGGGCCGAACTCCCGCTCGCGGCGCTGGACTTCTTCATCGAGATGCGGGACGCCCTGGGACTGAGCGACGAGATCCTGCCGGTCTACCTGGAGGAGATCTCCTCCACCCTCGCGGGCACCTGCTACAAGCTGACCAAGCCCCGCGTCACCGCCGCGGAGCTCGCGCGAAGCTCCTTCCAGGACATCGAGACCGGGATGACCGAGGGCCACCCCTGCTTCGTCGCCAACAACGGGCGGCTCGGCTTCGGCGTCCACGAGTACCTGTCGTACGCCCCGGAGACCGCGAGCCCCGTCCGGCTGGTGTGGCTGGCCGCGCACCGCTCGCGGGCCGCGTTCACCGCGGGGGCGGGGATCGAGTACGAGTCGTTCCTGCGGGCGGAGCTGGGCGAGGAGACCCTGGAGCGGTTCCGGGCCACCCTCACCGGTCAGGGACTCGATCCCGCCGAGTACCTGCTCATCCCGGTGCATCCCTGGCAGTGGTGGAACAAGCTCGCCGTCACCTTCGCCGCCGAGGTGGCCCGCCGGCATCTGGTGTGCCTCGGCGAGGGTGACGACGAGTACCTGGCCCAGCAGTCCATCCGGACCTTCTTCAACACCTCCGACCCGCGCCGGCACTATGTGAAGACGGCCCTGTCCGTCCTCAACATGGGCTTCATGCGCGGACTTTCGGCCGCCTACATGGAGGCGACCCCGGCGATCAACGACTGGCTCGCCAAGCTCGTCGAGAACGATCCCGTGCTGAAGTCCACCGGTCTGTCGGTCATCCGGGAGCGGGCGGCCGTCGGCTACCGGCACCTGGAGTACGAGCGCGCCACCGACCGCTACTCGCCCTACCGGAAGATGCTGGCCGCGCTGTGGCGGGAGAGCCCGGTGCCGTCCCTGCGCGAGGGCGAGTCACTGGCCACCATGGCCTCGCTGCTGCACGTCGACGACGCGGGCGCCTCCTTCGCGGGCGCGCTCATCGAGCGCTCCGGCCTCCCGCCCGCCGAGTGGCTGCGGCACTACCTGCGGGCCTACCTCACCCCGCTGCTGCACAGCTTCTACGCCTACGACCTGGCCTTCATGCCGCACGGCGAGAACGTGATCCTCGTACTGCGGGACGGGGTGGTGGAGCGCGCGATCTACAAGGACATCGCCGAGGAGATCGTCGTCATGGACCCCGACGCGGCGCTGCCGCCGGAGGTGCGGCGGATCCGCGTCGAGGTGCCCGAGGACCAGAAGCTGCTGTCGGTCTTCACGGACGTCTTCGACTGCTTCTTCCGGTTCCTGGCGGCGAACCTCGCCACCGAGGGGATCCTGGCGGAGGACGGCTTCTGGCGCGTGGTCGCCGAGGTCACCCGCGAGTACCAGCGGTCGGCGCCCGAACTGGCCGACCGGTTCGAGCGGTACGACATGTTCGCCCCCCGGTTCGCGCTGTCCTGCCTCAACCGGCTCCAGCTGCGCGACAACCGGCAGATGGTGGACCTCGCCGATCCGTCCGGCGCGCTGCAGCTCGTGGGACATCTGGACAACCCCGTCGCGGGGTTCTGATGTCCTGAGGGACGGACGGGCGCCCCGCGGTACGGCCCCGCGGGGTGCCCGTCGTGCTGTGCTCAGCCCGCCGGCCAGGGGACCTGGGGCGACTTGTAGTAGCTCATCCCCAGGGCGTCCCAGCGCGGGGCCTGGGCCGCGAGCCGGACCTTGTAGGTGTCCCAGTCGTGGGTGGCCGCCGGGGACCAGCCCAGCTCGGCCGCTCCGGGCAGGCGCGGGAAGGCCATGTACTCGATGTCGGAGGACTTGGTGAGGGTCTCCGACCACAGCGGCGCCTCGACCCCCCGGACCGCCGAGGCCGGCGCGCCGGGCAGGTAGCTGCCGGGGTTCCAGTCGTAGGAGCGCCGCACCTCGACGTAGCCCGCCCACTTGGTGCCCAGCCGCGTGCTCGCGGTGTACTTCATGTCGAGGTAGAACCGGTCGGCCGGGGACAGGATCAGGCCGGTGCCGTTCTGGGCGGCCTTGGCCACCTGGGCCTTCTCCGTGGCGCTGGTGCCTTCCACGCCCCAGTACTGGGCGAGGGCGCCCTTGACGGGGGTGGCCCCGGTGAGCTGGTGCCAGCCGATGACCGTCTTGCCGTACCTGCCGACGACCGGCTGGACGCGGTTCATGAACTTCACGTAGTCGGCGTGGCTCGTGGAGTGCGCCTCGTCGCCGCCGATGTGCAGATAGCGGCCGGGGGTGATCGCGGCCAGTTCGCGGATCACGTCGTCCACGAAGTCGTACGTCACCTCCTTCGGTACGCACAGCGAGCTGAAGCCGACCTGGGTGCCGGTGTAGAGCGGGGGTGCGGTGCCGTCGCAGTTGAGCTGCGCGTAGGAGGCGAGGGCCGCGTTGGTGTGGCCGGGCATGTCGATCTCGGGCACCACCTCCAGATAGCGGGAGGCGGCGTAGCGGACGATGTCCTGGTAGTCGGCCTTGGTGAAGTAGCCGCCCTTGCCGCCGCCGACCTGGGTGGAGCCGCCGTAGGTGGTCAGGCGGGGCCAGGAGTCGACGGCGATCCGCCAGCCCTGGTCGTCGCTGAGGTGCAGATGCAGGGTGTTGATCTTGTACAGGGCCAGCTCGTCGATGTAGCGCTTGACCTGACCGACGGTGAAGAAGTGCCGGGAGACGTCCAGCATGGCGCCGCGGTAGGTGTAGCGGGGGCGGTCCTCGACGGTGCCGCCGGCGATCCGCCACGGGCCGGGCTGGAGGCTCTTGCGCTCGACGGACGCCGGAAGGAGCTGGCGCAGGGTCTGGACGCCGTGGAAGAGGCCGGCGGGGGCGCTCGCGGTGATGGTGACGCCCGTGGGTCCGCTGGTCAGCCGGTAGCCCTCGGCGCCGAACCGGTCGCCGGTCAGGTGGAGTCGGATGCCGCGGGTGCCGGTCTCGGTGACCGGCACGCGGTAGCCGGTGGACGGGCGCAGGATGCCGGCGAGGTACTCGCCGATCCGGCGGACCTCGTCCGAGCCGTCCACGCGGACGCCGGTGGCCCAGGTGACGCGGTACGGACGCCCGCCGGGCTGTGTCTCGGCGGGCGCCGGGACCACCCGGGCCAGTGGGGTGGGCGCCGCGGCGGCCGTCGGCGCCGGGGCCGCGCCGACGGCGGTCACGCCCGCCGCCGCGACGAGCAGCAGGGATCCGAGGACGCGGGTCAGCCGGGGAGTCGTGCTGTGGTGCCGTCTCACATGCGCTCCCTTCACGAGTGGTAAAGACCACTCTCCCGCAGATCCGGTGAATCAATCCCCGCCCTGCGGAAATCCCCCGCAGGAACGGCGGTTGGGCCCTCGGTGCGGCCGTCCGGCCCCTACTTCGCCGTACGGGCCACCGTGAAGTGGTCGATGCGCCTGCCGGTCTCGGCGATGCCCGACACCGTCAGCGTGGTCCGGCGGCCCTTCGGCGCGGGTGTGACGTCCACGCGCAGGAAGGAGTAGTCGAGGTAGCGCACCCGGGACCAGGTGACCGTCTCGTTCCGTTTGCCGTCCTCGGTGTTGACGAAGGAGGCGACCGAGTCGACCTCGTGCTCGTGGCCCTCGTAGGAGTCCGGGGCGGAGAAGGCGTACAGACCGCGGCCCGCCGCGCCGGCCGTGACGTAGACCACGCCGTCGGTCTCGGGGTGGGCGGTGCCGCCGATCGGCAGCTTCCTGGTGACCCGGCCCGCCTTGATGACGTCGGTGCGCTCGTACTGGTGGTTGTGGCCGTTGATGACCAGGTCCACGGTGTACTTCTCGAACAGCGGCACCCACTCCTGGCGGACACCGCCCTCCGAGGCGTGCGCGGTGGAGGTGCAGTAGGCGCAGTGGTGGAAGAAGACGACGATGAAGTCGACGTCCTTCGCGGCGCGGTACCGCTTGAGCCGCGCCTCCAGCCAGGAGGTCTGGGTTCCGCCGGAGATGCCCAGGTTCGCGGGGATCTCGAAGGAGATGTCGTTGGCGTCGAGCGAGATGACGGCGGTGTTGCCGTAGACGAAGGAGTAGACGCCGGGCAGGTTCTCGCGGTCCGGACCGTTGTCGGGGAGGGTCCAGCGGGCGTCCTCGCCGCCGTAGCCGTTGGGCGAGTACCAGGCCTCCATGTCGTGGTTGCCGTAGGCGGGCATCCAGGGGACCTGCTTGGCGACCGACTCGGTCTGGTGCAGGAACTGGTCCCAGGTGCGCGAGTCGAAGCCGGTGTCACTGGCCTTGCCCTGGCCGGCCGGGTCGCCGTAGGCGATGTCGCCGGCGTGCAGGTGGAAGGCCGGGTTCTGGCCGAGGATCAGAGCGTTGTTGGCCAGGCCGTGATAGCCGACACCCTCGTCGCCGAAGGCGGTGAAGGTGAAGGGCGCCTTGTGGGCGGGGGCGGTGGTGAAGGTGCCCAGGGTGCCCAGCAGGTGGGGCTCGGCCGGGTCGAAGCCCTGGTGGCCGACGCCGTAGTAATAGGTGCAGCCGGGCCGCAGGTGGGTGAGCTTTGCGTGCAGGTAGTACTGGGTGTGGTCGCCGCTCGCGCCGACACCCGCCGGGGTGTGGAGGGTGCGGACCTCGGCGTCGATCCGGCGGGAGAGGTCCCAGGGGTGGGCGCCGACGCGGATGAAGGGCTTCTTCACCGCGACGGGGACCTGCCAGGAGACGCTGATCTCGGTCCGGGGGTCGTTGCCCCAGGCGAGGTGGCGGCCGAAGGGAGCGACCAGGGAGCCGTCGACCCGCTCGGCCGCGGGCGCGGTGCGCGGGGTGGCGACCGTGGCCCGGGCACTGGCGCCCGACACGAACGCGCCGCCGGTGACGGCGCCCAGGGTGACGGCGCCGCCCCTGATCATCGTGCGCCGCGAGAACCTGGAGCGCAGATACTCGTGCCGCTCGGCCATGCCCATGCGCGCGGCCAGCTTCTCGGGTACTCCCATACGAGGAATGTCCATGACGTCTGAAACTCGTCCGGCCGGGCAACGCGGCGC
The DNA here is from genome assembly GCF_040631045.1 of Streptomyces sp. NPDC005706. NCBI lineage: Bacteria > Bacillati > Actinomycetota > Actinomycetes > Kitasatosporales > Streptomycetaceae > Streptomyces > Streptomyces sp. NPDC005706. The sequence continues at coordinate 205,936 of NZ_JBEXYS010000001.1, read as the reverse complement.
GGGACACAGGGTGGACAGCCCGCAAACAGAGCGCCATAAGACTTCCAACAGCCCCCTGCCCGGAATCGGGCAGGATTCTTGCGAAACTCGCGCTCTTACCCCAGGATCTACCGGGTGCACGAGGAACTTGTCGATCACCTGACGCGATCCACGCCCCTGAGCAGGGGCGAGGCGCTGCGGGTGGTGCAGGACGTGCTCGCCTATTTCGACGAGACGACGCACGACTACGTCCGTCGCCGCCACCGCGAGCTGCAGGCCCAGGGCCTGACGAACACGGCGATCTTCGACCGGATCGAGGCGGACCTGAAATACCGGGCGGTGGCGCCGCCGGAGCTGACGCTCAGGCAGCTGCGCCGCATGGTCTACGGCTGAGACGCCAGACTGAGAGATACCTATACATGTGCGGAATTGTCGGATACATCGGCAGGCGTGACGTGGCTCCGCTGCTCCTGGAGGGCCTGCAGCGCCTGGAGTACCGCGGCTACGACTCGGCGGGCATCGTCGTCACGTCCCCGAAGACGGCCGGCCTGCGGATGGTCAAGGCCAAGGGCCGGGTGCGCGACCTGGAGGCCAAGGTCCCGGCACGCTTCAAGGGCACCACCGGTATCGCCCACACCCGCTGGGCCACCCACGGCGCCCCCTCCGACGTGAACGCCCACCCGCACATGTCGGCCGACAGCAAGGTCGCCGTCGTGCACAACGGCATCATCGACAACGCCGCCGACCTGCGCCGCAAGCTGGAGGCCGACGGCGTCGAGTTCCTCTCCGAGACCGACACCGAGGTCCTCACCCACCTCATCGCCCGCTCCACGGCCGAGAAGCTGGAGGACAAGGTCCGCGAGACCCTCCGGCTGGTCGAGGGCACGTACGGCATCGCGGTGATGCACGCCGACTTCAACGACCGCATCGTGGTGGCCCGCAACGGCTCCCCGGTGGTCCTCGGCATCGGCGAGAAGGAGATGTTCGTCGCATCGGACATCGCCGCCCTGGTCGCCCACACCCGGCAGATCGTCACGCTGGACGACGGCGAGATGGCCACCCTCAAGGCCGACGACTTCCGCACGTACACCACCGAGGGCACCCGCACCAGCGCCGAGCCGACCACCGTGGAGTGGGAGGCGGCGTCGTACGACATGGGCGGCCACGACACGTACATGCACAAGGAGATCCACGAGCAGGCCGACGCCGTGGACCGGGTGCTGCGCGGCCGCATCGACGAGCGGTTCTCCACCGTGCACCTGGGCGGCCTCAACCTGGACGCCCGCGAGGCGCGCCGGATCCGCCGCGTGAAGATCCTCGGCTGCGGCACCTCGTACCACGCGGGCATGATCGGCGCCCAGATGATCGAGGAGCTGGCCCGCATCCCCGCCGACGCCGAGCCGGCCTCCGAGTTCCGCTACCGCAACGCGGTCGTGGACCCCGACACGCTGTACGTCGCGGTCTCCCAGTCCGGTGAGACGTACGACGTGCTCGCCGCCGTGCAGGAGCTGAAGCGCAAGGGCGCCCGGGTGCTCGGCGTGGTCAACGTGGTGGGTTCCGCGATCGCCCGCGAGGCCGACGGCGGCATCTACGTGCACGCCGGTCCCGAGGTCTGCGTCGTCTCGACGAAGTGCTTCACCAACACCACGGTCGCCTTCGCCCTGCTCGCCCTGCACCTCGGCCGCACCCGCGACCTCTCGGTGCGCGACGGCAAGCGGATCATCGAGGGCCTGCGCAGGCTGCCGGAGCAGATCACCGAGATCCTCAAGCAGGAGGAGGACATCAGGCAGCTCGCCGAGAGCTACGCCGAGGCCCGCTCCATGCTCTTCATCGGCCGCGTCCGGGGCTACCCGGTGGCCCGCGAGGCCTCCCTGAAGCTCAAGGAGGTCTCCTACATCCACGCCGAGGCCTACCCCGCCTCCGAGCTGAAGCACGGCCCGCTGGCCCTCATCGAGCCGGCCCTGCCGACGGTCGCGATCGTCCCCGACGACGACCTGCTGGAGAAGAACCGCGCGGCCCTGGAGGAGATCAAGGCCCGCAGCGGCAAGATCCTCGCGGTGGCGCACCAGGAGCAGGAGAAGGCCGACCGGACCATCGTGGTCCCGAAGAACGAGGACGAGCTGGACCCGATCCTCCTGGGCATCCCGCTCCAGCTCCTCGCCTACCACACGGCGAAGGCCCTGGGCCGGGACATCGACAAGCCGAGGAACCTGGCGAAGTCCGTCACGGTGGAGTAGCGACTCCCTCCGCCCGACGGCGCGAAGAACGGACCCCCGCGTTGCCACCTCGTACGCGGGGGTCCGTTCTCGTGCCGCTGCGATCAGCCGGCGGCCGTCACCCGCCGGCTCGCGGCACACCTCGGTGCGATGACCCGTATATGCCCTTCACAAGGGCACAAACACCTCTACGGGCGAGTAGTTTCCGGTTGCACAAAGGGAGTTGACGGAGCGTCGGCGAGGAGCGGGCCTCAGGGGATGACGATGACCGGCCGCTGCGCCCGCTTGGCGAGCCGCCCGGCCACGGAGCCGAAGATGCGGCCCACGATGCCGTGGGTGGTGCCGACCACGATCGCGTCGGCCTCGTACTCCCGCCCCACCTCTTCGAGTTCGTGGCAGATGTCACCGCCGCGCTCGACCAGGATCCAGGGCACCTCGGCCAGATAGTCCGCGCAGGCCAGTTCGAGACCGAGCACCTCGGTGCGGTGGTCCGGCACGTCGACGAAGACGGGCGGCTCGCACCCGGCCCACACGGTGGTGGGCAGCCGGTTGGCCACATGGACGATGATCAGTCCCGAGCCGGAGCGGTGGGCCATGCCGACCGCGTAGGCGAGGGCGCGCTCGCTGGAGGTCGAGCCGTCGAAGCCGACGACCACACCGTGCAGGAAGGCGGGGTCGCAGGACGGGCGCGACTCTGGCGCCGCCAGGGGATCGGCCGCCGTGGGATCGGCGACGGGCCGCTTGCGGTCCGCGGGTTCGAAGAATTCGTGACCGGCCATGACTGTCTCGGCGTTGTGATCCTTGTGTGGGTGGGAGTGACATCGAGCGGCGGAGCAGTGTCCGGGATTCGTCTTCCCAACCCCATACCCCCAAGGGTACGGCGGCACGCCTCCTCTGCCCATTTCCCGCGCACGCTCCGTAAGCGGGGCCCCCGAATGTCCGTGGGGGTTCCACGGAGCATGCACGAGCGGCGCCCGTAACGCAATGGTTGCTGCCTCGTACAGGCGGTTTGCACAGCATGAACGGAGCAGCGTTCGGTGACCGACGGATCGAACGGGCGTTGATCTCCCCGAGCCACCGCCACAGGGAGTACGAGTTGCCCGTACCGAGATCCTCCACCGACCCTCGCCCCGCCCCGGACACCACGAGCGAGGTGATCCGCTGGGCGGCGTTCAGCTGTGTCCTCGTTCCCGTGGTCCTCGTCTGGTACGGCACCTCGCTCGCCGGCGCGGCCGGCACCGCCTTCGGACTCGCCGCCGTCACGGCCGCCTGCCGGGTGCTGCTGCGGCGGTCCGAACGTTGCGCCGAGCAAAGAGGCGGTCGTCACACCCGAGGAGAGACACCGGTCGACTGACCGGTTTCCGTACCCTCGAGCGCTTCTTTTCGGCCAACTTCCGGATACCGCTCGGGAGGGGTCCCGACCACCCCCCAACCCCCGTTCCACCTGCACGGAAAGGGTCCGGGCCGGCCTCCGCACCCTACGCGGTTTGGCCACTGCGACAAGGCGCACTTCCCTGCGCGCCCCACGAGTGCAACGCTTCGTGATCGAATGCTTCACGCCAAGTTGTCATGTCGACAATGTCCGGCGTGTCGAACTGGCCACCGTCAGACCGCGGTAGCCAGTAGATTCGATCTTGATGTCTTACGGCGGGGGACTCGTGCAGGACCGAGGGGAAACGTGCAGGAGCGACACAACCGAGGAGCCGCGACCACCGAGGGGGGCTTAGCAGGATGAGCCACGACTCCACTGCCACGCCGGAAGCCGCGGCCCGCAAACTGTCCGGGCGCCGCCGCAAGGAGATCGTCGCGGTGCTGCTTTTCAGCGGCGGCCCCATCTTCGAGAGTTCCATACCTCTTTCGGTGTTCGGAATCGACCGCCAGGACGCCGGAGTACCGCGCTACCGGCTGCTGGTGTCCGCCGGCGAGGAGGGCCCGCTGCGGACCACGGGGGGCCTGGAACTCACCGCGCCACATGGGCTCGAGGCGATCTCACGCGCCGGGACGGTCGTCGTACCGGCCTGGCGCTCGATCACCTCGCCTCCACCGGAGGACGCGCTCGACGCGCTGCGCCGGGCCCACGAGGAGGGCGCCCGCATCGTCGGGCTGTGCACGGGCGCGTTCGTCCTCGCGGCGGCCGGCCTGCTGGACGGCCGCCCGGCGACCACCCACTGGATGTACGCGCCGACGCTGGCCAAGCGCTATCCGTCGGTGCACGTGGATCCGAGAGAGCTGTTCGTCGACGACGGCGACGTCCTGACGTCGGCGGGTACGGCGGCCGGGATAGATCTCTGTCTCCACATCGTGCGGACGGACCACGGCAACGAGGCGGCCGGCGCGCTCGCCCGGCGCCTGGTGGTCCCGCCGCGCCGGTCGGGCGGCCAGGAGCGCTATCTCGACAGGTCTTTACCCGAGGAGATCGGCGCCGACCCGCTCGCCGAGGTCGTCGCCTGGGCGCTGGAACACCTCCACGAGCAGTTCGACGTGGAGACCCTGGCGGCACGCGCCTACATGAGCCGCCGTACGTTCGACCGCCGGTTCCGCTCGCTCACCGGCAGCGCGCCGCTGCAGTGGCTGATCACCCAGCGGGTGCTCCAGGCGCAGCGGCTGCTGGAGACGTCGGACTACTCCGTGGACGAGGTGGCGGGCCGTTGCGGCTTCCGCTCCCCGGTCGCGCTGCGCGGGCACTTCCGCCGCCAGCTCGGCTCGTCCCCGGCCGCCTACCGCGCGGCCTACCGGGCGCGCCGGCCGCAGGGCGAACGGCCGCATGAGGCGGAGATCCCGGTGCAGCCCGGACCGGGCGGGCCGGGCCTGGGCGGTCCCGGACCGGTCGGCCACGCGCCGCCGGTGCTGCACCCGGACCGCGAGAGCGGGGTGCCGATGCAGAGCCGCCGGCAGGCGGCGGGCGCGGTGAGCCTGCTGCCGGGGCCGCGCAGCGGGAGCTGAGCGAGTAGCGGGAAGGGGAGGGGCGGGGCACGGCTCCGCCCCTCTTCCGCTGTCGTCCTTCTGTGTGCACACCGACAAGGTCGCCGCACGCCCGGTCCGGCCCGGGGCGGCGCGCCGTAAGGTGAGACACATGAACGATCGCATGGTGTGGATCGACTGCGAGATGACCGGCCTCTCGCTGTCCGACGACGCGCTCATCGAGGTGGCCGCCCTCGTCACCGACTCCGAGCTGAACGTGCTCGGCGAAGGGGTGGACATCGTCATCCGCCCGCCGGACTCGACGCTGGAGACGATGCCGGAGGTGGTGCGTGAGATGCACACCGCGTCCGGGCTGCTGGAGGAACTGGCCGGCGGCACCACGCTGGCCGACGCCGAGGCGCAGGTCCTCGCCTACGTCCGCGAGCACGTCAAGGAACCAGGCAAGGCCCCGCTGTGCGGCAACTCCGTCGGCACCGACCGCGGCTTCCTGCTGCGCGACATGCCGACCCTGGAGGACTACCTCCACTACCGCATCGTCGACGTCTCCTCGATCAAGGAGCTGGCCCGCCGCTGGTATCCCCGGGCCTACTTCAACAGCCCGGAGAAGAACGGCAACCACCGCGCCCTCGCCGACATCCGCGAGTCGATCGCCGAACTGCGCTACTACCGCGAGGCCGTCTTCGTCCCGCAGCCCGGCCCGGACTCCGAAACCGCCAGGGCGATCGCCGCCAAGCACGTCCTGCCCGCGCGGTAGGACCTCGCGGACGGCCGCCGGGGTCCGCTCGGGACGCGCGCGAAAACCCGTGCGCGAGCACCCCTTCGGACCCTGTAGACTTCTTCTCGGCCGGTGGGGGAAAGCGCTCCTCGAACTCCGGTCATGGTGGGTGTAGCTCAGTTGGTAGAGCACCTGGTTGTGGTCCAGGTGGCCGCGGGTTCAAGTCCCGTCACTCACCCTGAGTAATCAGCCGGTGACTCCGTCTAAGGACGAGGTCACCGGCTGATTCGTTTTTGCGCCCGCCTCCCCGTGGCGGGTGACTGGCGTCACCCGCCCGGAAGGACCGTCACGACGACGCCCGGCCCACCAGTTCCGTGGGCAGTACCGCGTGGCGGCGTTGCGGGTCGCGGGCGAGGGCCGGACGGCGGTCGGCGATCTCGGTGAGGAGCAGGTCGATCATGGCGCGGCCCATCTCCTCGATCGGCTGGCGGACGCTGGTCAGCGGCGGGTCCATGTGCCGGGCGATGGCCGAGTCGTCGTAGCCGACCAGGGCCACGTCGCCGGGGACGCTTCGGCCCGCCTCGCGCAGCACCTGCCGGGCGCCCGCGGCCATGACGTCGGACCCCGCGAAGACCGCGTCCAGGTCCGGGTGGCGTCCGAGCAGGGTCGTCATGGCCCGCCGGCCGCCCTCGTCGGTGAAGTCGCCGGGTTCGATCAGTCCCTCGTCCACGGGCAGGCCCGCGTCGCGCAGGGCGTCGCGGTAGCCGTCGACACGGCGCTGGGCGCCGTAGACGTCGAGGCGGCCGGTGATGTGGGCGATCCGGCGACGGCCCCGGGACATCAGGTGCTCCACCGCGGAGCGGGCACCCCCGTAGTTGTCCGAGTCCACCGAGGTCAGCGTCTCGGCGGCCGAGCGGGGGCCGCTGATCACCGCGGGGATCTCCAGCTGGGACAGCATGTCCGGCAGGGGGTCGTCGGCGTGCACCGAGACCAGCAGGACGCCGTCGACGCGATGGGCGGCCAGGTACTGCGCCAGCCGCTGCCGCTCCCGGTCGCTGCCCGCGAAGATGAGCAGCAACTGCATCTCGCTGTCGGAGAGTTCGGATCCGACGCCGCGCAGCATGTCGGAGAAGTACGGCTCCGAGAAGAAGCGGGTCTCCGGCTCCGGCACCACCAGCGCGATGGCGTCGGTGCGGTTGGCCGCGAGGGCCCGCGCCGCGGTGTTGGGCACGTAGCCGAGTTCCGCGACGGCCGCCTCCACGGCGGCCCGGGTCGCCTCGCTCACCCGGGGCGAGCCGTTGATCACCCGCGAGACCGTGCCTCTGCCGACACCGGCACGGGCGGCGACCTCTTCCAGCGTCGGCCGCCGACTGCTCCGGCTCCGCTCTCCGTTGACTGGCATGGTCTCCGCCTCCCGCTCACAACCGACCGGCCGGGGGATTGTCCGCTACCGTCCGGCCAGGAATGTAACCGAGATCCCACAGCACCCGCTCTCATCATCCCGCGCCCGCCGCGCCCGCGGTGCCGGGCCCCCGGCGGGCGGCCCGGCACACGACGCCGGGAGGTGCCGCCACCGTGGCGGCGGCACCTCCCGGCCGGGCCGCGGGGCGGACGTCAGAGCCGCGGGTCGGCGTCCGGCAGCGCGTTGCGGCGGATCACATCGGAGTACCAGTGGGCGCTGGCCTTGGGGATGCGGCGCTGGGTGCCGTAGTCCACGTAGACGGCGCCGAACCGCTTCGAGTAGCCGTAGGACCACTCGAAATTGTCCAGCAGCGACCACAGGAAGTAGCCCCGGACGTCGACGCCGTCGGCGATGGCGCGCCGGACCGCGTCCAGGTGACGGCTGAGGTAGGCGATCCGCTGCGGGTCGTTCACCTTCCCCTCGGGGGAGACGTAGTCGTCGAAGGCGGCGCCGTTCTCGGTGACCATCAGCGGCAGACCGGGGTGCGCCGCCGCCGTGCCGGCCAGCAGCGTGTGCAGGCCGTCCGCGTCGATGGCCCAGTTCATCGCCGTCAGCTCGTCGTTGGCGAGGTGGAAGGAGACGTCCTCGGAGCCGGTCCACGGCGAGTGGTCGCTGGCCCCGTGACCGTCGTTCTTGGTGGCGCCGGCGCCGTCGGCGGGCCGGGAGACCACGGTCGGCGAGTAGTAGTTGACGCCGAGCACGTCGATCGGGCGGGAGATCTCGGCGAGGTCGTCGCCGCGCACCAGCTCGTCCCAGTCGACGATGCGCGCGGTGTCCGCGAGCAGGTCCTGCGGGTAGGCGCCGTCGAGGATCGGGCCGGTGAAGATCCGGTTGCCGACCGCGTCGATGCGGCGGGCCGCCTCCACGTCGCCGGGGGCGTCGGTGAGCGGGCGCACCTGGTGCAGGTTGAGGGTGATGGAGAGCTGCGCGGTGCTGGGCAGAACGGAGCGCAGCGCCCCGACCGCCCGGCCGTGCGCGAGGTTGAGGTGGTGGGCGGCGCGCAGGGTGGCGGCCGCGTCGGTGCGGCCGGGCGCGTGCACGCCGGAGCCGTAGCCGAGGAAGGCCGAGCACCACGGTTCGTTGAGCGTGGTCCACACCCCGACGCGGTCCCCCAGGGCCCGGCCCACCGTCTCGGCGTACTCGGCGAAGCGCTGCGCGGTGTCCCGCTGCGGCCAGCCGCCCGCGTCCTCGAGCTCCTGGGGCAGGTCCCAGTGGTAGAGGGTGGCGACGGGGGTGATGCCGGCCTCGAGCAGTTCGTCGGTGAGACGGCGGTAGAAGTCCAGGCCGCGTTCGACGGCGGGCCCCCGCCCGGTGGGCTGCACACGGGACCAGGAGACGGAGAACCGGTACGCCTGCAGGCCGAGGTCCTTCATCAGCGCCACGTCGTCGCGGTACCGGTGGTAGTGGTCGGCGGCGATGTCGCCGGTGTCGCCGTTGCGCACCCTGCCGGGCGTGCGGCTGAAGGTGTCCCAGATGGAGGGCGTGCGTCCGTCCTCGGCGGCCGCGCCCTCGACCTGGTAGGCGGCGGTGGCCGCCCCCCAGACGAAACCGGGCGGGAAGGACAGGTCCGCGGCCGGCCGGGTCGTCGGCTCGGGTCGTACAGCGGTCATGGTGAGAGCGCTCCCAAAGTGGCGTGTGGAAAGGTCGGTCTGCTGCCCGGGACGGCTGTGCCGTCAGCCCTTGACGGCGCCCGACATGATGCCCCCGACGATCTGCTTGCCGAAGATCACGAAGACCAGCAGCAGCGGAAGCGTGCTGATCAGCGCGCCGGCCATGACGATGCTCTGGTCGGGGGTGTAGGAGGCGCTGAGCTGGCCGAGCGCGACCTGGATGGTGGGGTTCTGCTGGTTCAGGGCGAGGAAGGGCCAGAAGAAGTCGTTCCACGCCTGCACGAAGGTGAGCATCCCGAGCACCATCATGGCGGGCCGGGCCACGGGCAGGACCACGCTCCACACGATGCGGAAGTTGGTCGCGCCGTCCACCTTGGCGGCCTCGATCAGCTCGTAGGGCAGGGCCTCCAGCAGGTACTGGCGCATGAAGAAGACGCCGAAGGCGCCGACGAGGGTCGGGAAGATCACCGACTCCAGCTTCCCGCCCCACCCGATGTCCGACATCATCATGAACAGCGGGACGACGCTGAGCTGCGGCGGGATGGTCAGCGTGGCGATGACTGCGGTCATCAGGAAGCCGCGGCCGCGGAAGCGCATCTTGGCGAAGGCGTAGCCGGCCAGCGTGCAGAAGAACAGGGTCGCCGCGGTGATGCAGCCGGCCACGATGACGCTGTTGACGATGGCCTTGCCCAGGTTGGCCTGCTCCCAGGCGGCCTGGAGGTTGCTCCACAGTCTGCCGCCGGGCAGCAGCGGCGGCGGGCTGTCCAGGACCCGCTGCTGGTCGTGCGAGGCGGCCACCAGGGTCCAGTACAGCGGGAAGATCGATCCCAGGCCGACGATGACGAGGGCCACGTAGGTGAAGGGACCGCCCTTGAGCTGCTGGCCTGCGCCGAGCTTGAGGCGGGCGCGGCCACCGCTGCCGGGGGCGGACGGGCGGGCCGGGGTGAGGTCGGCCGCGGTCTTGATGGGACTGGTCGTGGTCATCGAAGTCGCTCCCGTCAGGCCGCGCTCTTGCGCACGAACCGGCCGACGATCCAGTTGATCAGGGCGATCAGCAGCAGCAGGACGAGCATCGCCCAGGCCACGGCGGCGGCCGGACCCAGGTGCCCCAGCTTCCAGCCGTAGTTGAAGAGGTAGATGCTGAGGGTTTCGTACTGGTGCTCGCTGCCGCCGATGGACCCGAGCGTTCCGCCCTGCAGCAGCAGCGGCTCGCCGAACAGCTGCATGGAGCCGATGGTCGAGATGACGATGGTGAACAGGATCGTCGGCCGCAGCGAGGGGATCGTCACCTTGCGGAACTGCTGCCAGCGCGACGCGCCGTCGATCGAGGCGGCCTCGTACAGATCGGTCGGCACGGCCTGCATGGCCGCCAGGTAGATCAGGGCGTTGTAGCCGGTCCAGCGCCAGATCACGATGACCGAGATGGCGATCTTGGACGTCCACTCGCCGTTGCCCCAGTCGATGTTGCCGATGCCGGCGAAGTGCAGCACCCAGTTGAGGATGCCGCCGTCCGCGCGGAAGACCAGGGCGAAGACCAGCGCCGCCGTCGCCACCGAGGTGGCGTACGGGGTGAGGATGAGCGTCCGCCAGAACGTGCTGGCCCGCAGCTTGTAGTTGAGCAGGTGGGCCAGGCCCAGCGCCACGAGGAGCTGGGGAACGGTCGATATGACGCCGATGACGAAGGTGTTGGCGACGGCGGTCCAGAACTCCGAGTCCTGGAGGATCCGGGAGAAGTTGTCCCAGCCGACCCACTCGGACTGGCCGAGGCTGGTCATCTCGACCCGGTGCAGGGCGATCCAGCCGGTGTAGAGGAGCGGATAGAGCCCGAAGGCTCCGAAGATGAGGAAGAAGGGCGCGATGTAGGCGTAGGGCGACGCCAGGTCGTCGAAGCGCCACAGCCGGCTGCGCCAGGTGCGGGGGCCGGGTCCGTTCGACACGGCGCCGGAACCGCCGGGCGGCGGGCTGTACGCGCCCCGGGTCGGGGTTGCTGTTGCCACGGAGGAGTCCTTATCTGCAGGGTTGCGGCCGGATGCGGGGCGGGCACGGCGTCCACCGGACCGCGCGCCGGCCCCCGTCCCGCGCGCCACGGCGGCCGGTACGGTACCGAGCCGCCCGGCCGGGCATCCAGAGCCCGGCGTCCCGGATCCGATGCGCTGAACCCGGTCCGCCGGACCGGGTCCGCCGGGCGCGGCTCGCGGGCGCGGCTTCCGGGCCGGTGCCACGGCCGGGCCGGCGCCCGGATCCGTCACCGGTGCCGGGTGCCATCGCGCCGGCGGTGCCGCGTCGCCGCCCGTGTACCGGTGGGCCCTCGCGGTCACGGCACCGGCGCGGTGGGACCCGGCCGGACGCGCGGGCGCGGGGCGGGCGGTCCGAGGGACCGGCCCGCCCCGGCGCGCGTCAGCCGATCGCCTTGTCGATCGTCTCGGTCGCGGCCTTCCATGCGTCGGCGGGCTTGGTGCCCCGCTGCTCCATGTTGTTGATCTGCGTGGAGATCGTGTCCTTGATCACCGCGTCCTTCGGGCCGAGCACCGCCTCGGGGATGGACTTGGCCTCGTCCGCGTAGATCTCACCGATCGGGGCGTTGTTGAAGTACGGGAGCTTCGCGCTCTTCACGTCGGCCAGTTCGTAGGCGCCCTTGTTGGACGGGAAGACACCGATCGCCTTGAACACGGCGGCCTGCTGCTCGGGCGCCGTCAGCCACTTGACCAGCTCGGTGGCCTCCTTGACGTGCTTGCCGCCCTGCGGGACCGCCAGGAAGGAGCCGCCCCAGTTGGCCGCCGTGGAACCGGGCGCGCGGGAGATGTCCCACTTGCCCTTGTAGGCGTCACCGGAGTTGGTGGAGATCTGGCCGGCCATCCAGGCCGGGCACGCCACCGTGGCCACGCTGCCCTTGCGCAGCGCCGCCGTCCAGGCGTCGGTGAACTGCGGCAGACCGTGGGTCAGCTTCTTGGACGCGGCTTCGGCGGAGAGGTCCCAGCCCTGCTGCACCGAGGCGCTGTCCTTGTAGACCGGCTTGCCGTCGGTGTCGTAGTACTGCTTGTCCGAGGAGCTGACGACCGCGTTGAACATGGCGCTCGCGGAGTCCATGAAGTAGGTGCCGGACGGCGCCTTCTTCTTGTACTGCTCGCCGAGCTTCAGGTAGTCCTCCCAGCCGCCCGCTATCGCCTTGGCCACCTCCTCGCGGTCGGTGGGCAGGCCCGCCTTCTCGAACAGGTCACGGCGGTAGCACAGCGACATCGGGCCGATGTCGGTGCCGGCGCCCACCACCTTGCCGTCCTTCGTGGTGGCCTGGTTCTCCTTCCAGGAGACCCAGTCCTTGACGTCGATCGACTTGCTCAGGTCGGCGAACTTGTCCGCCTGGGTGTCGACGACCTCCTTGATCCGGCCGACCTCGACACCGGTGACGTCTCCCAGACCGCTGCCCGTGTTCAGCTGCTGAAGGAGCTTGGGGTAGTAGTCCTGCTCGTTGGCGGTGACCTCTTCCTTCACCGTGATCTTCGGGTGGAGCTTGTGGTACTTGGCGAACAGGCCGGCCTCCTTGTAGCCGAACTGCCCGAAGTCGGCCACGGTGAGCGTGATCGATCCGTCGGCCGAGGTGTCCGAGTCGTCGTCGCTGCTGCAGCCCGTCAGCAGCAGGGCCGATGCCGTCAGGACCGTGGTGGCGAGGGCCGCCGCTCTGCGACGGCGACCGCCACCGCCGTCGGTACCGGTGATGCGCATTCCACTACTCCTTGTTCCGGTGAAAAACGGGACCCCAGGAAGCGGACCGTCAGGGATCGACGGTCCGGACCTGCCCTCTCGATTTCGAGCAGCGGCCGGCTCACAGCACGCGACGTGCGGTGCAAAGACGCTGGTCAACGGTGTGTCGTGCGAGGCAGAGGGAAAGGTCATCAGTGCTTTGATCCGCGCGAGCCGGTCCCCCGAACTTCCCGTGGGACCGCTCCCACGCGGCATGCCGGAAGACTCCTTGCTGTGGGGGCCGGGTGTCAAGACTTGAAAACAGCGTTGTTGCCTGAGCGTGTCCCAGACGTCACGTGAACGTGTCACGAAATCCCCTGCCCCGCTCTGGACATCCCCGCGTCACCCGATGGATCTTCGCTGGTCACAGGGATGATCTTCGCGCCGGCCCGGCGGACGGCCCGGACGGGGCGGCCGGCCGCGGAACGCGCTGGGACACAATGAGGCAACCCCTTGCCGCACACCGGAAGGTGAACGATGAGCCACGCCCAGCCGCCCGAAGCACTCGGCGTCCGGCGCCCGACGCTGAACGCCGTGGCCGCTCGGGCCGGTGTCGGCCGTGGCACGGTGTCCCGGGTGCTCAACGGCTCCCCCAAGGTGAGCGACCGGTCCCGGGCCGCGGTGGAGAAGGCGATCGCCGAACTCGGCTACGTCCCCAACCGCGCCGCGCGCTCCCTGGCCACGCGCCGTACCGACGCCGTGGCCCTGGTCGTTCCGGAAGCCGAGAGCCGGCTGTTCGCGGAGCCGTACTTCTCGGGCATCATCCGGGGCGCCTCCGCCCGGCTCACCCAGGCCGGCATGCAGTTGCTGCTGGTGCTGGCGCGCGACGGGAAAAAACACCGGCGCCTTGCCTCGTACCTGACCGCCCAACGGGTGGACGGCGTACTGATGGTGGCCGTCCACCGCGACGACACCCTCCCGGATCTGCTGGACGAGCTGTCGGTGCCCACCGTGCTGGCCGGGCGGCGCGGCGATCCGGAACCGCTCGGCCATGTCCGCGCGGACAACGGCGGCGGCGCCCGGAGCGCGGTCCAGCACCTGCTCGGCAGGGGGCGGCGCAGCATCGCCACCATCACCGGTCCCCTGGACATGGACGCCGCCCGGACCCGGCTCGACGGCTACCGCGAGGCGCTGCGGACAGCGGGAGTCGCGGTGGACGAGGAACTGATCGAGCAGGGTGACTTCACCGAGGAGGGCGGGCGCGCGGCGATGCGCGAGCTGCTGCGGCGGCGCCCCGGACTCGACGCGGTGTTCGCGGCCTCCGACGTGATGGCCTCCGGGGCGGTGCTCGAACTGCGCGCCGCGGGCCGGCGGGTCCCGGACGACGTGGCCGTCGTCGGCTTCGACGACTCGATCGTGGCGCGGCACATCGACCCTCCGCTGACCAGCGTCCGCCAGCCGATGGAGGAGATGGGGCGCGCCATGGCGGACCTGCTGCTGGACGAGATCGCGGGCAGGGCCGGCCGGCGCGAGGTGGTCCTGCCGACCCGGCTGGTCGTGCGGGAATCGGCCTGAGCGCCACCGGCACCGCACGGCTCTGCCACGGGTCGTGAACCGGAACCCGCGCGTCAGCGGCCGACCGGAACCGGTCGCGGGTCTCGAACCGGAACCGGCGGCGAGCCGTGAACCGGAACCGCCCGGAGCTCTGGAAGGGGCCGGCCGTGAGCCGCGGGCCGGGCCGGCCGCGAGCTGTGGGAACACGGGTCGGAGAGGGTGGGGGCTTCCGCATGGGAGCGCTCCCATGCACAATGGGGCGCAGCCGATCCGGGGAGTCCTTCCATGACAGAGCCCTTGCCGCCCGCGACCTTCCCGCCCGCCTTCCTCTGGGGCGCCGCGACATCCGCGTACCAGATCGAGGGTGCGGTGCGGGAGGACGGCCGAACTCCCTCGATCTGGGACACCTTCAGCCACACCCCCGGCAGGACGGCGGGCGGTGAGACGGGTGACGTCGCCGTCGACCACTACCACCGCTACCGCGAGGACGTGGCGCTGATGGCGGAGCTGGGCCTGACCGCCTACCGCTTCTCCGTCTCCTGGTCCCGGGTGCAGCCGACCGGCCGGGGCCCGGCGGTCCAGGTGGGCCTGGACTTCTACCGCCGCCTGGTCGACGAACTGCTGGCGCACGGCATCAAGCCGGCGATCACCCTCTACCACTGGGACCTGCCCCAGGAGCTGGAGGACGCGGGCGGCTGGCCGGAGCGGGACACCGCCCACCGGTTCGCCGAGTACGCGCGGCTGGTCGGCGAGGCGCTCGGCGACCGGGTGGACCAGTGGATCACCCTCAACGAGCCGTGGTGCAGCGCCTTCCTGGGCTACGGCTCGGGCGTGCACGCCCCCGGGCGCACCGACCCGGCGGCCGCCCTGCGCGCGGCCCACCACCTCAACCTCGCGCACGGCCTGGGGGCGGCGGCCCTGCGCTCGGTGCTGCCGGCCCGTGGCGAAATCGCGCTCAGCCTCAACTCCTCGGTGGTGCGCCCGCTTTCCCAGAGCCCGGCCGATCTGGCGGCGGCCCGCCGGATCGACAACCTGGCCAACGGCGTCTTCCACGGCCCGGTCCTGCACGGCGCCTACCCCGAGACCCTGTTCGCCGAGACCGCGTCGGTCACCGACTGGTCGTACGTGCTGGACGGGGACCTCCGTACGATCAGGTCGCCGCTGGACGCGCTGGGCCTGAACTACTACACCCCGACCCTGGTCTCGGCGGCGGACGGCAAGGCCGCCGGCCCGCGTGCGGACGGTCACGGCGCCGCCGCGCACTCCCCCTGGCCGGCCGCCGACGACGTGCTGTTCCACCAGACGCCGGGCGAGCGCACCGAGATGGGCTGGACCGTCGACCCGACCGGGCTGCACGAGCTGATCACACGTTACTCGCGCGAGGCGCCCGGCCTGCCGCTGTACATCACGGAGAACGGCGCGGCCTACGACGACAAGCCCGACGCCGACGGCCGGGTGCACGACCCCGAGCGCGTCGCCTATCTGCACGGCCACCTGGCGGCGGTCCGTCGGGCCATCGCCGACGGCGCCGACGTCCGCGGCTACTACCTGTGGTCCCTGCTGGACAACTTCGAGTGGGCGTACGGCTACGACAAGCGGTTCGGCGCGGTGTACGTGGACTACTCGACGCTGGAGCGCACCCCGAAGTCGAGCGCCCGCTGGTACGGCGAGGTGGCCCGGGCGGGGGCGCTGCCGACGGCGGTGGAGCCGGTGGCCTGAGAGACCGTCCGGCGGTCCGGGTCGCCGTCCGGTGACGCCGGCGGCGGGGGCGCGGCACCCGGGTAGGGGGTGCCGCGCCCTCGTCATACCGCCGTGCCGAGGCGGCCGGTGCGGCCGCCGCGGCCCGCTCAGTTGAAGGCGCCGAAGGCCTTGGCGAAGGCGAACCTGTCCTGGGTGATGGAGCTGCAGGTGGCGTCGGCGGTGGGCTTGGTGCCGCCCTCGCACTGCTTGTCGCGGGTCGCGGACCACATGGAGAGCCAGCCGAGTCCCTTGGACTTGGCGAAGTTCACGAGCTGGGTGGCGTCGTCGACCTTGAAGACCTCGGAGGAGACATCGTTGACACCGATCATCGGGGTGACCGCGACCGTCTTCCAGGCGGCCTGGTCGGACAGCCCCAGCACGCTCTTGACCTGGGCCTGGGTGGCGGTGGCGGCCTGCTCGGCGTAGGTGCCCATGTCACCGCTGTACGCGGGGCCGTAGTCCATCGCCATGATGTTGACGGTGTTGATCCGCACGCCGTTGGACTTGGCGTTGGACAGGAGGTTGACGCCGTCCTGGGTCAGGCCCTCGGGCATCACCGGCAGGGTGAAGGAGACGTCCAGGTTCGGGTGCTGGGCCTGAAGCTTGGCGATGGCCTGGGCCCGGCGGGTGTTGGCCGCGGTGTTGGGCAGCGCGCCGCCCTCGACGTCGAAGTCGACCTTGGTCAGCTTGAAGGCGTCCACGGCCTTGCCGTACGCCGCCGCCAGGGCGTCCGCCGAGGAGCAGGTGGTGGCCAGCTCCGAACCGGAGGCACCGCCGAAGGAGACCCGGACGTCGCCGCCCTTGGCGCGCAGGGAGCCTATCTGTGCGGCGACCGCGTCGCCGGTGAGGTCGGTGACGCCGCCCCACTTGGGGGTGCAGCCGCCGCCGTCGGTGACGAAGGCGAGGTTGAAGTTCTTCACGCCGGTCGCGTCGGCCGCGGCGAGGAGGTCGAAGGCCGGGTAGAGGGAGGTGTCCACGTAGGGGGCGAAGCCGGCCGAGGCGGTGGTGCCGGTGCCGGTGCTCTGCGTGGGGGTCGGGGTCGCACTCTGGCTGGGGGTGGCGCTCTGGCTCGGCGTCGCGCTGGGGGCCGGGGTCTGGGTCTGGGTCGGGCGGCCGCTCGGCTCGGGGGTGGCGCCGTCGTCAGCGGAACAGCGCGCGTCGTCGACCCGGCAGCCCGTCGGGTCGCCCTTGCCGTTGACCACGAATCCGACGGTGACCGACTTGCCGACGGCCAGGCCGTCGGTGTCCCACTTCGCGGGCTTCACGGTGACGTGCTGACCGCTGACGGTGGATTCGCCGTTCCACAGGGAGCCGAGCTTGGCGCCCGCCGGGAGGTCGAACTCCAGCGTCCAGGTCTTCTCCGTCTGGCCGCTGTTGTTGGTGACGACGTACTGCGCGGTGTAGCCCGTCGACCAGTCGCTCGTCTTCGTGTACGCGGCGTTGACCCCGGCCGCGTTCGCCGTACCGGTGAGCAGGAGGGCGCCGCCACCGATCACGGCCGCGGCCACCACGGAGCCGATCGCCTTGTTCCTGCCACTGATCCTGCGCCGGTGCGTGCTCATGCGCGTGCCTGCCTTCGCTGTTCACGGGGGGTGGGGTGCGGCAGCACGCTAGCGAGCCGGAAACGGGCAAACGGGCCTATGGGGACGGCCGTCGCAGTCCTTAGGGTGCGCTTAAGGAAGGGATCGGGGACGGTTAAAGGTCGAGACCAATCCGTGGTCCGGTGCGAACGGAGCGTCAGCGGGCGCCCGCCATCCGCCGGCGTCCGCGCACGCTGCTCCGGTGCCCCCGGCCGGCCGGCTTGCGTCCGTCGAGCTGGAACCAGATCCGCACCTCGGTCCCGCCCAGCACCGAGGAGCCGATGCGCACGTCACCGCCGGTGGACTCGGCGAGGCGGCGCACTATGTCCAGGCCGAGCCCGGTCGAGCCCGCGCTCCCCGAACCGCGGCCGCGGGCCATCGCCGCCTCGGGGTCGGGTATGCCGGGGCCGGCGTCGGAGATCAGCACGATCACCGCGTCCTCCGCGTTGTGCACGTCGACCGCGAAGGCGGTGCCCTCGGCCGTGTGCCGGAAGACATTGCCGAGCAGCGCGTCGAGGGCGGCGGCCAGATCGGCGCGGGCCACGGGCAGGCGCACCGGCCGCTCGACCCCGGCCACCCGCCATTTGCGGCCCTCGTCCTCGGCCAGCGCGGACCAGAACTCCATGCGTTCGCGGACCACTTCGGCCGCGTCGCAGCCGGCGCCCGGACCGGCGGCCACCGTCTGCGGCTTGGCCTCCCGGGCGGTGCGGATGATGGTGTCGACCTCCCCCTCCAACTGGGCCACGGCCGCCCGGGTCTGCTCGGCGGCGGGCCCGGCACCGAGGGAGGCCGCGTTCAGCCGCAGCACGGTCAGCGGGGTGCGCAGCCGGTGCGACAGGTCGGCCGCCAGCTCACGCTCGTTGGCCAGCAGTTGCACGACCTGGTCGGCCATGGAGTTGAACGCGACCGCCGCGAGCCGCAGTTCGGTCGGCCCGTCCTCCGGCACCCGGGCTCCCAGCTTGCCCTCGCCCAGCTCCCGCGCGCCCTCGACCAGCCGTTGCGCGGGCCGCACCATGCGCACTCCGAGACGGTCGGCGACCGCGACCGAGCCGACGATCAGCGCGAGCCCGACCGCGGCGAGCACCGCCCAGGCCGTGCCGACGCCGTTGCTCGTCTCGGACTCGGGCACGTACACCTCGACGACCGCGATGCCGGAGCCGAGCGCGACCGGCTGGAGCAGCGTGGAGCCGCCGGGGACGGAGGTGGTGGAGGCGCGGCCCAGTCTCCGCACGGCCGCGATGTCCTTGCCGGCGGCGCGCTGCCGGCCCAGGTCGAGCGCGCTCCGGACTCCGTCGGCGGGCAGGTGCACGGCCATCCCGGAGTCGGCGCCGGCGGAGGCCACGACGCGTTCGAGCTTGTCCCGGTCGGTGGTGATGGACAGCGCGGGGGCGACCGCGGCGGCCTCCCGCTCGGCGTTGGAGAACGCCCGGTCGCGGGCCATCTCCTTCACGACCAGCCCGAGCGGTACGGCGAAGGCGACCACGACCATGGTGGTGACCGCGAGGCACACCTTGACCAGAGCCCATCTCATCGCGGCGGCTCCCCTCCCCCGGGCGGCTCCAGCTTCACGCCGACACCCCGGAGGGTGTGCAGATAGCGCGGCCGGGCCGCGGTCTCCCCCAGCTTGCGGCGCAGCCAGGACAGATGGACGTCGATCGTCTGGTCGTCACCGTAGGACTGCTGCCAGACCTCGGCGAGGAGTTCCTTTCGGGCCACGACGACTCCGGGGCGGCCGGCCAGGAAGGCGAGCAGGTCGAACTCGCGGCGGGTCAGGTCGAGCCGGGCGCCGTCCAGTTCGGCCTGGCGGCGCAGCGGGTCGACGGTGAGCCCGCCGACCCGCAGGACGCTGGAGGGCGGTGCCTCACCGCCGGTGGCCCGGGCCCGGCGCAGCACGGCCGCCATGCGGGCCGACAGGTGCTCGACCGAGAACGGCTTGGTCAGGTAGTCGTCCGCCCCCGCGTTGAGCAGCCGGACGATCTCCGCCTCGTCATCGCGCGCGGTGGCGATGATGACGGGCACGTCCGTGATGCCGCGCAGCATCTTCAGGGCCTCGGAGCCGTCCAGGTCGGGCAGTCCGAGGTCCAGGACGACCACGTCGAAACGGAGATGGGCGACCTCGCGCAGCGCCTCCAGTGCCGTACCGACGCTGCGCACGGTGTGTGAGGCGTCGGTCAGGTGCCGGATGAGCGCCGAGCGTACGAACTGGTCGTCCTCGACCACGAGCACACTTGCCATGCGCCGCACCGTACGCCATGCGGCCAACGCCGGTGCCCCGCCTGTGGACAAGCCGGGACGAGTGCGCATCCCGGTGCCCCTGGGGCAGTATGGCCCGCGATGCGCAGAGGACTCGTACACGTACTGGCCTGGCTGCTCGCCACGGGCGCGGCGGCCACGCTGTCGTGGTGGGGTGTGCACACGGTCATGGCCGGCACGGCGTACGACCCGCCGCGCGCCCTGCCGATCACGGCGGCCGACACCACCACGCACTCGAAGCCGGTGGGTTCGCCGACCGCCCGGCCGCCCCGGCCGAAGAGCCCGTCGGCCGAGCCGTCGGCCCGCACGCCCTCCCGGACCCCGTCCCGCACCGCCGGTCCCTCCCCTTCCGTCTCGGCCACCGCGGGCCCCACCGCCCCCGGCCGGGTCAAGGCCTACGACACCGACGGCGGCCGGGCGGTCTTCGACCTGGGCACGGCCGACGCGACGCTCGTCTCGGCGACCCCGGGCACCGGCTGGTCGATGCAGGTGTGGAAGACGGAGAGCTGGATCCGGGTGGAGTTCAGCCGGGACGCCGACCGGGTGTCGGTGTTCTGCACCTGGCACGACGGCCCGCCGCGCGTCGAAGTGGGCACGTACTGACGGCCCGTACGGAGGGCGGTCGGCGGAGGGCGGTCAGCGAAAGGCGGTCGCGGAAGGCGGTCAGCGGAAGGCGGTCAGCGGAAGACCGAGGGCGGCGGGGCCGGGGAGGCCACCGCCGCCTCGTCCGTGACGGGAACGGCGCCGCCGGTGAAGTCGGTGAGCTGCTTGCCGTGTTCGACCCGGGCGGGGTGCGGGTCGGAGGCGGCGCGGCGGGTGAGTTCGGCGAGCGGCAGCGGCAGCCCGGAGGCGGCGAGGACCGCGTTGCCGAAGCGCTTGCCGCGCAGCACGGCCGGGTCCGCGATCAGCGCGAGTTCCGGGAAGCGGGCGGCGGCGGTGGCTATCTGGCCGCGCAGGTGGGCGAGCGGCGGGCCGTCGGCGATGTTGGCGGCGTAGACCCCGGAGGGCTTCAGGGCCCGGCGGACCTCGTCCAGGAACTCGGTGGAGGTGAGGTGGGCGGGGGTCCGGGCGCCGCTGAAGACATCGGCGATGATCAGGTCGGCCCAGCCGTCCGGGACCTTGGCCAGGCCCTCGCGGGCGTCCGCCGACCGCACCCGTATTCGCGCGTTCGGATCCAACGGCAGCTCTCGCCGCACCAGTTGGACGAGGGCTGCGTCCCGCTCGACGACCTGCTGGGTGGAGCGCGGCCGGGTGGCGGCGACGTAGCGGGCGAGTGTGAGGGCGCCACCACCCAGATGCACGGCCCGCACCGGCCGGCCGGGCGGCACGGCGAGGTCGATGACGTGACCGAGCCGGCGCTGGTACTCGAAGGAGAGGTACGCGGGGTCGTCCAGGTCCACGTGCGACTGGGGCGCCCCGTCGATCAGCAGCGTCCGGGCGCGGGGGCGGTCGGGGTCGGGCACGAGCTGCGCGAGCCCGCCGTCGACGGTTTCCGTGACGGCCTGCGCGTCGGCCGGCCTGCGCCGGGTGTTCCTGGACCTGCCCATCGGTCCATTTTCGCAGGCGCACCGGGCGGGGGCGTCACCGGCAGTTGTCGGCCGCCTCGATCATCCGGGCCGCCTCACCGAGGGCCCGGCGCAGCACCGCGGGGTCGGTCGCGAGGTCGGCCTCGCCGGGCGGCAGCAGCCAGTCCGAGCCCTCCACGGGTGGCTCGGGGTTGAGCCTGAGTCCGCGCCCGTCGGTCTCCGTGCAGGTACTGCCCGGCACGTCCCAGCAGGCGGCGGTGCCGGCGGGGACCAGGAAGCCGAGGGTGTCGCAGCCGTCATCGTGCAGGACGGGCCCCACGGTCTCGGGCGCGCCGCGCCGCAGGATGTCGACGGCCTCCAGCCCCTGCCGGGTCGGCACCGTCACGAGGTCGCAGGTCGCGTCGCCCTCCGTCGCGGACGGTGGCGCGCCCGCTGTACAGGGATCGTTGCTCTGGCTGGTCTCCATGCCGGCCTCCACCACGCTGCACGTTTGCGGTCCACGGAGTCCAACGCGCGAGTGCGTCAACGGCTACGGCGCAAGTGCGCCGCAAAGGATGGCAGTTCATGGCAGATCGTGGATGAGATATCCGTTTTGTAGCTAAACACTGCGTGGCGGGTCCGGCACAGCGGGTACGTTCTTGCTCGCCGGAACCAGGGTGTCACACGGACAACTCAGCCCGAATCCACCTCGGATCCGGCATGGTTCGACGGTTCGCACGAGAGGACCCGGCCATGGCGTCGTCAACGGAGACCTCGTCACAGCCCGAACGGCCCGCACGGCCCAACCTCGCCTTCCGGCAGCTGCGCGGCCGGCACTCACCGGCCGAGTTCGCGGCACTGGTGCGGCGGGCGGCGCGCGAGATCGGCGAGCGGGTGAGCTGTGACGCGCGCTACGTCGGCAGGGTCGAGGCGGGTGAGATCCGCTGCCCGAACTACGCGTACGAACGGGTGTTCCTGCACATGTTCCCCGGTCGCACGCTCACCGACCTCGGCTTCGCGCCGCGCTCGTCCGTCCGCGGGCGCGCGGCGCGTACGGCCCCCGGGGCACCCCCGGCGTTCGGGACCACTGAGACGCGAGGGGCCCACGAGCCGTATGACACGCAGGACCCGTACGACCCGCACGAGCCGTACGAGAACGACCCCCTGAACCACGAGGAGAGCGACGTGCTGCGTCGCGCATTCATGACCGGCGGAGGCGCCACGGTGGCCGCCGCCACGCTGGGCCCGCTGCGGCTCACCATCGACGCCGGCGCGGCGGTCCGTCCGCCGCGCCGCGTCGGCACCCCCGAGGCGGCCGCCCTCGAGGAGGCCGTCCGCCGCATCCGGCTGCTCGACGACCGGCACGGCGCTGACAGCCTGTACCAGCGGGCGGCCGCACCGCTGCGCGCCGCCTACGCGCTACTGGACGCCGGTGCGACCCGGCAGACGACCGCCGAGCGACTGCACTCGGGCGCCGGTGAACTGTCCATCTCGGTGGGCTGGCTGGCCCATGACTCCGGACGCTTCGACGACGCCCGCTCGCACTACGCCGAGGCGCTGGCCACCGCCCGGATGACCGGTGACCCGGCCCTGGAGGCGCACGCCTTCTGCAACACCGCGTTCCTGGCCCGCGACGCCGGCCGCCCCCGGGAGGCGGTGCGCGCGGCGCAGGCCGCGCGACGGGCCGCCGCTCCCCTGGGCTCGCCCCGGCTGATGTCCCTGCTCGCGCTGCGCGAGGCGGGCGGCTGGGCGGGGCTCGCCGACCGCGCGGGCTGCGAACAGGCGCTGGCCCGGGCGCAGGCCCTCTTCGAGCGGGGCCACTCGGACGCCGACCCCGAGTGGATGAGCTTCTACGGAGAGGCCGAGCTGGAGGGCCTGGAGGCACAGTGCTGGTCGACGCTGGGCGACTGGCGGCGCGCGTCCCGGCACGCCCGCCGGGCGGCCCACCTCCAGGACCCCCACTTCACCCGCAACATCGCCCTCTACACCGCCGAACTGGCCGACGACCTGGCCCGTGAGGGCCGCCCCGACGAGGCGGCCGCGGCCGGCCTGCGCGTCCTGGAACTGCTCACCCAGGTCCAGTCCTCCCGCATCCAGACCATGCTGGCGGGCACGGCCCGGGTCCTGCTCCCCCACCGCCGCGCCTCAGGTGTCTCCGACTTCCTGGACCGCCACGCCTCGACCCCCCGAGCGGGCCGGGCCTGAACCCCCGCATGCCCGCAGCCGGCGGCTGCCGAGCTGCGGGCATGCGTGCCTCCTCAGAGCCTCAAGAGCCAAGCGAAACCCCCCGGCCGGCACCCACACCGAGCACCCGGAACAGCACCGGTCACCCCACCAGGTGCCCCAAGTCGTTCCAGCTCTCGACCGCCGGCTCCCCGTACGCCCACCCCAGCACCGACAGCGAGGTCGGGTTCAGCCGTATCCGCGCCCCGAAGGCCAGCGGCAGCCCCAGCCACCGCGCCCCGATGGACCGCAGGATGTGCCCGTGCGCGAACACCAGCACATCCCGGTCCGCCGACCGCGCCCACGCCACCACCTCGTCCGCGCGCGCGGTGACCTCCGCGAGGCTCTCCCCCTCTGGCACACCGTCCCGCCAGATCAGCCACCCGGGCCGGCCGGCCTGGATCTCGGCGGGGGTCATGCCCTCGTAGGCGCCGTAGTCCCATTCCATGAGCGTGTCCCAGACGGCCGCGCGCTCGCCGAACCCGGCCAGTTCACAGGTCTCGCGCGCGCGTACCAGCGGACTGGTGCGCACCTCGGCCTCCGGCAGCCCGTCCAGCGGAGCACGGTGCAGCCGCTCGCCGAGCGACTTGGCCCCGCGCCGCCCCTCCTCCAGGAGCGGTACGTCGGTCCTGCCGGTGTGCTTGCCGGACAGCGACCACTCCGTCTGTCCGTGCCGGGCCAGCAGGATGCGCGGTGCCATGGGAGACCTTTCGGGGACGTGCTCAACAGATCTTGGGCATCTTGAGCAGGAGACGCGGTACTTCCATCATCGCTCAGCCGGGGCACGGGCAACCCGGGGGGCGATGCCGGCGTCTTTGAGGGCTGAAGCGCCCGCGTGGCCGGGATCCGGACACCGTAAAGTGGCACGGCGCCGCCGGGGCGCGCCGCAGCAGAAGGGGGAGGGCGATCGGATGCCGCAGACCGACACACCGGGCACCGAGGTGACCCAGCGGGCCCGGCTGCGGTGGTGGACCGAGCTGCCCCTGATCCTGCTGGTCTACGGCTGCTACTCGGCCGGCCGCCTGCTCGCCCGGGGCGACGTCTCCGGCGCCGTCGACCACGGCCTGGCGATCCTGCGGCTCGAGAAGGCCCTGTACCTGAACGCCGAGCACCCGCTCAACCGGCTGTTCACGCACGAGCCGTGGCTCGGGATACCGGCGGACTTCTGGTACGCCTCACTGCACTACGTCGTCACACCGGCCGTCCTCGTCTGGCTGTTCCGGACCCGCACCGAGCACTACCGGCAGGCCCGGACCTGGCTGATGGCGTCCACCTTCATCGGTCTGATCGGCTTCACCCTGCTGCCGACCTGCCCGCCCCGGCTGCTCTCCCCGGGCTACGGCTTCGTCGACACGATGGCCCACTACAGCTCGTACGGCTGGTGGGGCGGCGAGGCCAGCGCGCCGCGCGGCATGGGCGGCATGACCAACCAGTACGCGGCGATGCCGAGTCTGCACGTCGGCTGGGCCCTGTGGTGCGGGGTCATGCTGTGGCGGTACGGCGGCACGCGCCTCACCAGGATCCTCGCCGTCGCCTACCCGCTGCTGACCGCCGTCGTGGTCATGGGCACCGCCAACCACTACTCCCTCGACGCGGTCGCGGGCGTGGCCGTGATGGGCGTGGGCCTGCTGCTGGCGCCGCGGTTGACGCGGGCCACCGACCTGCTCCGGGCCCGCTTCGCCGCCCGGGCACCGCGGGCCGCCGCGGCCGCCGGTTCCCCGATTGTCAGTGGCGGATGCCAGACTTCCGCGGGTGAGCGAATTCCACGGCAGCGCGAGTCGCAGCTCGCTTCCGCGGCCGAACCGGACGCCTCCCCCCGCGACGCGGGAGAAGGGGCTCCGGCAGCGGCTCGCTGAGCTGCGCGGTCCCGACGTACCCGCCAAGGCCCTCGACGCGCGCGCCCTCGCGGCGCTGGCCGCGAACCCGGGGTGCCGCAGGCGGGCGATCCTGGACGGCGCCGGGGTGGACAAGGCGGTGCTGGCGGACCGGCTGGGCGCGCCCTCCGCGTTCGGCCAGTCGCAGTTCGCGCTGACCCGGGGCAACGCGTTCGAGGCGAAGGTGAAGGCCGACGGCGGCGCGGAGCTGCTGCGGCTGGTCCACTCACGGCTCGACCCGGGCGCCGAACCGCCCGCCGAGGCCTCGGTTCCCGACCTGTCCGCGCACGGCCCCGAGGGGCGGACGGCCCGTACGGCGCTGGCGCTGCGCGAGGCCGTGGACGCGGGCGGCTGGACGCTGCTGGACCACCCGATGCTGACGCTCGACGTGGCGGGCTCGCTCGCGTTCCTGGAGCCCGACGCGGTGGTGGTGCACCCGGACGGGAGCTGGACGGTCGTGGAGATCAAGTCCTTCCCGATGCTGGACGGCTCGGCCGACCCGGCGAAGGTCGGCGCCGCCGCCCGGCAGTCGGCGGTGTACGTACTGGCCCTGGAGGACGTCGCCGCCCGGCTCGACCCGGCCCCGCGGGTGCGTCACCGGGTACTGCTGGTCTGCCCCAGGGACTTCTCCAACCTGCCCACCGCCTCCGCCGTCGACGTGCGCAAGCAGCGCGCGGTCACCGCCCGGCAGCTCGCCCGGCTCACCCGCGTCGAGGACATCGCCGGCACCCTGCCCGAGGGCACCTGCTTCGCTCCGGACCGGCCCGCCGAGGAATTGACGGCGGCCGTCAAGTCGGTCCCGGCCGCGTACGCGCCCGAGTGCCTGTCCGCCTGCGAACTGGCCTTCCACTGCCGCGGCCGCTCCCGCGCGGACGGCGCCGTGACCAGCCTCGGCCGCCCGCTGCGGGCCGAACTCGGCGGTCTGACGACGGTCGAGGACGTCCTCGCGGCGGCCCGCGGCGAGAGCGGCGACCCGGACGACCCGGCGGTCGCGGCCCTGCGCCGGGCGGCCGCCCTGCGCGCGGAGGCGCTCGCCGGGGCGGCCGGCCGGGAGGTGACGGCCCGGTGTCACTGATCGCCACCCTGGCCCGCCTCGAGGCCGTCAGCACCGGCCGCGCCCAGCCGGCCGCGACCGTCCGCCACCGCCGGCTGTCCGACCGCCCCCTGGTGTTCGTGCCGCTCACCACCGCCGGTGAGGCCGGTGCGCCGCTGGGCGCGCTGGTCGGCACCGACCGGGACGCGCCCCGGCTGCTGGTCGTGCCGCAGCCCCGCGACCGCGACCTGCGCTTCGCGTTCCTCGCCGAACTGGCCGACGTGGTCCTGCCGTACCTCGACTCCTACGCGCTGGACGTCGAGGCGGCCGAGCGCACGGAGACCGACCCGGAGACCGGCAAGCGGGTCAAGGTCGAGGTCGAGCTGTGCGCCGACGCGCCCCAGCTGATCGTGCCCAGCCGGGCGGGCCTGGACTTCGTACGGCTGCTGGGCCGTTCCATGCGGTTCCGCCGGACCGCCGAGCAGGACCCGGAGGCGCCCCACCCGGCGCCGCCCCGGGTCCCCCTGCTCGGCCGCTGGCTGACCCACTACGGCGAGCGGGCCCGGGTTCCCGGCTCCTCCCTGCTGCTGGCGCTCACCGACGTGCTCTCCCGGCACTGGGCGACCGGCCAGTCCAGCCTTGAGGACCAGCATCTGGGCGCCCTGCTCGCCTGGATCGACGCTCCCCCGCCGCCGGCGTCGCCCGAGGAGGGGCACCCCGGGCGGGCACGCACCGGCGCCGAGGCCGCCCAGTGGGCCGAGCTGGCCCGGGACGACGAGGGCCAGCTCCGGTGCCCGCCGGCCGGTCCGGCCACCGATCCGGCATTCGACAACAAGCTGCTGGCCCCGGCCATCGAGCGCTACGACCGGGCCCGTACCGCCCTCGCCGCCGCCGAGGACGCCGTGCAGGCGGACGACCGGCTGGCCGCGCTCACGGCGGCCGAACAGCACGTGCGCGATCTGGTGGAGAGCCGCGCCCGGCCCACCTGGGACTCCGTGTGGCACGGTCTGGACCTGCTGCGGGCGCTGCCGGAGGGCGCGCACGTCGAGGAGCGGTGGACGCGGGACCGCTGGTCGTTCACCGGCCACCGCGACCGGGTCCTGGCCGGTGAACCCCCGCAGCCGCGCCGGGACGACGCGGTGACCGCGGCGAACAAGCTGGCCACGCGCGAGCGCGAGCAGGCCCGGCTGGAGGCCCAGGAGGCGCTGGACGATCCGCTGGTGATGGCCGGGCGGCGGCTGGCCGGGGAGGCCTTCGCGGGCGAGGTCACCGATGCCGTCATGGCGTACAGCGAGGGCAAGCGGCCCAGCCCGCGCCCGCTGGTGACGGTCCGCACGGAGGACCGGCCCGCCCTGGCGGAGCGCGCGAAGGTGTACCGCTCGCTGGGCGGCAGGCCGCAGGCGGCGGAGTTCGTCGGGTACGAGGGCGCCCCGGAGGACGGTGTGCTCGTCCTGCGGATCGTGGACAAGATGGGCCGGGGCAAGGAGCCCGAGCCGGGCTCGGTGCCGGAGAAGGGCGACGCGGTCTGCTTCACGCTGTTCGAGCACGAGCAGCGCGGCGGCGCGAAGCTGCCCGACCCGGAGGAGACCCCGTGGACGCACGGCGGCCCGCCGGGCGAGGCGGCGCCCGAGGCACCCGACACCGTGACCGAGGAGGACGTGCTGTGACGACCGTCGACTTCGACCCCGGAGCCGCGGCGGCACGCGCCACGGAGGCGATCCTCCACGACACCCTGCACGGCACCGAGCGGGGCGTGGTCGTCGACTCCCCGCCGGGCGCGGGCAAGTCCACGCTGGTGGTGCGCGCGGCCCTGGAACTCGCCGCCGCCGGGCGCCCGCTGATGGTGGTCGCGCAGACCAACGCCCAGGTGGACGACCTGGTGCTGCGGCTCGCCGAGAAGGATCCGGACCTGCCCGTGGGCCGCCTGCACAGCAGCGACGCCGACCCGTACGACAAGGCGCTGGACGACCTGCCGCAGGTCCGTACGTCGGCGAAGGCGGCCGATCTGAACGGCCTCCCGGTCGTCGTCTCCACCGCCGCGAAGTGGGCGCACGTCAAGGTGGACGAGCCGTGGCGGCACGCGATCGTGGACGAGGCGTACCAGATGCGCTCGGACTCGCTGCTGGCCGTGGCCGGCCTGTTCGAGCGGGCACTGTTCGTCGGGGACCCGGGGCAGCTCGACCCGTTCTCGATCGTGGGCGGCGAGCAGTGGGCGGGCCTGTCGTACGACCCGTCGGCCTCGGCGGTCACCACTCTGCTGGCCCACAACCCGGAGCTTCCGCAGCACCGCCTGCCGGTGTCCTGGCGGCTGCCGGCGTCGGCGGCCCCGCTGGTCTCGGACGCCTTCTACCCGTACACCCCGTTCCGCAGCGGCACGGGCCACGGCGACCGCCGGCTGACGTTCGCGATCCCCTCCGACGGCTCCGGTCCCGACCGGGTGATCGACGAGGCGGCCGCGTCCGGCTGGGGCCTGCTCGAACTGCCCGCCCGCCACACCCCGCGCACGGACCCGGAGGCGGTACGGGCGGTGGCGGCGGTCGTACGGCGGCTGCTGGACCGGGGCGGCGCCGCCGTCTCCGAACGCTCACCGGACGCGACCCCGCTGACCGCCGACCGCATCGCCGTCGGCACGGCCCACCGCGACCAGGCCGCGGCGGTCCGCGCTGCCCTGGCCGACCTCGGCGTGCCGGACGTCACGGTCGACACCGCCAACCGCCTCCAGGGCCGCGAGTACGACGTCACGGTCGTCCTCCACCCGCTCTCCGGCCGCCCCGACGCCACGGCCTTCCACCTGGAGACCGGCCGCCTGTGCGTGCTGGCCTCCCGCCACCGCCACGCCTGCGTCGTGGTGTGCCGCGCGGGCGTCGGCGACCTCCTGGACGACTACCCGTCCACGGAACCGGTCCAGCTCGGCACCCTGGTGAAGTTCCCGGACGGCTGGGAGGCGAACCACGCGGTACTGGCCCACCTGGCCGAACACCGGGTGGAGTGGCGGCCATGACCGCACCCCGGCCCACCACGACCACCCGCCGGACGGAGTCCGGCACGCCGCCGGAGGCGGCCGGTGAACACAGCCCGGACGGCTGGGAGGCGAACCACGCGGTACTGGCCCACCTGGCCGAACACCGGGTGGAGTGGCGGCCATGACCGCACCCCGGCCCACCACGACCACCCGCCGGACGGAGTCCGGCACGCCGCCGGAGGCGGCCGGTGAACACAGCCCGGACGGCTGGGAGGCGAACCACGCGGTACTGGCCCACCTGGCCGAACACCGGGTGGAGTGGCGGCCATGACCGCACCCCGGCCCATCCGGCCGGACACGGGGTGGAGTGGCGGCCCCGAGGATCGTTCCCGAGGGCCTCTTGCGGGGGCGCGGGACAATGGACGGTGGGCCGCGCGAAGGCGCTGCCCAGCGAACCGACCGTACGGAGGAGACGAGACATGGCGGAGCCCACGCCGCGCAGGAACGAACCGCGGCTACGCCCCGCGCCCCTGCTCTTCGAGCCCGCGGAGGCGGCCACCGATCCCGAGCACTTCTTCGACCTGGAGTCGATCGAGGACCCGCGGGAGCTGCTGGCGCGGGCGACGGAGCTGACCCAGGCGTTCCGTGCGGCGGCCGACCGGGCCGTGGAGTTCCAGGCCGTCGCGGCGGCCCAGCTCGCCGACCCGCGCCGGTTCGACCGGCTCACCCCGGCGGACATCGCCGAACGCGCGGTGTGGACCGAGGACTACGCCAAGAAGATGGTCGAGTTCGGACGGGACCTGATGAGCGGCGCCGACACCGAGGGCCGGTCGCCCGTCGACCCGATCTGACCAATCCCGTCCGGCATATGCCAGGCGGGCAAGATACTCTCCTTCACCCTCTCCCGTCCCGGATTTCCGCAACTCAGGAGAACCGCGCACTCACGGCGGGTAAATCTAGTCGGCATGAGCAGCACGCCGAACGTCACTTGTGCCACGGCCGACGGAGCCTCCTGGCTCGCCTCGGCGGGAACGTACCCGCGCAGCACGCTCGCCCTCTGGCGTGAGCGGCCGGACGCCCCACTGGTGTTGCCCTGCGGCACCGTGTTCGACGTGGTGAGCGCCCCGGCGATCTTCGGGCGCCGGATGCTGGACCGGCTGTGGGACGAGGGGCCGGGTTCCGGGCCGGTGGCGGTGTTCCGGGGTCGCATGCTGCTCTTCACCGCCCCCGGTTCGGCCCAGCGGCTGCCCTCGCTGCTGACCTGGGAGGAGTGGGGATCCAACCGCACCGCGGCGGTGCCGCCGCTGCTCTGTCACGGCACCGGGGACGCGGTGACCGTCCCGGCCCTGACCGGCGGCGACCCGGCCTCCGGCGGCTCCCGCTGGCTGGTGGCCCCGGACACCCGTCACCCCTGGCTGCCGGGCCCCGAGGTGGTCCTCTGGGCGGCGGTACGGGCGGCCCGCGCGGCGGTGCGGATATCGATTTTTCCTCCCGCCGACCATGATGCTAATGTCTACGACGTCAGCAGGCGCCGCTAGCTCAGTTGGTTAGAGCAGCTGACTCTTAATCAGCGGGTCCGGGGTTCGAGTCCCTGGCGGCGCACTATGACGATGGCGAGGAGTGTTCGCGTGAAGCGCGAACCACCTCGCCATCTCTGTTTCCGCGCGGCTTCGCCACGCGCTGCGGGGGCTCCGCAACCCACACCCCCAGAGGGCGGCCGAACGCGGCGTTTCCCGGGAAGTCAGCCGACCAGCCCCGGTGTGATCCGCACCGTCCAGGCCCCCGACGCGGTCCGCTCCTCCACCTCGACCTTCACGCCCTCGCCCGGCACCGTGAAGCTCTCACCCAGGGCGACGGGGGCGTCGGCCAGCGGCGGGTAGACCGAGTTCTCCCAGCAGGCCTCGGTGCCGGGATGGGCGTCCACCACCTCGACGGGCCCGCCACCGGACGCCTCACCGCTGCGCACGCGGTACACCAGAACCCCCTGCCGGCAGGCCGCGCGGTCGTTCCCGGCCGGGCCGCGCGCCTCGAACGCGAGCACGCTGTCCGGGCCGGTGCGCACCACCGCCAGCTTGGTGCCGTGGCCGAGACCGAACGCCGGGGCGCCCGCGGCGCCCGCGGTGCCCGTGGCGTCCTCGGCGTCCTCGGCGTCCGGCGCACCGGACCCGGACCCACTCACCCCAGCCCCACTCGCCCCGGGCCCGGCGGCCAGCGGCTCCAAGGTCAGCCGGGTCGGGCCCGTACCCCGTACGCACGCCACCTGGCGCGGGTCCAGCCAGCCCAGCTTCCACTTGTGCCAGGCGAACAGATCCGGGGCGAGACCGAACTGGCTGCCCATCAGGTCCCAGTCGCCGACATAGGTGTCCCAGTCGCCCTTGCCGTCGACCGGGCGGTGGTAGAGGTCGGGCAGGTCGAAGGCGTGCCCGGTCTCATGGGCCAGTACCAGGCGGTCCGGCGGATGCTTCTCGAACACGGTGACGACCCGGCGGACGTCGGTGCCGTCGAGCCGCATCGGGGTCTGGAGGTTGACCACCTTCGTCGCGTCCGAGTCGACACCGGGCGCGTCCGGATCGGCGACGAGATAGATCACGTCGTAACGGGAGAAGTCCACCTCCCCGTCGGCCGCGGCGAAGGCGTCGCGCAGGTAGGCGGCCCGGTCGGCGGCACTCCAGTCACGCCTTATGGCGTACGCGGTCGACGGCCGCGGCATGCGCAGCCAGTGCTTCAGCGGGTGCGGGCGCAGGGTGAACCTGCCGTACGAGGCCTGTTCGTAGAAGCGGCTGGTGGCGGGGAAGTGGTCGGCGGCCAGTTCCTCGGGCGTGGTGTCCGGGTGGGCGTCCGGGAAGGACAGGAAGATCATGACGGCGTCGAGCGTCCCGGCCGGCCGGGGGTAGGCGCCGTTCCAGGTGTCCAGGCCCTCCGAGTGGTGGGCCTCGGTCCGGTGCAGTGCGCAGGGGGCCGTCGAGAAGGGCTCGGCGACCGACGGGCCGGTGAGGATCGAGGTGGCGGCGAGCGCCGACATCGTGGTGGCCACGGCGGCGGTGCTGCGCAGCTTGGGCACGGAAATGACCTCCGGAGGCGGTTCGCGGGACACCGCATCCAGAGTGTGGGGGGTTTTGGCGATTCGTCCTGTTTGCCTGAACCAGAAGGGTGAGTGCGCCCGTTTGCGCGGCGCGCGCACCGGCGGCCGACACCCCGAAACACTCACGGAACGTCACAACTGGTCGGAGGCCCAAAGAACCCGTCCAGGTGCGGGCAGAAACGATCTGTCGGAACCTGTGGTCTGTCCGGGACACTGGCAAGTGGCTGGAAGCCCCAAGGGCCAGCCTCTATGATCGGCACACTTTCCGGCACGGACCGAGATCGAGTGCACTGCGGGAGCGAGCGGTGAGCGGAACGTCCGAAGGGCCGACGCCCGCGGCAGGCCTCGACCGGTCAGCCGTCACAGACAGTGATCACACCATCTACCACCGTGTCTTCGCGGCCGCCCCGCTGTCCATGGCCGTCGTCGACCCCGAGGGCCTGGTCGTCGGCGCCAACGCCGCGTTCGGCGAACTCCTCGGCGCCGACCCGGGGACGCTGACCGGGCGGGCCGCCGCCGATCTGGTGGACCTGGCCTCGGACACCCGCACCTGGCACGCCTACCGCGAGGTCCTGCGCGGCCGGCAGGCGAAGCTGCGCTGCACCCGCCGGATCAAGCACCCCGAGGGGCACTCGGTGTGGGTGCAGGTCACCGTGACCCCGCTGGCGGACGGCGGACCGGGGGTACTGGTCTCGGCCACCGACATCAGCGCCCGCCGTGAACTGCAGTCCCGGCTGCGGCACTTGCAGATGCACGACCCGGTGACCCGGCTGCCCAACCGCACCCTGTTCTTCGAGCGCCTGACGGCCGCGCTGGAGGCGGAGGCCTACGAGCACAGCGGCACCGGCCGGATCGGCCTGTGCTACCTGGACATCGACGGCTTCAAGGCCGTCAACGACACCCTCGGCCACCGGGTCGGCGACCGGCTGCTCGCGGCGGTCGCCGAACGCCTGACCCGGGTCGCCGACGAGGCCGGCTACGCCCGCGCCGGCACCCCGCTGGTGGCGCGGCTCGGCGGGGACGAATTCGCCCTGCTGGTCGAGGACTCCACCGGCACCGAGCAGGTCGCCGATCTCGCCGAGTCCGCGCTGAAGGCCCTGGAGGAGCCGTTCGACCTGGCCGGGCAGCGGCTGTCGCTGACCGCCTCCATCGGCGTCGTCGAGCGCACCGCGGCCGGCACCACCGCGACCGGTCTGATGCAGGCGGCCGACACGACGCTGTACTGGGCGAAGGCGGACGGCAAGGGCCGCTGGACCCTGTTCGACCCCGAGCGCAACGCACACCGCATGACCCGCCAGGCCCTCTCCTCCACCCTGCGCCCGGCCATCGAGCGCGGTGAATTCGCCCTGGAGTACCAGCCGTTGGTGGGCATGGAGGACGGACGGCTCAGCGGCGTCGAGGCGTTGGTCCGCTGGCACCACCCCCAGTTCGGCACGCTGACGCCGAATCGGTTCATCGCACTGGCCGAAGAGGACGGTTCGATCGTGCAGCTCGGCCGCTGGGCGCTGGCCACCGCCTGCCGGCAGGCCCGCCGCTGGCAGCTCGACCAC
This sequence comes from Streptomyces sp. NPDC005706, assembly GCF_040631045.1. NCBI lineage: Bacteria > Bacillati > Actinomycetota > Actinomycetes > Kitasatosporales > Streptomycetaceae > Streptomyces > Streptomyces sp. NPDC005706. Next base: position 171,998 of record NZ_JBEXYS010000001.1, on the reverse strand, counting down.
CCCGACGAGCCGCCGATCTTCGTCAGCGTGAACGTGGCCGTGCGCCAGGTGTGGGACTCCGACCTGGTGGCGGACGTGGCACAGACCCTCGCCGAGACCGGACTCGACCCGCAGCTGCTCCAGCTCGAGCTGACCGAGTCGGCCGTGATGGGCTCGGCCGGCCGGCCGCTGCAGGCCCTGCAGGCGCTCAGCGACATGGGCGTGCGCATCGCCATCGACGACTTCGGCACCGGCTACTCGAACCTGGCGTATCTGAGCCGGCTGCCGGTGAAGGTGCTGAAGCTGGACGGTTCCTTCGTGCGCGGCTTCCAGTACGAGGAGGCGGCCAAGGGGGCGTCGCAGGTGCCGCCCAACCCGGCCGACGAGGTGATCGTGGAGGCGATGATCCAGCTCGCCCACCGGCTCGGCCTGACCGTCACCGCCGAGTGCGTGGAGACCTCGGCGCAGGCCACCCGGCTGCGCCGGATCGGCTGCGACACCGGGCAGGGCTGGCTGTACTCCCGTCCGGTGCCGCCGGACCGCATCTCCGAGCTGCTGGGGACGCAGGACTACGCGGTGGGCAAACCGTAGGCGTCGGCGATCAGTTCGTAGGAGCGCAGCCGCAGTTCGCCGCGGTGGGCGTGGCTGGTGAGCATCAGCTCGTCGGCGCCGGTGCGCTTGCGCAGGTCGTCGAGGCCGGTGCGGACCTCGTCGGCCGTGCCGTGCACGATGTTGCCGCCCCAGGAAGCCACGAAGTCCTCCTCCATCGGGCTGAACTCGTACTTCTCGGCCTCGTCGGGGTCGGGGAAGAGACCGGGCCGGCCGGTGCGCAGCCGGATCATGTTCAGCGCGGTCGCCCGCACCTGGCGGCGGGCCTCCCGCTCGTCGTCGGCGGCCAGCGCGGAGACGCCGATGAGGGCGTACGGCCGGTCGAGGAGCTCCGAGGGCCGGAAGCTCTGCCGGTAGAGGTCGAGCGCCGGGATGGTGTTCTGCGCGGAGAAGTGGTGCGCGAAGGCGAAGGGCAGTCCGAGCATCCCGGCGAGGCGGGCGCTGAAGCCGGAGGAGCCGAGCAGCCAGACGGGCGGGCGGTGCGCGGACTGCACGCCGCCGGGGGTGCTGCCCTGGACGGGGCCGGGGATCGCGTGGATGCGCCGGTAGGGGTGCCCGTCGGGGAAGTCGTCGTCCAGGAAGCGGATGAGCTCGGCGAGCTGCTGCGGGAAGTCGTCGGCGCCCTCGTTCAGGCCGTCGGCGCGGCGCAGCGCGGCGGCGGTGGCGCCGTCCGTGCCGGGGGCGCGGCCGAGGCCCAGGTCGATCCGCCCGGGGGCCATCGCCTCCAGCGTGCCGAACTGCTCGGCGATCACCAGGGGCGCGTGGTTGGGCAGCATGACGCCGCCCGAGCCGAGCCGGATGCGGTCGGTGTGGGCGGCGAGGTGGGCGAGGATCACCGCGGGCGAGGAGGAGGCGACGCCGGGCATGGAGTGGTGCTCCGCCACCCAGTACCGGTGGAAGCCGCGGGACTCCGCGAACCGGGACAGCTCCACGCTGGTGCGCAGCGCCTCGGTGGCGGTGCTGCCGGCGCCCACGTTCACCAGGTCCAGTACGGAGAGGGGGACGGGGGCGGTGCCGTGCGTCGTGCCCCGGATCTCGTCTGCCGACACGGTGTGTGCCTCCTGTTTGTGGCCGTGCGCTGTCCAGCGTGGACCAACAGGAGACTGTCCCCGTTTATTCCGGATCCCGTTCCCCGCCCCCGTCCCTCCCCGCCCTCCCGGTCCCCGGTCAGGCCTGGACGATCGGCTCGCGAGTGAACAGGGAGCCCAGCTCGGGGGCGTTCACCCGCCGGTCGGCGAGCCGCAGCGCCTCCCACACGGTCACCTGGTTGGCGGTGAGCACCGGCTTGGACAGGGCCTTCTCCAGCAGGCCGAGGTGGGCGATTGTGCGCAGTGCGGTGTCCGGCAGCAGCACGGCCTGGGCGTCGGCGACGTCCGCGGCCCGGGCCAGCGTCAGCACCTCCTCCTCGCCCCAGGCGCCGACCTCGGCGGCCGTGACGATCCCGGACGACCGGGACGCGACCACCTCCAGTCCGCCGGCCCCCAGGAAGTCCGTGAACAGCGCGGCCACCTCCTGCGGGTAGGTGGCGCCCACGGCCACCCTCCGCACGCCGATCTCGCGGGCCGCGTGCACGAAGGCGAAGGATGTCGAGGAGGCGGGCATTCCGGCCATCATGGCCAGCGACCGCACCTGGTCCTGGGCGCCGTCCCAGCCGTGCACGAAGCTGCCGCTGGTGCACGCCCACACCACCGTCTCGGCGCCGGTCAGCCGCAGCCGCTCCATGCCGTCGGCGAGCCGCTCGGGCGAACCCATCTCGCGCAGCGCGTCGACGCGGTGGGCGTCCTCCCCGATGTCCGTGTGCACCAGGTCCACCCGGATGTCGCTGCCCAGGAGCTGCTCGATGCGCGGGTAGTCGTCCTCCCCGGAGTGGCCCGGGTAGAGGAATCCGAGTGCTGTCATGTCAGCCCTTCTCCGTGTTCCTGTGTCTCTTCCGGCAGTGCGGGCCAGTCACGCGCCGCCTCGTCGAGCAGCGCCTGATAGGGCCCCACGGCTCGGGTACCCAGTCGGCGCAGTGCCGCCCACATCGTGACCTGGTTGGCCGAGAGCACTGGGATGCGCAGTTCGGCCTCGAGCTGGGGGATGACGTCGTACGTGGGGAGGTTGGTGCAGGAGATGAACAGCGCGTCGGCCGAGCCGGTGCGGACCGCGCGCCGGGCCATCGCGACCACGTCCCGGTACGGCACCCGCCAGATGTGCCGGGTCAGCCCCATGAAGGCGCAGCCCGTGACCCGCACGCCGGCCTCGGCGACGAACGTCTCCAGGGCCCGGGTGACGGACACCGTGTACGGGGTGACCAGCGCGACCCGCCGCACCCCCAGCTCGCCGAACGCCTCCAGGAGCGCCCCGGAGGTCGTCACCGAGAGCAGCTCGCCGGACCGGCTCATAGCCGCGCACATCGCCCGCTCCCCCGCCCTGCCGCCGACGAAGCTGCCCGAGGTGCAGGCGTAGGCCACGACCTCGGGGGCGACGGCGCTCAGCGCGCGGACCGCCTCGCCGAGGGTCTGGTGCTCGCTGACCAGCCGGGCGAGGTCCAGGCTCACCTCGACCGGCACGAACGGGGTCCGGGTCAGGTGCAGCGACACCTCGTCCGGCACCCAGCGCCACAGCTCACGGTCCAGCGCGAAGTCGAAGGGGGCCACGACCCCGACCCCGCGCTGTGGGCGGGGACCGCCGAGAAAGGACACGTCCATGGCACACCTGCCTCACGCTGGGAGACGAGGGCAACCGTCGGTGCGTACGCCCGTGTTGACGAAGGTAGATTCGGGTGCGAGCGTGGTCAATCCGTGCATGTCAGACGCTCGGAGCCGCCCCGTATGACGTCGACTCTCCCCACCCTCCTCGTGCTGGACGCCGAACCGCCGCCCCGGCTCGGCCGGCTGACCGGCCGCGCCCGGATCGAGCACACGGACGCCGCCGGCCTGGCCGGCCGGCTGCCGGGCGCGGACGTGCTGCTGGTGTGGGACTTCACCTCGCACGCGGTGCGCGAGGCCTGGCCGGGCGAGGGGCCGCGGCCGGCTTGGGTGCACACGGCGAGCGCCGGGGTGGACCATCTGATGTGCCCGGAGCTGGCCGCGTCCGGCACCGTGGTGACCAACGCGCGCGGGATCTTCGACCAGCCCATCGCCGAGTACGTGGCCGCGCTGGTGCTGGCGGTCGCCAAGGACCTGCCGCGCACCCTGGAGCTGCAGCGGGAGCGGACCTGGCGGCACCGGGAGACCCGCCGGGTGGCGGGTACGCGCGCGTGCGTGGTCGGTTCGGGGCCGATCGGCCGGGCGATCGCGCGCACCCTGAAGGCTCTGGACGTGACCACGGCCCTGGTCGGCCGGGTGCCGCGCACCGGCGTCCACGGTCCCGGCGACCTCGACCGGCTGATCGCCCGCGCCGACTGGGTGATCGCCGCCGCACCGCTGACCGAGCAGACGTACGGCATGTTCGACGCGCGCCGGTTCGGCGTGATGCAGCCCTCGGCGGTCTTCGTGAACGTCGGCCGCGGACAGCTCGTCGACGAGGACGCCCTCGCGGAGGCGCTGCGCAGGCGCTGGATCGCGGGCGCCGCGCTGGACGTGTTCACCGCCGAGCCGCTGCCCGGGGACAGCCCGCTGTGGGGGCTTCCGGGGCTGGTCGTCTCCCCGCACATGAGCGGCGACACGGTCGGCTGGCGGGACGAACTGGGCTCTCAGTTCGTGGAGTTGTACGAGCGGTGGGCGGCGGGCAGGTCACTGCCGAACGTGGTCGACAAGAAGCGCGGATACGTGCCCGGTCACTGACCCACCAGGAGGGTCCATGCAGCTCACCGACCTGACCGCCGTACAGCTCCTCGACGGATACCGCAAGGGCGAGTTCGGGCCCGTGGAGGCGACCGGGCAGGCGCTGGAGCGGGCGCGGCGGATCCAGCCGGAGGTGAACGCGTTCGTCCGGCTCCTTGAGGAGGAGGCGTACGCGCGGGCCCGGGAGTCGGAGGAGCGCTGGCGGCGCGGTGAGCCGGCCGGGCTGCTGGACGGGGTGCCGGTGACGGTGAAGGACATCCTGCTGCTGCGCGGCCATCCGACCCTGCGTGGCTCGAAGGCCGTGTCCGAGCGGGGGCGCTGGGACGAGGACGCGCCCTCGGTCGCCCGGCTGCGCGAGCACGGGGCGGTGTTCATCGGCAAGACGACGACCCCGGAGTTCGGCTGGAAGGGCGTCACGGACTCCCCGCTGTCCGGCGTGACCCGTAATCCGCACGCCCCCTCGCGCACCGCGGGTGGTTCCAGCGGCGGCAGCGCGGCGGCCGTCGCGCTGGGCGCGGGCCCGCTGTCGCTGGGCACCGACGGCGGCGGGAGCATCCGCATCCCGGCCGCGTTCTGCGGGATCTTCGGACTGAAGCCGACGTACGGCAGGGTGCCGCTGTACCCGGCGAGCGCGTTCGGCACGCTCGCGCACGTCGGCCCGATGACCCGGGACGCGGCGGACGCGGCGCTGATGCTGGACGTCATCGGTGTGCCCGACCCGCGCGACTGGTCGGCGCTGCCCGCGCCGGCGCGTTCGTTCCGGGCGGCGCTGGACGGCGGGGTGCACGGGCTGCGGATGGCGTACTCGCCCACCCTCGGCGGGCAGGTGGCCGTCCGGCCGGCGGTCGCCGCGGCGGTACGGCGGGCGGTGGCCGGGCTCGCGGACCTCGGCGCGTACGTCGAGGAGGCCGACCCGGACTTCAGCGACCCGGTGGAGGCCTTCCACACCCTGTGGTTCGCCGGCGCGGCCCGGGTCACCGGGCACCTGGCGCCGCACCTGCGGAAGCTGCTCGATCCCGGCCTGCGGGAGATCTGCGTCCCGGGCGCGCGGGCGAGCGCGCAGGACTACCTGGCGGCGGTGGACGTCCGGATGGACCTGGGCCGCCGGATGGGTCTGTTCCACGAGCGGTACGACCTGCTGCTCACCCCGGCCATGCCGCTGACGGCGTTCGAGGCGGGCCGGGAGGTGCCGCCGGGCTCGGGGCTGCGGCGCTGGACCGGCTGGACGCCGTTCACCTACCCGTTCAACCTCACCCAGCAGCCCGCCGCCACCGTGCCGGTCGGCACGGACGACGACGGGCTGCCGGTGGGCCTGCAGATCGTGGCCGCGCGGCACCGCGACGATCTGGTGCTGCGCACGGCCCACGCGCTGTACGGGGCGGGGCTCACGCTCGGCTGAAGCTGAGCGTCTCCCCCGCCGCCCCGGTCCGCCACAGGTCGTTGCAGGCCTCGGCCATCCGGTCGAGGCCGTCCACCACCTGGCCCCAGACGATCCCGGGCACCCAGCCCACGTCGCCGTTGAGCAACAGGTTGTTGCGTTCGTAGAACAGGGCCAGGTCGACCAGGGTGGTGCCGGGGCGGACCTCGCGGTCGTAGCCGTAGGCCTGGGTGCCCAGTTCGGCACCGGCGAAGGAGAAGTAGCACAGGTCACCGGGAATCGGGGTGACCGTGGGGTTCTCCAGTGGGGGTTCGGTGGAGGCGAAGGGCGGGAAAAGGGCGTAGATCTCGTTGCGCGCGTACTTGGCGTGGTAGACGTCACCCGCCAACGGCAGTGCCTCCCACACCACCGTGCAGGTCAGGGGCGCGCGGTCGTCCAGCAGGCGTGCGGTGCAGTGCACGTCCCGTCGTTCCAGTGAGACTCTGACGAATCGTTCGGCCATGAACCAAGGGTGCATAGGACGGATGCGTCTGGGTAGCTGCGCCGCCATGGCTCCACCACTTGGGAAAGACGCGCACATATTCCGGTCAAAGCACAGACACAGCAGGCGCTCGCTGCTCGCGGGCGCCGCGGCGATCGGCGCGGTGGGCGCGCTGGGCGCCACGGGCTGCACGCGAGTGGCCTCGGCGTCGGACGAGAAGGGCGGCGAACTGCTCGACCGGCTGCGGGCGCAGGGTGTCGTACGGCTCGGGATCGCCGGTGAGATCCCCTTCGGGTACATCGACCGGGACGGTCATCTCACCGGTGAGGCGCCCGAGCTGGCGAAGGCGGTCTTCAAGCGGCTCGGTGTGGACCGGGTGCAGCCGGTGCCGACGGAGTTCGGCTCGCTGATCCCCGGTCTCAACTCCCAGCAGTTCGACGTCGTCGCCGCCGGCATGTACGTCAATCCCGAGCGCTGCGAGCAGGTGATCTTCGCCGACCCCGACTACCAGATGCTGGATGCGTTCATCGTCCGTAAGGGGAACCCGAAGGGGTTGCACTCCTATCGGGACGTGGTGGAGAAGAAGGCCAGGTTCGCCACCGGCACCGGGTACGCCGAGATCGCGTACGCGGTGGAGGCGGGCTACAAGGAGAGCGACATCCTGATCGTCCCGGACCAGGTGGCCGGGCTGAACGCCGTGGAGGCCGGGCGGGTCGACGTCTTCGCCGGTACGGCGCTCACCGCCCGTGAGGTCGTGAAGAAGTCGAGCAAGGCGGAGGCGACCAAGCCGTTCGCCCCGCTGGTCAAGGGCAAGCCGCATGTCGACGGGGGCGCGTTCGCGTTCCGGCCGACCGAGACGAGGCTGCGCGACGCCTTCAACGTCGAGCTGCGCAAGCTGAAGCGGAGCGGGGAGCTGTTCCGCATCCTGCGGCCCTTCGGCTTCACCAAGGCCGAGATGACGGACCTCACCGCGAAGGAGCTGTGCGGCGGATGACCTCGGGGCTCTGGGATCTGGTACTGAAAGGCATATGGACCACCGTCCAGCTGCTGGTGTTCAGCGCGCTGCTGGCCACGGCGGTGTCCTTCGTCGTCGGCGTCGCGCGCACCCACCGGCTGTGGATCGTGCGCTTCCTCGCCGGCTTCTACACCGAGGTGTTCCGCGGTACGTCGGCCCTCGTGATGATCTTCTGGGTGTTCTTCGTGCTGCCCGTCGCCTTCGGCTGGCAGCTCGTACCCATGTGGGCGGGCACGCTGGCGCTCGGGCTGACGTACGGCGCGTACGGCTCGGAGATCGTGCGCGGCGCGCTGAACGCGGTCGACCCGGCGCAGAAGGAGGGCGGCATCGCGCTCAGCTTCACGCCCTGGCAGCGGCTGCGCCTGATCACCCTGCCCCAGGCGGTGCCGGAGATGATCCCGTCGTTCTGCAACCTGCTGATCGAGCTGCTCAAGGGCACCGCGCTGGTGTCGGTCATGGGCATGGGCGATCTGACGTTCAGCGCCAACCTGGTGCGGCTCGCGTTGCAGCAGAGCGCGGAGATCTACACGTACGTGCTGCTGATCTACTTCGCGATCGCCTTCGTACTCACCCGGCTGATGCGCGGACTGGAGAAGCGGCTGAAGGCCGGGGTCGGCAAGGACCCGGGGACGGAGTCGTCGGCGCGTGAGCTGAAGCGGGCGCAGACGACCGGTGTCGGCGGGGGTGTCGCATGAAGTGGGACTGGAATGCCGTCGGCGACTTCATGCCGGACTTCTGGCGCGGGCTGCTGGTCACCCTGCAGGCCCTGGCTCTCGGCTCGCTGCTGTCCTTCACCCTGGGCCTGGTGTGGACGCTGCTGATGCGCTCGCCGTCCCGGTGGGTGCGCTGGCCGGTCGGGGTGGTCACGGAGTTCGTGCGCAACACTCCGCTGCTGGTCCAGCTGTTCTTCCTGTTCTACGTGCTGCCCGAGTGGGGCCTGACCTTCTCGGCGCTGGCCACCGGCGTCTTCGCGATCGGCCTGCACTACTCGACGTACACGATGCAGGTCTACCGGGCCGGTATCGAGGCGGTGCCCGTCGGCCAGTGGGAGGCGGCGACGGCGCTGAACCTGCCGCGGCGGCGCACCTGGACCGCGGTGATCCTGCCGCAGGCGATCCGCCGGGTGGTCCCCGCCCTCGGCAACTACGTGATCTCCATGCTGAAGGACACGCCGATGCTCATGGTGATCACCGTGCTGGAGATGCTCGGCCGGGCCCGGCTCTTCTCCCAGCAGCACTTCCAGTTCACCGAGCCGCTCACCGTGATCGGTGTGGCCTTCATCCTCGTTTCCTACCTGGCCTCCCTTCTCCTGCGAGCCCTGGAGCGACGTCTTGTCCGCTGACACTCCCCTGATGAAAGAACCCGACGCGAACGCCGGCCCTCTCACGGCCGGAGGTGAGCTGATCCGGCTGGAGGAGGTCACCAAGCGGTTCGGGACGAACACCGTGCTCGACCGGCTGAACTTCTCCGTCGACCCCGGCAAGCACGTGACGCTGATCGGCCCCTCCGGGTCCGGCAAGACCACGATCCTGCGGCTGCTGATGACCCTCACCAAGCCGGACGAGGGCACCATCACCGTGGACGGGGAGCGCCTGTTCCCGGCCCCGGAGAAGCAGGTCCGGGAGGCCCGCAAGAAGATCGGGATGGTGTTCCAGCAGTTCAACCTGTTCCCGAACATGACCGTGCTGCGCAACCTCACGGAGGCGCCGGTGCAGGTGCTCGGCATGTCCAAGGACGAGGCGGAGGCACGCGCCCGGGAACTGCTGGAGCTGGTGGGGCTCGCCGACAAGTGCGACGCGCGGCCGACCATGCTCTCCGGCGGACAGCAGCAGCGGGTGGCGATCGCCCGGGCGCTGGCGATGCGGCCGCGGGTGCTGCTGCTGGACGAGGTGACCTCCGCCCTCGACCCGGAGCTGGTCGCGGGCGTGCTCGACCTGCTCAGGGACATCGCCCGCAGCACCGACATCACCATGCTCTGTGTGACCCACGAGATGAACTTCGCCCGGGACATCTCCGACCAGGTGCTCATGTTCGACTCCGGCCGGGTCATCGAGGCGGGGCCGCCGGAGCAGATCTTCGGCGATCCGGAGCAGGAGCGTACGCGGGAATTCCTCAGCGCGGTGCTGTGACCACCCACCGTGAAAGCGGCAACAGCCGAGGTCCCGGCACTGGGCGATGACCCTGGCATATGCCAGAGGGCCTGAGTCCCAGTTGGGAGGGGCGTGCGGGCGGCACAATCTCGCCAACACCCTCTCCCCGCCGGGCCTTTGCCCGTTATCGTGGTATCGATCCGACCGACCGGAATCACGGCCACAGAGCTAGCCAGGGGGACACCGTGGCGCTGATGAACGAGCCGACCGCTCCGTACCACTCCGCCCACAACGCGCTGCGCGTACTGGAGACCGTGGCCCGTCACCCCGCCGGCGTCAACGAGGCCGAGCTGTCCCACCACACCGCCCTGGCCCCGGAGCGGCTGACCGCCCTGCTGCGCATGCTGCGCCGCGAGGGCTACGTCGAGCAGGTCACGGACGGGGCGTACGTCACCGGCGAGACCCTGCGCCGCCTCACCTCGGCGCACGAGCGCGAGGGCGCCCTGCGCGACAAGCTCCAGCGCACCCTGGACCGGCTGCGGGACTCGGTCGGCGCGGCCGTCTACATCAGCCGGTACGTGGACGGCGAGGTCACGGTCACCCAGTACGCCGCCGGCCCCGGCACCCCCGCGGTCAACGAGTGGGTGGACTTCCGCTTCTCCGCGCACGCCACCGCCGTCGGCAAGAGCCTGCTGACCCAGCTGGACCACAACGCCCGCCGCGACCATCTGTCCCGGCACAAGATGGCCCGGCTCACCTCGCGCACCATCACCAGCGACAAGCTGCTGCTCTCCCGTCTGGAGTCGCAGCCGCCGACGGTGCCGGTCCTGGACCTCCAGGAGTACGCGATCGGCACGGTCTGCGCCGCGGTCCCGATCACCGCGGGTTCGACGGTCGGCTGTCTGGCGCTCTCGCTCCCGGTGGAGCACGCGCACCGCCTGAAGCAGGCCGCGGACGCCCTCAACCGGAACGCGGCGCCGGTGCTGCTGTCCCTCGCGATCTAGGGCCTGTCCGGGTGGTCACGAGCACCCTCGGGGACCAGGTAGTATTTTCTTCGTCGCCGGCCGCGGGAAGCGGAAGGCGAGAGTCATGCGCCGCTAGCTCAGTTGGTTAGAGCAGCTGACTCTTAATCAGCGGGTCCGGGGTTCGAGTCCCTGGCGGCGCACAGATGAAGGGCCCCTCGCCTCGGCGGGGGGCCCTTCGGCGTGCCCCGGTCCGGCGTGCGGTCCACCGCCGGACCGCACGGATCACGGCATCAGGCCGCCCGCCTCGGTGAACATCATGTGGGCCACGACGACGAAGACCGAGCAGAAGGCGATGCACACCCCGAGGAAGGTCAGCCCGAAGCCGGTGCCGACGGCGAGCCGGGCGCGGGCGGGCGGGAGCGCGGTGGCCCGGTGGGGCTGCTCCGCGAGGTACCGCACGGTGACGAAGTCGCCCTCGAGGACGGTCGCGGGCCCGTCCTCCTCCTCGAAGCGCTGGGTGCGGCCGTCGCGGGTGGTGAACTCGTAGACGTGGTGGACGGTCGTCCGCACGGACGTGTCCCCGCCGCCCCCGCTGGTCGTCGTGTACATCCGCAGACAGCGCGCCTCAGCGGTCAGTCCGTGCTTCCACGTCCTGCTGATCCGCCGGGCCCGGCGGATCAGCAGGTACGCGGCGAACCCGAAGCCCGCGATCATGAGGCAGGGCACGACGTAGAAGAGCAGTTCCATCATGAGGTTCCCCCGAGGTCGGTACGCCGCTGTCGGTCGAACGGCGTGGCGGGAACCTACCCGGCGGTAGGACCGACCGGCCTCAAGGGAACCTCAGTTTCCGTGCTGTACCGGAACGGTGCTCAGAAGGTGACGTCGGAGCAGGCGTAGAACGCGTTGCCCGTGTCGGCGATGGTCCACACCGCGAGGATGACGTGGTGACCGCTCAGGCCGGACGGCAGGGTGCCGCTGTGGCTGAGGGTGGCCGGCGGGCGCTGCCCGTTGTACGGCACCGTCAGGAACGGGGTGAGGTTGAGGTCCGAGCGGGACAGGGCGTGGTTCTGGTTCCAGCCCGGCTTGGTGACGTAGTACTTGAAGTCCGTCGTCGCGTGCATGGCGGTGAACTGCCAGCGGAACGTGTACGACTGACCGCCGGTCACCCGGGTAGTGGGCCAGGCCGCGCCGGACGGTGTCTTCGGTGCGCTGAGCTGGGCGAACTGCCCGAGGCCGCCGTTGCAGAGCTGGCCGTCGGCGGGTCCGCCGGCCGGGAAGCCCTTGGGGCCCTCGACGCTCTGCGGCTCCCACTGGATCGAGCCGCAGTTCGTCACGGTGCCGTTCTGGCAGAGCTTCTGTCTGCTGATGGGGAGGTCGGTGTAGCCGTGCCCGCTGGCGCCGCCGGCGGAGAGCGCGAAGGCTCCGGCGGTCGCCAAGCCCAGCACGACTGCGGTCAACTTGGTCTTGGTGCGCATGCTGCCGCTCCTGGAGAACGTGGGGGATGTTCACTGAGCTGAGCTGAGCCGTGCAGTAGGTCTAGACCAAGTCACAGATTATTGCCGTACCTTGAACATGTCCAGACCAATCCCCAGGCCCGTCACACGCGCTCCCCGCGCCCCGAGCAGAACGCCACCGTCAGGTCCCGGACGAGCACCTTGCGCTCGTAGTCGTCGAGTTCGACCAGGCCGCGCATGGTCAGCCGGGTCACCGTGTCCTCCACCGAGTCCACGACCGAGTTGAGCATCCCGGCCCGCTCCCGGGCGTCCAGCGCCGCGATCCGGCGCCGGTCCATCGCGGCGGCCACCTCCGGGGCGTACTCCACCCGGACCGGCTGCGCCGAGAACACCTCAAGGCCGATCGGCGCCGCGTCCGCCACCACCAGCCGGGTCAGCGCCTCCCCGGCCGCCGCCACGCCGCCGCCCGCCCCGGCGGGCATGTCCACCGGCACCCGGGCCAGCGCCGCCTCCACGCACTCCCGCAGATAGGTCTCGTGGTCGTCGATGCCGAGCACGGCCCGCGCGGTGTCCCGCACCCGCCACACCACGAGCACCACCACCCGCAACGCCACCCCGTTGGCGTCCGCCGCCGGCATCACCTCGCTGCGCCAGTGCCGCAGCCGCACATCCACCCGGCGGCGGCGCAGCAGCGGGTTCACCCAGAGCAGGCCGGTGCGCCGGACCGTCCCCCGGTAGCGGCCGAACAGCCCGAGCAGCCGTGCCTGTCCGGTGCGGCCCCGGGCCAGCCCGCCCAAGCCGAGCGCACCGAGCGCCCCGGACCCGGCGAACGCCGCCCACTGCGCCGGACCGAGCCCGGCGCCGGTGTACGGCGGCAGGCGCAGCGCCCCCGCGGCGAGCGGCGGCAGGACGCCCGCCCACCACGAGGTGACCAGTCCGCCCACGAGCCCGCCCGCGCCGGCCAGCACCCCGGCCAGGCCGGGCAGCACCCGCGCCGGACGCTCCGCCAGTTCCGGATCCAGGCGCGGCGCCGTCCGGCTGCGGGCCTGGACGGGGCGCCGGAACCGCGGCTGCTCGCCGGTGCCCTGCCGGCGGCCCACCACCGCGGGCCGCACCGGCACCGACACCGCCTCCGGTTCGTCGCGGAACAGCAGATGGACGGGGATCTCGGTGGTCGCCTCGTTCTGGATCAGCCGGGCCGGGCGGGTGGCCGTGCCACCTGCCGGGCGCCCCGCGCTCTCCGGCTGCTCCTCGGACTCCGACGTGTGTGACGTGGTCGTACTCATGCGTGCTCCAGCCTCCGCGCCAGATGCGTCATGACAGTGAGTAAGGGTGGGACGGGCACGGTCGGGACGGACCGCGGGAACGGGACGGCAGGGACAGCGGGAGTACGGAACCTAGGAGAACAGGCGGCGCCAGGTCTCCGGGCCCGGGTAGCCGTCCGCGGCCCCGCCGCGCCAGCCCTGGCCGCGCTGGAAGGCCTCCACGGCCCGCCGGTCCGCGTCGCCCCAGCGCGGACCCGGACCGGTGGGGTAGAAGCGGCCGAACCCCTTCTTCACCAGCCGCTCCCCCAGTTCGGTCACGTACGGGTTGACCTCGCCCGGGCGGAACCGGGCCCGGCCGGGGTAGCCGGGCACCCCGTGCGAGGCGGGCCGGGACGGGCCCGCCCGGCCGGTGACCGGCCGCGGCGCCTTGTCGTCGCTCGCCGCCTGCGCACCCGCGGTGTCGGCGACGACGCCCTTGTAGCGGTAGGGGACGTACTTGGAGGCGTTGCTCCAGTAGGGGTACGGCGTGGCCTGGCTGCGGGCGTGCGGGGGTGTCTGCTCGTAGACCGTGTAGTAGGTGTGCGTGTGGTCCGTCCAGCCGCCGAAGAGCACGACGTGGGAGCCGCGCTCGGGGTCGTCCGGGTTGTGGAAGAGCAGCATGTCGCCGGGCAGCAGCTCCTCCTTGGTGATCTTGACGCCGTACTGGTCGAGGCTGCCGGTCCACTCGTTGGAGCCCAGCCCCCACGCCATGGACACATATCCCGAGCAGTCCTGCCGGTAACCGTCGGTCCAGTAGTCCTCCATGCTGTACGGCACCTTCGCGGCCACCCAGACCTTCGCCCGGTTGATGATCTGGGTCCGGGTGGCGGGGGGCGGCGTGGCCGGAGGCGTGGTGGCCGGATCGGGCAGGGGCCCGGCCGGCCCGTGCAGCGGTGACTTGGCACCCTGCGGGGTGGCGGGCTCACCGTCCCCGGGGTCACCGGGGCGGGGCGGGGACTGGGGCGCGGTGAGAGCGGCTGCCGGGGTGAGCGCGCCGAGGGCGGCGGACGCTGCGGCGGCCACGATCACCACCCCCCGGGCCGCCAGGTGGCCGCCGAAACGCCCGGACAGCGGGCGGGAGCCGGCCCGCCGCACATGGACGCAGGCCGGGCAGTCGCAGTCGCGCCCGGGGTCGACCTCTTCGAACGCCGGAGCCGTCATGCGATCTGCCTCACATTCGGGGTGGAAATGTCCGCCACTGTGCACGTTGATCAGTTTCACAACTGTCGTCACACTGCGCATGTTGACGGTCCGAATGATGTACATCCCGTATGACCGGCTCCCCCGTGCGCAGCACATGGCCGGGAGCACCCGCGCCGGTCGGGTAGAGTTCTGTCGTCAGCAGGCGCCGCTAGCTCAGTTGGTTAGAGCAGCTGACTCTTAATCAGCGGGTCCGGGGTTCGAGTCCCTGGCGGCGCACTATGACGATGGCGAGGAGTGTTCGCGTGAAGCGCGAACCACCTCGCCATCTCTGTTTCCGCGCGACTTCGCCACGCGCCGCGGGGGCTCCGCCACCCGCCCCCCTGACCGCGGTGACCGGCGTCCTGGGCCGGAACCCGGCCGTCCCCCCGATTGGCCGGATACCCTCTCGTCATGGCAGCCCGGGACCTGCAGGAGCGGATCAAGAAGCTCATCGTCGACCGACGGCTGCCCCCGGGCGCCCCGCTGCCGACCGAGCCCGAGCTGATGGAGTTCCTCGGGGCGAGCCGGAACTCGGTGCGCGAGTCACTGAAGGCGCTGCAGGCGATGGGCATCGTGGAGATCAGGCACGGCTTCGGCACCTACGTGGGCCCCATGTCGCTCGCCCCCATGATCGAGGGGCTCGCCTTCCGCACGGTGGCCGGGCACTACCGGGGCGAGGACTCCCTGCTGCAGCTGCTGGAGCTGCGCGAGGCCGTCGAGACCGGACTGGTGTCGCGGCTGGCCGGGCGCCTGCCGGAGTCCGACCTCGTTGAACTGGACGCCCTCGTCACCCGTATGGAACAGGAGGCCGCCGAAGGGGCGGGCCTCGCCGAGACCGACCGCGCCTTTCACGCCACCCTCTACCGGGGGCTGGACAACGTACTGCTGAGCGAGCTGCTGGAGGCGTTCTGGGAGGCCTTCCACCGCGTCCGACGGGATCTGCTGGAGGTGCCGCAGGACCCGCGGGTCACCTGCCGGCAGCACCGGGAGATCCTGGAGGCGGTCAGGTCCGGCGATTCCGTGCGGGCGGAGGAGGCCATAAGAGACCACTTCGGCCATATCCGCGCCCGGCTCTCCCCCATCGGCGCACCCGAGCCCCCCGAACACCACCCGCGCCACAATCAACGGGTTTGACCGGTAAACTCCACGTTTCCCGTCTTGCGATCACGCTGGACGCCGTAGAACCCTGGTTGTCACCAGGTCGCGTCTTCGCGGCAGTTGGGGGGAAGCAACCGGTTGCCTGCCGGCGGGGAGGGGGCCCCGCTCAGTGAGCCGATGCCGAGGGGGGCATCATGCAACCGGAAGGTCGTGATCCCGTGTCTATAAGGTGTGCAGGACATGGTGACTGCGACCCACCACTATGTCCGCCTGTGACGGCCGAGGGGACCCCGACCGGGCGGTAAGAACCGACGAAACACGCGGTGACTCGCGTGCAGGGGGATGACTCATGACGTCCACGCCGACGGGCGCCGGGCAGAGCCACGAACAACACAACGACCCGTCACAGACCACACAGCTTCGTGCGGTGACGCATCGGACCGGCCAGTTCCGCCGAATAAAGAAGAGCCTGCCCAGATACGACTACGAGCACTACAGCCGCCTCTCGGGTCCCCTCACCCAGCCCGACCCGGCGAAGCCCTACCAGGTGCAGTACCGTTCGCTGCTCTCCCAGGAGCCGCACCGCGTACGGGCCGCGCTCATGCTCGGCGCGGCCCCGGTGCTCTCGCTGGTGCTGCTGTTCTGGCTGCTCCAGCCGGAGCACTGGACCGAACGCGACTATCCCGCCTACGACTTCCTGCCCGCGCTGGACATCGTGATGCTGGTCGCGATCGGCCTGATCGAGTTCTTCCGCTGTATGAACGTGCTGTCCAACGCGCACGCCACCCTGGTCGCCCGCGACCCGGTCCCGGTGGTGCCGGAGACCGGCACGCGCGTCGCGTTCCTCACCTCCTTCGTGCCCGGCAAGGAGCCGCTGGAGATGGTGACCAAGACGCTCGAGGCGGCCGTGAAGCTCCGTCACCGGGGCCTGATGCACGTCTGGCTGCTGGACGAGGGCGACGACCCGGCCGTCAAGGAGGTCTGCGCCAGGCTCGGCGTCCGCCACTTCTCCCGCAAGGGCGTCGCCCGGTGGAACCAGGCCAAGGGCCCGCACCGCGCCAAGACCAAGCACGGCAACTACAACGCCTGGCTGGAGGCACACGGCGGCGACTACGACTTCTTCGCCTCCGTCGACACCGACCACGTGCCGCTGCCCAACTACCTGGAGCGGATGCTCGGCTACTTCCGCGACCCGGACGTCGGCTTCGTCATCGGCCCGCAGGTCTACGGCAACTACGACACGTTCGTCACCAAGGCGGCCGAGTCGCAGCAGTTCCTCTTCCACGCGCTCATCCAGCGGGCCGGCAACCGCTACGGCGCCCCGATGTTCGTGGGCACCTCGAACGCCGTGCGCATCAAGGCGATCAAGCAGATCGGCGGCCTGTACGACTCGATCACCGAGGACATGGCCACCGGATTCGAGATGCACCGCGCCACGAACCCGGCCACGGGCCGCAAGTGGAAGTCCGTGTACACCCCGGACGTGCTCGCGGTCGGTGAGGGGCCCAACGCCTGGACGGACTTCTTCACCCAGCAGATGCGCTGGTCGCGGGGTACGTACGAGACGATCCTCAAGCAGTACTGGAAGGGCTTCTTCACCCTGCCGCCCGGCAAGCTCTTCAACTACACGATGATGATCATCTTCTACCCGATGTCCGCCCTCAACTGGATCCTGGCGGCGCTGAGTTGCGCCCTGTTCCTGGGAATGGGCGCCTCGGGTGTGAACATCGACCCGACCGTGTGGCTGATGCTCTACGGCAACGCCTCCGCGCTCCAGATCGGCCTGTACATCTGGAACCGCCGGCACAACGTCTCCCCGCACGAGCCGGAGGGCTCCGGCGGTGTGGCCGGCATGGTGATGTCGGCGCTGTCCGCGCCGCTGTACGCCAAGGCGCTGATCGACTCGGTGCTGCGCCGCAAGAGCAAGTTCGTGGTCACGCCCAAGGGCGACTCGGCGAGCCCGGACACCTGGTTCGGCACCTTCCGGTACCACTGGTACTTCATCGCGATCTTCGGCGGCTCGATCGTCGCCGGACTCGCCCTCGGGCACTCCCACCCGGCGATGATCACCTGGGCCTCGTTCGCCCTGCTCATCACCGCGACACCGGTCTTCGTCTGGCGCCATGAGCTGCGGCAGCAGAAGAACGGGCCCCGGCACGCCGCCGGTGCGCCGGCGCCCGTCCCGGCGGCCGAGCCGCAGGACGCGGTGCCTCCGCGGTACGCGGCCCAGGTGCCGCCGGTCCCGCAGCAGCGGACCGGCCACGCCGGCCCGGCCGCGGGCAACGACCAGACCATGCAGATCGCCCTTGGTGGACTTGGGGGACGTAAGGAATGAAGGACCAGGCCGGCCGCCGCCGTGCTCGTCGACTCGCGATAGGCACGGCGGTGGTAGTCGCGCTGGCCGGGATGAACGGGCCGTGGCTCTACCGCTTCGGAACCGAGCAGTACCACCAGTACAAGATCAACAAGCCGGAGTACAAGGCCTCCAACGGCAAGTGGGACATCGTCGAGTTCCCACCGGAGTACCGGCAGGACACCATCCACGCGGCACTGCTGCACACCGGCAAGGTGCTGCTGGTCGCGGGTTCGGGCAACAACCAGGACAACTTCGACAAGAAGCAGTTCGACACCCGGATCTGGGACCCGGTCAAGGGCACGATCAAGAAGATCCCCACGCCCACCGACCTGTTCTGCACCGGGCACACCCAGCTCGCCAACGGCAACCTGCTGATCGCGGGCGGCACCAGGCGGTACGAGAAGCTCAAGGGCGACGTCACCAAGGCCGGCGGCCTGATGATCGTCCACAACGAGAACCCGGACAAGCCGATCACGCTGCCCGCGGGCACCCGGTTCAGCGGCAGGACCAACGGCAAGACCTTCGTCTCCAAGGACCCGGTGCTGGTACCCCGCGCGAAGAAGGTGTTCGATCCGCAGACCGGTGTCTTCCTGCGCAACGACCCGGGCCTGGGCCGCATCTACGTCGAGGCGCAGCGCAGCGGCACCAAGTACGAGACCGGCACCCAGGACAACTACCGGATCCAGGGCCTGAGCGGAGCCGACGCGCGCAACACGTACGGCATCGCGCAGAAGCTCGCCCTCGACAAGAAGGACTTCCAGGGCATCCGCGACGCCTACGAGTTCGACCCGGTCGCCGAGCGGTACATCAAGGTCGACCCGATGAACGAGGCCCGCTGGTACCCGACGCTCACCACCCTGTCCGACGGCAAGGTCCTCAGTGTCTCGGGGCTGGACGACATCGGCCAGCTGGTGCCGGGCAAGAACGAGGTCTTCGACCCGAAGACCAAGAAGTGGTCGTACACCTCGAAGCTCCGGCAGTTCCCGACGTACCCGGCGCTGTTCCTGATGCAGAACGGGAAGGTCTTCTACTCGGGCTCCAACGCGGGCTACGGACCGGACGACGTGGGCCGCAAGCCCGGTGTCTGGGACGTGGGCACCAACAAGTTCACCAAGCTGCCTGGGCTCGGCGACGCCGACCTGATGGAGACGTCCGGGACGGTGCTGCTGCCTCCGGCCCAGGACGAGAAGTTCATGGTGGTCGGCGGTGGCGGGGTCGGCGAGTCGAAGCTGTCCAGCAGGAAGACCCGGCTGATCGACCTCAAGGCGAAGAATCCGAAGTTTGTGGACGGGCCGGAGCTGGCGAAGGGCACCCGGTATCCGCAGACCTCGATCCTGCCCGACGACACCGTGCTGGTGTCCGGCGGTTCGGAGGACTACCGGGGGCGCGGCGACTCCGACATTCTGCAGGCCCGGATGTACCACCCGGACAGCAACAGCTTCACCGAGGTCGCCGATCCGCTGGTGGGCCGCAACTACCACTCCGGGTCGATCCTGCTGCCGGACGGACGGGTGATGTTCTTCGGGTCCGACTCGCTGTACGCGGACGCGGCCGACACCAAGCCCGGCAAGTTCGAGCAGCGGATCGAGATCTACACCCCGCCGTACCTGTACCGGGGTTCGCGGCCGTCGCTCAGCGGGGGGCCGCGGACCATCGCGCGGGGCGCCTCGGGGACGTTCACCTCGGCGCACGCCGCCGGCATCAAGAAGGTGCGGCTGATCCGGCCGAGCGCCTCGACGCATGTGACGGACGTGGACCAGCGGTCCATCGCGCTGGACTTCACCACGTCCGGCGACAAGATCACCGTGACGGTGCCGAAGAACCGGAACCTGGTGCAGTCCGGCTGGTACATGCTGTTCGTGGACGACGACCAGGGGACGCCCAGCAAGGCCCAGTGGGTCAAGGTTCCCTGACCGGGGTTCCGCGGGCCCGGAAGGTACGCAGCCGCGTTCCTCGGCTTCGAAGGGGAGCCCTCCGCACGGGAGGGCGCCCCTTCCGCTCGCTACCGCTTGCCCGCCCCGGCCAGCCCGAGGGCGTAACCGGCCCACCACTGGCCCGCCTTCGGGCCGCCCTTGCAGGTGCCGTCCGACTCCCCCGGGCGCTTGACCCACAGATAGGCGTCGACCAGCGGGTCGTCCGTCCTGGTCGTCGGGGTCCGGCCCAGCCCCCGGCCGGGCGGGTTGCACCACCGCTGGGCCGGATCGCCGCCCGTGTAGGGGCCGTTGCCGTTGCGGCTGGTGTCGACGACGAAGTGCTTGCCGCCCACCTTCGCCGAGAGCTGCTTGCCGTAGGCGATGGAGTCCTCGGTGGAGTAGAAGTTGGAGACGTTGACGGCGAACCCGTCGGCCTGGTCGACGCCGGCCCGGCGCAGGGGCTCGAAGATCTGGTCGGGGTGGCCCCAGCCGGCGTTGCCCGCGTCCAGGTAGACCTTGGTGTTCTTCAGCGACTTCAGCTTGGCGACGGCGCCCTTGAGCAGGTCGTAGCGCTCCTCGTGGACCTCGTCCGGGGTGCAGCCGTCGACGAGGTGCAGGACGGCGTCGGGTTCGAGGACGACGGTGGCGGTGCGGTCGCCGATGCCCCGGGCCACGCCGTCGATCCAGGCGCGGTAGCCGTCGCCGTCGGTGGCGCCGCCCTGGGAGTACTGGCCGCAGTCGCGGTGCGGGATGTTGTAGAGGACGAGCAGGGCCGTGCGGTCGGCCTTCTCGGCGGCCTCGGTGAAGCCGCGGGCCTCCTGCTCGGGGTTCTCGGGGCCGATCCACTCCCCGGTCGGCTGCTCGGCGATCCGCCGGATCCGCTCGGCCTCGGTCTTCTTGCCGGCCTTCTCGTAGGCGGCGAGCTGGCGGGCCGCGTTGCCGTCCGGGTTCACCCAGTACGGGTCGGCGGACTTGGGCCGCTGGCCGATGTCCGACTTCGCGTCGTCCGCGCCGTCCCCGCCGGACGAGCAGCCGGCGAGCAGCAGTGCCGCCCCCAGCACCGCCGCGGACGCCCGTACCCGAGCTCGTGCCGCGATGCGGGCCCCCCTGCTGTCGTGCATGCGATTCCCCCCTGGGCGCATCGTTCCGAGTGCCAATCGTGGCACACCGCCGCGACGGGTCACGAGGTCGCTCGGGGGCTGTGGGGCGGGGGTTCAGGGGCGCACTCGGGTGGGGGATCCGGCGGTCAAGGGCCGGTGCCGGTCAGGTACGCGGACACGATCACGTTGGCCGTGTAGCTGCGGCTCGCCCGGTCGAAGGCGCCGCCGCAGGTGATCAGCCGGAGTTCGGCGCGGCCCTGTTTCCGGGGCCCGTAGGCCGTCCTGGCGTCGAAGTCGTCGCGGGGCAGGACACGGACGTCGTCGATGGTGAAGCGGGCGACCCGGCCGTCCGCGCGGACCACCCGGACCGTCTCACCCGGCTTGAGCGTGCCGATCTTGTAGAAGACGGCGGGCCGGGTCTCCGTGTCGACGTGTCCGACCAGCAGCGCGGTCCCCACCGCGCCGGGCTTGGTCCCCGAGCCGTACCAGCCGACCACTCCCGGCTGGTCGAACGGCGGCGGCTCGATGGCGCCCCGCGCGTCCAGCCCCCGGGGCACGACCGGTGCGGTGACGGCCAGTTGGGGGATGTCGAGGCGCTGCGGGACCGCGGCCGTGAGCGGCTCGGCCGCGGGCGGCAACCGGACCGCCTCGGCGCGGCCGATCCCGGCCACATCACTGGTGGCGGGCCCCTCCGGGCTCCGCGGTACGCCGGTGACGCCCCGCCCCCACAGCCACAGCCCGAACAGCAGCAGCGTCCAGGCCAGGACGGTGACCAGGCGTCCGGTGGCGGAGCTGTGCCCGTACTCGTCCGACATGGCCGCTGCCCGCGCTCAGTCCGTGCCCGGGCTCCGGCGGGCCCTGCGCAGCCCGACCGCGGCCGCGGCGACCCCGGCGAGGGCCAGGCCGGTCACCGCCTGCCCGGCACCCGGGCCGGACCCGTCGGTGGCCACCGTGGCGAAGTGCGCGGTGCCGCCACCGCCCGCGGCGACCGGCGCGACGGGCGAGGCGGCCGTGGTGAGCGCCCCGGACGGGCCGGTGGGCTGCCCGGTGTCGCCGGTGGCGTCCCCCTGCTGCTGCGCCAGGCCCGTGCCCGTGCGCCCGATGGTGATCCTGCTGTTGAGCGCCACGTCGGCGCAGGTGACCCGCACGTCGTAGACACCCGGCGCGACCGAGGCGCGTACGCGGGTGTCGCCGCTCAGGATGCCCATGTTGGACGTCAGCCGGGCGTCGGCGACGAAGGCCTTCGAGGCGGCGACGGCACGCGCCGCACTGCAGCCGCGCACTCGCAGCGACACATCGGTGCCGGGGGCCGGGGAGACCGGGGTCACGGAGACTTCCTGGCCGCCGTCGGCCGTCAGGGAGTTCCCCTGGCCGCCGACGGCGGCGCAGGCGGCCGTGGTGAAGGCGGTGATGGCGAGCAGTCCGGCACAGAGAGTCCCGGTACCGAGAGTGAGGCGTTGTGAGCCCATCGTGAACCTCCAGATACTGGGAGGCTCCCCCGTACCGGGTGCCTCCGCATCCTCGGGAGGCACCCGATTACTCCAGACGGGTGGCGTCGGACGGAGCCCTCAGACGAGGTCGACCACGTCCGCGATGGAGTCGACGACCTCCGAGGGACGGAAGGGATAGCGGT
Organism: Streptomyces sp. NPDC005706; assembly: GCF_040631045.1. NCBI lineage: Bacteria > Bacillati > Actinomycetota > Actinomycetes > Kitasatosporales > Streptomycetaceae > Streptomyces > Streptomyces sp. NPDC005706. Next base: position 149,674 of record NZ_JBEXYS010000001.1, on the reverse strand, counting down.
CGACGTCATCGGGCTGCGTGACACCGGTCAGCACCAGGAAGGTGCGCATCCCGGCCTCCAGGCCCGCCAGGACGTCGGTGTCCATGCGGTCACCGATCATCGCGGAGGTCTCCGAGTGCGCGCCGATCGCGTTGAGCCCGGCGCGCATCATCAGCGGATTGGGCTTGCCGACGAAGTACGGCTTCTTGCCGGTGGCGGCGGTGATCAGGGCGGCGACCGAGCCGGTGGCCGGCAGGTCGCCGTCGGTCGAGGGGCCGACGTTGTCGGGGTTGGTGGCGATGAACCGGGCACCGTCGTTGATCAGCCGCACGGCCTTGGTCAGGGCCTCGAAGGAGTACGTGCGGGTCTCGCCGAGTATCACGAAGTCGGGCTCGTGGTCGGTGAGGATGTAGCCGATGTCGTGCAGCGCGGTGGTCAGGCCGGCCTCGCCGATGACGTAGGCGCTGCCGCCGGGCCGCTGGTCGTCCAGGAACTGGGCGGTGGCCAGGGCGGAGGTCCAGATGTTCTCCACCGGCACGTCCAGGCCCATCCGCCGGAGCCGGGCGTGCAGGTCGCGCGCGGTGTAGATGGAGTTGTTGGTGAGCACCAGGAAGGGCCGCTCGGAATCGCGCAGCTTCTTCAGGAAGGCGTCGGCACCGGGGATCGGAACCCCCTCGTGGATCAGGACGCCGTCCATGTCGGTGAGCCACGACTCGATGGGCTTGCGGTCTGCCATGCGTTTGCGTCTCCTGACGTGCGTACGGTCAAGAACGGGGGCGCCGGAACCACGGCGTACCGACGCCACCAGCCTAATCAGATGGCCGGGATCTTGACCCGGGCAGGTCGCAGGTCAGTTGAGCGGGGGAGGCGGAACCGCCCTCAGCGGCGCCGGCGGGCCAGCAGGAAGGCTCCGCCGCCGACGACGAGGAGCACGGTGACGGCCGCGAGCAGCCCATGGGCGAGCCCGGTCCCGGTCCGCGCGAGCTCCCGGGCCCGCTCGCCGGCCGCTTGCGCGGCCTCGGTGAAGGGCAGCGCGCTGGTACCCGGATCGGCACCGCCGGGCGTCGGCCGGGGCTCGGTGCCGGTGCCGGTGCCGGTGCCGGTGCCGGTCGAGCTGACGGGGGTCGCCGCCGCCCCGGGACTGGCACTGCCGTCGGGACTCGCCGTACCGCCCGGACTCGCGCTGCTGTCCGGACCGGTGGTCGCGTCACCGTCTCCCGGCGTCCGCGTCCCGTCCCCTTCCTGTCCCGGGTCCCGCTCCTCGTCCTGCTGCCGCCCGTTCCCCCCGCCGTCGACGGTGAAGCGGTAGTCGTTGGACTCGCCGACCCAGTCGCCGTCCGCGCCCCGGCGCTGGACGACGGCGGCGTTCGCGGTGATCCGGTCGGGCGCGGTGTCGGAGGTGAGGGAGAGCCTGAGCTTGACGGTGACGGTCTTGCCGGGCGGCACGGTGAACCCGTCGAATCCCTCCGCGTCCAGCACGCCGACCAGCTCCTGGGCGTCGGTGCTCTCGAAGCCGACGGGCAGGGTGCGGGTGCCGTCGTAGAACTCCAGCTGGGGCTGGGACGGCTTCAGGGCGCGCTTGTCGTCGACGAGCACGACGACCGGGTGGAGGTCGGTGCAGGTCCGGCCGGTCGAGTTGGTGAGGTCGAGGTACCAGGTGCCGAATCCACCGCCCGCCTCGTAGGCGCCGGGCCCGCCGTGGATGCGGGTGGCCAGCGGAAAGGCACGGTCGCCGGACACCGCGCACGTGGCGTCCGCCTGGGCAGCGGCCGACGGCACGGGCACGAACACGGCGCCTGCGGCAAGACCCAGGGACAGGGACAGGCACGCACACAGTCGCATAAACACATGACTATCCCGGAAGGCCCCGCCAACCCCGTCCCGCCACTCCGCAACCCCGCCCGAATGCCCTTCAGCTTCACCCGGCTGCGGGCACCGGGCCCGCCCCGGCTGCGGGCACCAGGCCCACGTGGTCCGGGCACCGGCCCCGCCGTAGCTGCGGGCATGCGTGCCGCTTGGCTGCGGGCACGCGCGCCTCCCCCAGTGCCTCAAGGGCCTGGGGGGACCCCCAGGGCGGCACGGGTGGGCGATGGGGGTCCCCCCGCTCGAGCGAAGCCGAGAGTGGGGGAGGCACCCCGCGAGCCCCGCAAGCGCGGGCAAGCGAAACGCGTCCCGGCCGGCACCAACACCGGGCACCTACAAGCGCGGGCAACCGAGACCCCCCGGGCCGGCACCAACACCGCCCACTCCGAAGCACCGCCGACTGCAACGCCCCCGCACCCCCCTACCCCACCACCCGCCCGAACACCGGCGCCAACAACAACTGCGCAGCCCCCTCAGCCACAACCCGCTCCCCACCGACAACCCGCACCGGCACACACCCCCCGGCCACCCCCTCCCGCCGAGCCCGAGCAGCCAGCACCTCCGCGACCCCCTCCACGAACACCTCAGGCGCCGCCGTCACGGTCCGGCCCCCGAGCAGCACCAGGTCGATGTCGAGCAGCCCGGCCAGGTTCCCCGCCCCCACCCCCAGCACCCGCGCCGCCTCCCGCACCTCACCGCGCGCCACGGCCCCCAGGCACAGCACCTCCACACACCCTCGGTTCCCGCACTCGCACGCGGGCCCGTCGAGCTGAACGACCTGGTGTCCGAACTCCCCCGCCCCGGTCCGCACGCCCCGGTGCACGTTCCCGCCGATCACCAGCCCCGCCCCCAGCCCCGTACCGAGATGCAGATACGCGAACGAGCCGCCGCCTTCGCCCCCCTCGCCCGCACCACCGCACACACCCACCGACAAGCCCAGAGCCGCCGCGTTCGTGTCCTTGTCCACCACCACCGGCACCCCCAGCCGCTCCACCAGCGCGTCCCGCAGCGGAAACCCGTCCCACTCCGGGAACCCGGTGACCCGGTGCAACACCCCCCGCGCATGGTCGAGCGGCCCCGGCAGGGCCACGCCGACCCCGAGCAGCGAGCCGACACCGGCGAGCCCCCCGGGGAGGCCCCCGGAAGCTCCGTGACCTCCCAGCGCCTGCGCCACCAGCCCCGACACCTCCCCCGAGACCACCCCCAGCACGGCCCGCGCCCCGCCCCCGAGGTCCAGCGCGGCGCGCCGCTCGCCCACCACGGCCCCGTCGAGATCCACCAGCACCGCCCGCAGCTCGTCCCGGTCCAGGTGCACGCCCACCGCGTGCCCCGCCTCCGGCACCAGCCGCAGCACGGTGCGCGGCTTGCCCCCGGTGGACGCCCGGCGCCCAGCCTCCGCCGCGAATCCCGCTTCCCGCAACCGTGCGGTGATCTTGCTGACGGCCTGCGGGGTCAGCCCGGTCCGCTCGGCCAGCTCCAGCCTGCTTATCCCCGCCGTCCCGGCACCGCGCAGCAGATCCAGCACCAACGCGGTGTTGTGGGACCGCACCGCGAACAGGTTCGCTCCGACCGGTCCGCTCTTCGTCCTGCTCACGCTGTTCACGCCGCCCATCCCCCCATTGTCCTCGCCGCTTGCACTTTGGCAACAGCGTTGCGAAAGTAGAAGGCATGACTGGTACCCCCCTCCGCGTCGGCCTGATCGGCTACGGCCTCGCAGGCTCCGTCTTCCACGCCCCGCTGATCGCGGCCACCGAGGGCCTCACCCTGGACACGGTGGTCACCTCGAACCCGGAGCGACAGGAGCAGGCCCGCGCCGAGTTCCCGGACGTCCGTGTCGCAGGCACCCCCGAGGAGCTGTTCGGCCGCGCCGGTGAGCTGGACCTGATCGTCATCGCCTCCCCGAACAAGACGCACGTCCCGCTGGCCACCGCCGCCCTGGAGGCGGGCCTGCCGGTGGTCGTGGACAAGCCGGTCGCGGGCACGGCGGCCGAGGCGCGGGAGCTGGCCGCTCTCGCCGAGGAGCGCGGTCTGCTGCTGTCGGTCTTCCAGAACCGCCGCTGGGACAACGACTTCCTGACCCTGCGGGCCCTGCTGGAGAAGGGGGAGCTGGGTGACGTCTGGCGCTTCGAGTCCCGCTTCGAGCGCTGGCGCCCGCGCCCGAAGGGCGGCTGGCGCGAGTCCGGCGACCCGGCGGAGATCGGCGGTCTGCTCTACGACCTCGGCAGCCATGTCGTCGACCAGGCCCTGGTCCTCTTCGGCCCGGTCACCGAGGTGTACGCCGAGACGGACATCCGCCGCCCGGGCGCGGAGACCGACGACGACACCTTCATCGCGCTCACCCACGCGAACGGCGTCCGCTCCCACCTCTACGTCTCCGCGACCACGGCCCAACTCGGCCCGCGCTTCCGGGTCCTGGGCTCGCAGGCCGGCTTCGTCAAGTACGGACTGGACCCGCAGGAGGCGGCCCTGCGCGCGAACGAGCGCCCCCGCACCACCACCGACTGGGGCACGGAACCCGAGTCCCTGTGGGGCCGGCTAGGTGCCGGTGAGTCCCCGATGACCGGCGGTGGCCGCCCCGTACCGACCCTCTCCGGCGACTACCCCGCCTACTACGCGGCCGTGGCGGCGGCCCTGACCGGCGCGGGCCCCAACCCGGTGCCCGCCCTCGAAGCGGCCGCCGCCCTCGACGTACTGGAGGCGGCCCGCCGGTCCGCCCGCGACAAGGTGACGGTGACCCTCTGATGCACGAGCCCAAGATCACCCCGAAGTTCGCCCCCGAGATCACCCCGAGCGTGGAGGAGCTGGAGGCGCAGGAACGCCGCTTGGTCTTCCGGCAGTTCACCTACGACGACGCGTGGGCGCTCGGCTCGCTGCTGGTCGAGCTGGCCCGGGAGCGCCAGGCCCCGGTCGCCATCGACATCCACCGCGCCGGCCAGCAGCTCTTCCACGCGGCCCTGCCCGGCTCCACGCCCGACAACGACGCCTGGATCCTCCGCAAGCGCCGGGTGGTGGAGCGCTACGGCGCCTCCTCGTACCTGGTCGGCGCCCGCTTCCGGGCCAAGGGCACGACGTTCGAGGAGTCCTCCCGCCTGGACGCCGACGCCTACGCGGCGCACGGCGGTTCCTTCCCGGTCAACGTCGAGAACGTGGGCGTCATCGGCACGGTGACGGTCTCCGGCCTGCCTCAGCTCCAGGACCACCGGTTCGTCGTGGAGGCGCTGGAGCAGTTCCTCGGCCGATAGCCCGTCGGCGGGATTACCGCGCGGCTCCCTCCGGTTGGGACCGACGTGCACGATGATCACGGCACGCCACCCATCCGGAGGGAAGTGACCCGATGAGCGAGTCGACGAACGACGCGAGCACCGCCAAGGAGACCGTCGGCAGGTACGGCGTCTGGAGCGTGGGCCTGCGCTCGGAGGACCCGGCCCTGCGCAGCGAGATCGCCGAGGCCGCCGCGGAACTGGAGCAACTCGGGTACGGGGCGGCCTGGCTGGGCGGCAGCAGCGCGCCCCGGCACGCCCTCCCGCTCCTGGAGGCGACGTCCCGGCTGGCCGTCGGCACGAGCATCCAGAGCATCTGGCAGTACGAGGCCGAGGAGAGCGCGGCCGCCTTCGCCGAGGTGGAGTCGGCCCGTCCCGGCCGCTTCCTGCTCGGCCTCGGCGTGAGCCACGCCAAGCTCGCGGAGCAGTACCGGCGGCCGTACTCCGCGCTGGTTGCCTATCTGGACGCGCTGGACAAGGCCGGTGTCCCGGCCGGGCGGCGGGTCCTGGCGGCCCTCGGCCCGAAGACGCTGGAGCTGTCCCGCGACCGGGCGGCGGGCTCGGTCCCCTACCTCGTCACCCCCGAGCACACCGCCCGGGCCCGCGAGATCCTGGGAGAAGAGCCGTTGCTGGCACCGGAGTTCAAGGTGGTCCTGGAGACGGACCCGGCCAAGGCCCGCACCCTGGCCCGCGAGCATCTGGCGATGTACCTGGCGCTGCCCAACTACACCAACAACTTCCAGCGACTGGGCTTCACCGAGGCCGATCTGACCGCGGGCGGCAGCGACCGCCTGATCGACGCCCTCTACGCCTGGGGCCCCGAAGACCGCATCCGCAGCCGGATCACCGCCTTCCACGAGGCGGGCGCCGACCACGTGGCCCTCCAGATCGTCGACGGCGGCGACCGGGACGCCCTCCCCCGCGAGGCCTGGCGCCGCCTGTCCGACCTCCTGCGATAACCGCAGCACCCCCAAACGGACGCGGCTCAACCTCAGGCGCCCCGCAAGGGGCGCGGGGAACTGCGCGACCAGCCACGAACCCACCCGCAGCCGCAAAACCAACCGCAGTCCCCCCGCCCCCCAGCGGAGCGCCTACGCGTCCTTCAGTTCCTGCCGCTGCCGCCCCAACCCCTCGACTTCCAGCTCCACCACGTCCCCGGCCCGCAGGAACGGCTTCGGGTCGGGCTGCCCCAGGGCGACCCCGGCCGGGGTACCGGTGTTGATGACGTCACCGGGGTACAGCGTCATGAACTGGCTGACGTATCGCACCACTTCCCCCACCGGGAAGATCTGCTCGGCCGTGGTCCCGTCCTGCTTCAGCTCACCGTTGACCCACAGCCTCAGCCGGAGCGCCTGCGGATCCGGGACCTCGTCCGCCGTCACCAGCCAGGGGCCCAGCGGGTTGAACGTCTCGCAGTTCTTCCCCTTGTCCCAGGTGCCGCCCCGCTCGATCTGGAACTCCCGCTCGGACACGTCGTGCGCCACCGCGTATCCGGCGACATGCGCGAGCCCCTCCTCGGCCGACTCCAGATAGCGGGCCGTACGCCCGACGACGACGGCCAGCTCCACCTCCCAGTCGGTCTTGCCGGACCCGAGCGGCACCAGCACGGTGTCGTGCGGCCCGACGACCGTGTCCGGGGCCTTGAAGAAGATCACGGGCTCGGTGGGCGGCTCCGCGCCGGTCTCCCGGGCGTGGTCGTGGTAGTTGAGCCCGATGCACACGATCTTGCCGATCCGGCCGAGGGGAGGCCCGATCCGCAGCCCCGCCGCGTCCAGCACGGGCAGCTCACCGGCCTCGGCCGCCGCCCGGATACGGCCGAGCGCGCCGTCGTCGGCGAGCAGCGCGCCGTCGATGTCGTCCACGATCCCCGACAGGCCGCGCAGGGTTCCTCGGGCGTCGAGCAGCGCCGGGCGCTCCGCTCCGGCCGTACCGACTCGCAGCAGCTTCATGGTCACCATCTCCCTCGATCGCGGGCGCCCGGCGGATGGGTGCAGCCATCGCAGGACTGGTCGATCCTCCAAGTCCCCTGTCCAGTCCACAAGACCCTGTTCAGGTACTGGACCGTAGCCCCGGCCCGCGCCGCGCCGCCGCTCACCGGTACAGCGCGGCCCGTTCCAGCACGCTCCAGGTCGCGCTGGTGACGACGTACAGCGCGGCCGCGAGCGGTACGACCGCCACGGTGACGAGCGTGAAGAAGGACATGAACGGCATCACCTTGCCGACCGCCGCGAGTCCCGGCACCTGCCCGCCGTCGCCGGCGGCCACCGTGACCGGGTTCTTCGCCGCCATCTGCTTGGTGCGCCGGTAGTTGAAGACGGCGACGGCCGCGACGAGGACGAAGAGAGCGAGATAGACGAGTCCGGCCGGCCCGAACACGCCGCCGCCGGCGAGGGCGTCGGTCCAGCGGCCGCCGAGCGGCGCGGCGAGCAGCGAGTGCGTGAGCAGCCCGTTGCTCTCGCCGCCGATCGAGGTGTTCGAGAACAGGTGGTAGAGGAGGAAGAAGGCGGGCAGCTGGAGCAGGCTGGGCAGGCAGCCGGAGAGCGGCGAGACCTTCTCCTCGGCGTGCAGCTCCAGTACCGCCTTCTGCAGCCGCTGCGGGTCCTTGTCGTGCTTCTCGCGCAGCTCGGCGATCCGCGGCTGGAGTTCCGCGCGGGCGCGCTGGCCACGGGCGGTGGCCCGGGACAGGGGATGCACGAGCAGCCGTACCAGAGCGGTGAACAGGACGATCGCGGCGGCCGCGGCGGAGGCGTGGAAGAGCGGCTGGAGCAGGTCGGCGAGCTGCTCGACGAGGCGGGCGAAGACGGACATGGGTGGACCCTTCGGAGCGGGATGCGTCGGTGCCGGTGTGACCGGAGTGGGCAGGCGGCATGACGACCCGCGCGAGGGCACCGGTGGGGACCGGCGGTCTCGTCGGTGAAGGTGAAGAGGGTGCCCTACGCGCAGATCGTCGCGAGGGCGTGCCCGGGGGCCCGGGGCCGGCGGCGTCCCCGGGCGTCGGGGTCGCGCTGGGGCAGGAAGGCCGTACGGCGGGCCCGGTCGCGTATCGCGGTGCGGACCCGGTGGCGCGGGACGGAGGGCGCGCAGCGGCCGGCGAGCATCGCGCAGGCGGCGAGCGCGGACCCGGCGGCGGCCGTCGCGGCGAGGGCGACGGCGGCGGACAGGCTGCCGGTGTCGAGGAGCGCGGCCTGGAGCAGGAACAGATGTACCAGGACCAGCAGAAGGGCGACGGGAGCGGGCGGACGCGCGACGCGGCTGCGGCTGCGGCTGATCACGACACCCCCTGTCTCCCCTGCCGGGGCCGTTCCCCGGCCCCTCATCGTCACAACGCCCGCACCGCCCACAATGGTTCCGCACTCGCGGAACTTGGCGGAACGGGCCTCCGGGACGGCAGCGGACCTGCGGGGCGGGCGGCTTCGGGAATAGCCTGGGAGAAGAGCGGCACGGGGACCGAAAGGGCCCTCCCGACGCATTTCACCGGGGGACATGGAACCGGGGGGACGTGACGAGGGAGGCGGAAGCCATGCCCTGGAATCTGAACGGCACGTATCTGGAGAGCTGCAACTGCGACGTGGTGTGCCCCTGCACCACCTCGGGCCTCACCGCACCGGCCGACCACGAGCGCTGCCAGGTGACCTTCGCGTTCCACGTGGACAGCGGGAACGTGGACGGGGTGGACGTCGCCGGCCGCAACGCCGCCGTCTTCATCGACGCGCCCCGGGTCATGGCCGACGGCGGCTGGCAGGTGGCGCTGTATCTCGACGCCTCGGCCGACGACGGCCAGGCGGAGGCGCTGGGCAAGGTCTTCTCCGGTCAGGCCGGCGGGCCGATGGCGGCGCTCACCCCGCTCATCGGCGAGGTCCTCGGAGTGGAGCGCGTCCCCATCGACTACCGCGACGACGGCCGCCGCCACGCCGCGCGGGTGGGCGACGCCATCGACATCGAGATCGAGGACCAGGTCGCGCCGCAGTTCGGCGAGGACGGCCCCGTGATGGGCCTGACCGGCATGTTCCACCCGGTGAACAGCACGCTGACCATTGCCCGGTCCAGCCGCGCGACGGGCAACGACGTCTACGGCCGGTCCTGGGACTTCTCCGGCGGCAACGGCCACTCGGCGCCCTTCACGTGGTCCGCGTGACCGGTCGGCCCGTCGCCGTCCGCCGCGGCGCGGGGCCCGCGGGACTGCTGTTGGTCGCGGCGGCCGCCGCCTGGGTCTGGATGGTGACGCGCTGGGGCGGCACGCAGGCGATGCCCGGGACCATGGGTGTGGGCCTGCCCGGCTTTCTCGCCGTGTGGACGCTGATGATGGCGGCCATGATGCTGCCCGCCACGGCGCCCGTCGCCGGGCTGTACGCGCGCACCATCACCGTTCACCGGGCGCCGCGCATGGTCGTCTTCACCGTCGCCTACCTGCTTGTCTGGGCCGCGGCCGGGCTGCCGGCCTACGGTCTGGCCGCCGCCCTGGGCCGGGTGACGAGCCTGCCCGCCATGGCGGGGACCGTCGTGGCCGCGGCGGTCTTCGCGGTGAACGGCGTCTACCAGCTCACGCCTCTCAAGGACCGCTGCCTGGCGAGGTGCCGCTCGCCGATCGGGATGATGCTGCGCTACGCCTCGTACCCGCCACCTTCGCGCGACCTGCGGGCCGGACTCCACCACGGGGCCTTCTGCCTGGGGTGCTGCTGGTCGCTGATGGTGGTACTGGCGGCCTTCGGTGTGATGAACCTGTGGGCCATGGTGGTCCTGGCCGCCGTGATCTCCATCGAGAAACTGGCCCCGGCCGGCCACCTGATGGCCCGCGCCGTGGGCGTCGCCTCGCTCGCGCTGGCCGTCGCCGTCTTCTGGGTTCCGGCGCTGGCCCAGACCCTCACAGGTGGCGGCATGACCGGAATGTGAGGAGGGCCGCGCCCGCCGGGAAACCGCGTACTCCACCTGTGTCACCGGTCGGCAGTACGGTGTCACCCATGCGCCCCGACACGCCTGCCGAGAACGTCGACCACACCGCCGAAGCGGCACGCCTGGAGCGGACCGCCGGCCTGTACCCCGAGGACACCGAGGCCCTGCTCCTGCGCGCCGCGGCCCATCTGGAACTGTCCGGCGACCGCCCCGCCGCGACGACGCTCTACGACCGTCTGCTGTCCTCCTCCGACGGCCTGGAGAATCCCCACCTCGTCCGCGCCCTGAAGGCCTCGAACCTGTGGGAGTACGACCACGAGGCGGAGGCCAGGGCGATCATCGACGGCATCCGCGCGTCGGCGCCCCGCGACCCCGCCCCCTGGGTGATCGTCGCCGAGTCCCTGGAGTCGCACGACGAGCTGGAGGCGGCGGAACAGACCTTCACACAGGCGGCGACCCTCCTCCTGCCGGACGGCACGGAACCCCCGTACGGCACGCACCCCCTCCTCTACGGCCGCCACCGCGTCCGCCGCATGCTGGGCCTGCCCCACGACGACTGGGACACCCTCGCGGACAGCCTCCACGCCTCCCCGGTCTCCCTGGACGAACTCCACGACCCGAAGCGGGTCTGGTCCCTGGGCTCGGACAACCCGGCGGAGCTTGCCGCCGAGATCTCCCGCCTCAACGCCGAACTGGGCGCCTACCGGGAGGCCCTCTCCCGCCCGTTCCCGGTGGCCGTCCTGCACTGGCCGGCCCCCGAACTGACGGAACTGCTGGCGGCCTACGCCGGCCTGGCGGCGGAGTACCCCTCCCACGACGCCCACCTGGCGACCATAGAGGCCTCCCTGCGCGAACTGGCGTCCTCGGGCACGCCCAACCTGGGCATCGTCACCGGCACGGTCCCGTCCTACGAGGCCTTCGCCGCCTCCGAGGGCTCGAGCCCGTCCGACGCGACCCTCCTCCCCCAGTACGCCACGACCCTCGCCGCGCGCGGCCGCGCCGTGGCCTGGCCGCCGCAGCGCACAGCACGCTGCTGGTGCGGCTCGGGGCGGGCGTACGGGGACTGCCACGGAACGCCGGCCCCCGTGGCAGCCGTCTAAAGGGCTGGACTCACTGGACTCAACAGAACGAGGCGGAGGGGGGCGGCCGGCCATGCCCCAACCCTGGCCCACCATCTCCCTCCTCTTCGCCGCCCTCTGGACGTTCATCGGCGCCCACGGCACACACGCCGCCCTGCGCGCCCACCGGTCCCTGGGCCGGCTCGGCGTGCGGGGCGTCCAGACACGGGGCGAGGTGGCCAACTCCCCGCGCCGCGTCGGCACGTCCTACCACCCGCCCCAGATCCGCTACCAGGCCCCGCCCCCGGGCAACCCCACAGCCCCACCCACCCAGACCTACCGCCAGGTCCCCCTGAACCCCGAATCCCCCAACGCCCTGTACCGCGGCACCCCGGTCATCCTCCGCTACGACCCGGAGGACCCGCGGCGCGCAGTGGTGGTCCGCACGGCCAAGGCGTACTCGCCTACTGCGAACTTGGTGTGGTGTGCGCTTTCCGTGATGTTTGGGGTTGGTTTGGGAGTTCTCTCCCTGCTGTAGCCGAGGACTTCTGTCAGTGCCCCCTGTTAAAACAGATGCACATTGAAAGTGGTCGAGGGGGTCAAGGTGGCGGAGCCGGGGGGACAGACGCAGCCGGTCGCTGGCGTGTACGAGCAGCTGATCACCGAGGAGGTGAGCGAGGCGCTGGGACAGCTCGAGACCATGGGGTGGAAGGCCGTCGACGCGGAAGTCAGCGCGGAGTCGACACCCCATGTGCTTGCCCGGCACATCGGTGAGGTGGTCGCTCGCAGGCTCAATCAGCTCCCGCCCGCCCAGCAGGTTCGGTTCGCCAACCAGATCCTGACGTCCCTGAGTACTGCTACTCCTGAGCACGACGCATCCGAACCGGTCAGCACGGTCGCAGAAGGCCCAAGGCAGTTGCTCGCCCTAGCGAAGCAGGAGGCGCCGGGCGCGTACGCGATCCGGCCGCTCACCCCGCTCTCCGAGACATCACTGCTCACGAACTCGCCGGACGATCTCAGTCTGGGTTCGGAGCTGCGGGCCGAGCTCGCCACGGCCGACCGCATCGATCTGCTCTGCGCCTTTGTGAAGTGGTACGGCATCCGGGTTCTAGAGGACGCCCTGCGTGCCGCCAAGGAGCGCGGCGTACCGATCAGGGTCATCACGACCACGTACATGGGCGCCACCGACCGCCACGCGCTCGACCGGCTGGTGCGCGACTTCGGTGCCACCGTCAAGGTGAACTACGAGATCCGGTCCACCCGCCTGCACGCCAAGGCGTGGCTGTTCCGGCGCAGGACGGGCTTCGACACGGCGTACGTCGGCAGCTCGAACCTCTCCAGAGCCGCACTGCTCGACGGCCTGGAGTGGAACGTCCGTCTGTCCTCGATCGCGACACCCGCGGTGCTGGACAAGTTCGAGGCGACCTTCGACGCGTACTGGAACGACACGGCCTTCGAGACGTACCACCCCGATCTGCACGGTGAGCGCCTCGACGGAGCACTGGCTCAGGCAGGCGGCAGCACGTCCGCCACCGACCTGAAGATCAACCTCTCCGGCCTGCAGGTGCGGCCCTTCCCGCATCAGCGGGACATGCTCGAGCGGCTCACCGTCGAACGGGAGATCCGAGGGCGGCACCGGAACCTGCTGGTCGCTGCGACCGGCACGGGCAAGACCGTGATGGCAGCCCTGGACTACCGGAGCCTTTGCGGACAGTTGAGAAGCGATCGGCCGAGGCTGCTGTTCGTGGCCCACCGTAAGGAGATTCTTCGGCAGTCGCTGCGCACCTATCGAGAGGTCCTGGACGACGCCTCGTTCGGCGAACTGCTGCACGCCGGCACTGAACCACGCACCTGGGAGCACGTGTTCGCTAGTGTCCAGTCACTCAACGTCTCAAGGCTTGAGCAACTGGCAGCCGAGCACTTCGACATCATCGTCATCGACGAGTTCCACCACGCCACCGCCACCACGTACCGACGGGTCATCGACCACTTCACTCCTCGGGAGCTGCTGGGCCTCACCGCAACGCCCGAGCGGATGGACGGGCGAAACGTGCAGGACGAATTCTTCGACGGCCGGATCGCCGCCGAAATGCGGCTGTGGGAGGCCCTGGAGAACGACCTGCTCTGCCCCTTCCACTACTTCGGCATTCCGGACGGTACGGATCTGACGAACCTTGGCTGGCAGAAGGGCGCGTACGCCGACCAGGAACTAGGCAACCTCTACACGGGCAACCACGCCCGTGCCCGGATCGTGGTGAAGCAGATCCGGGACAAGGTCTCCAACCCCGGCGCCATGAGGGCACTGGGTTTCTGCGTCACCAAGGCGCACGCTCACTTCATGGCGGACTTCTTCCGCCAGGCCGGTTTCCAGGCCATAGCGCTCGACAGCGACTCCCCTGGCGAAGTGCGCGCCCGAGCCCTCTCCGAGCTGCGGGAGGGAAAGCTGCAGGTGATCTTCTCGGTAGACCTGTTCAACGAAGGGCTGGACATCCCTGACGTGGACACTCTGCTCCTCCTCCGCCCCACGAACAGCGCCACAGTCTTCCTCCAGCAGTTGGGGCGAGGACTGCGGCGCACCGAGACGAAGCCCGTGCTCACCGTCCTCGACTTCATCGGGCAGCACCGCGCTGAGTTCCGCTTCGAGGAGCAGTTCCGGTCTCTGACCAACCTCTCACGGAACCGGCTCGTCGATCACATCGAGCACGACTTCCCGCAGTTGCCGTCCGGCTGCCAGATCATCCTGGAGGGCAAGTCCAAGGACCTCGTCCTGGACAACATCCGCACGCAACTGCGCGCCACCGTGAAGACGCTGGTGAAGGAGGTCAAGGCGTACAGCACCCCTCGTCTCGCCGACTACCTCCGGGAGAGCCGCCGGGACATCAAGGAGCTCTACAAGAGTGACAACTCATGGACTTCCGTCCTTCGGCAAGCCGGGCTGATCACTGAGGACTCATCACCAGGAGAGGCGGCACTGCTCAAGCGGGTCCACGCGTTCCTCCACATCGACGACCCGGAGCGGGCCTCGGCCTATCTCAGGCTCCTCGAAGACGGCTTCCCGGCCTACGAGGAGCTGACTCCGACCGATCAGTCGTACGCCCGCATGCTGTTCTTCAACCTGTGGGACAACGCAGGCGGATTCACCAGTTTCCAGGAAGGCCTTGAGTCGCTGCGCGCTCAGCGGGCGTTCCGCGACGAGCTGCGGCAGGTGCTGTCGCATGTCGTGGAGCAGGCGGACCACGTTCCCATTCCGCTGTCCGGCCGTCTCAGCCGTGTTCCGCTGAGGATCCACAGCGCGTACAACCGCTCCGAAATCCTTGCCGCCCTCGGAGTGGCCCGCTTCGGCGGGCAGATGCCGCGATCCTTCGCCAAGGGCGTGGAGTGGGTAGAGGAACTGCAGGCGGACGCCTTGCTCATCACGCTGGACAAGAACGAGAAGGACTTCTCACCCACCGTCCGCTACAAGGACTATGCGCTGAGCCCGACGCTCTTCCACTGGGAGTCCCAGAACGCGACGGCGGAGGACTCCCGTGCCGGCCTGCGGTACCGGCAGCACAAGCAGCGCGGAAGCCACGTCCTGCTGTTCATGCGCCGCTACAAGAACACCGACATAGGCAAGCCCCAGCCGTGGATGCTCCTCGGCCCGGCCACCTACGAGAGTCATACCGGCAGCAAGCCGATGGCGATCACCTGGCGCCTGGAGCACGACCTTCCGGCGGACGTCTGGACCTATTCGGCAGTCGCCACCGGATAGGCCCCAGCGCGGCCAACTCGCAGGAGCAGCGGCGGATGACCCGGCTGCACCGCCAACCGGCCGGGTTCGGCCTGCCCGCGTCTCGAATCACCCGGGCAGCCGGGCCCGGCAGCATCCTGCCGGCCCCGGCCCGGCCCCGGTGTGACCGTCAGCGCTCCATGAGGGCGAAGACACCCCAGCCGAGATACTCACGCTCGTACCTGGCATAGCGGGCCGGATCGCGGGAGAGGTCCGCTCGCAGCTCGGGGGCCAGCTCGTCGTCGGGGTTGCGGTCGAGCCAGCGTCGGATGTTGAGCCATTGCGCGGCCCGGTACCGGTCCCAGCTGTTCTGGTCGGCGAGCACCATTTCGACGAGGTCGTAGCCCAGTTCGCCGAACCGCTCGATGAGTTCCGGCAGCAGTCGGAAGTCCTCCTTGGTGCCGGCGTGGCACGCTTCGACGGTCTGCCGGTCCGGGGGTTCCTGGCGCCAGTACGGCTCGCCGATCAGCAGCAGGCCGCCGGGGCGGAGGCTGCGGCGCAGCAGGTCGATCGTGCCGGCCACTCCGTCGCCGATCCAGGTCGCGCCGATGCACGCGGCGAGGTCGACGGGCTCGTCCGCGACATGGCCGGACGCGTCGCCGTGGACGAAGGCCACCTGATCGGTGACGCCGAGCCCGGCGGCCCGGGCACGGGCCCTGGCCGTGAACTCGGTGCTGATGTCGACGCCGGTCCCGACGATGCGGTGGGCGTGCGCCCAGGTGCACAGCATCTCGCCCGAGCCGCTGGCGAGGTCGAGCACCCGTGTGCCGGGGGTCAGGTGCAGCGCCTGCCCCAGGGCAGCCAGCTGCTCGCCGGTGAACGGGTTGTGGATGCGGTGGCTGCTCTCGCGGATGGTGAATTCACGTGGAAGATCCACAGTTGGGGTTCCCTGTGTCCGATGAGGTCATGGCATGTGCGGGGGACGGCCTGTTGACGCTGGCCGCCGTTGCCTGGACCGTCATCAAACGCACCTCATCAGGACGTACGGATCTTCGGAACGTCGGTGAGGCTAGGACGCGCGAGGGGGTCGTGTCCACCGGGTTTCGCGCACGCCGCGGTCACCGCCCCGCGAGGCGGGGCCCGCCCGCGGAAGGGTGCCTCACTCCTCGTCGTCCGGCGTCATGTGCCGCGAGGGCTTGTTGCTCTGGCCGGGGGCGTTCGGGGTGGCGTGGGGCGGGTGCTCCGTGTCGCGGGGGCGGTGGGCGGAGGTGCTGTGGGAATTCGCGCCGTTGTTGCCGGACGGGGTGTGCCGTGCCGGGGTCGCTCGGTCGGGCGAGGGCAGGCTCCTGGAGACGGGCTGGGCGTGGACGCCGGTGGGGGTGGCGGCCGGAGCGGAGGGGCCGGAGGTCCTCGCCTCGGGCTGGGTGGCGGCACGCGGGGCGGTGCTGGGCTTGGCGCCGGGTGTCCCCCTGGTGGACGGCGGATGCTCGGGGGTCGTGGCCGCGGAGGCCGAGTCGGCACGGTCGTCGCCGGTTCCGCTGGTGCCCGGAGCCAGGGCGAGCGTCGCGCCCAGGGCCACGGAGAGGGCGGCCAGAGCGGTGCCCACTGCCAGGCGGCGGCTGTGCTGGGGGCGTTCGGCATGGGCGGGCCCCTGGGCGGCCGCCGGTCCGCCGGCGTGGGCCGGCCGGCTCGCTGCCGCCGTCCTCAGGCCCTCCGTACGGGCGGGGCGGGTCGCCGCCGATTCCCGCGTCCTCGCGAGGACGGCCGCGGAGGGTGCCGTGAGAGGGAGGGACGGCGGGACGCCGGGCGTGTTCAGGGCCGCCAGGGTCTGCGCGCAGTGTTCGGCGTCGGGGCGGGCCCCGGAGTCCTTGGCGGTCATGGCGCGGAGCAGGGTCGCCAGGTCCGGGGAGATCCAGGTCGGGATCTCGGGTGCGCGCAGGAGACGGGCGACGGCGGCCTCCAGGGGGGTGCCGTGGTACTCCAGTTCCCCTTTCAGGCACTCCAGCAGGACCAGGCCGAGCGCGTAGACGTCGGCGGGCGGTCCGACGTACCCGCCCTCGACCTGCTCGGGCGCCAGATACGCGGCGGTGCCGGTCAGCACGTCGGGCGCCGTCTGGCGGGTGGCGTCCGCCAGACGCGCTATGCCGAAGTCGGCCAGGTGCGGGTCACCGGCCGCGTCGAGCAGGACGTTCGACGGTTTGACGTCGCGGTGCACGATGTCGGCCCGGTGAACGTGCGCGAGCGCCCGCGCGAGGGCGGCGCCCAGGGCCGCCACGCGCCGCTCGGGCAGGGGGCCGCCTTGCAGGAGGCTGTGCAGCGTGGGGCCTTCGACCAGTTGCATGACCAGGTACGTGCGGTCGTCCTCGCGGCCGGAGTCGTAGACCGTGACCAGTCCGGGGTGCTGAAGGCCGGCGAGGAGGACGGCCTCGGCGGTGAGACGGTCCTCGGTCTGCGGGCCCGGACCCGGCCGGAACACCTTGACCGCGACGGGCCGTCCGAGACGGATGTCGACGGCCTCGTAGACGTCGGCCATGCCTCCCGATCCGATTCTCGCGCCCAACCGGTAGCGTCCGGTGAGGACGTGAGCGGACCGCGGTTCCGCTGCGACCGGCGCGGGGGCCGGCGGGGCTGCTGATCGGCTGGCCTTCATCTGGGTCTCCGTTGCTGTCACCTCATGCCGGACTCGGCCGTGGGCCGTGCTCCGGTGCGGGTACCCGAGCCCGTGTCAGGTATCCGGACGAACTCGGTGACCGCGGGGTGCGCCGTCGCGGTGGCTCGGGACACGTCGCCCGGCCGACGGTACGAAGCGCGCCCCAGGGAGGGGCGGTCAGGGCTGCCGCTAGGCTCTCGGCGGATCACGCGACGAAGAGCCGATACGGGGGGCCTGCGATGAGCGCGACCGTCACTGCCGTCAGCAGCAACGGCGAGTACTCCTTCACCAAGCCCAACCGGGAGCGGATCACCCTGCTCGCCGGCCTAGGGGTCGAGGGGGACGTGCATGCCGGGGTGACCGTGAAGCACCGGTCGCGCGTCGCTCAGGACCCGACCCGGCCGAACCTCCGGCAGGTGCACCTCATCCATGAGGAGCTGTTCGAGGAGGTCGGGGAGGCCGGGTTCCGGGTGGCGGCCGGTGAACTGGGCGAGAACATCACCACCCGGGGGATCGATCTGCTGGGGCTGCCCACCGGAGCGGTGCTGCGGATCGGGGACGAGGCCGTCGTGGAGGTGACCGGGCTGCGCAATCCGTGCCTCCAGATCGACAACTTCCGGCGGGGGCTGCTGAAGCGGGTCGTGGGGCGCGATGCGGACGGGCACGTCCGGTACCGGGCCGGGGTCATGGGTGTGGTGCGGGCGGGTGGCGTCGTACGCGCCGGTGACGCGATCCGCGTGGAGCTGCCCGACGGGCCTCACCGCCCGCTCGAACGAGTCTGACGCTTACGGCCGTACCGCCGTACCGCCGTAACGGCGTACCGCCATCCGGCCGTTCGCCTTCTGATTTCCGGGCCGTCCGGTTTCCGGGCCGTCCGGCCGGTTGCCGGGCGCCGCCGGCCGCGGTCACCGAATGGACGGCGGCGGGATTCGTGCGGCGCCCGGAGAGCCGGGGCGGAGGCCGGGGCGTGGGCGGAGGTCTATGCCGTCGCCGCCAGGTCCGCGCGGCCGAACAGCAGGGCGTAGCCCGGGGGGAGCTGGGCCAGGACACGGGTCGTCAGGGACTCGCCGACGGTGTCCGCCACCACGCCCAGCACCGAGCTGACGTCCCAGCGGGCGGTGGCCGGAGTGGCGTCCTCGAGGTGGCTCGCCACGGACTCGACGAACTCACGCGCGGACAGCGGGGTGTTCGCGGGGATCTGCGAGGCGACCAGGGTGCCCGCCTGCCTGGGCAGGGCCTGGGCCAGGGAGACGCGTTCCTCGCCGGTCACATGGCCGCCCAGCGCGGTGAGAACGGTACGGGTGACGCGTTCGGCCTCGGCCGCCGTCGAGTACCGACCGGCCTCGCGCACCGCCTCGGTGAGCGCCTCCCAGCGCGCGCTGTCCGCGCCGGTCTCGGGTGCGAGCGGGCGCGGCGAGGGGGCCGCCGTGGTGGCGGGGGCGGGGATGGTCGTTCTCGGCTGCGTGGTCGTCACGGTCATCGTGGTGGATCCTCCTCCGGGACACTTCAGGACACCGAGAGCCCAGTACCCCGTAATGCGGCCCGCATGAGCGGCAGTTCGGCCAAAGTGCGGCATGTGGTGGCATGTGACTCATGCGACTCATGACGCCCATGTGGTACGTGCGGCCACTGGTGCGTGCCTGGGGCCGGTGCGGCCGCGCGGATCCCAGCCGCCGGTCCGGAAGAGCGCGCCGCGACTCGACTTTTTCGGCCATCAAGGGCACGGGCGTGGAGGGACACCCGCCCGAGAGGGCCCGGCCGGGCGCGCGTTAGCCTCGCACCAGGCAATACAGACAGACGAAGCAGACCGCGACGTATCGACGTATCGACACAGATATAGATGGAGGCAGCTCATGGCCAGGGTTCCCAGTGCGGTGGTCGCCGCGACCGGGCTCGTCGGCGGGTACGGCGTCGCCCGCTGGACCAGGAAGCGGCAGCTCGGCGGGGTCGTCCTGGCCGCCGCGGGGGCCGCGGCCGCGCAGCAGTGGCGCAGGCAGGCGGGCGGGAAGGCCGCCGGTGCGCTGACCGCCGGGTACGTCGCCGCGTTCGCCGGGTCGCATCCGCTGGCCAAGAAGGTCGGCGCGTGGCCGTCCGTTCTCGGCGTCGCGGGCGCCGTCGCCCTGGCCTCCTGGGCGGTCGCCGACCGGCGCGGCTGAGCCGACAGCCGGGACGACGCCGGACCGCCGGTCCCCCGAGCAACCGAGCAGCCGAGCAGCCGAGCAGGGCAGGGCGTCCGTCCCGGGCCGACCGGAGCAGCGCCCTGCGGCGTCAACGCGCCCCCACCCGCGCCACCCCCGGCGTCACTCCCGCACCCGGCCCCGGCCCCGACCCCGCCTCCGCCGACCGGAACGACCGCCGGTACGCCTGCGGGCTGGTCCCCACCACCCGGCGGAAGCGTTCCCGGAAGGCCGTCGGGGAGCCGAAACCCGCCTGCACGGCGATCCGCTCCACCGGGTACGGGGTCGTCTCCAGCAGGTACTGGGCCCGCCGTACCCGCGCCCGGTGCAGCCACTGAAGCGGTGTCGTACCGGTCTGCTCGCGGAAACGGCGGTTGAGGGTGCGGCTGCTCATGCGGGCCCGCGCCGCGATCTCGTCCAGTGCGAGATCGCGGTCGCAGTTGTCCTCCAGCCAGGTCAGCAGCGGCTCCAGGGTCGCGCCGGCCGGTGCCGGGGGCAGGTCGTGCACGATGAACTGGGCCTGCCCGCCCTCCCGCTCCAGCGGCATCACCGACATCCGGGCCGCGTGCGCGGCGACCGCCGAACCGTGGTCCCGGCGGATCATGTGCAGGCACATGTCCAGGGCCGCCGCCGCGCCCGCCGACGTCAGGAACTGGCCGTTGTCGACGTAGAGGACGTTCGGGTCCACGATGATCCCCGGGTACCGCTCCGCCAGCTCCCGCGCCGCCCGCCAGTGGGTCGTCGCGCGCAGGCCGTCCAGCAGGCCGGTGGCCGCGAGGACGAACGCGCCCACGCAGATCGACGCCACGCGCGTGCCGTTCGCCGCCGCCGCGCGCACCGCCTCCGTGACACCCGGCGGAAGCGGCAGCGCCGGGTCGGCGACACCCGGCAGGACGATCGTGTCCGCGTCCGCCAGCACCTCCAGGCCGTACGGCGCCCGCACCGCGAAGACACCCCCGCCCGCACTCACCTCCCCCGCACCCGGCCCCGCCCCCGATCCGGCTCCCGCTCCCGCCCCCGGAGAGCAGACCCGCACCCGGTAGGCAGGCCGGCCGTCGGGCAGCCGCGCCCAGCCGAAGGTGTCGATCGGGACGGAGAGGTCGAACGGGATCACCTGGTCCAGCGCCAGGACGGCCACGGTGTGCATGGCGGGAAACTAGCCGTACGACGGATTGCCGCCAAGTCGCGGAGCCGGAGCCCGCTCCCCTGTACCCGTGGAATGCACGGCGGCGAGAATCCGTCGGGTACTGGCAATCCGGCCACTGCTCCGTGATCGGCCGGCCGCCTAGCCTCCTGCCGTGACCAAGTTCCTCCTCGCCGTCCACGTCATCGCCGCGATCGTCGCCATCGGGCCCGTCACCGTCGCCGCGAGCATGTTCCCGCCCGCCGCGCGCCGCGCCCTGACCGCACCGGACGACGACCGCCCCACGGAGACACTGCGGCTGCTGCACCGGATCTGCCGGGTGTACGCCGTCGTCGGCGTCGTCGTCCCGGTCTTCGGGTTCGCCACCGCGAGCGAGATGCACGTGCTCGGCAGCGCCTGGCTGATCGTGTCCATCGCCCTCACGGCGCTGGCCGCCCTCGTGCTGGGCGCGCTGGTGCTGCCCGCCCAGACCGCGCTCGTGGAGGGCGTCGGCAGCCGCCGGAACACCGCGCGGCTGGCCATGTACACCGGCCTGTTCAACCTGCTGTGGGCGGCCGTCACGGTGCTGATGATCGTGCGGCCCGGCTCCACGACGGGTGCGTGAGGCCGGGCCCCACGCGGTCGCCCGCGGCGGGGCCGCGCCCCGCCGTCACGGCCCTCCGTTACAGCTCCGCCTGCCCCGCGCCCTTCAGCGCGCCCAGGTCGAAGACGTCACCCATCTTGGCGAAGCCCAGGTCACTCGGGTGCAGATGATCCCCGGAGTCGTACTCGGGGCGCAGCCGGCGCGCGTCGTACGGGTCCCGCAGAGCCTGGTCGAAGTCGACGACCGAGTCGTAGACCCGGCCGGACCGGATCTCCGCGTTGACCTGCTGACGCACCGCCTCACGGGCCGGCGTCCAGCCGCGGTGGCCGCGGAACGGCATGAGGGTCGCACCGACCACCTTCAGACCGCGGGCATGCGCCTGGCGGACCAGGGTGCGCAGACCCTCGGAGATCCTGCCCGGGTCTGCGAGAGCCGGATTCCGGATGATGTCGTTGATGCCGAGGTCGATCACGACGACCTTCACACTGGTCCGGGACAGCGCGTCCCGGCCGAAGCGGCCGAGACCGCTCTGGTTCTCCGCCGGACGGCCCAGCCCGTCCGCGAGAACCTGATTGCCGCTGATGCCCTCGTTGACGACGCCGTAGCGCGGCAGGGCGTCACCACCGGCCACCGCCGTGTGCAGCCGGCCCGCGAGGACATCGGTCCAGCGGCGGTTGGCGCCGACCGTGGACGTTATGCCGTCGGTGATGGAGTCACCGAAGACGACCACCGTGCCCGTCGCCTCGTTGCTCAGCACGTCAAGGGCCGTCAGATACCGCCAGTACGGCGTCTGTTCGGTGTACGCGGCGCCCGTCGCGTCCTCCGTACGGTCGCCCTGGGCGACGTACGACATCTGCTGCGCGTGCGGGTGATAGGTCACCGGGCCCGACGGCGTCGGCGAATACGTGGTGACCAGCACATCCGAGTCGTGCGGGACGACCACGCGCACGGCGTCGCTGAGCACCTGCCCGCCCGCCGGGACGACCACGCTCGTGGCACCGTTGAACGTCAGCCGGCGCATCGTCTCCGCGTCGGCCACGGCGGTGTCGTGACCCAGCGCCACCGCCAGGGAGGCGTGCGTGATGGTCAGCGGGGACTGTCCGTAGAGGTTGGACAGCGTGATGCGGGCACTCGTCCCCGCGGTGCTCGCGTGCACGACGTTGCGCACCGAACGGCCGGCGAGACCGGTGGTCTCGGTGCCCGGCTCGCCGCCCACGGGCGCCGTGGACCAGGCACCCACCCAGGTGCCGGTCGACGCGGGAGCGACGGAGGAACCATGGCGCGGGCGAGTGCCGGCGAAAGTGCTGCTGGGGGTGCCGTCGTCCGTGGCCACCGTGACGTAGACGGCGGCACACACGGCCACGATCAGCGCGAGCAGCGCGCTGAGTACGGCATAACCATGACGCTTGGTCATGCTTGCGTTGTTCTCCTCGGGAGATGGGAGCCCCAGGCTCCGATCTTGATGAACCCATGATGCGTCATGGGCTCGGGAGACCTGACAGGACCCTGCCCGAAACCCCCTACAGACAGACGCCGGGAACTCCTGTTTCGTTCCGGGAGTCGGTCAGGAAGGGACAATTGTGCGCGGGATCACCGCACAGGCGGAGTACGGGTGGAGCTGATGGAACACACCGAGACACGAACACCAGACCCGACGACGGCACAGCAGACCACGTCGCACCGCACCATGAACGCCTTCACCCCCGCCGACGAGGAACGGCAGCGGGGCGTACGGCGCATGAAACTCACCGCGACCGGACTACTCCTGTTCGTCGCCCTCGTCTACGTACTCGCCCGGCTCGCCACACACCAGGGCGCCGGCCCCTGGGCCGGCTACGTGGCCGCCGCCGCCGAGGCCGGCATGGTCGGCGCACTCGCCGACTGGTTCGCCGTCACCGCCCTCTTCCGGCACCCCCTCGGACTGCCCATCCCCCACACCGCCATCATCCCCACCAAGAAGGACCAGCTCGGCGTCTCCCTCGGCGAGTTCGTCGGCGAGAACTTCCTCTCCCAGGACGTCGTACGACAGCGACTGCGCGCCGTCGGCATCGGCAGCCGGCTCGGCACCTGGCTCGCCCGACCCGAACACGCCGACCGGGTCACCGCCGAACTCGCCACCGCGCTGCGCGGCGCCCTCACCGTCATGCGCGACCGCGACGTCCAGGCCGTCGTCACCGAGGCCGTCACCCGGCGCGCCGACATCCAGGAGATCGCACCCGGCCTCGGCAAGATGCTCGAACGGATCGTCGCCGACGGCGGCCACAGACGCGTCGTCGACCTCGTCGTCGCCCGCGCCCACGACTGGCTCGAACTGCACCGCGCCGACGTCATGAGCGCCGTCGAGGGCGGAGCCCCCGGCTGGACCCCCCGCTTCGTCGACAAAAAGGTCGGCGACCGCGTCTACAAGGAACTGCTGCGCTTCGTCACCGAGATGCGCGACATGCCCTCCCACCCCGCCCGCGGCGCCCTCGACCGCTTCCTCACCGACTTCGCCTCCGACCTGCAGTCCGACACCGACACCCGCACACGCGTCGAACGGCTCAAGGCCGACATCCTCGGCCGCGGCGAAGTGCAGGACCTCATCGCCTCCGCATGGACCGCCGTACGCTCCATGGTCGTCGCGGCGGCCGGCGACGAACGCAGCGAACTGCGCATGCGGGTACGGGCCGCCCTGCTCTCCCTCGGCACCCGCATGGCGAACGAACCGAAGGTGCAGCAGAAGGTCGACGGCTGGGTCGAAGGCGCCGCCGTGCACGTCGTCACCACCTACCGCAAGGAGATCACCTCCCTGATCACCGACACCGTCGCCGGCTGGGACGCCGAACACACCACCCGCAAGATCGAGGCCCACATCGGCCGCGACCTCCAGTTCATCCGCATCAACGGCACCGTCGTCGGCTCACTGGCAGGCCTGCTCATCTACGTCGTCACCCGCGCCGTGAGCGCCTGACACCGACCCGCCCCGGACCTGCTCCTCCCCCTGCCCCTGCCCCTGCCACCGAACCCCTCCCACACCCGCCCCGGGCCTACTCCGGCGCCGCCAGGGCACCCGTACCCCGTCCTTCGGCGTTGAGGGGAGCCCATGAGCACAACCGCACAACCGGCACCGCAGAGCGGCCGGACCATCACCACGAACATCCCCGCCCGGCTCGACCGCCTGCCCTGGTCCCGGTGGCACTGGTCGATCGTCATCGGCCTGGGCACCGTATGGATCCTCGACGGCCTCGAAGTCACCGTCGTCGGCAACATCGCCGGCCGCCTCTCCGAACCCGGCAGCGGGCTGAGCATCAGCTCCGGACAGATCACCGGCATCGCCGCCGCGCTCTACGTCGCCGGCGCCTGCGTCGGCGCCCTCTTCTGGGGCCGGCTCACCGACCGCTTCGGCCGCAAGAACCTCTTCATGATCACCCTCGCGGTGTACCTCGCGGCGACCGCCCTCACCGCGGTCTCCACCGAGGCCTGGTGGTTCTTCCTGTTCCGGTTCCTGACCGGCTTCGGCATCGGCGGCGAATACGCGGCCATCAACAGCGCCATCGACGAACTCATCCCCGCCAACTACCGCGGCCGCGTCGACCTCATCATCAACGGCAGCTTCTGGCTCGGCGCCGTCGGCGGCTCCCTGCTCTCCATCCTCGCCCTCAACACCGACCTCCTCCCCGCCAACATCGGCTGGCGCCTCACCTTCGCACTCGGCGCCGTCCTCGCCCTCGTCATCCTCCTCGTCCGCCGGCACGTCCCCGAGAGCCCACGATGGCTGCTCATCCACGGCCGCGACCGGGAAGCGGAGGACATCGTCACCGGCATCGAACGCCAGGTACAGGCCGAAAAGGGCGAACCCCTCACCGAACCCGAGGGCGAACTCGAGATCCACCAGCGCAAGAGCGTCACCTTCATGGAGATCGCACGCACCGTCTTCGGCCGGTACCGCAAGCGCGCCGTCCTCGGCTTCTCCCTCTTCATCGGCCAGGCGTTCCTCTACAACGCCATCACCTTCGGCTTCGGCGCCATCCTGACCAAGTTCTTCGACGTACCCGCCGACCACACCGGCTACTACTTCGCCGTCATCGCCGTCGGCAACTTCTGCGGCCCGCTGCTGCTCGGCCACCTCTTCGACACCGTCGGCCGCCGCGTGATGATCTCCTCGACCTACCTGCTGTCCGGCCTGCTGCTGTTCGGCACCGCCTGGCTCTTCGACCGCGGCTCCCTCAGCGCCGGCACCCTCACCGCCTGCTGGTGCGCCGTGCTCTTCTTCGCCTCCGCCGGCGCCTCCAGCGCCTATCTGACCGTCTCCGAGATCTTCCCGATGGAGACCCGGGCCATGTCCATCGCCTTCTTCTACGCCCTCGGCACGGCCGCCGGCGGCATCAGCGGCCCGCTGCTCTTCGCCGACCTCACCAACACCGGCAAGGTCGGCGACACCGTCCTGGCCTTCCAGATCGGCGCCGGGCTGATGTGCGCGGCCGGTCTCGTCGCCGCGTTCCTCGCCGTGAACGCCGAACGCCGGTCCCTCGAGGACATCGCCCGCCCGCTGACCGCGGCCGCGAGCAAGGCCAAGGCGGCGACCCGCCCGGCCCGCGGAACCCAGGGCCCCTCGGCCCCTCCGGCGGCCAGCAGGCCCTGACGACCGTCCCCGCCGGCCGGCAGGCCCTGACGATCGTCCCCTGCGGGCCCGCGCCCGCGACGGACAAGGCCCCCGGGGCCCGGCACTCATCCAGCCGGGTCCCCGGGGGCTTCGTCCGCCAAGGGATACTGGCCCCCATGACCCGCCTGATCCTCGCCACCCGCAACGCCGGAAAGATCACCGAACTGAGGGCCATCCTCGCCGAAGCAGGCCTCCCCCACGAACTGATCGGCGCCGACGCCTACCCCGACATCCCCGACGTCCGGGAGACCGGCGTCACCTTCGCGGAGAACGCACTCCTCAAGGCCCACGCCCTGGCCCGGGCCACCGGCCTCCCCGCCGTCGCGGACGACTCCGGCCTCTGCGTCGACGTCCTGAACGGCGCCCCCGGCATCTTCTCCGCCCGCTGGGCGGGCGCCCACGGCGACGACAAGGCCAACCTGGACCTCCTGCTGGCCCAGCTCTCCGACATCGCGGAGGAACACCGGGGCGCGCACTTCGCCTGCGCGGCGGCGCTGGCCCTGCCGGACGGCACGGAACGAGTGGTCGAGGGGCAACTCAGGGGCATCCTGCGGCACAGCCCGGCCGGCACGAACGGCTTCGGCTACGACCCGATCCTCCAGCCGGACGGCGAGAGCCGCACCTGCGCGGAGCTCAGCCCCGACGAGAAGAACGCGATCAGCCACCGGGGCAAGGCGTTCCGGGCGCTGGTGCCGGTGGTGCGGGAGCTGCTGGGCTGACAAACGAAACGCCCCCCACCTTCGATTCGAAGGTGGGGGGCGGTGCGGCCGGTGGGATTCGAACCCACACGGGCGTGAACCCACTGGGACCTAAACCCAGCATGACTGCCAGTTCCATCACGGCCGCCTGAAGCGCGGCCTACTTTACTGTGCCGCTCCGTTCGTCGTCCGCCCCCAGTACGAGGGGCCGTGACCCGGCGGTATTAGGGGGCCTCAGATCCCCAGGTCCTTGATGATCTTGGCGACGTGGCCCGTGGCGCGGACGTTGTAGAGGGCGCGGTCGACCTTGCCCTCCTCGTCGACGATGATCGTGGAGCGGATGACGCCCATGTAGGTCTTGCCGTAGTTCTTCTTCTCGCCGTAGGCGCCGTAGGCCTCGGTGGTCTTCTTGTCGGGGTCGGCGAGGAGGGTGATCTTCAGGGACTCCTTCTCGCGGAACTTGGCGAGTTTCTCCGGCTCGTCCGGGGAGATGCCGATGACGTCGTAGCCGGCGTCGGCCAGGAGGGAGAGGTTGTCCGTGAAGTCGCAGGCCTGCTTGGTGCAGCCTGGGGTCAGCGCCGCGGGGTAGAAGTAGACGATGACCTTGCGGCCCTTGCGGTCCGACAGGGACACCTGGTTGCCGTCGGCGTCGGGGAGGGTGAAGGCGGGGGCCACGTCGCCGGGCTGGAGTCGCTCGCTCATCGGTCCAGCGTAACGGGGGGCGTTGCGGCGCGGCCCGACTGGGAACTGACAGACTGTCCAGGACAGCATCAGGAGACTTCGGAGGCCGTACGGTGGCGGACACGTCGGACACCAGAACCCCGGCAGAGATCGAGGCGGACATCAGGCGCCGCCGCGAAGCTCTGGCCGAGACGCTCGATGAGATCGGGGTGCGGGTGCACCCGAAGACGATCGTCGGGGATGCCAAGGCCAAGGTCGTCGCCAATCTCGATCACACGGTTGGGCGGGCGTATGTCCAGGTCAACCGGGTGGTGAGTGACGTCAGGGCGCAGTTCGTCGATGAGGAGGGCGCGCCGCGTCTGGAGCGGGTGGTGCCGGTGGCGCTGGTCGCGGTGGGGTTGGTGGGGCTGCTGGCGCTGAGTGTGCGGCGGCGCGGCCGCTGAGCGGCGGGGCGACCCGGGCTCGTACGGGCGTGTCGGAGGCGGGTAGGTTCGAAGTGTGAGCGCCAACAGAAACGTGCAGAGCACGCCCCATCACGACAAGCTGCCCATTCGGATGCTGCATGACCGGGTGCTGGTCAGGCAGGAGACGGGTGAGGGTGAGCGGCGGTCGGGCGGCGGCATCCTGATTCCCGCGACGGCGGCGGTCGGGCGGCGGCTGGCCTGGGCCGCGGTGGTCGCGGTGGGTCAGAACGTGCGGACCGTGGAGCCGGGTGACCGGGTTCTGTTCGACCCGGAGGACCGGGCCGAGGTCGAGGTGCGGGGTGTGGCGTACGTGCTGATGCGGGAGCGGGATCTGCATGCGGTGGCCGCGGACCGGTTCGAGGGCGCGGAGGACTCCACGGGCCTGTATCTCTGAGGCAGGGGTTTGCGGTAGCGCTGGGTTCGGTGATGGCGGAGGGGCTGGTGACTGTGGTCACCGGCCCCTCTGTCGTTGCTTTGCTATGTTCGGAGGTGCCCGACGAGACGCGCCGTACCGGGATGCAGGCAAAGACGACGCACCAGGAATGGGTTCGTCTGCCGGAGGTGTGTCGTCGTGGCGTGGGTTCTGCTGGTTGTCGCCGGTCTGCTCGAGGTGGCCTGGTCGGTGGG
The DNA here is from genome assembly GCF_040631045.1 of Streptomyces sp. NPDC005706. Classification (NCBI taxonomy): domain Bacteria; kingdom Bacillati; phylum Actinomycetota; class Actinomycetes; order Kitasatosporales; family Streptomycetaceae; genus Streptomyces; species Streptomyces sp. NPDC005706. The sequence continues at coordinate 121,249 of NZ_JBEXYS010000001.1, read as the reverse complement.
GATGAAGTACACCGAGGGGTTCACCCGGCTCGTGCCGAGTGTGTTCACGGGTGCCGGGATCGTGGCCAGCATGGTGCTGTTGTCGTACGCGGCGAAGTCGTTGCCGATCGGTACGGCGTACGGGGTGTGGGTGGGTATCGGGGCGGCCGGTGCGGCGGTGCTCGGCATGGTGGTGCTGGGTGAGCCGGTCACCGCCGCCCGTGTTTTCTTCGTGTGTCTGCTGCTGGTCGCCGTGGTGGGGCTCAAGGCGACCGGCGGTCACTGACGGGCGGTTCTAGGGTTGGCCTCCGGTGGCGCCGGTGTCGGTGCCTCCGCCTGTGTCGAGGCCTCCGGTGTTTCCGCCGGGTGTGCCGCCGCCGGTGTCCGTGCCTCCGCCGGTGGTGGGGTCGCCGTTGGTGCCGCCGCCCGTGGTGGTTCCGCCGCCGTCGGTGGTTCCTCCGTCGGTGGTGGTGCCGCCGCTGTCGGTGGTGGTGCCGCCGTCGGTGGTTCCTCCGTCGGTGGTGGGGGTGCTGCCGGTGGTGCCGCCGTCGGTGGGCGTGCCGGTGGTGCCGGTGGTGCCGCCGTCGGTGGGCGTGCCGGTGGTGCCGCCGTTGTCCTGGGAGCCGGTGCTCGGGTCGCCGGAGGGGTCGATGGGGGCCTGGGTCTGGTCGGCGCCCTGCTGGAGCTGGAGGTCGAAGTCGCTGACCGGTTTCCCCTTCAGGGCGTCGCGGGTGTACTGGGCCCAGATGGCGGTGGGGGGGCCGCCGCCGTTCATGCGGGGCTGGCCCAGGGCGTAGTAGAGCGACTTGTGGGCGGCGGTGACGGGGTCCTGGCCCATGACGGAGACGACGGTGGCTAGGTCGGGGGTGTAGCCGGCGAACCAGGCGGCGGTGTCCTCCTCGGCGGTGCCGGTCTTGCCGGCGGCGGGGCGGCCGGCGGCCTGGGCGGCGACGGCGGTGCCGTTGTCGACGACGCTCTGGAGGATCGAGGTGGTCGTGTCGGCGGCCTCGCGGGTGACGGCCCGCCTGGTCTGCCGTTCGGGCAGTTCGATCTGCTGGGTGCCGTCCTTGGTGACCTTTTCGACCATGGTGTATGTGGCGCGCTGGCCGTGGTTGGCGAGCGTGGCGTAGGCCTCCGCCATGTCGAGGACGCTGGCGGTGGCGGTGCCGAGGGCGATGGACGGGTAGGGCTGGAGGTCCTTGGTGTTCTCGGGGATGCCGAGGTCGACGGCGGTCTGCTTGACCTTGGCGGGGCCGACGTCGACGGCCATCTGGGCGTAGACGGCGTTGACGGAGAGGTCGGTGGCCTTGCGGACGGGGATGTCGCCGTAGGACTTCTCGTCCTCGTTGGCGGGGTTGTAGCCGCCGCCGGTCCAGCCCTGTACGGGGCGCCTGCTGGTGCCGTCGTAGATGGTGTTCGGAGTGATGGGGCGGCTGTCCTGGGTGGTGGAGCTGTTCTGGACGGCCGAGGTGAACACGAAGGGCTTGAAGGTGGAGCCGACCTGGAAGTCGCCTCGGGTGGCGCCGTTGGTGTACTGCTTCACGTAGTCGATGCCGCCGTACATGGCGACGATCTTGCCGGTCTTGGGGTCGACTGAGGCGCCGCCGGCGCGGACGTAGTTGTCGGCCTTGCGGTTCTTCTTGTCGAGTTTGGAGATGAGCTGGTCGTCGACGGCCTTGACGAAGGCGTTCTGCCGGTTCTTCTGGATGGTGGTGGTGATGCGGTAGCCGCCGGCCTCGAGTTGGTCGGAGGTGACGATGTCGTTGCTGATCAGGTACTGCCTGACGGCGTCGACGAGGTAGCCGCGTTGGCCGGACAGGCCGTTGGGGAGGGTCTGTTGCCTGGGTGTGGGGAACTTCAGGCCCGTGCGCTCGCTCTTGCCGAGCCAGCCTTCCTTGACCATGCCGTCCAGGACGTAGTTCCAGCGGGCGACGGCGGCGGGCTTGTTCTCGGGGTGTGCGACGACGTCGTATTCGCTGGGGGCGTTGACGAGTGCGGCGAGGTAGGCGGCGCGGGCCGGGTCGAGGTCCTGGGCGTCCTTGCCGTAGTAGGCCTGGGCGGCGGCCTGGATGCCGTAGGCGCTGCGGCCGAAGTAGCTGGTGTTGAGGTAGCCCTCGAGGATGTCGTCCTTGGACTTCTCGCGGTCCAGCTTCATCGAGATGAAGAACTCTTTGGCCTTGCGGGTGACGGTCTGTTCCTGGCCCAGGTAGTAGTTCTTGACGTACTGCTGGGTGATGGTCGAACCGGACTGCCTGCCCTTGCCCAGGGCGGTGTTCCAGCCGGCGCGGAGCATGGCCTTGGGGTCGATCGCGGACTCGGAGTAGAAGTCGCGGTCTTCGGCGGCCAGTACGGCGTGCTGGGCGGCTTTGGAGACGTGGGCGAGGCTGACGTTCTCGCGGTTGACCTTGCTGTCGCGGGTGTCGCGGGCGAGCTGGGAGCCGTCGGCGTAGAGGTAGACGTTGCTCTGCTTGGTCGCGAGGGCGTTGGCGGAGGGGATCTGTACGAGCGAGTAGCCGAGGAAGAACAGGCCGATGATCAGCATGACGCCGATCACGAAGGTGCCGAGCAGCATGCGCCAGGTGGGGAGGAGGCGGCGCCATCCGGTTCGCTTGGGCCGCTTGGGCTTCTTGCCCTTGCCGCCTCCGGTTCCGCCGCCGGCCGCGTTGGCGGTGGCGGTGGTGGCCGTGTCTTCGGCCGCGGCAGTCCCGGCCTTGGCCGCGCCGCCGCTGGCCGTCGTGGTCTGGGTGCCCTGGGCGGCGCCGCTTCCCGCGGCGGCCTGAGCTGCCGCGGCGGCACCGGCGGCACCGGCGGCCGTGGCTGCCCGGGGGCCCTTCCTGGCGCCGCCGGGCGTGGCGGCCTGGCCGCTCTTCGCCGTGGTGGTGCTGTTGCCCGGGCGGGTCTGCTCGGGTGTGGTGGGGGCCTTGACCTTGCGGAGGATTTGGGTCGTCTCGGGTGCCTGGGCGTCTCCGGTTCCCTGGGGGCCGCCGGACGCCTTCCCGCCGCCGCGCTTACGGGCCGCTTCGGCTCCCTCGGCGGCGGCGGAGGCGCGGGACGAGTTGACGCGCCCGAGTACCTGGGTGCTCTCGGCCGCGTCGGATTCTTGGGGCTTCTCCGGGCCCTGCGGCTTGGCCGACGTCTGCGGCTGCGCGGCCTGGCCGGGTACTCCGGGGCGCCGGGTGGTGGGCCGCTCGGCCGCCGGGTTCCGGGTGCCGTCGGACTTGGCGGAATTCTGCGGCTCCCCCGCCTGGCCGGGTACCCCGGGGCGCCGGGGCGCGCTGGAACGCTCGGCCGCCTGCTGCTCGGAGCCCCCGGACTTCCCGGCCCCCTGTGACTGCCCGGACTGCTGAGGCACCTCGGGGCGCTGAGACCCCTGGGACCGCCCGGCCCCGGGTTTGCGGGAGCCCTCGCCCTCGCCGGGCGCCTGCGGAGGGACGCCGGGGCGCCGGGTTCCGGCCGACCGGTCGGCCGTCGGCGCGTCGGAGCCCGGAGACTTCGGGGGCGTCTGCGGCGACTGGCCCGGCCGGCCGGACTTTCCGGTGCCCTGCGGCTTGCCCGACTGCGGCGGCACCGCGGGACGCGCGGCCCCGGCGGAACGCTCGGCCGCCTGCCCCTCGGAACCCTCGGACCTGCCGGAGCCCTGCGGCTTGCCCGACTGCGGCGGCACCCCGGGACGCGCGGCCCCGGCGGAACGCTCGGCCGCCTGCCCCTCGGAACCCTCGGACCTGCCGGAGCCCTGCGGCTTGCCCGACTGCGGCGGCACCC